>CAVOQS010000019.1:0-23166 GCA_963698415.1 uncultured Gammaproteobacteria bacterium | reverse complement strand
AAGGCGCTGCTGGATGCGATCGACGAGTCCATCGCCGCAACCGACGAACTGGTTGCGTGGCTGGAGAGCGAGGCGGAGTCAAAGACCGGCCCGTCCGGTATCGGCAAGGACAACTACACGTGGTACCAGCAGAACGTGCATAGGGTGCCAATGACCTGGGAAGAAGAAGTTACGCTGATGGAGCGCGAACTCGCGCGCGCGTGGTCGATGCTCAAGCTCGAGGAACAACGCAATCGCGAGTTACCGCCCATGGTTGCAGCCAGCACACCGGACGAGTATGACGCGCTGGCGGAAGACGCTGTCGAGCGCATCATGGCGTTCCTGGACGAGAAGGACATCGTCACCATTACCGACTACATGGAACCGGCGTTGCGGGAACACATGGGTTCGTTCGTGCCGGAGGAGCAGCGCCACTTTTTCTGGATCGGCGCGCACTACGACCCTGCGCCCTTGTTTACGCATTTCTACCACTGGTTCGAACTCGCGCGCATGGACACCGAGCCGCACGCGAGCCCGGTGCGACAAGGGGCGCTGTTGTACAACATCTTCGACAGCCGCAACGAAGGCACGGCGACAGCCGTCGAAGAAATCTTCATGCATGCAGGGCTTTACGACGACAGTCCCCGCTCACGCGAAATCGTCTGGATCATGCTGGCGCAGCGAGCCGCTCGTGGCCTGGGGTCGCTGTATGCGCAGGCGAACCTGATGACGATGGAGGAAGCCGGCAACCTGCATTCGGAGTGGACGCCACGCGGCTGGATGCAGACCGAAAAGGAACTCGTCCTGTTCGAGCAGCACCTGTACATGCGCCAACCGGGTTATGGCACGAGCTACGTCACCGGCAAGTACCTGCTGGACAGGACGCTGCAAGACTACGGGCGCCAGGTCGAGCAAAGCGGCGAGGCGTTCCAGCTCAAGAGTTTCTTCGATCAGCTCAATGCCATCGACAGCATTCCCATCTGGCTGGCCCGGTGGGAGCTGACCGGAATTAACGACTGAAGCGAGCTCCAGCGAGATATCAGTATAATGTCGAGCGGTTCCTGACCTCCTCATCGCAAGGTAATCCAATGTTCAAGAAAATTCTGAAGTGGATCGGCATTGTCGTGCTGGTCATCATCGTTGGTGTCGGTTCATTTGGCGCGCACGAGTGGTATGCCGACAAACCATTCATGTTCCGTGCGTATCTCGATCGTATGCCTGTGAAGATCGCATTCCAGGACCCGGAAATGCTGACATCGCTGGGTTTTCTCGAGTCGATGGGCATCAACGGCCACAACGCGCATCTCGATGATGTACATCCGGACAGGACGGCCGAGTTCTTCGCCGATATGAAAGCGTTCGGCGAAGGGCTGAATCAATACGACGATGAGGACCTGGACGCCGACCAGCGGCTTAGCAAGGAGATCGCGCAATACCTGGCCGCGATGATTGTTGACGCCGAGCCGTACCAGTTTCACACGTATCCTGCGAACGGGACGTTCGGTATCCAGAGTGCGTTCCCGAGCTTCATGGATTCGAGTCACCAGGTTCACTCGCTCGAGGACGCGGAAAATTACCTGTCGCGCATGAGCGAGCTGCCGCGCAAGCACGATCAGTATCTGCTTGGCCTGAAGATCCGGGAAAGCAAGGGAATCATTCCGCCGCGTTTCGTTGTCAATCGGGTACTCGATGAAATGCGCGAGTTCGTGGATACGCCCGCGAAGGAAAATATTCTGTACACGTCGCTGGCTAAAAAGCTCGAGGAGGCTGAGGAAATTGACGACGAGCAAGCGGCGTCGATTCTCGAACAGGCAGCAGCGTCGATCGATGAGATGGTCTATCCGGCCTACGACACGTTCATCAACTACTTCAGCGAGTTGGAAGCCAAGGCCGGCACAGACGATGGCTACTGGCATCTGCCCGATGGCGAGGCGGCCTACAAACTCGCCCTGCGCCTGTTCACGACCACGGACATGACGGCTGACGAGATCCATGAACTCGGCCTGGCCGAAGTCGCGCGTATCCAGGCCGAAATGATGGAGATATTTGCCGAAGAAGGCGTGGATGTATCGCTGGGTTACACCGATGCGATGGATGCCTATTCGTCATGGCCGGAGTTCTATTACGAGGACAGCGATGAGGGGCGGGCGCAGATTCTCGAGGACTACCAGAAGATTCTCGATGAGATCGACGCGGAGATGGACAAGACCTTTAACCTGCGTCCGAAAGCGGGCCTCGAGGTCGTGCGCGTTCCCGAATTTAAAGAAAAGACATCGCCGGGCGCTTATTACAATCAGCCAGCGCTCGACGGAACGCGCCCCGGACGTTTCTACGCGAATCTGTATGACATCAAAGCGACGCCGAAATTCGGCATGCGCACCCTGGCGATCCATGAGGGCATTCCCGGCCACCACTTCCAGGTCGCGATTGCGATGGAACTGGAGGGTATGCCACTGATACGCCGCTTCTCGCTGTTCACGGCCTATGTCGAAGGATGGGCGCTGTACACCGAGCAACTCGCGTGGGAGCAGGGCCTGGTGCCGACGAATGCGGACAATATCGGCCGCCTGACCGGCGAATTGTTCCGGGCGGTACGCCTGGTTGTCGATACCGGCATTCATCACCGGCGCTGGACCCGGGAAGAAGCCATTGACTACATGCGGGCCAATACGGGCATGGCCGAGAGCGACGTGATCGCCGAGATCGAGCGCTATATCGTCATGCCGGGGCAGGCGACAGCCTACAAGGTGGGCATGATAAAGATCCTGGAGCTGCGCCAGAAAGCGAAGGACAGCCTGGGTGACCGCTTTGATCTTCGGGACTTCCACGATGTCGTGTTGAAGAATGGCGCGGTGCCGCTGGATATTCTCGAGCGGATCGTGGATGACTACATCGAGTCGACGCAAGCGACGTGATTGAGTAACTAGTCGATGAAGATCTCGCGAAAGGCACGCTTCCTCGCATTGTTGCTCGGCGCCATGACCGTGAGCGGCCACGCCCAGGAGGCCGCCGACACGGCGGCGCCGGCCGCGCCAGACCTGGAATCCCTGGAATCCGGCTGGTGGACCTACTTCGAGGGATCCCGCGACGAAGTTGAATTGCGCATCGACGGCTTCCTGAATGATATCGGCAAACAGGTTGCGAGATTGCAGGGGCCGAATGAGGCCACAGGGCAGTCTGTTTTTGCGGCAGTGAAAGACAACCTTGGCGCTTACTCGGCGTTGCTCGAAGACGATGAGCTTGAGTTGCTTGAGCTGCCCCCACCCAAGCTCAGCCATTCCCTCGACGATCTCTTGCGCCTTGCCGCCATATCGCGTGCTGCACAGGAAGGGGCTGCGCAGGAACAACTCGAAGTAGAGCGCGAACAGCGCATATTGGACGGCGCCACCAGGCGGCGCGACCTCGCGTTCAAAGGCTACGTCGAGGCCGAAGCTGGCGACGCTCGATTGTTAGCGGCGCTAAAACTGGTCGAGACACGGGCGGCACTGGCGATCGCGGCGCGACGCCTGGAATTATTGACAAAGAGCTTTGAGCGAGCGACCGCCTACGCTGAAGCCACCGCCGAGCGCGTCGTTCTGGCCGGCGAAAGCCTGGCAACGACGCCTGAAGATGCAGATATTGAAGGCCTGGCAGAACGTGCATCCGGTTACGAGGCGGCGGTCGCCAGCGCCCAGGAAGATCTGCGTGCTGCCGAGCTGGCAGCGACCGGACTCGGTCTCGATACGGAACAAGGCCGTTCACAACAGCGCCTCATGCAGCAGAAGCTGGTTGACGCAGAGGTTGTCCTGGCGCTCAGCCAGGTGGTGCTGGCGCAGACCCAGGCGCGGCGCTGGTGGACCGAACTGCAACTGGACACGGATCCCGACCTGGATCTCCTGCAGCAGCATGCGCTCGTGTGGTCGGAGCTCGTACGCAGCGTCGAACAAAATGTGCCGGACTGGCGGCGAGATACCCAGGACGAGTTGCTCGCTGTTCAAACCCTGGATCAGGAGGGGTTAAATCGCGCGTCGCGCCGCTTGCTGGATCAGCGCCTGGGTACGGCGCGGGAAACGTTGACCAGGATCGGTGAGTTGGAGGCGGCCATAGCAGACCTGCAGTTACTCAGGCTCGCTGTGGACGGAGCCGTCGCCGAGTATTCAGGTGCGCTCAGGTCCTTGTTGAGCGGCATGACCCGGCAAGCAAAGACGACCTACCTGCGTGTTGTGGGCTTTGCCGACGTCACGTTGTTTTCGGTCGGAGAAGCCCCGGTTACGGGCCGGGATATTTTCAAGATCCTGATAATCCTGATCGTTGCATTCCTTCTGTCGCGGGGCATTCGTCTTGCCATCAGGCGTTTCAGCGAGAAGGAGTCCAGTGGCACACAGGCGTCGCTGTATACGGTTGGTCGCCTGACGCATTACCTGATTATTGTAATTGCATCGTTTGTTGCGCTGTCTTCCATCGGCCTGGATTTTAGCAACCTCGCATTGGTGGCAGGTGCACTCAGTGTCGGCATCGGTTTCGGATTGCAGTCCATCGTCAGCAACTTCGTATCCGGCCTGATTATCTTGTTTGAGCATACCTTGCGTGTCGGCGATTACATCGAGCTCGATAACGGGCTCACGGGTACAGTGAAGGCCATTAATGTTCGCAGCACGCTCATCAACACGAATGACAATATCGATATCGTCGTGCCGAATTCGGAATTCGTCACGACGCGACTCACCAACTGGACGCTGGGCGAAAACGTTCTAAGAGTGCGAATCCCGTTTGGCGTGGCATACGGCAGCGACAAGGAGTTGGTGCGCAAAGCCGCGCTGGAAGCGGTCGCTGAAGTGCCCTATACGCTGAAGAGAAAAGGGCGGGAGCCTGATGTCTGGCTCGTGGAATTTGCGGACAGCAGCCTCAATTTCCTGTTGCTGGTCTGGGTGAATACCCAGGGAGCAAAGCGGCCGACGCGAACCCGCGCGGCCTATCTGTGGGCTCTCGACGACAAGCTCGCCGAGTACGGTATCGAGATTCCGTTCCCGCAACGTGACGTGCACGTGCGGTCGGGTTTGCCAGCGCCGGAGCGGAAGATTGAGGACGCGGACTAGGCTTGCGCACTGGTGCTGACCTGCGCTTGTGTCAGCAACCGGCCGTTCGGTTTCAAACTGAAACAATTCCCGGCTCAAGGCCACGGTAGGATTTTGCTATGGATTCGCTGTCACAAGCCGTATTGGGTGCGAGCGTAGCCGGAGCGATTGCGCCCGCGGGCCATCGAGGCAAGGCAATGCTGATCGGCGCAGGGCTCGGCACATTGCCCGACCTCGATGTATTCATCGATTTTGGGGGCGCTGTCGAGAACTACACGTATCACCGTGGGTTCAGTCACTCGCTGTTCGTGCTGGTACCGTTGTCGGCATTGCTATGGCTGGTGCTTCTGCGCTGGTGGGCTCCAGTCCGGGATGAGCCGTTGCGATGGCTTGCCGCGATCAGTCTCGCTCTATTGACACACCCTGTGCTCGACGCGCATACGGCCTACGGCACGCAGCTGTTCTGGCCGCTGACGGTCCCGCCGACTTCGTGGGCAACCCTGTTCATCATCGATCCGCTGTACACGCTGCCGCTGCTGGGCGGGGTGCTACTGGCGGCCTTTCGCCGCAGGGCGGGCGGGACGGCACTCCGCGTCGGCCTGGTCATCAGCACGCTGTACGTCGGCTGGTCCTGGGTGGCACAGGCGACCGTAAGCCGCAATGTCGAAGACGCGCTGGCGTCCATGCAGTTACAGGACGCGCCAGTATTCCTGACACCGACGCCACTGAATACGCTGCTGTGGCGCGTGGTTGTTATGACCGACGACGGCCATCTCGAAGGCTTCGACTCGCTCATGATCGACGAGGGCACGTTGCATTTTACCGCGTACCCCTCGGCAGTGGATGCGATGGAAAGTGCAGGCGATGTGTGGGCGGTGAACCGCCTGCGCTGGTTTGCCCGGGATTTCGTCAAGGCTCGTATCGACAACGACAGGCTCGTCATCAGCGATCTGCGCATGGGGCAGGAGCCGAGCTACGTCTTCAGCCACGTCGTTGCCGCGCATGGCAATCCTCACTGGAAAGAGATTCCCGCCGAACGGCTGCCCATGTCCTTCGGCGATCGGGCGCTCGCACGGACCTGGGATCGAATCTGGAGTGACTTGGACTGAGCTTGCAGACTGGTACTGGCTGTCAGCCCTGCGCGTCATGCTTCAGACGCATGACCCGACCGCGACTGACATAGAGCAAATCGCTGATCTTGAGTACGAGTGAGTCCTCATACTTGTCGAGTTGGCCGTCGGCGTAGGCAATTTGCCAGAGCAACGTGACAACCCTTGCCCTTTCAGCGTCGGTGAGGTGCTTGTGCAGGAGTTCAGTGAATTCGTGTATGGAAACCAACTCGTCTGCCTTGGCATTGGCGGCATTAATCAGCTCGGCGGCCTCCTGCGTGCCAAGGCCGAAATGGTTCTTGATCAAACCCAGCATTTGATCGAACTCGGCTTCGTCGAAGCGGGAATCAACCAGGGCGACATCGACCATCAGCACGGCTGTAGCCAGTCGAATAGCCGCATCGCGATCATCGGCCTCAATATCCTCGGCGGAGATCTGAACCACGATCTTTTCATACAGACTTCTAAACATTGAAACGACTTCCCTGCCTATGGTTGCGACGTGAATCAGCAACCATACCAAACACTCCCGATTCAGGCAGGCTAAATCTCGTCCGCGTGGCGGCGAGCCGTCATCTGGAAGCCAGATACAGCCCGCCGCTCTGCTCTTTGTTTCAGAAGCTGAACTTCATACCAAGCGATGGGACGTCGAGCGACTCATTCAGCTCATAACGTTCCCACTCGGCGACAAGCGACCAGGCCGGATTGATATGCCATTCAAATCCGAGCCCGTACATCATGTCTGTGCCGCTTTCGTCGCCAACGACACTGCCAGTCCCCCCGCTAATGACGAGGACGTCGAGATCCGACTGCCATGCAAACGCGCCTGCTTTTGCATACAGTGTGATCACGTCGGGGTTGACAGGCCATCTCGCAACGATTGCGCCAAACCAACCATCGCCCTGATAGGGATGGACGCTGTACGTGTCACTCAGAATCGCATCTATGTCGTTTGGAGGAATGGATGTGCTGTACTGCGTAACCACCTTGCCAAGGTCGGTGTACCCGACTTCGAAGGCGACATACTTGCTCGGCGCGAAACCGGCATACGCTTTCCATGCTGTGCTCGAGCTATCCACGTTGGCATTGCTGATGGTCCAGCCGAGATTCGCAAGGTCCTGTTGCAGGTCACTGGCGTCGTAATCAAGCTCTGCGTATCCGATATTGGCGCCGACGTACCAGTCGCCCTGCGCCTGAACGTCACCCGCTGGCAACAGCAACCCGATCGAGATGACTCCAATCAGGCCAATGGCGCTGGCATGCGCAGGAATCGCATTGCGTGATTTCAGTCTGCGAACTGCAGTCAATAGTGCAACGGCAATAAGCAGCACTAGTGTCGGCCAGCCGATGCTACCGGATCCCTCGCTGGTACCCTGGATCACCACGTCAACAACATCAATCACTGATACAGCCTCGGAGTCTGTGTCGTTACCCGTAACCGGGTCGTCTACGTCGGCAGAGATCGTAGCGGTAAGCGTCAGGGTCATTGGTTCGCCTGGTGCTGTTACAACGATAGTCGCATTAACGATGGCGCCGGCGGCCATGTCTCCGATCGTACAAATCAGGTTTCCTTTCGTCAGGTCACACGATCCCTGATCAATGGTTCCCGATACGAAAGTCCCGTCAACCGGCAACACAACGACAACAACGACGCCTGTATTGTCGCTGGGACCGTTGTTGGTAACCGTCATGCTGAAGGTAACAGGCTCGTTGATCATCGGTGTTGCAGGCGACGAGCTTGTGGATATGCTCATATCGGCGGACGGTGAGTTCACAGTTGTGTCCTCAGTCGCCGTGTTATTGCCGGGAGTGGGGTCCTGTTCCGTCCCGGTTACAGTGGCAGTGTTCGTAATCGTCGTAGCTACAGCGACCGTATCTGGAACGACAACAATCGTAACTATTGCGGTGGCGTCGACAGCGAGGTCGCCCAGGTCGCATCCGAGTATGCCGTTGCCGTCAGGTAATGCATCGCACTGACCTGAATTTGCCGAGGCAGACTGAAATGTAACGCCAGCGGGCAAGGAGTCCGACAGCGTCACACCGGTCGCTGCGTCCGGCCCGTTATTGTCGACGGTAATGGTATAAGTCAGTGACGGGCCGCCGGAGAATACCGGATCCGGTGAGTCGCTCTTCGTTAGTGCCAGGTCTGCCATCGCCGGTCCCGCTGGAACGATCGTTGTCTGTTCCGTCGCACTGTCGTTGGAGCCGACAGGGTCATTTTCCAGGGCCGACACATTCGCCGTATTGCTTACCATGGTGGGTTCGGCCACGTCCGGCGTTGCCACGGTGATCGTCGTTGTTACCGTGGCGCCATTCCCGACGTTAAGCAGATCGCAGGTCACCGTGCCCGCGTTCTCGTTGCAGGTACCCTGTGAAGGGGTCGCGGAGACGAATGAGACGAGCGCATCGAGCGAGTCAACAAGTGTCACGGTTGTCGCGTCCCCGGGCCCGTTGTTTGTGACCGTTACGGTGTAGACGATATCCGAACCCTCGACAACCGGATCGGGAGTATCGGTCTTGGTAACCGCAAGGTCCGCGTTCAAAGCGGGCGCACCGGTGAACTCGTCCATGCCCATATCCGTGGTCGCGATCGTGTCGCCGTCACCGTCGAAGGGTCTCGCATCAAACTCAAAGTCGTTCGTCGGTCTCGATGGTGCCCCGTCATCGCCAGTATCAATCGCCGGAGAACCGGCCATCAGTCGCGGATCTGGCTCAGGCCGCAACGCCATATTGGCGAACATCGGATCCTGGTCGATATTCGAGCCGGAACTGACGGGACCCGGTGTTACAGCCCATGCGGTGATGTCATTGTTGAAGATTTCGACGACTGCGGGAATGTCAGGCAGATAACTATTGTTGATATACAGGTCGTCGTCCGCTGCTGAAGCAGTATTCCCCCAGATAATGTTGTTATAAATTCTCGCAAAGCTCATGCCGTTGTCGATGGCGAGACTGATACCGCCGCCTCGATTGGTCGCGTCGTTCGCGAAGAACGTGTTATTCGTCAGAGTGACGCTTGCAAAGGCCGATTCGCCTGCGGCCAGTCCGCCGCCTTCGTCACCCGCCGTATTGCCGGTGAATCCCGAGTTGACCATCGCTATGGTGGTGAAGGCTGGTCGGATACGCAGGCCGCCGCCTAGATTCGCGGTGTTGTCGACGAAGCCGACAATCGCGATGTTGATGTCCAGCGACGAGAGATCGGCACCGCCGCCACCGCCAGAAAGACTCTGGCTCTCGTTGTTGTAGAAGAGTATGTCGTACAGGCTAATGCTTGTATTGCGATCTTCGCTGGCCGTGTCGGGGTCAAATCCTCCTGCAAGGAGTCCGCCACCACTGCCCGCGGCCAGGTTATCGAAGAAATCAATATTGCTGAGGTTAATGAGTGTAGTGAATTGTCCGCCGGTGACATACGCTCCGCCTCCGTCGCCACTGGCCTGGTTTCCATCGACAGTGAGATCGGAAAGATAGATTCCCTCGACCGCATGACCCCTGATGTAGATCGCACCACCGTCGGCGTCGGCCGTGTTGTCGAAAAACTCGCTGCCAGTAACACTGATGAGGGTGGCGAATTCCGCAGGTTGCAGCGACTCATCCGTGAGGATAGCCAATGCGCCACCGTTGTCCGATGCGCCAACGGCGTTTCCGTTACGGAAGGTCAGGTTCTCTACCTGAAAGAACACGCCGCCATCATTGGTCACGGCGGTCGAATCGATTCTAAGTATCGGCACCTGCGCGCCGCCATCGAGTATGGCAAGCGCCTGAGGGCCGCCAGTTATAGTCAATCCGAAGTTCTCAGTAGCTGCGGCCGTATAGGTCAGCGTTCCAATGCTGGCGACGTCGAACGTCCCCGCGCCGACGTTGATCGTGTCACTCTCGCCGTTGGCTTGCGCTGTAGTCAGCGCCGTCTGAAATTCCGTCGGATTATTGACGTTGAAATTGGCTGCCATACAAAATAATGGCGCGCAGCCGAGCGCCACAGCACAGAAGGTGCCGAGTCGTTTGCTCAACATTGTCCTCTCCCAGTGACCGTGATGTCTGCGAACGCTGGGCGCCATTGCGGCGCGATCCTGCTCTTTTCGTCGACCCGTCTCTGGGTACCGGCGGCGTACAGCGATCGCCGGAATTCAGTCAGCATATGGCTACGTGAGGGCGTTTTCCAAGCTGCGGAAAATACGTACTTTGCGTGGCATGTGAGCTCACAATGCGGATCGGAAAACGACCCGACATGGCGCTTGTCGCCTGACTGGATCTAGCCCGTCAGGGCAACAAGGGTCCAGCCAGGTAACGGTGCGAATTTCTCGTCGCGCACCTGGAAGCGTACGCGGTCCTGTGCAGCAATCGTTTTCTCACCATCAAACAGGAAACGCCCAGCAGGTACCCACCAACGGCGCCCGTAGCTCAACTGAAGGGAGTAGTGCCTCGCGAAGCAAGGGGTTCACAAACCGTCCGACAATTGCCCTAGAATGAATTGCTCAGTCTAACAGGCAAGTCTATGAGTCGGATCGGGTCATTAGCCAGTGAATTGCGGCGCCGTCGCGTCTTCAGGGTGGCTGGTCTTTACATCGTTGGCGCATGGGTGGCGCTGCAGGTCTTCGATCTGGCGTTTGCGTCCTGGGGGCTGCCTGAAACCACGTTGCGCTTCGTGTGGATTGCTGTAATTGCGTTGTTCCCACTTGCCCTCGTTTTTGGCTGGCGCTACGACATCACGCCCAGCGGAATCGTCCGTACGCCGCCTGCGTCGGGTAGCGAAGATCTTGGTCTTAAACCCGCAGACTACGTCGTACTCATTGGATTACTCGCAGTACTGATTACCAGTGGCTGGTTGCTGGCAGGAAGAATATCTGACGAAACGCCGGCACAGGCCGTAGTCGATATCCCGCAACGCATTGTCGATCCCCTTTCCATTGCCGTGCTACCGTTTGCTACGCGCAGCAACGTCGATGACACCGCGTACTTTGCCGATGGCATTCATGACGATCTTCTGACGACGCTGTCCAAGGTATCCGCGCTTAAGGTCATCTCCCGCACTTCTGTGCTGGAGTATCGCGAGACAAAGAAGAATATCCGCGATATCGGGCGAGAACTCGGTGCCGCCAATGTTCTCGAAGGCGGTGTGCAGCAGGCAGGAAACAATGTCCGCATCAACGTGCAGCTGATCGACGCGGAAACGGATGAGCACCTTTGGGCGCATACTTTCGATCGCGAACTTTCCATAGAGAATGTTTTTGCAATACAAAGCGAAATCGTGGAGACGATTGCTGCGCAGCTTGCTGCTACGTTATCGCCGGAGGAACGCGCCCGCATCAGCCGCGATCGTACCGACAATCTCGAGGCCTTTCGTGAGTTCACGCGGGGCAAGCAGGATATGTCCCTCGCTTCGTTCCAGGGGTTGAACGACGCCGTGACTCATTTCGAGTCGGCCATTTATCTCGATCCGGAGTATGTCCTGGCGCATGCGGCGCTTGCGAACTGCTACGCATCGATGGCCAGCACCGGCGCGATTTCGGTGTCCGAGATGATCGCAAAGGGTCGTGAGTACATCGACAGGGCCGTGGAACTCGACGCAGACAATGGCTTTGTACAGGCAGTGCTGGCGCGATACGCGGCGGCGGCAGGAGACCCGGCAGCGGAGAGCCTGTTCCTTCACTCCCTCGAGCTCGCGCCAAACGACGTCGATGTGCTTAACATCTACGCCACCCATCTTCGCACTGCCCGTCGCAGCGAAGAAGCCGTGCCCATACTCGAGCGCGCACTGGATCTCGATCCCCTCTCGGTCCTGCTGTATCACGACCTTGGTCGCGTGAACCTGTGGATGGGAAATTTCGAGCCCGCGCTCGCGGCGTTCAGGCGCATCGCTCAAATCAATCCCGGCAATCCATATGCCGCCCATGGTGCAGGTATGGCGACTATCCTTAGCGGACAGCTCGCGGAGGCCGGATACTGGTCGGATGCGGCGGCGCAAGTGGACCCTGCCGACTACGAGAATCCCTCGTCCTCGGTATTCATCTACGTGAGCGCGGGAAATATGGAAATGGCTGAGCGTCGACTGATCGATGCGCTCGAACTCGGTCCGGAGGAGCCGTATCCGCTGTCAGCAAAAGCGTACTTTCTGCTTCATAACGGCGAGAGAGATAAAGCCATCGATATTGCCAAGGCTTCGCTGACGAAGGGGCTCGACGATCGGTGGGGCTCTGACACCGTGTTCCTGCGCCTGGTTGCCGACGATGCGCTGACCACCGGACGTTACGAGGAGGCATTGGCGTGGTTTGAGCAGAAAGTCCCGGAGCTGGTTGGCGAGCTGGCCCAGGTGAATTCGACCAATATCCAGAAGGCCGTCGATCTGGGGCACCTGCTGCTCGCCTCTGGCAGCGAGGCGCAAGCAAGGTACCTGCTCGAGACCGTTGTTGAGACCTTCGATGCCGAGTACACGCTCGGGTCGGCGAATTACCCGTTAGGTATTTCCAAGGTCGAAGCGCTCGCCTTGCTGGGTCGCCATGACGAGGCCTTATCGGAATTGCGTCGACTGGTTGACGATGGCTGGCGCGTAAGCTGGCGATTTCATGGGCTACTGACGCATCACCTCGACGCCATTCGGGACAGCAACGAGTTCAAATCGATCATGGCAGGAATCGAGGCGGATCTGCAGCGGCAGAATCGCGAGTTCGATCCTTCCCCCCTTTGACAGCGGTGTTGCAAGAGCGCCCGTAGCTCAGCTGAATAGAGTACTTCCCTCCGAAAGCAGGGTTGTCTTCGCTCAGGGAAAAATCGTCGAGCTGGTCAATTGTTGAATGGACGCCGCAATGCGCGTACGTTCTGTGGTGAGAGAGCAAGACAGGACATTCTCGTCCGATTGCCAATCTTCTAAACTAATCCGATGCGCGGAAATTTTCCGAATTTCCGGCGGCGTCGCATTCGGCAAACGAATACCAACAAGCAGGAGAGAGCAGTGAGTATTGCCAAGAATTCAGAGATCACCTCATCGTCGAACGAGAGTTTCGAGGATGCCATCGAGTCCGGAATAAGGCGGTTCGCAAAAACCGTAGACAAGGTCAAGGGCGCCTGGATCAAGGAACAAAAAGTATTGGTATCCGGCGACAAAGTTTCCGAGTACCGCGTAACGATGGTCGTTACATTCGTCATCAAGGACTAAACTAAGCGATAAGAAAAACTGGAGGAAATAGAATGGCAGGAAAGTTTGAAGTATACGTAGACAAGGCAGGCGAGCATCGTTTTCGTCTGAAGGCGGGCAACGGTGAGACCATTCTGACGAGCGAAGGTTATAAGGCCAAAGACGGTTGTGCGAACGGCATCGAGTCCGTACGCAAGAACTCAACGGACCCGGGCCGTTTCGAAAAGACAACGACAGCATCCGGCAAGTTCCGCTTCAATTTGAAAGCGGGGAATCAACAGGTCATCGGCACGAGCCAGAACTACGACTCAGAGTCTGGTCGTGACAACGGCATCGCTAGTGTTGGTCGAAACGCACCTGACGCAGCGGTCGTCGAGGTGTGATGAGGAGTTAATACGGTATGGGTCTTTTCGATTTTGCAAAAGACGTTGGCCGGCAAATCTTCGACACGGACGCCGAAGCTGCGGACAACATCAAACAGCATCTGGAAGTTAAACTTAGCGGCATCAGTGATGTCACTGTCGAGTTTGATGACGGCGTCGCAACCGTGTGTGGCAAGTGCGACAACGCGTCGATCAGGGAAAGAGCAATATTGATTGCCGGAAACGTGAAAGGCGTTGCGAAGGTTGTCGCCGATGATCTGATCGCGCCTGAACCGCTGCCGGAAGAAGTGTCAAAGGACGAGTTCTATGAGATTGTCAGTGGAGACACGCTTGGGGGCATCGCCAAGAAGTACTACGGCAAGGCCTCCGCCTACATGCGTATCTTCGAGGCGAACAAGGACATCATTTCTGATCCGAACAAGATCTATCCGGGCCAGAAAATCAGGATTCCCCTCGACTAGACGGCACTGGTACTATAGCGCCCCTCAAAGCGCCCGTAGCTCAGCTGGATAGAGTACTGCCCTCCGAAGGCAGGGGTCACAAGTTCGAATCCTGTCGGGCGCGCCATTTTTCCCTTTTTCTTCAGAGTGTTACGAACGGCCCTCCTGTACCGTTTTCGTCTGATTCTCAAATTGTGGGAGATTTGTGGGACGGGCAACGCGCAGCACGGTGTTAGGTCGTCGTGTGCATATACGTTCGGCCGCCTCAATGAGCCGAGCAATATCCGGCGCTGAGTAATGCGTCGTCATTCGTTCAGACTTGTGTCCCAATAGGTCTTGACGATCTTCAAAGCTCACACCAGCCGCGCGGAGCCTATGCCCGAATGTATGACGTAAGTCATGCACCCTGACATTAGGCAGACCGGCACGCAGCCTGGCCCGTTTCCACCCGGAGTTGAGAATGGTCTTCCTCGGGTTGCCCCGGTAAGTGAAAACGAATTCTCGATGCTTGCCCCGTTGCTCGTCGACAACACGTCGCGCGATAGAGTTGAGCACAACGACTCGTTCCTGACTGTTCTTGGTCTGGAACTCGTCGTTGCTTGGCAGAATAAACACACTCGTGCCAAGTTCCGGCACCTGCACTTCCCAGTTCCATCTGAGCTGACACACTTCCTGTTTCCTGCAGCCGGTATTCACCTTGTACAAGGCGATACGCTGCAGGTGCGCTGGCAACTCCCTGAACAAGCTATCCTGCTCTTCCCAGCTCAGAGGATAAGGCTTTCTTGCTGGTCCCTGCTCCATCTCAATCAGTGGCGGCGAGTCAAGCCACGACATGCCATTGTCGTGTCGCCACACCCTCGCGGCGAGATTCAGTATCCGTCGAATACAGCTCAACTCTTTATTGATGGTTCCGGCTGAGACACCGTCCGAGCGACGGGACCTCCGGTACTTCGCGAGCGTATCGTTGTGAATACGATCGAGCCGCAGATCCCCGATGTGGGGCATGGCTCGATCGAAAGCGTGGATGTATCTCTCGGTACTCTTCTTGTGCCGGTTCTCGTCGAGATACTTAATGGCTGCCTGTTGAAACGTCCATGTCGGTCGAATGCCGTAGACCATTGCATTACGAATCTCGTTCAGGCGGAACGCTAGATATTGTTCTGCCTCTGCGAGGTTAGTCGTGCCACAGCTTTCCGCCAATCTTCCGTATCCTTTGATTTTCTTGTCAATCCACCAGTTGTGGCCTCGTCTGTAGAGGCCCGGTGATCTTCTGCGTCCCATATCTTGCTCCTTTGGCGGGACGCCCGTTGCGGGACTTATAGTCCTCCACCCAGGCGTCCAGTTCAAGCCGGTCGAAGGCGATACCCTGCTGACCGATAGGAATACTTGTGAGCAATTGCCGAACCTCGGCATTGAAGCGATTACGATCCATACCGAGGTAGAAAGGCGCGTCGCGCAGACGAATGAACCGCGGCAAAAGAGGCCGCGTTGCTGACATTCGCTGCTCTGTGGCATTGCTGATCATTGACCCGCGCCTCGATTCGCCGGCGGGGTCGGCTCAAGCGCCGGCCGCCCGGCTTTGAGCGCACCACGCTCACCGTTCGGCCTGACCCACGGCCCGTCCAGCCGCTCGATCCAGCCGTCGTGATCAAGCGCAAGGATCATTAACCGCACGGTCAGCCAGTGCCGGTAACGCGTACCCCTGGCATGCTCATTAGTGCGTTCCACCAGATACCAGCGCAGGTGCTTCAATTGCCACTGGTAGGGACCGACCTGCCAGCGTCGCCAAATCGTCTGAGCGATGTATCCGCTTCGGGCAAGATGCTGGCGCACCGTGCCGCGTCTTGACCCGGGAAGTCGATTGGCCAGCAGCGACCTGGCGATGCGTGCTGCCGCCCGATGGTTCGCCAGCCGGCTCATCGGGCACCGCCGATGTAGGTGGCGACCACCTCAATGCGCGCGTGTCCCAGTTCCTGAGCAATGGTTTGGCGTGCTGCGCGGTCAGTGCTTCGATCGACACATACTCGACCAGCGATCACCGGCGCCGCTGACCCAGTCAACTGCTTGTAGCGTTCACAGGCGTAGGCTGCACGCAGGTCATGAATCTTCTTTAGACCGTAATCGTCTCTGACCGAGGCCCAGACATGATGGATGTGCGAGTACCACTGTTTCCAGGTGAGGTGGGACGGAATAAGATTTCGTCCCGATCCCTGAGCCTTGGCGGCTCGGATCAGGCCCCCGATCGCGCTGCCCGAGACCGGGACCCAGCGATCCACACGATGACCCCGGCCGCCCTTGGTGCCGGCCGTAATATTGACCGCGCCGTGTTTCTTCACCTGACCCAAGGCGACTCGTGCATTGAGCAGAGAGGCTTCCTTAAGGCGTAGTCCCAGCGCTCTGGCCACTTCGATGGTCGCTGCGACCCGATCGTGCCCGTTCTGGCGCAGTTGATCGGCACACTGGCGCACGACCTTTTGATCGAGACCCGCCGGCGGGTTGGTACGTATTCGTGATCGTTGGCCGACAAACTCGACTGGCGCAACGCGAATCTGCCGATCGCTCCGCATCGCCTGCAGCACGACGTTAACCGACGACAGCAGGTTCTGTGCGTAGGCCGGGGACATGCCGGCATCGACCTTGTCTCTCAGAGATTTTCCGTAGTCCTGCACGACCTCCTTATCGATCAATCGTGCATCGCGTATATCGCGCTGGTCGCGACACCAGGTAACGAATTGTCGCCAGCGTTCGGTGTGACCGGTGACGGTCCCATAGTGTCCATTGCCGTACCGATCCCGCAGTGCCTGCTTGCCGGCCCATGTCATCTGTTTGCCGTAACCAAAGTTACGGTGACCACCTGCTTTCTTCATGACGTTCTCCTAAATCCAAATCCGGGTTCTCGTTTCGTTTATCCGTTCGGTTTCTCACAGCGATTCCTGAACTCTGGTGAGTGATAAACCGCGGATCAGCTGGCGGTCTCAGCGTGAGTGCCCCATTGCGAGGCCTAAGCAGCGCGAAGCGCTGTTGGTTCAATCCCCCTGGTCGTCACACCCCAGAACGACCCAAAGGGCCGCGGAATCGGGTGTGGGCTGCGCCAGTCAGTCCGTCGACTGGCCGCCGGGCAGGGAGTTTCGACGGCTATGACACCGCGCCTTGGCACGGTCAAAGCCTGTAGCGACGCAGACTTGCGCCAGTTTCAAGAGGCCCGTCTCTGTGCGGCGCGGGCGCGCTCACAAAGACGGGCTGAGTTGCAACAGGGGTTCGACACAGGACATTACTGGGTCACGCATCCGGCATGACGACAGCAAGAACGGCATCGCGTTGTTGCGGCTTGCTAAAGGGTTGCACCAGGAACTGGCGCAATAGAGTTGACAGGCTAGACGCAGGAGCGCCACCGACTGGGTCAGGCTGCCGGTCGAATAGCGACACGAACAGCTGTCTGTCATTAAGAGGGATCGGCGGCTTTCACCGCTGCGCCTGTCGCACGACCCTTTGAGGCGCCTGGGTGCTCCGACAACAGATGCAGAGCGGGTGTCGTTGGTATACCGCAACGACGTCGGTGTTAATGCGAGGACTCTAGCAACTGCCTGCCAGGACAGGCTAGCGGAAACGGGGGCACGATTTCTGCCCCCGTTTCTGTCGCAATTTCCCAAGAAACACGAGTCGGGCGATGTTGCGGCCGAAGGTGAAGATCATCTTTCGTGGTGACGGCGACTTTTGCCGCTGGCAGTTGCTGCGCTGGTGTGGACACTACGAGGTCGGCTACGTCGCCGGACTGGCCAAGAACAAGCGTTCGAACCATCTCATCACGCCGCTGAAGGATGAGGCCGTGGTCGATCTTGTGTTCGGACAGGTCGAGATTCCCTCTTTCGACAGCTCTACCGCGGTGTGAAATGGAGGATTTGGAGAAAAATAGAATCAGAACAGCAAGTTGCGATACGACTGTTGAACTTCAAGATGTGATTTAAGTCTCACCATAGTGTAAGGTTATGTGTAAACTTACGGTTCTAGGGCGAGTGGAGGACTGAGATGACCAAAGGTGTTGGAGGCAGGCTGACGAATGCGCCTCTCGTCTATGCGCTGTGCCAGGTTCGATTTTCATCAGTCCTCTCAATAGAAGAGTATGTCCCTGCGATACAAGAGCGGATACGTAAAGCATTCCCAAGATTCAACAAAGAAGTTCTTCAGCTCATCAAAGTAGGCCACCCTGGCGGCACTTTGGAGCCGAGCGTCACGCATAGATGGACCTTCGTGAATAAAGAAAATACGGCTGGGTTTATTATCAATGCTGATGCCATTGTTTTTCACACAACAGACTATAAGCGATTTGCCGATTTTGCAGAGAACTTGGAAAAAGGACTCGAAGTCATAGCCGAGATTTTGGACATTTCCTTGGTTGAGAGAATTGGCCTTCGATACATCGATTTTATCGAGCCTAAAGGAACCCTTTCGATAAGGGACAATGTGCACGAGCAGTTGGCTGGATTTCCTAACGAAGAAGTTGGGTTCGACGCGGTATCACAAAAGCATGAATCACGATGTGCAACTCCGGCAGGACAAATGACCATCAAATATTCACAGGCGCAGCATGATGCAGTGATTCCTCATGATCTTCTCCCAATTAGTCTTAGCTTAAGTAAATCACCTCCGCCGAATGAGGTAACAGGGATCTTGGATACAGATCACTACTGGCAGGAAGGTGACGACTTCGATGTTGCGAGGATTATGGAAAGGCTTTCGAAATTACATGATCATACAAATGCGGCATTTTGCGCGTCTGTAACACAAGAGGCTCTTGAGTCATGGCGCTGACACAAAGGTACGAGAAGCAAAAGATCCCGCCGTTCATGATCGACGTCGGCTCTGGGAGCCTAGAAAGTGCAAATCTTCGTGATGTAATTTACAGCACGGACTCTCAAACCAGCGATAAGCCAGCTTTTAGCTGCCCACTTTTCGTTGTAATCACGACTGGAACAGGTGCGTGTCTCTTGTCGGGAGAAGTTCAACCGGCATGGAATACGGGCGGCCTAGCGGCGCTGGAGATTCCGACGGTGTTTCAGGCGCCGTTCAAATCACCGAGACCCGTAAGTGAAAAAGTTACTTCGATTAAAGAGAGACTCGGTCTTAATGTGAAACAGCTCTCTCAGGTTCTTGGAGTTCGAAGACCGACCATTTATCAGTGGTTAAAAGGTGGAGATATCCGTCCGAGTAACAGAGAAAAGAGTGAACGAAATGCTCGAACTATCTAGCGAATGGAGTCGGCTGTGCGAACTTCCGTTAGGATCATTTATCTCCGAGGACCTGGATAGCGGCGAGTCGCTCCTCGAGTTGATTTCGCAAGAGCAGTTATCTCGCCGAGAAATAAGATCAGCCTTCGAAGTACTGGCTCCATTGGTAGAGGCATCTTATGCGAAGAAGAAACAAGAATCGTTGTCGGATCGATTGAAGGCGAAGGGCTACACACGTCCCTCAAAGGCAATCCAAGATACGAACATCCAAGAGTCCTTTAATGAGATAACTCTTGAAGATTAGGTAAATGGGAGCCGCCTTTGGACAGCCAGAGAATTCGACAAAACGGCTGGTGCCAAGGAGCCGTCTTTCGAGAAGAGGACTCGATCACTCTGTCTGAAGAGTTTGGCATCCGTATACCAGACGGTGGCCGGCTAATCGTCCTCGCACGATTGCGACGTAGTCCATTCTGGCGATGCTGAACCAAACGTTGAAGTAGGGCTGGTTTGCCGCCTCGATGAAGGAGTATCCGGCCACAAGACTTACGGAAAGAATCCGCGGTTCCTTCATTTGGAAGTTGATGTGGGCCCAGGTCGAACGCCCGTAGAAATAGGAGCGGCGCTTAGGCATTTTATCCCGCGCGAGCATCTCGAAAACTACTTGCCTGATCCTGATTTCGGGCTCAGCGGTCGACATGTCGCTCAAATTAGGCGCTGGTTATCGAACAGATACAGTCGCCCGGCCCTTCCGGACGCTTTCAATACCAGGGTATCGGCTGTTTCACAAAATCCCGTGCGTCGCAGCCTTAAGCAGAAAGCAAAATATATCTCTGGATTTTTATTGCGTTGAAGACCTGGGGCGAGCTAAGCGACCGAGAAGACTACGACATTACGGTGCTGGCCACGATGGAAGTAGAGGATTACGAGATTGAACCGCGTCGCATAGAGGCCGGCGAGGCTTTAGCGATTCTAGCCAACGCTCTTAAAAATTCAGACGGAATCAACGTCGACGACCACACGCTGTTGTCAGAGGCAGAAGTTTCCCTTGATGACCGCCGTAACTTCATAAGGCTGAATTTCGACGATCTAAGTCTGCGCGAGGGGAGAGACGAGAACATTGCTCCCGACTGAACCGAAGACCAACGCGATACTCACCAATCTCTCTGAACCGCCCCGGGAATACTGGAGACTCTTTCGTGTGAGAATTGTGTGACTGGGTGCTGCACGGTCGCGATGGGTACTGCATTTGCAACGGGCGCCCACCAGTCAGCTTCAATAATGTCAGTTATTTACAATTTAGATAGCGCACTCCGAAGGTAGGGGTCACAGATTCGCATCGACGAGCGCAGCGAAGACGGGCCGAAGGCCAATCCTGTCGGGCGCGCCATATTTTCAAGTTACGTGATTTCGGTCGACTGGGTGGAGGTGGTTGTACCCATCTGGTACCCAAACGGGGCCCATTTCTGTACCGGCGAGTGCGAACTCCTGACCCTTTCTTCCCGCCCAGGCTGAGCGGCTGCTTTTTCCAAGACTTGCCGTTCAAGCGTCTGCTTTAGGGAAATCGCAAGGGGCGGCAATCGGCCTATTCTGTTGAAAGTGCGCCAGGCAAAGCCTGGTAGGAGGAGGAAGTCATGTGAAGGAAGACGGGCAACCTTTCGATCGCGACCCGGCAGGTGGCCAATCCTGCCCGGCAAAGGCTGGCGACCAGCCGGAACCCGAGTGTTGCGTGGTGACGAGGGCGACCTGGACTGCGAAGCGTACACAGGGAGTCGCGCAGGCCGTGTGATGGAGCCTCGAAAGGAAACCGATCGCGGGGCCGACGCTGTTTTCAGAGCGGAAGGCAGCATGGAGGTGCCGCGACTCGCCTGGCACCGAAGCCCTCCGCCGGGGTCGAAGAGCAGGGCATGGCACACGTGGGGTTCCCCAGGAACCTGGGAGGTCTCTGGTTCTCCGTTGCGGATTGAACGGTATGGGCGCCGTCTCAGAAAAAAAGGTCCTGGCCGGCGGCACGACGTGCGGTGCCGAGCGGAGCGAATGAGGCACGAGCGCAGCGGTACGCGCACTGCAAAGGGCGCGGACGGAGTCAGAGAAGTCGGAGTTTTCTCATAGTACCAATGAAGCCGGTGAACGTATCCCGAACGGAGCCGGTGGGAGAGGAAGGAGAAAATCGGGTCAAGGTGCTTGAGGAGGGAGATACGGCAGGAACACAGAGTCCACAGACCATCTCAACACAACAACTTGAGCTAGCAAAGCGAGCGGCACGCTATCCCCACGAAGCGCTGTTGACGTTGGCACACTACATTAATCTGGATTGGCTACGCGAAGCGTATCGCCGGACCCGGAAAGATGGAGCGGCAGGCGTGGACGGCACGGTGGCGGCGGACTACGAGCAGGATCTCGAGGCAAACTTGTCGAGTCTA
Source organism: uncultured Gammaproteobacteria bacterium (assembly GCA_963698415.1). Lineage (GTDB taxonomy): Bacteria > Pseudomonadota > Gammaproteobacteria > Steroidobacterales > Woeseiaceae > UBA1847. The sequence continues at coordinate 1,427 of CAVOQS010000019.1, read as the reverse complement.
CTCGACCGGTTCAAGTCAGGGTCCTATCGGGCACCGCCGGTAAAACGCGTGTATATCCCGAAGAGCGATGGCCGACGGTTACGACCGATTGGCAACATCCCGACGTTGGAGGACAAGGTTCTTCAACGTGCGGTGGTGATGCTATTGGAGCCGATTTACGAGCAACAGTTTTTAGATTGTTCGTATGGCTTCCGGCCGGGACGTTCGGCACATCAAGCGCTGGATCATCTGTGGCGGCAGACGATGTCGCTGCCACGATGTTGGTTGATCGAGCTCGATATCGAGAGCTTCTTTGACCGCGTCGATCGAACGCAACTTCGGGAGATACTGGCTCGTCGGGTGGGTGACGGTGTGATCCGTCGCGTGATCGGGAAGTGGTCAAGAGCCGGTGTTCTGGAAGGAACCCAGCTTAGCTACCCCGAACAAGGCACACCTCAAGGTGGAGTGATCTCGCCGTTGTTGGCGAACATCTATCTGCACGAGGTGCTCGATCAGTGGTTCGAACGGGATGTCCGACCACGGTTGAAGGGAAGATCGTTCATGGTTCGGTATGCCGATGATGCGGTGTTGGGCTTTGAACGACAGGAAGACGCCGACCGAGTTTTCGCGGTGCTAGCCAAGCGTTTCGAGAAATACGCGCTGACGCTGCATCCAGAGAAGACTCGGCAGATACCGTTCCATCGGCCTGGCCCGAGGACCGTCCCCGGGGTGGTCCGGGACAGCAACGGTCGTTCGACTTTCTTGGGTTCACCCTATACTGGGGTCGCTCTCGAAAGGGCAACTGGGTGGTGCGGCGGAAGACGGCAAAAGATCGGTTGAGTCGTGCATTGCGTGTCATGGATGCCTGGTGTCGACGACACCGCCACGAACCGGTGCTCTGGCAACATGAGCGGTTGAGCCGCAAATTGCGTGGTCACTATGCCTATTACGGGATGACCGGCAACGGCCGCTCGTTGGCGAGTTACCGCCACCAGGTCGAACGTATCTGGCGCAAGTGGCTCCGCCGCCGTTCCAACGCCAAGTTGCCGTGGGCGCGGTTCTCGGCGTTCCTGCAACGTTCTCCCTTACCGCCTGTGCGCATTGTTCACAGTGTTTATCGTCGCCGAGCGACAACTTGACTTGAGGAGCCGGATGCGGGAGTTCTGCACGTCCGGATCTGTGGGAGCCCCAGCGGAGCAATCCCTGGGGCGACCCGACAACTCTGTTTTGCGAGCGGAGCAAAAATTCATGAAGAATTCGATTTGATCCTGCGCGCGATCGCGAGTAATGGTTAGCGGCTCTGAGCTGCGCCAGGAGGGATTTTCATAGTGATTGCATTACCTCCTCGTATCTACGATACGAGTCTGACGGTAGACGCAAATGAAAAACTGAAGATTCTGAAAGCAGAGTTTTTCAACAGAATAGACCAGGACCGGACGGTCGGGATA
>CAVOQS010000018.1:0-73587 GCA_963698415.1 uncultured Gammaproteobacteria bacterium | reverse complement strand
TCGGGCAATGCTCCTCCTGGCAGGGCACACCGCGATTATGCGGCACGATCGTGCTGCATTTCGGGCAGACGCACTCCCCGCCACTTCCCATGGTGTGTTTGCGATTCTGCTTGGTCAATTTGTCTCTCCTGACGCGTTATCTTTATCTCGCGTACGCGAACGGATATTGGGCCAGACCTGGCTTTGACAAGTGTTATTGATCCATGGCGATAGGCCACCCAGGATGATCCAATATAGCTCGCTCATAGTTCGGCATAATCATACAGGCTCCTGCTCAGGTACAGGAACGGCGGGCACAGGAACAGCAGACACCCCGCCCGAGCGGGGCGCGTCATCGCGTGGCGTCTGCAAGTTGAGAGAGCCGGTGGGCACTTCTCTTCGCCCAGAAATAGCCAAGCGTGCCGGACAGGATATTGGCGATCGCATAGGCGCCAAAGATTCCGACGATGCCGAACAACTTCTCGCCAAGAATTGCGAGCGGCACATACAGCAGCAGGATTCGCGTCACACTGATGGCGACACCCGGCATTGGATTGCCGAGCCCGTTGAATGCAGCGTTAACGACCATGACGATTCCGTAGGCGCCGTAGCTGATCGGCGCGACCCACAGGAACAGGCGAGTCACGTCCGTTACGGCAGGGTTATCGCTGAACCAGCCGGGCACGATACCGGAAAGTAGCGCAAGAACGGCCGCTATGATCAGTCCACTCGCAACACAGAAGCTCGCGCAAAGGCGCAGCGATGTCTGAATGCGGTCCTCTTTTCCGGCTGACAGGTTTTGACCGACGAACGGACCAATTGTCGATGACATCGCGTAGTACAAGACCAGCACCATCGATTCGACGCGGCTCGCGACACCGAAACCTGCCACGGCCTCCGGTCCGTAGCGGGCGATCATCGCGGTAATAACCGCCAGCCCGATCGGCACAATCGCGTTGGTACCTGCAGCCGGAATGCCGACGTGCAAGATGTCTTTCCAGGAACTGCTGAGCTCAGGCATGCGCGGCTTGTTGAAACTGATCAGGTCAAGGCGGTAGAACAACACGTACACCGTGCCAACGAAAATGGCGCCTCGCGCAAGCAGGCCGGCCGTTGCCGCACCATTCAGTCCCATCGCGGGAATCGGGCCCAGGCCGAATATGAAAATCGGATCGAGAATGACATTGAGGATGGCGCCGTAGACCATGAGCTTGCTGGGCAGAACCGTGTCGCCGGTTGCCCGCATGCTGCTCATTCCGACCATGCCCACGACGACGAAAGGCACACCGCTGTACAGGATCATCATGAACGAGCGGATCATCGGGATCATGTCGTCCGGTGCGCCCAGCAAACGGAACAACGGTTCGATGGAGAGCATGCCGATGATTGACACAGCCAGCGTAATCGCGAAGGACAGGATCAAACTGTCGGTCGTCAAGCGGCGCGCGCGGCGATGGTCGTTCGAGCCGATCGCTCGTGCGACCACCGACGAGGTACCGGCCCCAAGACCGATCGCGACACTGGTGACGATCATGAGAATCGGAAAGCCGAAGCTGTACGCGGCCAGCGCGCGGTCACCGACCCTGCCGAGAAACCAGGCGTCGATGAACGACTGGGCCATTAGCGTCGTAATGCCGAACAGCATCGGCACGGTCATATCGATCAGGTGACGCCCTACGGGACCCTGTGTCAGCCTGGCAGCGTGAGTTTGCATCCGGGACGAATACAGGTAATGCGCAAAAAAAACAAGCTTGCGATACCCTGGTCGATGCGCACAACTCGTTGCGAATTCTAAAACAGCATTCTCGCAGTCACCACGTAACGTAACGGGCCGCCCGCGTCGAGTGCGTCGAACGGGTAGCAGGTCACGAGCGAGAGCATCGCCACATTCGTGTCGAGGACAAGGCTTCCACCGCGCGAGTCAACAATATCAACGCCGACAACCTGGTAGACATGTCGCTCTCCGTTCGTCGGTTCGATGCCGAGCAGGTCACCGACTTCGACGCTGCGCAGGAACCGGAAGTGAGTGTCGCGGTGTCCCCCGATGACCGCGTTGCCGATGTCCCCGGGCATCGCACTCGCACTCAGGTGGCCGGGACCGAAGGCCAGCGTCCGGCCCGACCCGCCGGCAAGGACGATCAGGTCAACACCCCGAGCCTCGGCGGTCAGCCGCGCGACCGGCCAGGTATCGGCCCAGGGCCACGGCGCTACCCGCTCTTCGCCTGCGCTCGCCCGGTCCCATGCACGTTGCATCAGTTCCTGCGCGAGCCAGGCTTTGGCCGGGATGTATGCGCCCTGGCCAAATTGCCAGAAACCGAGACACAGGAACGCCGCCACGACCCAGTACCCGCCTCTACGAACGCCGCGCACGGGGACGCCGCCTGGTTACTCTGCTTGTGCGTATCAGGGCAAACATGAGTAGTGCTGACAGGAGCCACGCGGCACCCATGATCCGCATCGCCGGTCCGCTTGTTGCCGTTGCCGGGAAACCAAAGATGGCATTCGTGCTCTGGCCGTAGGGCATCAGGTTCGGCACCTGCTCACTCGACAGCGGATCGCCTGCCGGCCGCACGGGTGTTTTGTCGACTGCGATCAGGCTCGTGTACTTGCTGACCAGGTGATGCGTCAGTGCCGTCTCGAGAATTTCGGCTCGCGTCTCATCCGGATTGTCGCCACGACGCTCGGCGTCCATGAGTTCGCCGATCCTCGCGCGCGCCCACAAGGCGGCAACGCCATCGCTTTGCTCGGGATCGTTGAGTGACAGCTCTGTCGTCCATGCGCCAGTCACGGAATTGCCGCTGATACGCACGGTGTCACCGGAGCGAAACTCGTTGGATGCACGCGCTCTCACGGTGACCGGTTCGCCGAGGTACAAATCGGGAACGACGGACGGATAGGTGTCTACGATGACGCCGCTCGGCCAGTCGACTGCGATGTCTGTCACCTGGGGATTTTCAAGCTTGCGGAACAACGCGTCCATCTTCTCGCGCACCTCGTGCAACGCGCTGATGAAGGTGTAGGATCCGCGACCCGCTTCGGCCGCTTTGCGCATGAACAGGCTATTTGGAGCGGATCCAATACCGACTGTAAACAGGCGCGCCGTACCGAGTTTCTGCTCGATCATCGAGAACATCTCGTCTTCGTAACCCACGCTGCCGTCGGTGATGAATACTATCTGTCGAAGGTGTGTTTCCTGTCCCGGCGACTCGAACGCCATCTTCAATGCCGGCCGCATCTCAGTGCCGCCGTCGGCCTGCAGTTGTTCAACAAATCTGAGTGCCTCGGCGATATTGCCGTCGCTGGCCATCACGCTATGGGGACGCAACGCCGAGGTATAGGAGTCGAACTCGATGACATTGAACAGGTCACCGGGCTTGAGCGCCTTGAGCGCGAGGTGCACGGCACGCTTCGCCTGCGACATCGACACGCCATGCATCGAGCCGGAGGTGTCGATGATAAAGATCGTCTCCCTTGGCATCGAGACCGGTGGCACCTCGTCCTGGTCCGGCGGCATAACCATGAGCAAGTGATAGGGCTTGCCTTCGATCGTCTCGGTAAACGCCATTGCTCTCGGTTTCGCAGACGGTACAGGTTGCCAGACCAGTTCAAAGTCGTGGTCCATGGTCGTCTGCGCGTCGGTCAGTGCAACGACGTAGTACCCACCCGATTCGGACACGCTCACCGGATGGTACCGACTCGCGATGATTTCGAGTGGCATGCCGGCGTTTACGACCGCGGTCAGGGAGATCTTGTGATTCTTCGATGCGGTCACTTGCGGTGGTGTGACCAGGGACGCGTCGGGAACGCGATCCGTATCCGGAGACCAGCCATTGCCCTGCTTGTCCGGCAGCGCCTGTCCAGAGATGTATCGCGGTGTCAGGGTCATCGGGAAGCGGATACTGAAACGGCCATCTTCGTAGCGAAGGTCTTCCAGGTACTCGACCTCGACAACCACCAGTTCACCTGGCGCGACGTTTGCCACCGATGTTGTAAACAGGTTGGCGCGCTGTTGCTGCACGAGGCTGGTTTTCTTTCCGGATTTTTTGGCCTGTTCGTATTCTTTTTTGGCTTGCTCCTTCTCACGTATCTCTCCTTCGATGACGCGGTCACCGATATGCAGGCGCATCCGGTCGACCGCCGCCCTGTCCGGCAGCGGAAAGACGTAGATGCCTTCGACCCATTCGGTGCCTTCGTTGCGAAACTCCTGGCGGATCGACACCCGTGCCACGAGCCCACTTATCTTCATGTCGACCTGGGTGTTCAGCGTGGTCGCTGTCGTATAGCCCTGTTGCATTTTCCAGAGCAGGCTTCCGGCCTGGACCTCGTTGGGCGTCATTTCATCGGCTGTCGCCACTTCCGGCATGGCCTGGAGTACGAGTACGAGCGCGAGCACCCACAACCAGGAGCGGATATCGGATTTGATCGTTTGCATTGCGGCCTCCCTTTGGCGTGCTCATTATTAAAGCGAGGCAAAAAGCCGGAACGCGGTCCGTGTCATGGCAATGCACCGGCGGAATGTGGCAAATTGTGGCCAGGGCAAACGGGGACTGAAGTGGCTAAACGAATAGCAATCGTCGAAGACGAGGCGGCAATCAGGGAAAACTACGCGGCGGCGTTTCGGCGCGAGGGTTATGTCGTGGACGACTACGAGGCACGCCGGCCTGCGCTGGCTGCCTTCGAAAGCCGCCTGCCCGACCTCGTGGTGATCGACATCAATCTTAAGGACGACGTTGAAGGTGGCTTCGAGTTGTGCCGTGAGCTGCGTGCGCGCTCGTCCGACCTGCCGATTATTTTCCTGACTGCGCGCGACAGCGAGTTCGATGCCGTATCGGGCTTGCGTCTTGGCGCCGACGACTACCTGACCAAGGACATCAGCCTGCCGCACCTGATGGCCCGCATCGCTGCCTTGTTCCGGCGACTGGAGGCCATGCAGAAACCGCAGGGTACGGAAGGACAGCTATCTCGTGGCGACCTGACCATCGACACCGAGCGCATGACCATTCAATGGCAGGATCAGACGGTCGGTTTGACGCTGACGGAATTCTGGCTCGTGCATGCGCTGGCGCGTTACCCGGGTCACGTGAAGAACCGGCAGCAACTGATGGACGCGGCGCAGGCGGTTCTCGATGACAACACGATTACGTCGCACATCAAGCGCATCCGCCGGAAATTCCACGCAATCGACCCGGGCTTCGATTCGATCGAGACTGTCTACGGCATGGGTTATCGCTGGTTGAGTGACTAGCCCGTGACCCACGCAGCATGAACCTTCGGCGCCAGCTGCTCCTCGTCAGCCTGCTGACCCTCATGCTGCCATGGGCCGGATGCGAGTTTATTCGTGAGACCGAAATCGCGCTGCGCGCCGGCCAACAACAGATGCTCGCCGGTACGGCAAGAGCAGTTGCCAACTCCCTCGTGCAATACCGCGAAGAGTTCCCGCTAAGCGACAACGCTTATGCGCCAGGCGACCAGCTGTATATTCATGAGCTCGCGGCACAACCTCGAATCGATGGCTATTTTCATGACTGGCCACTCAGTGCCGATTCGCTTCGTACCCTGCGCGGCTCCGACGGGCCGGTGCGTTTCGCTCTCGCGTCGTATGGACAGGCAATCTATGTGTACGTTGAGGTCAGCGACAAGAATGTCGTCTACGCAACGCCACAGTCTCTGATGGCAGAAGGCGCCTCGCGCAATGTCGATCGTGTGACGCTCGTGAGCAGCAGCCCGCCGTATTTGCAGGAAGCCTTCTCTTTTGCGGCCGAAGCGCCAGGGCAGATCCTGAGCTACAAGCAAACGGCTTACGGCTTCGCCCCGGAAGCGACGATCTCCGCTTTCTGGCAGGACGTACCCGGCGGCTACCAGGTTGAGGCCCGCATCCCGGCAGGCCAGCTCGGCACGCATCTCGGGATTTCCGTCAACAACACCAGCGACCCACAGCAGAACGGCACGCGCAGCAGCTCATTCGCCGGCCGTCTTCCGGGGCCGGCAATGAAAGAAGTCGACGAGCTGAATCGCATCGTAAGAAATCATGTCCAGTCCGACGTGCGGCTGATCCTGACCAACTCGGTGGGCTGGCGGATAGCGACGGCGGGTGAACTTCAGAGAGAACGTGGTGACGAGGTCGGCTCCGGCCTGGTGCGGCGCGTTTATGACCTGCTCGTCGAGAAAGGCAAGGAGGCCGCGTTTGCAGAGCCCGACCCGCTGGGCCGGGAGCAGCAGCCTTACGTCAGCGTGGCCCTCGGGGGACAGGAGTCCGGCAGCTGGTTCCGCAGTTCGGATACCGGTACGGCTATCGTCGCGGTCGCAGCACCGATAAAGGACGGAGAGCAAATACTGGGAACGGTTTTGCTGCAACAAGGAACGGACGCGATTCTCAGCCTGAGAAATGAGGGCTTGTCGCGGCTTATCTACCTGACGCTTGTTACGACGCTTGTCGTTGCTGGTGGCCTGCTCGGCTACGCAACCTGGTTATCACGGCGCATTCGCTCACTGTCAATTGCGGCTGAAGATGCTCTTGAGAACGAGGACCTGGCGTCGGCACTACCGAGCGCGCTGGCCAGCGACGAGGTTGGCGACTTGTCGCGAAGCTTTTCCTGGGTGCTGCAGCAACTTGGTGAGTACAACGACTATCTGCGATCGCTGGCGTCGAAGCTGTCACATGAGCTGCGAACACCCCTGGCAATCGTTACATCGTCGCTGGAGAACCTGGAGCACGAGCCCCTCAACGAGGCGTCGCTTGGCTACACCGAGAGAGCGCGCGAGGGTGCTGACAGGTTGCGCCGAATCTTGAGTGCAATGAGTGAAGCCAGCCGCGTCGAAGAATTGATGTCGCACGGCGAGCCGGAACAATTCGACCTGCGCGCAGTGCTTGAGTCGACTGCCTCTGCCTACCGGGACGTGTACAGGGAAAGAAACTTCAATTTCCTCAGCGATGTCGACGCGGCGCAGACCACAGGCTCTCCTGAGCTGTTCATTCAGATGCTCGACAAGCTGGTCGACAATGCGGTTGACTTCAGCGGCAAGGACGACGTGATCGAGCTGCGCCTCACCTGCATCGAGGGCATGTACGCGGTGTCGGTAACCAACCCCGGACCACCATTACCGGAACGCATGCGCTCGCAAATGTTCGATTCGATGGTCTCCATGCGAGGTGGCGAGAACACACGCCACCTCGGCCTTGGGCTTTATGTTGCGAAACTGATTGCCGAAGGACACGGCGGCCAGATCCGTGCCGACAACGTGGATGGTGGCGTTTGCTTTACTGTGACCGTGCCGCGTAGTACGCCTTCACAATAGGGTCGTTCATTACGCGGTCGGCATGAGCGTTGAGCGCCGGCGCCAGTCGCTCAACCAGGTCCGTCGGCACATGGTCGAGCTGGCCGGCATTCAACCACTTGGTCAGGTACGCGACTTTCAGGTCAGCGACCGTGAGTCTGTTGTCAGCGAAGTAATCGCCACCGCGCTTCAGAATCTCACCGAGGCCTTTCACGAACGTGGTCATCCAGCCATTGACGAGCTTCTCGCGCGCCGCCTTGAGCTCGTCGCCCTCGAGACCGAAAGTCGGAACGATTCGATGGAGCAGGTCTTCGATGGCGCCCAGGGCTTCATCGCAATACAGGGCTTGAAGATCATCTTCCGGGTACAGGCCAGCCATTTTTCCGACGTAGCGGCACATGCCATTTGTCTGCGTCACGACTGCGCCGTCGATTTCGAGAACCGGTACAGAATTGAAACGCGTACTGGCGCGCATCTCCATGAACTCGGGAAAGGCAATACGCTTGTCTTCGAACTCGATTCCAGCCGCATGAAATGCGATGCGCACGGGCTCGGCGCGACCACCGTCGATATCGAAGTAGGTGAGTTTGTAGGCTGTCATCTTATCCTCTCGTTGATTTCCAAAGGTTCGGTTCCGACAGTTAGTGTAGCGGGTTGCGAGAAGACGGGTTGGCCATTTCGGGCGACGGATTCGCCGAACATGGTGGCTACGTCATAGGTGACGGACAGCAGTAATACGTCACCCCTGTCGTCATTGTCCAGGCGTACTCGGGAAACCCCCTTCAGGATCTGAACGCCGGGCTCGACGTCGACCAGGTCCACCTCGACCGTTCCTTCCGAATAGATGCACATGGGCCGCCTGCCCTTGCCCGGATGGGTGGTGGCAAGTTGCCGACTGTAGTAGTCCTCGTACCTGGGGCAATTATTGTGCGTTGACCGGCGCCCGGCTTACGTCCTCAATATCTACCCGTACGTTGATCAGGATATCAGGATTGTCGGATTTCGTGAGACCCTTCATAAGCAGCTGCTGTGCGACCGCTGCCGTGAAATACATCTCCAGGGTTCCGGACAAGTCTGTGTTCTCAACCTCCGTGTGGCCACGAAAATCGTAGGTTTTGTAGGCACCGAAATCCACGCTATCGTGAAAGTTGGACTGGACTCTCGGATTGGACGTACAAGCAGCAAGCAAAGTGAGGACCGCTAGCGGCAGCAAGACTTTGGACAGACTCGTCATTTCCATTCTCCAGATCAGGCATCTGTGACAAGTGGATTATAGCCGTGATTCGGGCGGCTCGCGACGGACCAGCACGCATCCGAGAGCAGTCGCTCTGGTGCTAGAATCAGTGAGCGACGGCGGCCGTCCGTTCCGGTCCTCGAGAAACCACTCGAAGGCGACGGGACTTTCAGGACTCAGTCAGGCAGGGGGACGAAATGGCGAGATGCGTATATTGCAACGGGTCCGGGCGCGTTAGTGAGAACGCTCAGCCTGGCTATAACGAGAGTGTGGGCTGGGGTATGGCCGTTTGCCGCCATTGCGGCGGCTCGGGCAGCGACAATCGGGCGACGGGCAACAATGGCGGCGCAACGCCCCGCGCAAAAGCACATCCGGTCGTCTGGGTGTTCGCGATTTTGGGCGGAATTTTTGGCGCAGCGATGAAGGAAGTCGGCGTCAATGAGCTCGTTGGCGCCTTGGTCGGTTTCGTCGTTCTCGGTGCGTCAGCCAGCGTTCTCATGCGTTTCCGCATCGGTCGGCGTATTCTTATTGGCATCGCTGTCTTGTTCGCTGCGATGCTTGCGTTAGGGGCATACCTCTCGAAATAAGAGGCTCACCAAAGCACATTACTGAATGGCTCGGTTAGTCCTGCCAGCGAGCCAGGTGCTAGAATGCCGCACGACTGCTGCTGACCGGGGCTGCCGGTCGTTCAATTCATCCGTGTGGCGTTCAGTCACAGCGATCCGGAATGGAATTGACAGGCCAACGGGGGCACGTAATGTCGATTCAAGATTTGGCAGCGCTCGCAGAAATCGTCGGGGCGGTCGCCGTGGTAGCGTCGCTCGTGTACCTGGCAGTTCAGATTCGCCAAAACACGCACAAGCTTTCCATGAGCCTGAGATCCATGGAGCTCGCCGCGTTCGAACGAAACGTGGAGTCCGGCAACCGTATCCGCGAACTATTCATTCTCAACCCGGATGTCTCAGACCTGTACACACGAGGCCTGAAGTCCTACGCGGACATGGACGACAGCGACAAGGTGAGATTCGGCCTGGTTCTCAGCAACGTATTCTCCGCCTTGCAGGGTGGCTATATTCGACAGCTTACATTCGGCAATGATCCGACAAATTTTGCTGGTGGAGAACGCACGCTGGATCGACTGGTCAGAAGCCCGGGGGTCCGTGACTGGTTAAGCCACAACACTCCCGACTGGAGACCCCAATTTTCCGCGGTCGTATGGCAGCGCGTTCAGCTGTTTGAGGAAAAGGCCAAACGGGCTGCAGCGGCAGGACAGAAAGATCGTCCCGAACAAGCTGGCGAATGACCGACAGGCATCAGGGTTGGCTTGCGGATCTTCCGATGTAGTATCACCGACTAGACCTCGAGGAATCTCGCGATGCCTTTCGCGGCCTCGCGGCCTTCGTGAACGGCGGTTACGACCAGGTCCGAACCGCGCACCATGTCGCCGCCAGCGAATACTTTCGGGTTACTCGTCTGGTAAGGGCAGACACCCATCGACTTCACGAGGACGCGCCCGCTACCCAGCGTGTCGATTGAATGCTCGCCGAACCACGCCGGTGGGTTGGGCCTGAATCCGAACGCGATCACGACCGCGTCGGCAGGGAGGACCTCTTCCGCTCCGGGAATCGGTTCGGGGCTGCGGCGACCGTCCGGCCCGGGGGCGCCGAGCTTCGTTTCTACCACTCTGACGCCGGTGACTTTATCGTCGCCGAGAATTTCGAGTGGCTGGCGATTAAACAGGAACCTCACCCCTTCTTCCTTGCTGTTTGCGACCTCGCGACGTGAGCCCGGCATATTTTCTTCGTCGCGCCGATAGGCGCAGGTAACGCTGGTGGCGCCCTGCCGAATTGCCGTGCGGTTGCAATCCATGCCCGTATCACCACCGCCGAGGACGACAACGTTCTTGCCTTCGAGGTCGATGTAGGGCGCATCTTTTTCGTCGTGCCCGAGTTCGCGGTAGGCATTTCCGATAAGGTAAGGCAGCGCATCGTAGACTCCCTCGAGATCCTCGCCACCAAAGCCGCCGGTCACGTATTCGTAGGTGCCCATGCCGAGGAACACGGCGTCAAACTCCTCGAGCAGCTCGTCGAATGGTTTGTCCGTACCAATCCTCGTGTTCAGCACGAACTGAACACCCATACCCTCGAGAATTTCGCGTCGTTGCCGCACGACCTGTTTTTCGAGTTTGAACGGCGGGATACCGTAGGTCAGAAGCCCGCCGATCTCGGGATACGCGTCGAACACCACCGAGCGAATGCCATTGCGCGCGAGTACATCGGCCGCCGCGAGTCCGGCCGGACCAGCACCGACAATGCCGACGCGTTTGCCCGTATCGCTGACCTGGGACATGTCGGGCCGCCAGCCCTGGCGCACCGCTTCGTCCGTAATGTAGCGCTCGATACTGCCGATCGTTACGGCGCCGTTCGCATCTTCGAGCGTGCAGGCGCCTTCGCACAGTCGATCCTGTGGGCAAACGCGGCCACAGATTTCGGGCAGGGAATTTGTCTGGTGCGAGAGTTCGGCAGCTTCGAACAGCTTGCCGTCCTCCACGAGCGCCAGCCAGTTCGGGATGTAATTGTGAACCGGGCATTTCCACTCGCAATAGGGATTGCCGCAGGCGAGGCAGCGACCCGCCTGCGCGGCCGCATCAGCCCCATCGTAGGAACCGTAGATCTCGCGGAAATGTTCGACGCGCTCCTCCGCTCCCTCCTTCGCGGGATTCTTGCGGGGTACTTCCAGGAACTGCAGCGGGTGTTTTGGCATTACGCGGCCTGCCTTAGCGACTCGATCAGCGAGCCGAGTTCGGCAGCTTTCGGCTTAACAACCCAGAACTTGGACAAATAGGTTCGATAATCTTCGAGAATCGCCTCTCCCCAAACACTGGCCGTCTGTTCGACATGCGCCTGCAGTAACGACCGCAGGTGGTGCAGGTGCGCTTCCATGCTTTCCGGCGTAATGCGATGAATATCGATGAGTTCGTGGTTGTAGCGATCGACGAAGTCGCGCTCGATATCGAGCACGTAGGCGAAACCGCCCGTCATGCCCGCACCGAAGTTGACGCCGGTCTGCCCAAGCACAACGACCACGCCGTCGGTCATGTACTCACAGCAGTGATCGCCAGCGCCTTCGATCACGGCGGTCGCGCCCGAATTGCGCACGCCGAAGCGCTCTCCTGCGCGACCCGCAGCGAACAGCTGCCCGCCGGTCGCGCCATAAAGACAGGTGTTGCCGACAATGGCCGTGTCGCGTGCGATATATTCCGCTTCCTCCGGTGGCCGGATGACGATACGTCCACCCGCCATGCCCTTGCCGACATAGTCGTTGGCGTCACCCGCCAGCGTCAGGTTCAGGCCGGCGATATTCCAGGCGCCAAAGCTCTGCCCGGCCGTGCCGCGAAGCATGATGTCGAGCGGTGCATCGGCCATACCATGATTGCCGTAGCGTCGCGCAATCTCACCAGCGAGCCTTGCACCGATGGAGCGGTTAAAGTTCTGAATCTCAAAGCCGAAACGCCCGCCGCTCCTGGACTCAATGGCCGGCAGCGTCGCCTCGACCATCTGCTCCGCCAGCTCACCCTTGTCGAACGGCTCGTTGCGCAGGTCTGTACAGAACTGTGGTCCGCCCCTGGCCAACCCGTCGGTTGAAAGTATCGGCGACAGGTCCAGCCTCGACTGGCGCACGGTATCGCCTTCCTTGAGTTCGAGAAGATCCGAGCGCCCGATCAGGTCTTCAAACTTGCTCACACCGAGTTCCGCCATCAGGTGGCGGACTTCCTCCGCAATGAAGCGGAAGAAGTTAATGACCATTTCAGGCAAGCCGATGAAGTACTCGCTGCGCAGCACTTTGTTCTGCGTCGCCACACCCGTCGCGCAATTATTCAGGTGACAGATGCGGAGGTACTTGCAGCCGAGCGCGACCATCGGGCCGGTTCCAAAACCGAAACTCTCGGCACCCAGCATGGCAGCCTTGATGACGTCGAGTCCCGTCTTCAGACCGCCGTCGGTTTGCAGGCGCACCTGGTGACGCATGTCCTGCGACCGCAACACCTGGTGGGTTTCCGACAGTCCGAGTTCCCATGGGCTACCGGCATACTTGACGGAGCTCAACGGACTTGCCCCGGTGCCACCGTCGTAGCCCGAGATCGTGATCAGGTCCGCGTAGGCCTTGACGACACCAGCGGCAATCGTCCCGACGCCGGGCTCAGCGACGAGCTTGACGGACACCAGCGCCTGCGGGTTGACCTGTTTGAGATCGAAGATCAGTTGTGCGAGATCCTCGATCGAGTAGATATCGTGATGGGGTGGCGGCGAAATAAGACCGACGCCCGGTTTCGCGAAACGCAGCTTCGCGATCATCTCGTTGACCTTATGGCCCGGTAGCTGGCCCCCTTCACCCGGCTTCGCGCCCTGCGCGATCTTGATCTGGATAACCTCGGCGTTAACGAGGTATTCGGCGGTTACGCCGAAGCGACCCGATGCGACCTGCTTGATCTTGGACATGCGCTCGTTGCCGTAGCGTGACGGGTCCTCGCCACCCTCGCCGGAGTTTGAACGACCGCCCATGCGATTCATCGCAATTGCCAGCGCTTCATGTGCCTCCGGCGACAACGCGCCCAGGGACATCCCTGCGCTGTCGAAGCGCGGCAGGATCGCCTCGATGGGCTCGACCTCATCCAACGGGATCGCGTCGCCCGCCGGTTTGATCTCCATCAGATCGCGCAGCGTCGAAACCGGACGTTCATTGACGAGCCTGGCGTACTCCCGATAACGCTCGAAGTCCCCACTGCGCACCGCGGACTGCAGGGTTGAGATGACATCCGGGTTGTAGCAATGGTATTCACCACCATGCACGTACTTGTAGAGCCCGCCCTGGTCAATCGGCAGCCGCGGGTCCCACGCTGCTACGGCCAGTTGCTTCTGGTCGTAAAGCAGGTCGTCGAAATTGGTGCCCTGAATACGCGAGGTTGTCCCTCGAAAGCAGCGGTCGACAACTTCGTCATGCAGCCCGACGATCTCGAACAGCTGGGCACCGCGATAGCTCGACACGGACGAAATACCCATCTTCGACATGATCTTGAACAGACCTTTGCGAATACCGCGCCGGTAACTTCGGCCGAGTTGTTGTTGTGCTGAAAGGTTGCCGCGCTGCGCAATGTCGTGCAGCGACTGGTAGACGAGATAGGGATAGACCATGGTCGCGCCATAACCAATCAGGCAGGCAACGTGGTGCGCGTCGCGCGCTACACCCGTCTCGACAATAATATTCGCGTCGCATCGCAAACCTGTTTGCACGAGATGGTGATGCACCGCACCGGTCGCGAGCAGCGCGTGCACTGGTAATTTGCCCTTCTCGAGATAGCGATCGCTGAGCATCACGAGTAACTTGCCGTCGCGTACGGCCTGTTCGGCCGCGGCGCATATCGCGTCGAGCGCCTCGGGCAGACTCAAGTCTTCGTCGACGTTGAGATCGATGAAGACGTGCCGATCCTCGAACATGTCCGGGCCGAGCAACTGCCTGAGTTTTGCCTGCGACAGCACTGGCGAGTTGATGATCACCTGCTCGGCGTGCGCCGGCCCGATATCGAACAGGTTTGATTCACCGCCCACATTCGTCTGCAGTGACATCACGATGCGTTCGCGCAGCGGATCGATCGGTGGATTCGTGACCTGCGCAAACTGCTGGCGGAAGTAGTCGAAAGGTGAGCGAATTTTCTGTGACAGGACCGCCATCGGCGTGTCATCGCCCATCGATCCGACCGCCTCCATTTCCGCCTTCGCGAGCACGGCAATGATTTCGTTAATCTCCTCGCGGGAGAGGTTGAACATCTTCTGGTATGCCGCCAGGGTCTCGGCATCAAACGGTTCGGCGGCCGTCCGGTTGTCGATGAGCAGGGAATCGAGATAGCGAACACCTTGCTTCAGCCACTTCTTGTAGGGCGCCCGCGTTTTCAGAATATCGTGAATGTCGTCGTTGTCGAGCAGGACACCGTTGACCAGATCGACCGCGAGCATCTCGCCGGGACCGAGACGCCCCTTGCTGACGACGTCTTTTTCATCGTAGTTGTAGACGCCGACCTCGGACGCAACCGTCAGGTGACGGTCTTTCGTGATCACGTAGCGGGCCGGGCGCAAGCCATTGCGATCGAGGCAGCACGCGGCGTAGCGGCCATCGGTGAGCACGATACCGGCCGGACCGTCCCAGGGCTCGAGCTGGCAATCGTAGAACTCGTAGAAAGCCCGAACGTCGGGATCCATGTTGTCGACGGTCTGCCACGCCGGCGGCATCAGGATACGCATCGCCTGCACGACGTCCATGCCACCCGCACGCATAACCTCCAGCATGTTGTCGAGACTCGACGAATCCGAGCCGGTCAGTGAAACGATCGGATCGAGGTCCGATATGTCGTCGAGCTTGTCCGAGACAAAATTCTTGGTCCGCGCGATCGCCCAGTTGCGATTGCCCCGAATCGTATTGATCTCGCCGTTGTGGGCAAGGAACCGGAATGGCTGCGCCAGTCGCCACTCGGGCAAGGTGTTCGTCGAGAAACGCTGGTGGAAAACACAAACCGACGACTCGAGGCGCGGATCGCGAAGGTCCGGGTAAAACAGCGGGAGCGCCGCCGGCATGATCATGCCTTTGTAGCTGATCGTTACCGAAGACAGGCTCGCGATATAGGTCTCGTTGTCGGCAAGTCGTTTCTCGGCGCGCCGACGGGCGAGAAACAGTTTGCGGTTGAATGCGCCACGCGGCATTCCCTGCGGCGCATTGACGAAGACCTGCTGGATTTCGGGCAACGTCGCCAGTGCCTGCTCTCCGCAGGCCGACGGCTCCACGGGTACATCCCGCCAGCCCACCACCTCGAGGCCCTTGGCCGCGATCGCTGCGTCGACTAACTTTACGTGCGGCAGTCGCCGTCGCCGGGTCGCGGCTCAGGAAGACGGTCCCTGCCGCAAAGCGCTTGTTCAGCTTGAAGCCGAGCTCCTCGCCGACGCTGCGCAGGAAAGATTCGGGAAGCTTGATCAGCAAGCCACAGCCGTCACCCGTTTTGCCGTCAGCCGCGACCGCACCACGATGCGTCAGGCGTGCCAGCGCCTCGATGGCCGTCGCCACCACCCAGTGACTCGGCAGGTCGTCGAGGTTTGCTATCAAGCCGAAGCCGCAACTGTCTCGATGCTGTTCCGGGTCAAGCAGGGTTTTAGGTGAGTACTCTGTCATACGCGCCGCAGAGACCGCCCGAAAGCGGTCCCGGTCAATTAGTCACATTGAATTGGCGCAGAGCGCCGCGAGCGAGTCAGTATAGATCAGGCCTGTGCGGACCGCATTGGTTGCTCTGGAAACCTCTTCAGTCGAGGCGAATCGCGCCATCCGTACGGTAGCTTACGGTCGGAGCGAACGGCACATCGATGCCGAACTCGCCCTTGAGCTCGTAGGGTATTTCGCTCCGCTTGCCATCACGCACGAGCGTCAGGAGCTGCGGTGCCGTGGATAGCAGGTCGAGTTCCACGCTGATTGAAATGTCCGATTGGCCACCGGCCGAAATCGACATATCACAAGGTGTTTCGCCGCTCGCAAACAGCTGCCCGTCCAGCTTGAGCCCGTACCTGATGCTGTTGAGCGGCAATGGGTAGGGGTTGGGGTTACTGACATCGAAAGTAAGCAGGAAAGTCTGCGCCTGGAAGCCGAGGCCCAGGACCTGGATGTCGCGCAATTTCACGACCGGCCTGGTGATGGCGCCTTCGGGAATCGAGGCGCAGCCGGCCAGGCCGCTCAGCGCCAGGACGAACGCTGTCATGGTCAGTCGTCTATTGTAGTTCATCGCCTACCTCACCCCAGCGTGCAGCCAGAAGCTGCCAGTCCTCAGATTCTTTCTCAAGCTCGAACTCGAACCGGTACGCATCCGCACTGAATCCCAGTACGCCATCATGAGTGCCAGCCATACCAATCGTCATCAGGATTTTCGCGGCCGTGTCGTCGTACACCGTAATCTCCTCGATGGTGGAGAGCAATTGGATGTTGTTGATCCGCAGGAAGTAGACGCGTAGCAGGTTTTCGATGTCGCCGCGTTCGTTGCCGCGCGCATCGGCATAGGAGGGTGAGATCATGCCAACGAGGCGCCGTCGCTCCTTCTCTTTGGCCGCTTCCATACCGGCGGCAACCCAGGCACGGAGCTCCTCTTCAGGCGCCGAGGCCGGCTCACTGCAGCCGGTCAGCACCAGGGCGCCTAGTGTAAGTGTGCACAGCATTCGGGTGAGCCCGTTCATCATCTGCTAAAGTCTACTGGCTACGACGACCCTAATTGGTCAATTTCGCCCAAACTGTGACGAGGTTCTCACTAAATGTCAGTCAAGCTGCTTAGCGAAAGCATGGGCTCCACGATGACCGACGACGATCAGTCCAGGATCCAGAAGATCCTGTCGTTCTGGTTCAAGGAGCAGCAACTGTCTGCCCCGCAGATCGACCGGCGCATGGATATCTGGTTCGGCGAGGACCCGGTCTTCGATCATGAAATCGAGAAAGAATTCTCTGACGACATCGAGAAGGCCAGCGAAGGCAAGCTTGATCACTGGGCCGATGAGCCGCATGGGCGCCTCGCGCTGATAATCCTGATCGACCAGTTCCGCCGCAACATCTATCGCGGCACAGCGAAGGCTTTCTCGCATGACAGGCTTGCGTTGAAGCTCTGCGTCGAAGGCGCAATGGAGAAGAAAGACAAGGGGCTGACTCCAATCCAGCGCGTGTTCTTCTATATGCCCCTGCAACATGCCGAGTCTCGCAAGGTACAAGCCAAATCGGTCGAGCTGTATGAGCGGCTCGCGGAGTCCGTGTCACCAACGCTCCAGGAGACCTTCCTGACCGTCGCTCAATTCGCGGAGTTGCACAAAGACATCATCGATCAATTTGGCCGCTTCCCGCACCGCAACGGTCTGCTCGGGCGTGAGAACACGCCTGAAGAAGACGAATACCTGGCGGGCGACAGTCCCGACTTCGGCCAGGGCGGCTAGACGCGGGAAGCTAGGCCCGCGACAGGCGATTGAATCGCCAGGTCAGCAGTACAGCCGCAACACCAAGACCCGCGATGAACGCAACCCAGATGTCGCTCGCCGGCCGCTGGTAGGTGATCGCGGCCAGGTAGGCCAGCGGAAACGCCACCACCCAGAAGGAAAAGATGTTAATCGCCATCGGGAAAGCCGTGTCCTTGTAAGCCCGCAGGGCGGCGGCGGCCGAGATCTGCACGCCATCGGCCACCTGGAAAATTGCTGCCACCAGCAACAGGCTGAGCGCAATACCGGTCACGACGGCATCGTCAGTATAAAGCTTGATGATCTGGTCGCGGAACACCAGCAGTACGAGTGCGGATATCGCCATGAATAATGCGCTCATCGCGATTCCTGCAAATCCCGCGATACGCGCGTCTGCGGCACGGCCGGCTCCCAGCATGTGCCCGACCTGAACGGTCGTCGCCGAGCTCAGTGCCATCGGGATCATGAACATCGACGACGCATAGCTAAGTGCGATCTGGTGTGCCGCGGTAATCTCGACCCCGCGCGTACCAACAAGAATCGAGACCACCGAGAACAGTCCGACCTCGGCGGTAATCATGATTGCGATCGGCACGCCAAGCCAGATAATTTCCCGGAACAGCACCGGCCGAAACTGCCCGATTCTCGTGAATATCTTGAGTTCTTTGAGCTTCGGACTAAACGACATATAGGTTGCAAGCGCGATGAACACGAGCCACATCGTAATCGCACTTGCGTAGGCGCAGCCCTCGACGCCAAGCGCCGGCGCACCGAAGTGCCCGAACATCAGCGCGTAGTTCAGCACCACGTTACAAATCAGCGAGAATACCGAGGTGAACATGATGGGCCGCGTGTACCCGATGCCCTCCGATGTGAAGCGAAGGGCAATGAACATCAGAATTCCCGGCGCGCCGAACAACAACGCTCTCACGTAGTCCACTGTCAGGTGTCGAAACCCCGTATCGATTCCGATAAATGCCACAAAGTGCTCGACCAGGGGCCGGCCGAATAACAGGATCAGCAGACCCAGCAGAAAACCGAGGTACATGCCGTGCCGCGTGTAACGGCCGATCTTGTGTTTGGTGCCCGCGCCGTAGTGTCGGGCGATGATCGGAGACAGTGCCATCAATACGCCCAGGCACCCCGAGAACGCGAGCATCCAGATACTGTGACCAACCGATACGGCTGCCAGCGCCTCGGCGCCGATTCGGCCCGACATGATCGTGTCCGCAAGTCCCATACCTGCGACCGCGAGGAAGTTCACAATCAGGGGTCCGCCTATGCGGGCGATCGAAACAGACTGAGAGCGGAATGACGCGGATACGACGGACATGCCGGCATCTTAACCTACCGGTTAAGTCTTTGAATGGTGTAAAGTTGCGTCGCCCCTGAGTTAATACCGGAACGGAGATTTAGGTATGTTGCACGACGGACGAGCTGTACGGGTTGCTGTGGTAGGTGGATCACGCATCCCTTTTTGTCGCTCTCATTCGATATATCGGCAGTACTCGAACCAGGACCTGATGACCGCCGCTCTCAACGGCCTGATCAACAAATTTGACTTGAAGGGTCAGACGCTCGGCGACGTAGCCCTTGGTGCCGTCGTGAAACACTCGAGAGACTGGAATCTCGCTCGCGAAAGCGTGATCGAATCCGGCCTGTCCATTCGCACACCGGCTGTTGACCTGCAGCGCGCCTGCGGCACCAGCATCGAAGCCGCGGTCCTGATCGCCAACAAGATTGCACTCGGCCAGATTGAGTCCGGCATCGCCGGCGGCACTGACACAGTGAGTGACGCACCGATCGTCTACAACGATGATTACCGCCGCATGCTGCTGGATATGCATGCTGCTCATTCCTTGCCCGAACGCATCAAGCCGCTGCTCCGCTTTCGGCCGGGCTTTCTGAAACCCGCGTTTCCGGGCGTCACCGAACCCCGCACCGGTCTGTCGATGGGCGAGAGCACCGAAATTACCGCCAAGGAATGGGACGTGCAGCGCGAGCACCAGGACCAGTTGGCACTGGCCAGCCATATGAAAGCCGCGGCAGCCTATGACGAAGGGTTTTATGAAGACCTCGTTATACCCTTTGACGATGTCGAGGAAGACAACAACATTCGCCGCGACACGACCTTTGAAAAGCTCTCTGCTCTGAAACCCGTATTCGATCGCAGTGGCGAAGGCACAATGACGGCCGGCAACAGCACGCCATTGACCGATGGCGCTGCCGCCGTGCTACTTGCGACCGAAGACTGGGCGCGCAAAAAGAACCTGCCGGTACAGGCGTACCTGACGTTTGTGAAAGTCGCCGCGGTCGACTTCGTGAACAGCGAGGGCCTGCTAATGGCCCCTGCGTACGCCGTCTCCGACATGCTCAAGGAAGCGAACCTGCGTTTGCAGGACTTTGACTTCTACGAGATTCACGAGGCCTTCGCGGCGCAGACGATCGCGACACTCAAGGCCTGGCAGTCCGAGAAGTTCTGCCGCGAAAAGCTCGGTCGCAACGAGGCCATGGGCCCGATTGACCTGTCACGCATGAACATGAAGGGTGGCAGCATTGCAATGGGTCACCCCTTCGCGGCGACCGGGGCGCGCATCATCGGTGCGCTCGCAAAGATGCTCGCCGAGAAAGGTTCCGGTCGCGGCCTGATTTCCGTCTGCACGGCCGGTGGCATGGGCATGTCGGCGATTATGGAAGCGGCCTAGCGTCTCTTTTGCAGGGCGTCGAGTGCCCGCTCGAGTCGTTGCCTGGCCTGTGCGGTCATACCGCCGCGTTTCTCTTCCCGGACGACGAAGGCTTCGATCTTGCCGACGATCTCATCCATGTCCGCCTGGGGAAATGGCGTCGGTTGCTCGAGATCCGGCGGCGCGTTCGCCAGCGCACCAAACAGGTTGATCCAGTGTTCGCTTTGCTTGCCAACGGCAAGCAGGCGATAGAAATGCGTGCCCGGGACGCCTTGTTCACCGGATACGAGACTCACGATGCCCGCAATCAGGGACAGTGGCACGAGGATGAGGTCGCGCAGGCCGTCAACGACGAGCTTTATCTGCAGAACGGCGACATCGCGAATCAGGGTCCAGCGGTCGGGCAGGCCAACCGGTTCTTCGGGTAGTTCGTTCATGGCAGCGTCACAACATAATTTTCAATTAAGACAAGCAATTATAGCCAATGCGCTGGATCGCGGCGGACCTTTCCAGTACTGTTGGCCGGGTCACAATCCGTTGCCGGACAATGCCGACCTACCAACCAACGCCAGAGTACGAACACGGCTCACTTGACTCCACGGGGATACTCCTCGTCAACCTGGGAACCCCGGAAGCCCCAACGACGGCGGCTGTCCGGCGTTTTCTCAAACAATTCCTGTCCGACCCGCGCGTCGTCGAATATCCACGGTGGCTTTGGTGGCTCATTCTCAACGGCGTGATACTGCGTATACGACCCTCGCGCTCGGCGGCGGCGTATCGCGAGATATGGACTGACAACGGCTCGCCGCTACTCTTGCACTCGCGCGCGATCGCCGCTGGCGTCAGTGCGCGGCTCGGGGACAGGGCTGATTGTCACGTCGAACTCGGTATGACGTATGGCCAGCCCTCCATCGGCTCGGCCATCGACAAACTGCAGGCTGTTGGCGCACGTCGCCTGCTGGTTCTGCCGCTGTACCCTCAATATTCGGGAACGACCACGGCATCCGTCTTCGATGCTGTATCGAACAAGATACAGACGATGCGCTGGATCCCGGAGGCGCGTTTCATCAACCAGTATCACGATGAGGACGGTTACATTAAGGCGCTCGCGTCGAGTATCCGCGAATACTGGCAAGAGAACGGGCGTGGTGACCACCTCCTCTTGTCCTTCCACGGCGTACCGCAATACACCCTGGATGGCGGTGATCCCTATCATTGTCACTGCCAGAAAACCGGGCGCCTCGTATCTGAAGCTCTCGATCTCAAGGAGGGCGAGTGGACGCTGTCGTTCCAGTCGCGTGTGGGGCGCGAAGAGTGGCTAAAGCCGTATACCGACAAGACGGTCGCCGAACTCGGCAAGCGCGGGGTAGGCCGTCTCGACGTTGCCTGCCCGGGGTTCTCTACAGACTGCCTGGAAACGCTCGAAGAAATCGCGATGCAGAATGCCGGGTTCTTCACCGAGGCAGGAGGTGAATCCCTGCACTATATTCCGGCATTGAATGCGCGCGATGACCATATCGATTTCCTGGCCGGACTGGTCGAACGACACATCGCCGGGTGGGGAGCAGAAAGATGAGTACGATCGGCCGATTCCTCGAATTCTCCGTGCAAACACCGGACATCCTGGAGTCCCTGCACTTTTACAAATCGCTGGGTTTCACCGAGCTCGAAGCCAACGATGTCTATACGCACAGGTATGCCGTGGTCAGCGACGGTGAACTCAGCATCGGCTTGCACGAAAGGGAGTTCGATGCGCCGGCGATTACATTCGTGCAACAGGATCTTGCGAAGCATGCCCGCTCGATGGCGGACCACGGCTACGACTTCAGTGAATTGCAGCTGGGGGAAGACTCTTTCAACCATCTTGGCTTTCGCGATCGCGATGGCCACGCCGTGGTCATGGTCGAGGCACGTACATTTCATGTGAACGAAGACGCAGAGCACGATTCGCTGTGCGGTAGCTGGTTTGAATTGACCCTGCCGGTACGCGATACCGTGCGCGCCGCACGTTTCTGGGCACCGGTCGCGCCGACGTTGCTCGAGATGCGCGAGGAGCCAACCATCCACATGCGATTCGATGCCACCGGCGTGGCGCTGGGACTGTCGGAGAGTATCGCGTTAGAGGCACCGTCCCTGTGCTTCCGCTGTCCCGATCGTCACGGGCTCATGGGTTTGCTTGAGCAACGAGGCTTCGAACACGAAAAATTCCCGGGTTTCGAAGGTGCATTCGTTGCGATCAGGGCGCCCGAAGGTACAACACTCTTTGCGTTCGAAGAGGATTTTCTCGGCGAGGCCTACGAGGTTGACGAATCAGGGGACGTCGCCGACTTTCCCGGCTAGTGCCCGTTCACGACCCCGGGAACTCCACCCAGAAAACACCGCGAAAATCACCTTCACTGAAGCCGGTTGCCTGGTCCTCCGGATACAGCTCGCTGATGCGCGAAGCGACATCAGGATGCAGCGCTTCACCGTGACAGTTCAGGCACATCGGCTGCATCGTGATCGCTTCAACATAGCCGAAGCGGTCTGCTGCAAGCTCCACCGTGGCAGGGCCCGCTTGCGTACCTGCGACATAGGCTTGCACAAAAGGTACAGCCCAGTCGGGCGCGACGTTCCCCGGGTTGCGCAGCTTGTGGCTGCTCCGCCCCATCGATACTCCGTCTACTGAGAGCCCGCCGGCGATTAGTGGCGCCTCCGTGCTGCACGCGCTGATGGCTGCAACCGGCCCGGATTCCATGCCTTTCATGAGTGCGCTTTTCAGATCTTGTTTGAACGGTGCGAGCAGTGCGGCACCCTGTGCTTCAGGGTCGAGCGTTGCTTGTGAACAGGCGGCAAGCACATAGATAAGTGCGGTCACGGAAATCAAGCGGATAGTCATTGTCAGTCTCTATAACAGGTTGCGAATAAGGTCCTGCGCCCGGCCGAGGTAAGCGCTGCCGAACAGGTTCAGGTGGTTGAGTACATGATACAGCTGGTAGAGATCGCAGCGTTCACGATGTCCCGGCGCGAGCGGCGCGTTGGCCTCGTAGGCGTCGTAGAACGCGGGGCCGAAGCCACCGAAGAGGCGTGTCATAGCAAGATCGGTTTCCGGATCGCCGTAGTAAACCGCCGGGTCAAAGATAACGGGCTCGCCGTCACAACTGGCCCAGTTGCCGCCCCACAGGTCACCGTGCAGCAGTGAGGGGCGCGGTCGATGATCAGCGAAGAAGACAGGCAGTCGCTTGAGTAACTGCGCACCTTTCTCCTGTAGTTGGCCCGTAAATCCATTGTCTGCGGCAAGCCGCAACTGGAACCCCAGGCGATGCTCGCGGTAAAACGCGACCCAGTCATCGGACCAGTCGTTGTGCTGCGCCGTCAGTCCAATCGTGTTGTCACGATGCCAACCGAAGCGCTCCTTCGTCGTCCGATGTAATTGCGCCAGTTGTTCGCCCAGGCTGCTTTCCGTGCTTTTCGCCGGTGGGGTGAACGAGAGCCATTCGACTGCGACAAAGGCGGTATCTCCCGCGACGCCGAACGCGACCACGTCGGGAACGCGGATTGCGCCCGGTGCCGCAAGTTCCGTTAGTCCAGCCGCTTCGGCGGCAAACATGTCGAGCGACGATGCCGGTCCGGTCTTGACGAATACGGGTCCCCTGCTGGTCTCGAGGCGCCATGCGGCACTGATGTCGCCACCGCTGACCGGTTGTGGGTGCGCGGATTTGCGGACCGTCACGCCCGCACGTTGCAGCTTCGAGTAAACAGCGGACCAGTCGGGCATCGCCTGGCTACCAGGTCAGGTGGAAACTGAGACCAATCACTTGCTCTCTTTGCCGTGTGCGGCCGTCGGCCTGCCAGGCGCCGCCTGGTTGCCTGGCTTGAAGATACGGATTTAGCCGCAGGCTGGTCTCATGGCCGAAAAGCCTGTCGACCTGGCGGTTAAGTGCTCCCAGCGGATCCGTGAGAACCATCACCCATTTCTCTCCCTTGGTCCGGTAACCGCGCGATGCTGACTTCGTCCGTACATCGCGGCGTACCTCCATAAAATAGTGTCCGACCAGCGAACCCAGCGTCGGCGTGACGATCAGGTCCTGTATCGATGGCTCTTCGAACAACGCTTCCACCCCGAACTCGAACATCGATGACAGTAAGACCGAATACCAGAAAGCCCCTCGCCAATCATAGCCCCGCTCGCTGGCGCGCACGTAGTACGTAGCGCCCCAATAAGGATGCACAATGTAGTTGATATAGAAATCATCGGAATCACAGCTCGGGTGAGTAACATTGTCCCACCAGTCCGACAGGCTGTAGTCACTTTTCTGCTCGTCGGTCCATCCCGTCACACTCTCCGGCATAACGTAGAGGATTCCTACGACCGCTACCTGGTAGCCGAGGAAGTACAGCGTATCGCGGCGGAGTCCCTCGCGGTCAGGACGATCGTCGTTCCATACCGCGTCCAGATCGAACGGCATTTTCCCACCCTCGGTGGGACCTCCTTCCTGACCGTTTGCTGTTGCAAGACCGGCCACCAGCAAGCCAACGGTTGCGAGCTTCAGTAGAAACACGCGCAGCGAACTCTTACTCCTCGGAATCAACAAACAAAATCTGACAACTTAACAGGGCCAGTCCGCCAAAGGCCTCCCGGTTCCTGAGGTCGGCCGGCGCGACAAGCAGGTCCATTTCTACTCTCACATAACTTCCAATCCGGTTTGCTTCCCTCTCGGTCAATACCTCGAACGTTGGCTGCGACTCGGCACTTGTGGCCAACTCGCGCAGGCGCGCCTCGACCTGGCGAATACCTTCCTGGTTCAGCTCGGCGGCTCGTTGCGCCGTGAAATCACGATGGGTCCCGCTGAGGCGAGAAAATTCCCTCGTAAATGGCAAGCTGGCGGCTCGATGCCATCTTTCATCGTTAATAAACAAAGCCACGACTTCACTGTTTGTGCCGGCCAGATGCTGTTCGACTACTTGCCAGAGCTGCTGCAACGGGCTTTGCTCGGTCAGCAACAGCAGGATTCGGCGTTTGTCTTCCAGGCTATTCATCGCCACCCGATGGTTCAGCAAACTTTCTGCGTTGTCTTGCGTACAAGATCAACTGGTCCTCAACCTTTCGATTGACGGTACCCGCCTTAAACTCGCCATCGGCACCGCGCTGCCCGGCCTCCTGCCCGGTAAGAAGCGACACGGCCTCATCGATATGCCTTACCGCATACACATTGAAGAGCTTGTCATTGACCGCCTCAATGACGTCCTCCCGGAGCATCAGGTGTTTTACGTTGTCTGCCGGAATGATCACCCCATGGGAACCGTCCAGACCGCGCCTCCTGCAGGTTTCGAAAAAGCCCTCGATCTTCTCGTTGACGCCGCCGACCGCCTGGACCCGGCCGAGCTGGTTCACGGACCCGGTGCATGCGATGTTCTGCCTGATCGGCACGTCGGAAATTGACGATAGCAACGCACACAATTCCGCGACCGACGCACTATCGCCGTCGACACCGCCATAGGATTGCTCGAAGACGATACTTCCGTGCAGTGAGAGTGGTGTGTCAGGCGCGAATCGCGCAGACAGCGCGGCCGAAAGAATCATCACGCCCTTGGAGTGAATCGCGCCGCCGAGTTCAACCTCCCTCTCAATATCCACGACATCGCCGCTACCGATACGGGTGATTGCCGTAATTCTGACCGGATGTCCAAAGCGATGATCTCCCAGCTGAACCACCGAAAGCCCGTTGACCTGGCCGGCACTTTCGCCAGACGTGTCGATCAACAGCGTATCGCGCTGAATGGCATCGAGAATCTTTGTCTGTACGCGGCTAAGGCGATGTTCGCGTCGCTGCACCGCCTCAACGAATCTCGTCGACGTCCACCCTGCCGGCCTTGCGTTGGCGCGCCCAGAAATCCGCCTGAACAAGCAGGTCATCCAGTGACTGGATGTGTGTCGATAGTCGTTCGCTGTCGCCCGCGTGCCGGGCACGTTCTTCGATCACCCTCTGGATGGCCGCCCCGCTGAAGGGCAACAAGCCGATTGCCTGAATTCGGTGCGTGATCAGCTTCGAGTAGGCACGGACATTATCCATCGACCGTTCGACTTCATCGTCAAAATCTGCCACAACCTTGAACAGGCTGTTGAATTCCTTATCCAGCGTACTCAGAAGATAGAATAGCCAGCGCTCGCCGATCAGCACGATCTTGATGTCGAGCGGAATGGGTTCCGGCTTTATCGAGGCCGTGCTGACAAACCCCAGTGTCTCGGCAGGTGATTCGATACGAAGCTTTTTCGCGAACAAGGCCAGTTTGAGGGCATCCCAGACAAACGGACGTGTGAGCACGCGATGGGCGTCCAGAACCAGGTAACCGCCGTTAGCCTGCAGCAACGCGCCGGCGCGCACCATTCGGAAGTCGGTGAACAACGCACCCATTTCCGCTCGATGCTCAACCTTGCCTACCAGGTTCGAGTAGCTCGGATTGGCTTCGTAGAAGAACGGTGCAGACGCGCCCGCTTCGTTGCTAACCATGACGTTGACTTCATAGGACGCGAACAGGGCGGACGAATCGCGGGACATGAACGGCAACACCGGCCCCTCTTCCTCGCGAAATTCCCTTGCGTTCTCGATGATGTCCTGTTGCGCATCGTCGAGATAGGCTAATACGTTGGGCAGATCACGGTATTTTTCCTTCAGGTCCGAAATCAGCGCGCTGACCGCATGCGCTGTCACTTCCTGGTCAAGGTCACGAATACGTTCGTGATGCCGCTTGCGCAGCTTGGGCATCTTTTCGATGCGCTCCTGCAGTTCATTACTCAGGCTCTCAATCGCTGCCTGAATGCGCTTACGCTCCTCTTCCGGCAGCTTCTTGAAATCTTCATCATCGATGACCTTGCCCTCGCTGACAGGCGCGAGCACATACCCTGTTGGCGTTTGCAGTACCGTGATGCCATGTTCTTCGGCATTCTTCTTGAGGCTCTGCCACTGCTCCTGGATTTCCTTCTGCGACTCGCCTTCCAGCGACTTGAGCTGGTTGCGGTAATCGTCATCTTCGAACGCCGCGGGAATAGCCAGCTGGAGCTCCTCGACGAGTGAGCGCATTTCATCACGAAAATCGGTGCCTTTACCCGCCGGCAAGCGCAACGCGCGTGGCTGCTCGGGGTCGGAAAAATTATTGACGTAGCACCAGTCGTCGGGAGCGTTGCGTTCCCCCGCTCTTTCCCTGGCAAGTTCCTCTACAAGCTGGTGGCGGTAGCTGCCCGGCGGTCCGAGCACGAAGATGTTGTAGCCATCCCGATCCAGCCCGAAGCCGAAACGCAGCGACTCAACCGCGCGCTGCTGGCCGAGGCAGGCTACAGCATCGAATTCGCCATCATCCCGCTGTGCTTCGATTGCCAGTAGCTGGCAAGCCCTGCGAAGGTCGTCGACAGGGACTCTTAATTTACCGGCCTGCTCCAGGATACTGGACAAAGGCTGCCACCGGGCATAGTCCTCGGGAGCGTATAACAGCACATCCGCCCAGCGAAGCGTAATCAGGGAATCCCCGAATTGCCGGGGTTACACGCGACGGCGGCTAGTGCCGGTAGATATCCGAAACGCGCTCGGCCTGGCGGCGCAGCGCCGTGCCGATACCGGCCTCATCGTAAAGCGCGTTGATCTCACCCAGCTTCGGCGCCGTGGGTTTCAGCGCTTTTTCTGCATCCTCGATCGGGGCATCACAGGCAATCCCGGTGAGCCGTCGCGCCAGCATGGCGTCCTCGCGATGTGTTGCGAGTTTCGCGCCAAGCGTTTTGGCACCCCGCACATTGACTTCGTGAATACGATCGAGATTGCCGTAAATTTCGTCGAGGCTGCCAAAATGCTTGAGCAGACCTTCCGCCGTTTTCTTGCCAATGCCGGGCACGCCCTTGATGTTGTCGACCGCATCGCCAGCCAGTGCCAGGAAGTCCGCTATCTGCTCGGGCCAGACGCCGAACGACCCGGGAATCTCGTCATAGCCGAGCTTTCCTTTGCCCGCGAAATCCCAGAACACATCGCTTTTGCCGAGCAACTGCGTGAGATCCTTGTCACGCGTGACAATCGTCGATGGTCGGCCCTGGCGGCGGCCATGCTCAACCAGCGTACCGATCAGGTCGTCCGCTTCATAGCGCGGACTCGCACACTCCATCAGGCCCATCGCTCGTACGAATCGCCGGCACTGCCCGAACTGGCGTTTGAGTTCCGGCGGCGCTGGGTCGCGGTTCGCCTTGTAGGCGGGAAAGATCTCGGTGCGAAACGATTTTGACAGGCTCTCGTCAAACAGTACCGCGACATACTCGGGCGTCACCTGCTCCATGAAGTCGCCAATAAAGCGACAAAACCCGTACAGGGCGTTCACCGGATTACCCGCGTCATCGACCATGTCTTCAGGCATCGAGTAATAGGCCCGAAATACGTAGACGCTGGCGTCAATCAGGTATTGCATTAATCGTGGAAGTGAACTTCGACGATCTCGTCGCCATTTTCGAGGTGGCCGGACAACCTCGCGTGTAGCGGGCTCGATCGTGGAATATGTGCGAGCAGGTACTTCATTTGGTCGGCAAGCACGCGTCGACCCTTGAGATAAATGTACTCGGCGTAGTTCGGGGTAAACGGAACAGCGATCAACTCCATCGCTGCCTGCTCGGGCGTGCGGCCGCCCTTGTAGTTGTTGCACCGCCGACATGCAGTAGCAACGTTCGTCCATGAGTCGGAGCCGCCCTGCGACACCGGCGTGATGTGGTCGCGCGTGAGGTCACGGGTCATGTAACGCATGCCGCAATAGAGACACAGGTTTGCATCGCGCTTGAAAAGCGTGCGGTTGTTCAGTGGTGGTACGTACTGGTCACGATTCTTCGAGAGGCTCTTGCTGGTGCCATGCGTGGCGATAATCGAATTAACATCGATACGACTGCGTTTGCCGTCAACTGAGTTGTGACCGCCGAAGACAGAGTAAAGGAGGGTGCCGCAGTCATACGCCACCTGCTCGGCGTGGTAGAGGCGTACCGCTTCGCGGTAGTCAATCCACTCGAGTGGCATTCCGGCAACGTCGGTTCTCAGAACCTGTTGCGATATGTCGGAAACGATTCCAGCGAGCATAAGCAACTCCAGAGCTTATGCTCGCATTATTACAGCAATTAGAGGTTCTTTAAAACCTCGTCAAGCGTTGCTTTCGCGTCACCGAACAACATGCGCGTATTGTCGAGGAAGAACAACGGGTTCTGTACGCCCGCGTAACCCGTCGCCATGCTGCGCTTGAGTACGATCGACGTTGTACCTTTCCAGCACTCGAGAACCGGCATGCCCGCAATCGGGCTGTCCGGATCCGTCAGCGCGGACGGGTTCACGATGTCGTTTGCACCAATGACAACGGATACGTCGACGTCCGGGAAGTCCTCGTTGATTTCATCCATCTCGAAGACGATGTCGTACGGGACTTTCGCCTCGGCCAGCAGTACGTTCATGTGGCCGGGCATGCGCCCTGCGACCGGGTGAATGCCGAAGCGCACATTGACGCCTTTCTCACGCAGCGTCCTCGTAATCTCGAACACCGTGTGCTGCGCCTGCGCGACGGCCATGCCGTAACCCGGAATGATCATGACTTCCCTGGCATTGGACAGGAGCTCTGCTGTTTCGATCGGATCGATCGGCACAACCTCGCCCTGGTCCTCGCCGCCGGCTGCGGCCGGCGTACCGCCGCCCGTGCCGAAGCCGCCCGCAATAACCGCGAGGAACTTGCGGTTCATCGCGCGGCACATGATGTAACTCAGGATCGCGCCGCTCGAACCAACCAATGCTCCGGTGACGATCAGGAGGTCGTTGCCGAGCATGAAGCCCGTCGCCGACGCCGCCCAGCCGGAGTAGCTGTTGAGCATCGAAACCACGACCGGCATGTCAGCGCCACCAATCGCCATCACCATGTGGATGCCGAACAGGAGTGCGATTACCGTCATGACGATCAGCGGCAGCATGCCTTCGCCCGCAGCCGACTGCAGAACGAACTCGCGTCCGAACCAGATCGCGGCGAGCAGCAGGCCGAGGTTCAGCCAGTGACGCGCCGGCAGCGCCAGCGGATTACCACTGATGCGTCCCGAAAGTTTGCCGAACGCTATCACCGAGCCCGAGAACGTCACGGCACCAATCAGGACGCCGAGATACGTCTCGATATCGTGAATGGTGAGCTCAACACCCACGAGGTGTTCGGTCGGATCCATGAAATTCACGTAACCCACCGCAACAGCCGCAAGACCAACGAGGCTATGCAGGATGGCGACGAGTTCGGGCATCTGCGTCATCTGCACATGCCTGGCGAGAAGCAGGCCGATGCTGCCACCGATAAGCATTGCCACGAGCAGCACGGTGTACTGCTGCGTGACGACCCCCAGTATGGTCGCGATCAACGCGATGCCCATACCGATGATGCCGTACCAGTTGCCGCGGCGTGCGGTCTCCTGGTTGGAAAGACCGCCAAGGGCCAGGATAAACAGAATGGTCGCGATGATATACGACACGGTTACGATTCCAGCGTTAATCATGTCGACCTCACTTCCTGAACATTTCGAGCATACGCCGCGTTACCGCGAAGCCGCCCGCAATATTGATACTTGTTATCCCGACAGTCACCGCTGCGATCCACATCGTCAGGCTGTTGTTCGAGCTGATCTGCATTAACGCGCCAATCACGATGATGCTGGAGATGGCGTTGGTCACACTCATGAGCGGGGTATGGAGTGCCGCGGTGACATTCCAGATCACCATGTAACCCACGAAGCAGGCCAGCACGAAGACCGTGAAATGCGCCATGAACGAAGCCGGTGCCACTGAGCCGAGGCCGAGCAACGCGATACCGGCGAGCGCCATGCCAATCGCAGGGCCCACAAAGGAGCGTGGTTTTTCTTCCTTGACGACGACCGGTTTCGGAGCCGCCTTCTTGGCGGGTGCGGCCGACAGCTTTGGTGCCGGTGGCGGCCAGGTCGTCTCACCGTCTTTGCACACCGTGGCGCCGCGAACGAGTTCGTCCTCCATATCGACGACGATGTTGCCGTCTTTCTCGGGGGTCATGTCCGTCAGCAGGTGCCGCAGGTTGGTGGCGTAGAGTTGTGATGCCTGTGCGGCCAGGCGGCTCGGCAGGTCCGTGTAACCGATGATTGTCACACCACCGTCAACGGCCACCTCGCCAGGTACCGTCAGTTCGCAGTTGCCACCCTGCTCAGCCGCGAGGTCGACGATGACGCTGCCGTCTTTCATCGAGCGGGCCGTCTCGGCCGTAATCAGCTTCGGAGCGGGTTTGCCGGGAATCAGCGCCGTGGTAATGATGATGTCGACGTCTTTCGCCTGTTCGGCGAACAGCTCCATCTCGGCCTTGATGAACTCGTCGCTCATCACCTTGGCGTACCCGCCTTCGCCAGAGCCATCTTCGTCATCTGCGAAGTCGAGCATCAGGAACTCGGCATCCATCGATTCGACCTGTTCCTTTACCTCCGGCCGCGTATCGAATGAACGCACGATGGCGCCCATGCTCTTGGCTGCGCCGATTGCTGCAAGGCCGGCAACACCGGCACCAATGACGAGCACCTTGGCCGGTGGCACTTTGCCAGCCGCCGTAATCTGTCCGGTGAAGAAGCGCCCGAAATGCTGCGCCGCTTCAACAACAGCCCGGTAACCAGCAATATTCGCCATTGAACTCAGCGCATCGGCTTTTTGTGCGCGGGAAATCCGGGGCACGCTGTCCATGGCCAGCACGGTTGCGCCGCTATCACTGAGCTGTTTGAGTAATTCGGGATTCTGCGCGGGCCAAAGGAAGCTGATCAGGGTCTGCTCCGAACGCAAGCGGGCGGCCTCTTCGCTTTCCGGGGCCCGGACCTTCAGGACTATGTCTGACTTTGCCCACAGGTCTTCGGCCGTAGCGACCACATCACAACCGGCCTCGCGGTAAGCGTCATCCGAGTAGCTCGATTCGGCACCGGCACCGGATTCGACCATCACATCGAAGCCGAGCTTTGTTAACTGAGCCACCACGTCAGGCGTGGTCGCAACGCGACGTTCGCCCGCATAGATTTCTTTGGGTACACCAATCTTCATACGAATCCCTCCGAAAGGAGTGCGGAGTGTATCGAAGCACTGGAACAGGCACAAAAAAAAGACCTCGAAAACGAGGCCTTTTTGATAGGGATTTTCCGAAACAGCTACCGGTCGGTCGGGCGTGCGCGGGGGCGCTTGAGAGCCCGGTCTCGCATACGCTGGCGTTGTTCTGGCGTCATCTGGCGATAACGGTCTCTGAGCATATCCCGGCGGTCCCGATTCATCTCGCGGTAACGACGATAATTCTCGCGAATCCGCTGTTGCTCCTCAGGCGAAAGATTGTGAAAGATCTCGGCACGCTCGCGAATCAGCTGGCGCCTCTCGTCGGAAAGGCCACGCCATTCCCTGAAGCGACCGCGTGCCTGCTCCCGCTGCTCGGGCGACATGGTCTCCCAGCGCTCGGCACCCCGGGAAAGCCGCAGCTGTCGATCTGCAGGGAGGCTGTCCCAGGAGTCTGCAAACTGGCTCAGTACTGCACGCTGGCCGTCGCTCAGGTCTTGCCAGCCAATCCCATGGTCATCAGCCATAGCTGCGCTCATGAACAACAGCGCCGTGATCGTGACAATTGTCTTAGCCTTCATCTTCTATCTCCGTCGAGACTTCACCTTCCGGTACGGGCTCGCTCCGCTCTTCCACGACGGCTGCATCCTGATCATCGTGCAGCAGCCATTCTTCGTCCGTTTGCTCCCACATGCCGAGGTACTCCAGGAACTCGATGTCCGGGGCGGGGTCCAGCTGATTCTCGTTGGCTGCCGCCGTGCCAATGCACAGTCCGCAGACGAGCAACGCAATGCCCAGGTCAGCCGACATCGTTCTCCTCTTCGAGCATGTCTATCCACTCGTAGAACTCGAGGTCCTCGAGCATCTCTATGCTGTCTTCGCCCAGCAGGATTTCCATGTCCACCAGCTCCGCTGGCATGGTCTGGTTGCTGGCGGGATCGGGCAGTATCACCATCACTGCCAGGAGCGCCACCGTCGCCGTCGCTGCCGCAGGCACCCAGCGCAGCCATTGCGTCGGTCGCGCATGCATCTCGGCGATCGCTTTGTGTCGACTTTGGTTGAGCGTCGACAACGTCGCCCCATCGAGCTTGTCGACCGATTCGTCGAACAGCGTCTTCGCCTCCCGGGCAAACTTTTCGTCAGACTTTTTCATCGTGCTCTCTCAAAGATTCTCGTAGCGAGTGTATCGCACGAGAGTAATGGGTCTTGACGCTGCCTTCGCTGCAGCCCATGGCCACAGCGGTTCCCGCAACGTCCAGGCCCTCGAATGTTCGCAGCATGAATGCCTCGCGCTGCCGCAGCGGCAGCGCCTGGACAGCGAGTTCCAGGCTGTCCATGGCCTCGCTGTTCTGCAGCAGCTCGTCCGGGGACCGGCCAATCGGGTCAGGAGCCGCTGCAATCACGTCGAAATCCTCGTCATCGCGCTTGCCGCGCCCGAACCACACCATGACACGGTTGCGAACGGCCTGGCGCCGGTGCCAGTCACGCACACCGTTCTGCAAAATCCGGTAGAACAGTGGCGACCACTCGTCACTGCTACGGTCGCTGTAGCTGCGAGCCAGCTTGATCATCGCATCCTGCACCAGGTCCAGCGCATCATCCCGGTTCCGCACACCAATTTCTGCAATGCGCAGCGCCCGACGCTCCACCTCGGCCAAAAACCGGTTGAGTTGCTGTTCTTTTTGCAGTGCCCGTGTCCCTGTCGATTCCTCGGCGACCCACGATACCGCAAAACTGGCGGACTCGGCGCTCATATCCTTTGACTCCGGCATCCATTAACCTAACGTCTCTGTTCCTTGATTAACGCCTCAATCCGCGTCCGGTTGACAGGGTTCGAGGCCACCCACGTAGATTATGTAAAGTTTGTGAGCGATATCTCCGCCAGCAATCGGCCCGTCCTCAACGTCGCCGTCAACGTGCCCCTGTCGCGGCAATTCGACTACCTGCCACCGGCCGATGGCGCTCCGCCCGCCGCAGGTTGCCGCGTCGTCGTGCCGTTCGGCGCCCGGCAGCAGGTTGGCCTGGTCCTGGGGCATGCGGCCGCATCGACGCTGCCGACGAACAAACTGCGCCGTTGCAGCGCCGCCCTCGACAAAGCGCCATTGCTGACAGAAGCCGAGTTGCGCCTCGTTCGATTCACAGCTGATTACTACCATCACCCGATCGGTGAGGTCGTGGCCGCGGCACTGCCGGCGATACTGCGCCAGGGCAAGCCGCTACACCCGGTCGTCGAAATGCTCGGCGCGACGGACCTCGGTACGGCTGCGGATATCGAGACGCTCGCGATACGGGCGCCAAAACAGGCCGAGCTGCTCGAGACCCTGATCGATGCGGGCGGTAACGGCCTCGAAGCGGATCAACTGACCGAGCTCCTGCCAAACTGGCGCCGCGTGGCCAAAGCGCTGTTCGAGAAAGGGCTGATTTCGCGTTTCGAGGCCCGCTCTGCCGATTTCGATGAAACGCTCGCGCCGGCGCCAGTGCCAGGACCCACACTCAATGAAGACCAGCAGGCCGCCATCGACGCGCTCCGTACCAGCGACACCTATGGTGCCTGGTTGATCGAGGGGGTTACGGGCAGCGGCAAGACGGAGGTGTACCTGCAGCGCATGCAGGACATTATCGACAAGGGCCAGCAGGTCCTCGTCCTCGTTCCCGAGATCGGGCTGACACCGCAGCTCGTCGCCCGATTGCAAAAGCGGCTGGGCATCGTACCTGCATTATTGCATTCGGGCCTTAACGACACGGAGCGGCTGACGGCCTGGCGGGCCGCCCGCTCGGGTGCCGCGAGACTGGTCGTCGGCACTCGCTCCGCCATCTTCACGCCGCTCAGGAACCCCGGCCTCATTGTCGTCGATGAAGAACACGATCACTCGTTCAAGCAACAGGAGGGGCTGCGTTACTCGGCGCGCGACCTCGCCATTGTCCGCGCCAAGCACCTCGACATACCCGTCATCCTCGGCACGGCAACGCCAACGCTGGAAATGCTGCACCATTGCCGGAGCGGCAACTATCGGCATTTGCGACTGCCGTTGCGGGCGGGCGACGCCAAGCCACCGGCCTTACGCCTGATTGACACGACCAGGGCACCGGCGACTGACGGGCTCAGCGAGCCGCTGCTTGCTGCCATCCGCAGCCACCTCGATGGTGGCGGACAGGTCCTTGTTTTCCTGAACCGCCGCGGCTTTGCGCCAACCCTCATCTGCTCGAGCTGCGGCCATGTGGCCGGCTGCGATCGCTGCGACTCGCGCCTGACGGTACACGCGCGAAAGGGGCAGCTGCGCTGCCACCACTGTGGTCACATTCGGCCCCTGGACACGCGCTGCAGCGAATGCGGCGAAGCCGTCAAGCCCCTGGGTGAAGGCACCGAGCGCCTCGAGGACGCCCTGGGCCTGCACTTTCCCGGCCGCACCGTAACGCGGGTCGACAGCGACAGTACCCAGCGCAAAGGCGCGATGCACGAAGCACTTGACCAGGCCAGGGAGGGGGCGGCGGATATCCTGGTTGGTACACAAATGCTGTCGAAGGGACATCACTTTCCGAAGCTCTCGCTGGTCGGCATAGTGAACGCAGACCAGGGCCTGTTCGGCACGGATTTTCGCAGTGCGGAACGCATGGCACAGTCGATCATCCAGGTCGCCGGGCGGGCCGGGCGGGTCAGCCGGCCTGGAGAGGTGCTCATACAGACCGCATTCCCGGAGCACGCTTTCTGGTCGACCCTGATCGGCGGCGGCTACGAGCAGGTTGCCGAGGACGCGCTGGCAGAGCGTGAGATGACGCGGTGGCCACCGTTTACACGTCTCGCACTTCTGCGCTCAGCCGCGCATCGGCACGGCGATGCCATGGGTTTCCTCGAAACTGCACGACGGCTGCTGGAGGACCACTGCGGGGATACCCTGCGAGTGCTGGGTCCCGTCGATGCGCCCATGGCCCGCAAGGCAGGCCGCTACCGTGCACAGCTGCTGCTGCAATCGAGCGACCGGCGGACGCTGCATGACGTGCTCCGCAACCTCCGGCCCGCGCTGGAGCAAGACCCGGCAGCACGCAAGGTACGCTGGTCAATCGACGTAGACCCCATCGAGTTGTTCTGATTCAATGCGCGCCATGAAACAAATCGTCGCCCAACTCGTCTCCAACGCAATCGCCACCTTGCCTGAACTGGCAGACGTCGCCGCGGATCTCTCGGTAGAGACCACGGTCGAGCGTACACGTGACGCCAGCCACGGTGACTTTGCCAGCAATGTCGCCATGCGGCTCGCAAAACCCGCTCGCAAGAGTCCGCGAGACATCGCGGCGAGCCTTGTCAACGCGATTGGCGACAATGAGATCATCGACAAGATCGAGATCGCCGGCCCGGGGTTTATCAACTTCCACCTGAGCCCGGCCGCGTTCCACGCCGAGCTCGAGTCGATACTCGATGCCGGTGAAGACTACGGTCGCCAGTCGCAGAGGCAACATCCGAAGATCCTGCTCGAATTCGTCTCCGCAAACCCGACCGGTCCGCTGCACGTTGGTCATGGCCGTGGCGCTTCCTACGGCGCCACTGTCGGTAACCTGCTCGAGGCAGTCGGCTACCCGGTGTTCCGCGAGTACTACGTCAACGACGCCGGCCGGCAGATGGATATTCTCGGCGTCAGCGTCTGGCTGCGGCTGCTGGAGGGCAAGGGCGAGAAAGTGCCGTTCCCGTCCGGTGGTTATCGTGGCGACTACATTCGCGACATCGTTGCGGAGATCGATACCGACGGTGTGGCTGACGTGGCTGCCGCCGATGTGCTTGACGGCCTCCCGGGCGATGGCGAGGGTGACGCCAGGGAAGCTTACGTCGAAGCGCTGATTGCAAAGGCAAAGGCCCTTCTCGGCGAAGAGGGTTTCGATCACATTCGTCAGCAGTCACTGGACTCGATTCGTGACGACATTGAAGACGACCTCGCCGGATTTGGCGTTACGTTTGACAACTGGTACTCGGAACAACAGCTGACCCGGGGCGACGCGATCGACAAAGCCCTGGCCGTACTCGAAGAACGCGGCATGCTGTACGTCAAGGACGGTGCCACCTGGTTCAGGGCGACCGACTTCGGCGACGAAAAGGACCGTGTCGTGATTCGCGAAAACGGTATCAAGACTTATTTTGCGTCCGATATCGCGTATCACTTCGAGAAACGCGAACGAGGTTTTGACCTGCTCATCGATATTCTCGGTGCTGATCACCATGGTTACGTGCCGCGCGTGCGCGCCGGTCTCGAAGCCATGGGTTACAAGGGCGAAGACCTGCAGGTCGAACTCGTGCAGTTCGTAACGCTCTACCGCGGCGGCGAGAAGATGCAAATGTCTACGCGCTCCGGTGAGTTCGACACGCTGCGGCAACTGCGAGCAGAGGTCGGCAACGATGCGGCACGCTTCTATTATGTGTCGCGCTCGAATGATCAGCACCTCGATTTCGACCTCGACGTCGCGAAATCACAGTCGAACGACAATCCCGTGTTCTACATCCAGTATGCGCATGCGCGCGTCGCCAGCGTCTTCCGCCAGTTGGCCGAGAAGTCGCTGCAGTGGGACCAGGCAAATGGCCGGGCGCATCTCGACCTGCTTGCCGAGCCCCAGGAAAAGACGCTGATGACAACGCTCAGCCGTTATCCCGAGGTTGTCGAACTGGCGGCAAACAATCGCGCGCCGCAGCATCTCGTGCACTACCTGCGCGATCTCGCTAACGATTTTCATACTTATTACAACGCACACGCGTTCATCGTCGATGATGCGAATCTTCGTGATGCCCGTCTGTACCTGATTTCAGCCACGCGCAATGTGATTGCGAACGGGCTCGGCATCCTTGGCGTATCCGCGCCGGACAAGATGTAATGGCACAGCAGAAGAAACGGCGCACGGCCCGCAGGAAACGCTCCACGACAGGCACGAACGTATCGCCCGTCGTTGCCATGCTGTTCGGGCTCGCGGTGGGCCTGTCTGTCGCGGTCGCGATATACGTCAAGGATCGTCGCCCGGATGCCGTCACGGCAACCGCGAAGCCGGAGCCGGCCAGCCTGCAGGGCCCATTGGATGCCATCGACAACAACGGCGAAAACCCGGGGACCACGGCGCCCGCCGAGAGCAAGGAAGAAAAGCGCTTCACGTTCTACGACATCCTGCCGAACTTTGAGGTTGTGACGCCGGAGGAGGAGCCGGCCGTTGCAAGAGACGCCGCGCCACAAGCCATCGTCGAGCCGGGTGTCTACATACTCCAGGCGGGATCGTTCTCGACGCACAACGATGCCGACCGCCGCCGCGCCGAACTGGCATTGCACGGTATCGAGTCGCACATCCAGCGCGTCAAGGTCAACGACCGCAACTATCATCGCGTATATATCGGGCCCACCGACGACCTCGATGAGCTCAACCTGTTGCGCAGCCGCCTGCGCGTCGCGAATATCGATGTCTTCCGCATACGGCTCAGTGACTAGCGCCCGGTCCTTAGGTTGCTGCCTCGCGCTGGCGCTGCTCACCGCCTGCGCCTCCGCACCCGAGCCTGCAACGACGCCACCACCGCCACCACCGCCGGCTGAGCCGGCAGGTCCGGCCGAACCCACGCCGTCGCCGCCACCTGCGCCTGACAAGACCGCTATGCGAGTCAGCATTGCCGCCGTTGGCGACATGATGATCGGTACGGATTACCCACAAAATCACCTGCCGGACGACGACGCAGTCAGTTTTCTCGCGGATGTCGCCCCGGTACTGTCCGCAGCCGATATTGCCTTCGGCAATCACGAGGGCGTGCTCCTCGACGGTGGCGAACCCGCAAAGAAATGCAGCAATCCGAATGCGTGTTACCTGTTCCGCTCACCGACTCGTTACGCACAACATTTTCGTAACGCCGGTTTCGACGTATTGAGTCTCGCGAACAATCACGCCCGGGATTTTGGCGAGGAAGGTCGCAGCAGCAGTATGGAAGCGATCGCGGCCGCCGGGATGTACCACTCGGGTCGCGTCGACGACTTTGCGAGCTTCGAAAAAAACGGCCTGACTGTCGCGGTCCTCGCCTACGCGGTTACCAAGAACTCCAACATGTTGCTCGACTACGATCTGGCATTTTCGACGGTGGCAGATTTTGCAGCACGCCACGATATTGTCATCGTCTCGTTTCATGGCGGGGCGGAAGGCGCTGATGTCACGCACGTCCCGTTTGCCGAGGAGGAATACTACGGCGAACCGCGTGGCGACATCGTCTGGTTTGCACGCGGTGTCGTGGATGCCGGCGCTGACCTCGTCATCGGGCATGGGCCGCATGTCGTGCGTGGCATGGAACGCTACAAGGACCGGCTGATCGCATACAGCCTGGGAAATTTTGCGACTTACTACGGGATCAGCGTTGCGGGCATCAAGGGCGTCGCACCCATACTGACCGTCACCCTCGACGGCGACGGGAAGTTTGTCGAAGGCGAGATCGTCTCGACCATACAACATCGCCCGGCCGGCCCGAGTATCGATCCCAACGATCGGGCACTGAACCTCATTCGTGGACTGTCGATCGAGGACTTCGGAGATCCCGGCCTGACGTTCCTGCCGGATGGCCAGGTGTTGCCCACGGAACGGCCGCCAGTCCCGGCGCACGAACTCAAAGAAGCATCGCCGTAGGAGCGCGCCTTGCGCGCGATGCATCGCGGCGGACCGCCGCGCCTACGAGTCGTCCGAACCTACAGCCTTGAAATCGACGCCAAGAGACCGCAGCTTGCGATACAGGTGCGTGCGCTCCATCCCGACTCTTTTTGCGAGTTGTCCAACTTTGCCGCCGCACAACACGAGCTGCTGCTGCAGATAGGCGCGCTCGAACTGCTCTCGCGCTTCCCGCAGCGGCAGTGCCAGCAGGTCCTGCTTGACGAGCGGCTCGTCGGCCGGGCTGGTGGCACTAATCTCTGCCTCGACTTCCTCGAGCGAAATGTCGTCAATGCTGTCGGACATCAGCAGGCGGCGCACAAAATTCTTGAGTTCCCGCACATTGTCGGGCCAGGGGTAGTTGCGCAGGCGATTCTGGGCGGCGACGCTAAAGCGCCGAAACGCCAGCCCTTCCGAGTCCACGAGTTTGTCGACGTAGTAGGTCAGCAGCTCGGGAACGTCCTCCGCGTACTCGCGCAAAGGCGGAATCCGCACGGAGAGTTCGCTCAGGTGTGAAACGAGATCACGCCGTAGCTCGCCGGCAACGATTCGACCCTCGTACTCGGGGCCAACCGTGGCGACGATGCGAACGTCTACCTTGATGGGGTTCGTGCCGCCGATGCGTGTGAAGCTGCCGCTCTCAAGGACACCGAACAGCACTTTTTGTGCGGTCATGTTGAGGTCTGCAAGTTCATCGATAACCAGCGTGCCACCCGCCGCGCGCTCAAACGCGCCAGCGATGATCTCCCCGCCGCGTTCGCTGCCGAGCAGTTGCTCTTCGGCATTGGAATCAGTGATGGACGCAGCCGCCAACGTCGTCAACGGCTCATCGGCGCGCCGACTGAGGCCATGCATGTAGCGCGCAAACGCACCGCGGCCAGTGCCCGGCTCGCCGCTCATCAGTACGCTGCCATCGTGGCGCGCATACTGTTGCACGCGCTCCCGCAGGCCCTGCATCAACTTGCTGCGACCGACCGGGGCGAGCAATGACGGCAGCAGGTTGCGGGCCGCTTTCGACTGCTTGCCGGCCGATTCGAGCGCGGCTTCAACGGTGCGCAACAACTTCGCCAGCGACAACGGCTTCTCGACGAAATCGAAGGCGCCGAGGCGCGTGGCTTCGACCGCCGCATCGACCGTACCGTGACCGGACATGATGACGACAGGGCTGTTCAGTTCCCCGCTGTCCGACCACTCCCTGAGCAAGGTGATGCCATCCGTGTCCGGCATCCAGATGTCCAACAGGATAAGGTCAAATTTGCGATTGGCGCGCGCGCTTCGAGCCTCACTGGCGTCGGCCGCGACGGTCACGCCATAGCCTTCGTCCGTGAGGATGTCCTTGATCAGCGCCCTGATGTCGGCCTCGTCGTCGACGACCAGTACATGGGGGTTACTCATGCGTGCTCTCTCCTTGATTCAGCGCGTCCCGGCGCCTTGGCAATGATTTGTTCGCGTGCCGCCTCGTTGAGTGGCAAACG
This sequence comes from uncultured Gammaproteobacteria bacterium, assembly GCA_963698415.1. GTDB lineage: Bacteria > Pseudomonadota > Gammaproteobacteria > Steroidobacterales > Woeseiaceae > UBA1847. Next base: position 32,220 of record CAVOQS010000018.1, on the reverse strand, counting down.
GATACTGATCATCGCTCCACCACCTTCACGGTTCCTGGCTCGAATCGAGCCGACGTGCTCTTCGACCAGCTTCTTCACGATCGCCAAACCGAGGCCGGTACCCTTCGGCTTGGTCGTAACATAGGGGTCGAAAATCTGGCTGACGGAACCGGTCTGGAAACCCGGCCCGTTGTCCTCTACCTTGATCTGGACGACATCGACGTTATCGATCTCCGCAGCGCTGACATGCACGTCGATTTGTCCGTCAGGCGTATTCTCGAGTGCCTCAACGGCGTTGCGGATAAGGTTGTGCAGCATCTGCCGTACCCGTCCCTTGTCCGCCTCGATCATCGGCATCGTCGGATCCGACGTCAGGACGATGTTGACGTCGCTTCTCTGCGCGCGATACAGATCGACAATCTCATGGACCAACTTGTCGAGATCGAACAGGTTCATGTCCATGTCGGGCGCGCGCGCGTAGTCGCTGAACGCGTTGACCATCTCTTTCATCGCCTCGACCTGCTGCACAATCGTATGGGTCGCACGATCGAGAATCTGGCCCTCTTCCTCGGACATGGAGTTAAGGTACTTGCGGCGCATGCGCTCGGCGGACAGTTGAATGGGCGTCAACGGGTTCTTGATTTCGTGTGCCAGGCGACGGGCGACCTCACCCCAGGCCGCATCTCGCTGGGCCTGCAGCAGTGCCGTAATGTCATCGAATACGACAACGTAGCCTGCCGCATGATCGTCGTCGCCCGGCAGTGTCGTGCACGCACAAGTCAGAACCCGCCTGCCCACTTCACCGCGCAACACGATCTGCTCGCGCCATTCGGTTTCGCCCGTGTCGAGGTGGACACGGGCAACATCGACAAATTGCTCGAGCAGCGCGTGCCCCTTGGCGACCTCAATCAAGGGCTCGCCGGAACGGTTCTCAAGATCGACTCCCAGGATGGACCCCGACGCCTGGTTCGCCGTGCGAATCGTCAGGTCTGCTTCCAGCGCCAGCACGCCGGTGGACAGGCGCGCGAGAATGACTTCGAGGTTGGTGCGCTCTGCCTCGACGAGCGCCTGGCTCAGGCTCGCTTCGCGCCGCGCCGTCGCCAGACGCTGGGTCATATCGTTGAATGAACTGATCAGGAAACCGATCTCGTCGCGGGTTGGCGTCGGCAGTCGCGTATCAAAGTCACCCGCCGCAACGGCCCGCGTGCCGGCAACCAGGTCCTGGATCGGTGCGACGAGGCGACGCGACAAGACGAACGCACCGTAGATAGCGGCAAGCAGGCTGAGCAGCAAGACGAAAGCGAGCGTCAGGGTCAGCAGGTCTTTGAGGTCCTCGCGGAAGAACACGAGCTGCTGGTACTCCTGGATCGAGGTCTCGACGCTGTTCACCATCGCGGCTAGCCGATCGGCGACCGGATAGTAGCCCTGGATGACGCGGGGCTCCTGCATGCGCCCCACGCGGTGCGTAAAGACCACGGCGGTTCGAATCTCGGCGCGCCCGTCGGCGAGGGACTCGAGACTGACAAACGGGCGGTCCTGCTGCATCTGCAGCACGACTTCCTCACTGAGCGGTTTCGGCAGGCTTGCTGTCGCGCTGTTTGAGCTGGTCGCAAGTACCGTGTTGTTATTCCCATACAAGGTCATGTCGCTGGCACCGGCTTCGCGCCGCAACATGCTGAGCTCGAAAACGAGCTGGCGATCATTGACCACTGCCAGACGCTGGGCCGCCGCCAGCGTTGCCTGCAGGTTGCGACGTTTTTGTATCTCGAGCGCCGCCTGACTCAGCGTCAGCGCATTATCGAGGCCTTCCTCGACCTGGACGTTGAACCAGCTATCGATGCCGCGGTTGATAAACTGGGTCGAGAAATAGAACACGACAAGCAAGGGAAGGACGGCGAGTCCGACAAACATGCCGACCATGCGTGCTTTCAGCTTGGCGCCCGGTACGTTCTGCCGGTAGTCACGCAGCAAGCGCGCAAGGTTGCCGATGAGCAGCGCCAGTAACAGGACGCCGCCACCCAGGTTGATCGCAAGAATGACGTCCTGCAGCCGATCGAAATCGTCCGATCTCTGCACGGTTTGCGTCAGCAAGAACAGCGCAGCCAGCGTAAGGCCGACGCCGAGCGTCGCCATGAGAACGTAGAAAGCGCGTTTCAGCGTTCGAGCGACCATTCCAACCATTCGCTTTGTAGCTGCCACTGGCCACGCCAGAAAAACAGCACGCGCAGTGCGGCGGGATAGCGTTCCGTATTGAGCATGGCTCTGAGCCGGACGCGGTAGGTCGAATCGGACGACAGTACGGCTTCATCAATGACGGGCAATCCCTGGACACGGCCCAGGCTGTTTAGCGCAGAGTAGAGTGTTGCGAAGGAGTCCTGATCACCACTATTCAAATTGCGAACAATGTAGCGCTGGCTGACGGGCGAGTACTCGAGCTCGTAACGAACCGCGAGTTCAGCCTCCACATCGTCGAGCATAAATCGGCGCGTGCGAATGACCTGCAATTGCAATTCGATTGTCAGAGTGACGCCGCTTTCGAGCGCCGCCAGCGCTTCCGAGGAAAGCACGAGCTGCAGGCGCGCATCGAGTCTGTGCACGCCCTCAACGATTTCGGTCGACGCCGAGCGGACTTCGAAGTAACCCTCGCGCTGCAACGCGTCCTGTGCCAGACCTGTGCCCAGGGCGAACACGGCCAGAAGTGCAAACAAAGCGGTCTTCCGGGCTTGTCCGGGGGTCTTTGCGAGTTGTTGCAGCATTGTCTTCTTCAGGAGACCTTCTTCTCGAGGCACGCGTAGTAGAAACCGTCCATGTCCGCCGTTCCGGGCAAAACCTGGTAACCGCATGCCGTCTTCCGCATTAGATCGCGGATGTTGTAATTTGGCAACACGGGATTCTCCTCCGCGTCGTCGTTAGCCCCCAGGAACGCACCCACCACGTCGTCATTTTCCGCCGCAAGCACCGAGCACGTGACGTACAGCAAGCGCCCACCGGGCGCCAGCGCTGGCCACAACGCTCTCAGGATGGCCCCCTGCAAGGCGCCAAGATCATCGATATCGCTGGCGCGCCGCAGTAATTTGATGTCGGGATGGCGCCGTATCACGCCCGTGGCTGAACAGGGCGCATCCAGCAGAATCGCGTCAAACAATTTGCCATCCCACCACTCTTCTAATTTCGATGCATCGGCGACCGTTATGGTTGCGCCGCTGCCGAGTCTTTTGTGGTTCTCGCGAACGCGCTCGATACGGGCCGCATCATTGTCGATTGCGGTCAGTTCGAGATCGGCACCGCCGAGTTCGTGAATATGCCCGCTCTTCCCGCCGGGCGCGGCGCAGGCGTCGAGTACGCGGATCGGCGCTTTCTCCATGAGCCAGCGCGCCGCGATCTGGGCGGCCGCATCCTGCACGGACACGTCGCCGTCCGCGAAACCCGGCAGGGCCTCCACCGCTTGCGGCTCGGCAAGTCGGACGGCGTCAGGCACACCCTCCAGCAGTTCTGCGTCCATTCCTGCCGCCGCAAGTCTTTGCCGGTATTCTGCCGCCGACTGGCGCGCGGCATTGGCTCGCAGCCACATCGGTGCCCGCGCGTTATTCGCAGCCAGGATGTCCGGGGCGTCGTCAGGCCAATCCCTGCGCAAATGATCGATGAGCCATTGCGGGTGGTTCCACAACGCTTCGTCGCTGCCGCCTCGTGCCTCGGCCAGGTTCTCACGCTGGAAGCGCCGCAGGCAGGCATTCAACAGTCCCGCGAGTTTAGGCCGTCTCAACAAGCGAGCGGCCTCGACTGTCTGGGAAACGGCCGCGTGATCCGGTATGCGCGTATCGCAAAGCTGGAAGAGCCCGACAGCAAGCAGCGCATTGACAACACTGTCCCGGTTTTTCAGTGGCCGGTTCATGAGCAGCCCAATCCACTGCTGCAATTGCCAGTAGTTCCGCAACGTGCCGTAGCAAAGCATGCGCAACAGTGAACGGTCATCCGGCCCGATGCGATCCTCATGCCGGGCAATGGCCGCGTCCAGCGATTGTCCGCCGCCGGCAACCGCGTCGACGATCTCGGCAGCGACCGCCCGTGTTTTTGCCCCCGCACTAGCCATGTTCAGTTCAGCCTTTGCCCGGACAGGTCAAGCTGCGCCGGGAACGCATTCGCCAGCACACGCCGTTTGCCCGCCAGCTGCAGTTCATCGAGCCGCAGTGCGCCCGCTCCGCAGGCAATGATGATGCCATCGCGATCGCACTGAAGAACGGTGCCCGCTGGCGCATCACCCTCGACCGGGGCGGCTCTCCAGACTTTGATGCGGTCATCTCCGGCGAAAAAGAACGCACCCGGAAACGGGTTGTAGGCGCGCACACGGCGCGCCAGCTCGACTGCGTCAGCCGACCAGTCGATCCGGGCGTCGCTCGTCACAATCTTGGGGGCGTAAGTCGCAAGCGCCTCATCCTGATCCATCGCTTTTGCTCTGCCCTCGAGAATGTCATCGAGTTTCTCGACGAGTGAGCGCCCGCCCAGTTCGGCGAGCCGATCATGCAGCTCTGCGGCCGTTTCATCGTCGCCGATAACGACCTCGTCTATGGCGTAGACGGGGCCGCAGTCGAGTCCCGCGGTCATCGCCATCAGGCTGATGCCCGTCGTTTCATCGCCGGCGAGGATAGCGGCCTGGATGGGCGCCGCCCCGCGCCAGCGCGGCAGCAGAGAAGCGTGCACGTTGAGACAGCCATGCGTCGGAATATCGAGGGCTTCCTGCGGCAAAATCAGGCCATACGCGGCGACAATCAGTACGTCCGGGCGCAACGTCCGCAGCGACGCGAGCGCCGCTTCGTCACGCAGGCTTGCGGGCTGCAGGACCGGGATACCCTGTGCTGCGGCGTATTGCTTGACCGGACTCGCCGTCAGCTTTTTGCCGCGACCGGCCGGGCGGTCGGGCTGCGTCAGCACCGCGACCGGCATCCGACCAGACTCGACCAACGCCCGCAGCGAGGCGAGCGCGAAGTCCGGCGTGCCGGCAAATATCACCCTGGTATCAGTCATGGATTTACGTGCGGCGAACGAACGCCGTCCTAGAGAGTGACGGCCGCATGGCGCCGTTCTTTCTCCAGTTTCTTGCGGATACGTTGCCGCTTCGCCTCGGAGAGATAGTCCACGAACAGCTTCCCGTCGAGATGGTCGATTTCGTGCTGAATGCAGACGGCAAGCAGGCCGTCGGCCTCCATCTCTGTCTCGGCGCCATCGCGATCCAGAAAGCGCACGCGGATATGCTCGGCACGCTCGACTTCCTCGTAGTAGCCGGGAACGGACAGGCAGCCCTCGTCGGTCACGGTCACACCGTCCTTCTCGAGGATTTCCGGGTTGACCAGCACGAGCGGCTCGGTCTTGTCCGGGGAAACATCGGTGACCAGCAGTCGCTTGTGCACGTCAACCTGGGTTGCGGCAAGCCCGATGCCCGGCGCGTCGTACATGGTTTCAAACATGTCATCGATCAACACGCGCAGCGCATCATCCACTACCTCGACCAGGGTAGCTTTGGTCCTGAGCCTCGGATCAGGAAACTCGAGAATCTTCAGTTTTGCCATAATTTCTTTGTGGCCGATCGGCCCACCGACGATGCAGAATTGTTCTTTTGCAACATAATGAATCCAGCGCCGTTTTCGCGTAAATTCCTATAAAAATGACCTAAATGTTTGACTTTATTGAATAAGATGTCAGACAATGCCGCCAGAAAAACACCCTTTCGGACCGCTCTGGGCGCCGGAAATGTGACGTAATTGGCAGCCTCGGCAGTACCGGATCGCCATAGTATAGCAACGCCTTGAAAGTACAGGCCTAAACCTATTTGTATGGAGCCCTCGCGACATGTCACTGAGCAAGACTAGCCTGAACAACAGCCTCCGGCTGACCGCTGCCACCCTGGCCCTCACTCTCGCCGGGTGCGGTGGCAACCAGCCGGCTTATGAGACCAGCGAGTCAGCTCCGGTCAATACGTCCGGCAGTTCGTCCGCAAACGCGGGGCAGGGAAGTTACTCGGAGCCGGCTCAGTACGAGCCTGTGCTCGAACGAGTCAACGAACCGGTGCCACTCGCCGAAGGCCACCCGAATGAATATGTCGTTCAGGTCGGTGACACGCTTTGGGATATCGCCGGGACCTTCCTCAAGGATCCCTGGTTCTGGCCCGAAATCTGGTACGTCAACCCCGAAATAGTCAATCCGCACCTTATCTATCCAGGTGACGTGCTGGGCCTCGTGTACATCGACGGCCAGCCGCGCATCACCAACGTGCGCGCATCGACCTACCGTATGTCACCCCAGGCACGCGTAACCCCGTTGACCGAGGCGATCGTCAGCATCCCGTACGAGGAAGTCTCGGCGTTCCTGAGCTCCGGCGTAATCCTGGAGAAGAAACAGGCTGACAGCCTTCCTTACCTGCTCGAGACCCGCGGCGATCATTTGATCGCGTCAGCAGGCAATGAAATCTACGTTCGTGGTATCACCGACACCACGCCGGGCAAGCGCTACCAGCTCGTCCATATCGGCGATCCGCTGCACGATCCGGACGACAATCGCCTGATCGGCTACCAGGGCATTCCGGTTGGCGACGGCCGCTTGCGCCGTGGCGGCGATCCCGCGACAGTTGCCCTCACGGATACGTCCAGGGAAGCCATCCCGGGTGACCGCCTGCTCCCTGAAGATGACGACATTCCGCTCAATTTCTTCCCGCGCGCCCCTTCCACCGAGGTGGACGGTCGCATTATTTCCGTTGTTGGCGGTGTCACGCAGATCGGCCAGTACATGGTTGTGGTAATGAATCGTGGCACTAACCACGGACTTTCGACGGGTGACGTCCTTACGGTGTTCCAGGCCGGCGAGGAAGTAAACGATCGCTTTGGTGGCGGCAAAGTAACGCTTCCCGAAGAGGAAGCCGGCACAGTGATGGTCTTCAAGACCTTCGACCGCATCAGCTACGGCTTGGTCATGGAAGCCACACAGGTCATTCATATTCACGACACGATTCGTAACCCGTACTAATAAGTCACATTCCTCACGAATAATGCCGCGCGGCGCCATGCGCCGACGCGGTATTATTTTGCGATGCCCTCCCATCACCGCTCCTGGCTGATCCTCAAGCACGCCTACCTGCGTGCGGCCGAACTTCAGACGCTGCTCGACCTGTACGGCAACGTCGACGACATCGTCGGCCTGCCGCGGAGCCGCCTGTTGGAGTCCGGGCTCGCCGCTGAAAAATGCGATGCGATTGCAACGCCCGATGAGAAGATCATCAATGCAGCGCTGGACTGGCTCGAGCAGGATCGACACCACCTGGTTACCTGGGGCCAGGACACCTACCCGGAAATGCTCGCGCAGATACCCGGACCGCCGCTTGCCCTGTACGTGAACGGCAATGTCGACGTCCTGCAGCTGCCGTCCCTCGCGATTATCGGCAGTCGTAACCCGACGCAGGGCGGGCTCCGCAACGCTCACGACTTTTCGAAGCACCTCGCCAGCCGGGGATTTGCGATCGTGAGCGGCCTGGCGCAGGGCATCGATACCGCGGCACACGAAGGCGCGCTGGACGCAGACGGCAAGACCATCGCTTTCCTGGGAACCGGCATTGACCGGGTGTACCCGGCGGCCAATCGTGACCTGGCCCACGCCATCGCCGAGAACGGTGCACTGGTCAGTGAATATCCGCTCGGCGCACCGCCGGAGCGCTGGCATTTTCCCGAACGCAACCGATTGATCAGCGGCCTCAGTCTCGGCACGCTGGTGGTCGAAGCGGCGCGGCGCAGCGGCTCACTGATCACGGCCAGGCTGGCCGCGGAACAGGGGCGCGAGGTCTTTGCCTTGCCCGGCTCTATCCATAATGCACTGGCCCGAGGTTGCCATGAACTCATTCGCCAGGGCGCGAAGCTGGTCGAAACCGCCGGCGATATCTTCAGCGAGTTGCGTCCGCTCGCCAACCACATGCAGGAAACCGCTGACGAATCAGTAACAAAGGAAGTCGCACCCGGCGAGGATGACGACGACTACTCAGAGTTGCGCAGATTTTTGAGCCATGACCCGGTGAGCATCGACGAACTGGAGAAGAAATCCGGTTTGACGATCGATCAGCTTTCCTCCATGCTTCTGATCCTGGAGCTCCATGGAGAAGTGGAGTCATTGTCCGGCGGGCGCTACGCCCTGACAGGCTAGGCCGGACAGCCAAACCTCGAATGTGCAAGGAGCCGCTCCAGGCATGAAAGAAAACGTACTCGACGTACTCATGTATCTCTTCGAAACATACGTCGACGCAGAGGAAGAACCGGAACCCGATCAGAACGAACTGCGCATCGAACTCGCGCGTGCCGGTTTTGGCGACATCGAGATCGAGCGGGCGCTCGAGTGGCTGGATGGCCTGACCGACCAGCAGGAGTGCCTGAACTACGGTAATCAGACCGCGCACGGCACGCGTATTTACAACGAGTTCGAACATGAGCGACTCGACGCCAGTTGCCGCGGCTACATCACGTATCTCGAGCAGATCGGCATCCTGTCGCCACCGCAGCGTGAGATCCTCGTCGATCGGCTGCTGGCCCTGGAAGCCGCTGATATCGACGTCGAGCAGATCAAGTGGGTAGTGTTAATGGTCCTGTTCAGCCAGCCCGGCCAGGAGCTCGCCTATGCGCGCATGGAAGACCTCGTTTTTGACGATTCTTCGGATTTAGTCCACTAGGCCCAGAACAGCTTTTCTTGACACGCTGCTGTCAAGCATGTAATTCAACCGCGGCACTAACCGCGGTTTTTCGTTTTCAGGAACACATGTCAAAGAATCTCGTCATTGTTGAATCGCCTGCCAAGGCATCGACCATCAGCAAGTACCTGGGCAAGGACTTCGAGGTCCTGGCCTCCTATGGCCATGTCCGCGACCTGGTCCCCAAGGAAGGCGCTGTCGCCCCGGACGACGGCTTCGCGATGAAGTACCAGGTGATCGAGCGGAACGAGAAGCACGTCAAGGCGATCATGCGCGCGCTGAAGAAGGCCGATGCGCTCTATCTCGCGACTGACCCCGATCGCGAAGGCGAGGCCATTTCCTGGCACCTCATCGAGTTGCTCAAGGAGCGCAACGCGCTCGGTAACAAGGACGTGCATCGCGTCGTGTTCCACGAAATCACAAAGCACGCCGTGCAAGAGGCTGTCGACCATCCCCGCGAGCTGTCCGGCGACCTGGTCGGTGCGCAACAGGCACGTCGCGCGCTCGACTACCTTGTCGGCTTCAACCTCTCGCCGCTGTTGTGGAAAAAAGTGCAGCGGGGCCTGTCAGCGGGCCGCGTGCAGAGCCCGGCCCTGCGGATGATCGTCGAGCGTGAGCTCGAGATCGAAGCCTTCAAGGCACGCGAGTACTGGTCGATCGAAGCGGATGTCAGCAAGAACGAGCAGCCGTTCGTCTCGCGACTCGTCAGTTACAAAGGCGAAAAAGTCGAACAGTTCAGTTTCGAGAACGAGGCGTCTGCTCGCGAGGTCGAGAAAACGCTACTCGATGCTGCCGGTGGCGAGTTCAACGTCCTCAGCGTCACCAAGCGCCAACGGCGTCGCAATCCGGCTGCACCCTTTACAACGTCGACGTTGCAACAGGAAGCGTCTCGAAAGCTGGGCTTTAACACGCAACGAACGATGCGGGTTGCGCAAAAACTCTACGAGGGCATCGAGCTGCCGGGCGAAGGCCAGGTCGGCCTGATCTCCTATATGCGTACCGACTCCGTAACACTTGCCGACGTCGCCGTGGCGGAAATCCGCGACGTCATCGCCGAGCGCTACGGCAAGAATAATGTGCCGGACGAGCCGCGCGTCTTCAAAACGAAATCGAAGAACGCGCAGGAAGCGCACGAAGCGATTCGCCCGACGTCGGCAGTCCACGTCCCGGACGAGATCCGCGGCTCGCTCGACGAGGATCAATACAAGCTGTACTCGTTGATCTGGAAACGCACCATGGCCTGCCAGATGGTCCCCGCGGTATTCGATACGGTCGCCATTGAAATGGCGGCAGGCGATGCTGATCTTGGACACCGCATGCGGGCCAACGGCTCGGTCCTGGTTGAGCCTGGCTTCATGGCCGTCTACCAGGAAGGCAAGGATGATTCCACCGACGACGATGGCGACCGTCTGTTGCCGGAGATCTCCGAAGGCGACACGATCAAGCTCGAGGAATTGCGCCCGGAGCAGCACTTCACCGAGCCACCCCCACGCTTCACGGAAGCAAGCCTTGTAAAAACGCTCGAAGAGTACGGCATCGGTCGTCCATCAACCTACGCGAGCATCATCGCAACGCTCAAGAATCGCGAGTACGTCGAGATGGACGCCAAGCGCTTCATTCCGACCGACATCGGCCGCATCGTCATCGGCTTTCTTACCGAACACTTCGAGCAATACGTCGACTATGACTTCACCGCGAAGCTCGAGGACGACCTCGATGAAGTCTCGCTTGGTCACAAAGACTGGGTGCCGCTGCTCGACGAATTCTGGCGTCCGTTTGCCCGCCTCTGTGAAGAAAAAGAAGCTTCCGTCACGCGCGAACAGGTCGCACAGGCAAGAGAACTCGGTACCGACCCGAAGAGCGGCAAGCCCGTCACTGTGCGCATGGGCCGCTACGGGCCGTTTGTGCAGATCGGCACGAAGGACGACGAGGAAAAGCCAAAGTTCGCTGGCCTGCGCCCCGGGCAAAAAATGAACGAGATCGACCTCGAAACGGCAATGGAGCTGTTCAAGTTGCCGCGCGATCTCGGCGAAACCGAGGACGGGCTGCCGGTTTCCGCCAGCATCGGGCGTTTCGGTCCGTATATTCGCTATGGCGACAAATACGTTTCCATGAAGGAAGACGACCCCTACACGGTTGATCTCCCGCGCGCGCTCGAGCTCATCGAGGAGAAGAAACTGGCCGATGCGAATCGCATCATTCTCGACTTTGAAGAAGAAGGTATACAGGTCCTCAACGGGCGCTACGGGCCGTATATCACGAACAAGGAAAAGAACGCGCGCGTGCCCAAGGATCGTGAACCGAAGACGCTGACGCTCGCGGAGTGCAAGGAACTCCTGGAAGCAGCACCCGTCCGTGGAAGGCGCGGCAAGAAGACGGCCACCAAGAAGACTGCGACCAAGGCTGCAACGAAGAAAAAGCCCGCGAAGAAGAAAGCCAAAAAGAAGAAGACCAAAAAGAAAGCTGCGAAGAAAAAGGCCACGAAGAAAAAGGCCGCCAAAAAGAAAAGCAGCAAGGAGTAGACGTTGGTTTCACTGTTGCACGCCACCGACGTCCTGCTGCGCGGTGGTGTCATCGCGTATCCGACCGAAGGCGTGTTCGGCCTTGGCTGCCTTCCCGACGACGACCGCGCACTGCGGCGCCTCCTTGATATCAAGCGACGCGACGCCAGTAAGGGGCTGATACTGATTGCCGCCGACGCCAGCCAGTTCGACGGCTGGATCGACCTGCCCGCAGGCAAGTCGCTACCGGAGCCCGACCCGACCCATCCAACAACCTGGATCGTTCCGCCCGGACCGCTTGTGACGGAACTGTTGCGCGGCGATCACGCGAGCATCGCGGTCAGAATCACGACCAACCCAACCGCCAAAAGACTCTGCCGGGCGGTCGATTCACCACTCGTTTCAAGCAGCGCAAACCTGAGCGGCAAGCCGACGGCGAGAAATCGCTTTGTGCTGCAACGCCAGTTCGCCGACGTTGTAGACTACATCGTCCCGGGCGATTGCGGACCGGCGTCCGGACCTTCCGAGATACGTGATTTCATCAGCGGGCAGATACTCCGACCTCGAGCACCATGAGCAACATCGACGACGTAAAGGACTACCTCACCAACCTGCAAGAGCGCATCTGCGTGGAGCTCGAGGCCCTCGACGGCCAGGCGACGTTTGCGCGGGACGCCTGGGAGCGTCCCGACGGCGGCGGCGGAGAAAGCCGGGTGTTGTCGGACGGCGGCGTGTTCGAACAGGCCGGTGTTAGTTTTTCGCATGTCTTCGGCAAGGAGATGCCGCCATCGGCGACAAAAACCCGGCCTGAGCTCGCGGGCAAAGCCTTCCAGGCCGTCGGTGTTTCGCTGGTCCTGCATCCCCGTAATCCCTACGTGCCAACGACGCATGCGAACTTTCGCTTCTTCACGGCCGGCAAAGGCAAACCCGTCTGGTGGTTCGGTGGCGGATTCGATCTGACTCCTTACTATCCGTTTCTCGAGGACGTCGTGCATTGGCACACGGTCGCGAAGAGCCTGTGCGATCCTTTCGGCGAGGAGCTTTACCCCCGTTACAAGCGGAACTGTGATGAGTACTTTTACCTCAAGCATCGAGGTGAGACTCGCGGCGTTGGCGGCTTGTTTTTTGACGACGTGAATGAGGCTGGTTTCGAGCAGAGCTTTGCCTTCGTGCGCAGCGCGGGCGACAACTTCCTGAATGCCTATCGACCTATTGTCGAGAAGCGCGTGTCGCAGCCCTTCGGCGACCGGGAACGAGACTTCCAGATGTATCGCCGCGGACGCTACGTCGAGTTCAACCTGCTTTACGATCGCGGCACACTGTTTGGCCTGCAATCAGGCGGCCGCACGGAATCGATTTTGATGTCTTTACCCCCGCGGGTCCGCTGGGCGTACAACTGGAACCCGGAGGCTGGCTCCCCCGAGGCCCGGCTTTATACTGACTTTCTGCGGCCACGCGATTGGCTCGGCGAGCCTGGCGACTGACAAACGTCCGCTTGCGGGATTCTTTTGGCGGCCTGGTTTCCGTGATAACGTTTGCGCATGTCCTGGATAGAAGAGATTGACGTCAGCGAAGCCGATGGCAAGCTGGCCGAGATGTACGCGCAGCTCCTCAAACAGCGGGGCAAAATTTCCAATATTCTCAAGGTTCACAGCCTCAATCCGGCCGCGATGGAGGATCACCTCGGCCTGTATATGACGCTGATGTTCGGCAAGTCGGGCCTGAGCCGCCTCGAGCGGGAAGCCGTGGCTGTCGTCGTGTCTGCGAGCAATGAATGCGCATACTGTGTCCAGCATCATGCCGAATCATTGCGCCACTACCTCGATGACGAGGAGACGCTGAAAATGCTCATGGCGGCCGACGGACTCGAAACACTCGAGCCCCGGCTGAGCAATATCGTGCGGCATGCCGAGAAGCTGACGGATGTACCCGGTGCCATGACCGAAAGTGACCTGGGTGAACTTCGCGCAGTTGGCTTGTCTGACAAAGACATCCTGGACCTGACGCTGATCGTCGGCTACTTCAATTTCGTCAACCGCATCGCGGTAGGTCTTGGTGTCGAGTTCTCTGAAAAAGAAGTGCGCGGCTACCTGAACGACTGACATGACAATGATTGCCCGCCTGATAGTGCTGTGCGGCCTGCTCTTTCTCTCGACGGGCGGCCTGGCGCAGGACAGGTCCGTGCTCCGGGATGCCGGCCCGGTGCCGTTGCAGCTGCTGGGCGACGAGGATCAGGAACAAACGAAAGTCTATATCGTGCAGCTGCGTTCACCGTCGGCGGCCGAGCGCCAGGCCACGCTCGCCAGAACAAAATTCGACAAGAACAGTCCCAACGTGAAAGCCTGGGTGGCCGAAATTGAAAGCGAGCAGCAACGCGTACTGGGAAAAGCGGGGCCAGGCGCAGAGGAGATTTACCGCTACCGCTACGGACTGAACGGCTTTGCTGCGCGCATGAGTGTCGCGCAGGCACAAAAGCTGGAACACGACCCGGACGTGCTCACGGTGTGGGAGGACGAGATTCGTCCCATGGCGACCAGCCACAGTCCTGTCTTCCTCGGCCTGTTCGATGCGGTGGACGGTCTGCGCAGCGTCGCGGGGCTTGATGGCGACGGCATTGTCATTGGCGTCATCGACAGCGGCATCGCGCCGGAGCACCCGGCACTGAAGGATACGCGGGAGGCTGACAAGCCCCGACTTTGCCGCAGCAGCTGGGCCGACGCGACCTTACTCGGCAAATGGCTCTGCCGCAGGTACCGCAAGCTGCCCGAGGTTCCGGAATTCGAGGCGCCCGAGGACTGGAACGGCGCCTGTGAATCCGGCGAGCAATTCGAAACGACGAGCTGCAACAACAAACTGATCGGCGCACGCTGGTTTATCGACGGCGCGCTCGAAACCGGCCCCATCGACGAGGATGAGATCCTCTCGCCGCGCGACGCCGACGGGCACGGCACGCATACGGCAACAACGGCAGCCGGCAACCGCAGCAGTGCGTCGATTTTCGGCACGCTGATTGGCGACGTCGAGGGTATGGCGCCGAAAGCGCGGGTTGCCGCATACAAGGCGTGCTGGCTGCGACCCGGCGATACCCGCGCGAGCTGCAATACGTCGGACCTTGCCCGCGCGATAGACGCTGCCGTCGCCGACGGTGTCGACGTGATTAGTTATTCTGTGGGCAGCTCGATGAGCCGCGTGACCGCCCCCGACGACGTTGCGCTCATGGCCGCAGCCAAAGCCGGCGTCCTCGCGGTCGTCGCAGCCGGGAACGAGGGCCCCAACCTCGGCACCATCGGCTCGCCTGCCGGCGGCCCGTGGGTTGTAACGGCAGCCGCCTCCTCGCGCGACGGCGAATCGCATGTTGAGGCGTTCGAGATAAGCGCGCCTCCTGTGATTGCCGGGCGCTACGCGACCCGGGAAGCGGCGTTCACGCCACCACTCGAGGATGTCGACCCGATCGAAGGCAGCCTCGTACTTGTCAACGATGACGATACCGCGCTCGATTCCGGCGCGACCGGTTCCGAGGCCGACGCGTGCCAGGCCTTGATCAACGACGACGAGATCCTCGGCAATATTGCCCTGATTCAGCGGACCGGCTGCCGCTTTGACACCATGGTCGCGAATGCGGCCGATGCCGGCGCGGTTGCCGCCATTGTCTACAACATTGCCGGCGACCCGATCGTCATGCACGGCGAATCCGGGCTCTCCGATATTCCGGCGCTCATGATGGGCCAGGCCGACGCCAACCTGATCCTGGCCGAGTTCGATGCGGGCAACGATGTAAGCGTTATTCTGGACAAGGGCTTCCTGCTGGCATCGAACGATAGCGGCGACACTATGGCAAGCTTCTCGGCACGCGGTCCGGCTCCGGTAGCCGATATCCTGAAACCCGACGTCACGGCACCCGGCATCAATATTCTTGCAGGATTTTCGCCGGATTCAGCGTACTCGACGGCCGGCGAGAATTTCGCGTACCTGAGCGGCACCTCCATGTCGACACCGCACGTGGCCGGCGTTGCGGCGCTGATTCGACAGGCGCATCCGGACTGGTCACCCGCAACGATCAAGTCGGCGCTCATGACGACGGCGCGCCAGGACATCTCGTCGTCCGGCGGAATTGAGAATGCCAGCCCGTTCGATTTTGGCGCCGGCCACATTGTCCCAAACTCGGCCATCGACCCCGGTCTCGCTTACGAGATCACCAACGATGAGTACGATGCGTTTGCCGCCGATATGGCGAACGAGGGCCGGCAACTCAATCTCCCGTCTGTTTCCCTGTCGCAACTCGCCAACTCGCAGACGGTGACGCGCCGCGTCACCAACGTGCACGACGAGTCCGGCTCCTACCTGGTCGAGATATCCCCACCACCCGGCATGCGGGTCGAGGTCGTTCCCAACAGCATTTCCCTGGCCCCGGGTGAATCGGTGACGTTCGCTATAACGATTAGCTACGAGTCCGGTCCGCTCGACCTCTGGCGATTTGGTTCGTTTACGTGGCGTTCCGCCGACCACGTTGTCTACAGCCCGATTGCTGTCAAACCGACATCAGTACTCGCGCCCGAAGAGATCACCACCTTCGGCGGCACCGGAAGCCTGAGCTTCGATGTCCTGTTTGGCTATTCAGGCGGGTATTCCCCGGGTGTGCATGGACTCGTGCTGCCGCTGGTCCTGGATGGTTTTGTCGACAATGACCCGACAAAGACATTCACGTTCCGCGATACCGATGGCGTTGCGCGCCACATCATCTCGGTGCCGGCGGGCCAGCTGTTTGCGCGCTTTGCCCTGTTCGACGCGCTGACCGACGGCAACGACGACCTCGACCTGTACATCTATTACTGCGGTCTCGACGGCTCCACCTGCACGAAGATTGGCGAGAGCGGCGAGCCGACATCCGACGAACAGTTCGACGTCTTCCGTCCCGCTGAGGGTCTTTATGCTGTACACGTGCATGGCTTCGAGACCGACGAAGTGCAGGGTGGGCCGGGAGCAAACTACCAGTTGCTGGCCTGGGGCCTCGGCATCGTCGGCAACCAGGGCAACATGACGGCCAGCGGCCCCGCCTTCGTCAACACCGGGACTACCGGCACCATCAACGTTGACTGGGCCAACCTGATCTCAAATACGATCTACCTGGGCGCCATCTCGCACAATACGCCGCAGGGCCTGTCGGCCCTGACGCTGATAAGGATTGGCAACTAGGTCGCCTAGCGAATTAGCCCTTTGGCCTTGGCGCCGTGCGAGTACCAGATCTCGGCCACACAGATGACGATCACGATACCGGCAGCGAGGACGCCGGTTCCCATGCGTTCGAGCGCGTCGCGCAAACAATGGCATCCAGGTCCTGCACCAGTGCGCCAATCAGGGAGAGCATGAAGATCGGTACGGCCCACGCTTTGCGTAACAACAGGAAGATGGCCCCGAGCACGCCAGCATTGACCGCGATCGCGTAGCCCGAATGTCCCCAGGCGGGCGTATTCAGAATATGCGCGATCTGTTGCGCGTGTCAGCCTGGCGTCCGAGCATTACGTCCTCTGTCAGTGTCGACGCTGGTAATAGAAAATAGGCCAACAGGTTCCAGACGAGCATGCGCCCGCGATCATCCAGTATGAGGTTGTTGGTATATTTGTTGATTCTTCTGCCATTTTTTTCCCCTCCAGCGAGCCGGTGCCCGGCTTCTGTACTGATTGTAGTCGCTACTTCATCCGCGCGCAGGGCTTGTGGCGAAAACAGCTGGTCACGTGATCGTTGACCATGCCCGTCGCCTGCATGTGCGCATAGATGATAGTGCTGCCAACGAACCTGAATCCACGTTTTTTGAGATCCTTGCTCAATGCATCGGATTCGGGTGAGGTTGCTGGCACGTCAGTGTCTTTCCTGAGCTTGTTTTGCTTCGGCTTGTTGTCGACGAAGCCCCAGATGTACTCGCTGAACGAGCCAAACTCTTCCTGCACTTCCAGGAACGCCTTTGCGTTGGTAACCGCCGATTCGACCTTCAGCCGATTGCGAACGATGGACGGATCCTGCAACAGTTTCTCTACGCGCTTTTTCGTAAAGCGTGCGACCTTCTCCGGATCAAAGTCAGCAAACAGCTTTCGATAGCCCTCTCGCTTGTTGAGAATGGTCGACCAGCTCAACCCGGCCTGGGCGCCCTCGAGAATCAGGAACTCGAACTGGGTGCGGTCGTCGCGCGCCGGTACGCCCCACTCTTCATCGTGATAGCGGATGTATTCGAGGTTCACCCCCTCTGCCCATCGGCAGCGACTTATGGCCTTGCTCATACGCTGGAAATGTAACAAAAAAAGCCCGCGACAAGCGCGGGCTTTTTCCTGTTTCTATCGAGAATCGCTTAGACGGAACCGCCGCAGCTACCTTCGCCGCATTTGCCTTCGCCTTCCTTTTCCTCGCCGCAAGAGCCTTCAGCGTCCTTTTCACCACAAGAACCTTCGGCACCCTTCTCGCCGCAAGCGCCTTCAGCGCCCTTTTCACCGCAAGCGCCCTCAACGCCTTTCTCTTCTTTTTTGTCGCTACCACAGCTTCCTTCACCCTCGCCCAGCATGTAGCCGACGTGGAGGTTGGAAATTGAGAACGGGCTTTCGGCCGTATCCGTCGCGTTTACAGTGCCTGAAATTGCGAACGAACCGGCCAGTGCCGCGCCTACAGCCAGTGCTACCGGCTTAATTACTTTCTTCTCTGCCATCTTCTTCTCTCCTACCAGGATTGATGCCCGAATTCGGGCCTTTGGTTCTCAGCACGGGACGTTACGCCGTCCACGTTACTGAATTCAGCACATTCTTTCTGATCGCCTCCAGCGGCTCGTCGCGACCACCTACGATCGCGATGCTGCCATCGCCAACAGGAAGAATGACCCCCTTTACATTGTCGCCGTCAATCGGCGTGACTTCCGCAAGCTTTTCGTCCCGCATCAACAGGATCGTGATTGGACCGTACTTCCCCTGGACGACAAGGTGCGGCACCGAGTTGCCGTTTATTACACAGGGCTGAGCATAGGTAATCAAGAAATCCCCACGCTCGTATACCGCGAGCGACGCTGGAACGGCGCGCGCCAGCCGGTCGTCTCGACACCGCAACGTCGCTTACACGCAACGCGTCCGGCTCATGATCTATGTGTGCGAGCACGGCGTCTGCGAGCGATTCGTGACTCTCGAACACGCCGGACATGCGCACCGAAATCGAGGTGGCCAGAACCACGCTTGCCGCGATCGCGAACCACACGGGTTTCGTGGAGCGTTTGCGCTGCGGCAGTGGCGTCGCACCGGGTGCATCAACATCCGGCAGTTCCGGCATCTGCAGCTCGGGCACGTCGATCTGAAGCGCTTTCGCGATCTTCAGGTCCAGCGCCTGATATTGCTGGAAATCCTTGTCGTGCTCGCCGGTCATTCTTTCGCCACGCTGTCCTTCAGCTTGTGCCTGGCCCGGTGCAGGCGGGTCAGAACCGCGCCTTGCTTCAGGCCCATCATTTCGGCGATCTCGTTGGTGCTGTAGCCCATCAGGACCTGCAGGACCAGCGGTTCGCGGTAATCATCTTCGAGTCCGAAAATTGCGGTCCGCAAATCGTGGAGCTCTTCATTCGGCGACCCGGCAAGCAATGCCTCCTGAGTCGCCGACAGATTGTCGATGTCGACCGTTTCCAGTTGACGCCTTTCAAAGTGGCGAGCGTTTTCACGCCGGACGATCGTCAGTAACCACGGCTTGGCCGCGCCGTCGTCACGCAGGGCATCCAGGGACTTCCAGGCACGCAACAGCGCTTCCTGGACGACATCCTCCGCGATTGCCTTGTCCCGGCTCAACCAGGCGGCAAAACGGTACATGTCCTCGTAGAAAACACTGACGAGGCTGTCAAACCTCTGTCGGCGTTTTCCCTGTCCGCTGCTACTTGTCATTCGAGATGACCCACTCCTGCTGCTATTTATTACCGGAACTGCATAAAACCGGTGAAAATCGTGGAAACCCTACCTAAATACAGGGAAAATAAGTACTTCTTTTTCTTATTCTGAATTGCTATGAGTGCTTCGTCCCCCGGACAGTTCCCCTGGATTCGTATGCGACGCAACCGGCGTACGCCCGCCCTGCGTAAAATGGTCCAGGAATCGACCCTTTCAAGCGCGGATTTCATTTACCCGGTCTTCGTCCTCGAAGGCAAGGGCAACGAGCAGGACGTGGCGTCGATGCCCGGTGTCTCGAGGAAGAGCATCGATCTCCTGCTCAAGGAGCTTCGCGTAGCTCGCGACCTGGGTATCCCGTCAGTGGCCCTGTTTCCGGTTATCGATCAGGACAAGAAAAGCCTGGATGGTGCGGAGTGTGCCAACCCGGATGGGCTCGTGCAGCGCACGGTCAAAGCGATCAAGGCGGAGCTGCCTGAGCTCGCGGTGGTCACAGACGTGGCGCTCGACCCTTACACGACCCACGGCCAGGACGGGATCATCGACGAGAACGGCTACGTACTGAACGACGTCACGGTCGACATGCTCGTGCGCCAGGCGGTTTCCCATGCCGATGCCGGCGCCGATGTCGTTGCGCCGTCGGACATGATGGACGGCCGCATCGGTGCCATACGTGCGGCACTCGAGGATGCCGGGCACATCAATACGGTCATTCTCGCTTACTCGGCCAAGTTCTCGTCGAGCTTCTACGGACCCTTCCGCGACGCCTGCGGTTCGGCGGCGAACATCAAGGGTGGCGACAAGCACACCTACCAGGTGTCTCCCGCAAACAGCAACGAGGCGGTGCGCGAGGTTGGCCTCGACCTCGATGAAGGCGCCGACATGGTCATGGTCAAACCGGCCATGCCGTATCTCGATATCGTACGACGCGTCAAAGAGGCTTATGAGGTGCCCACGTTCGCCTACCAGGTAAGCGGTGAGTACGCGATGCTCAAAGCCGCCGCCCTTAACGGCTGGCTTGACGAACGGTCGGTCGTGTTAGAGTCGTTGCTCGGCATAAAGCGCGCAGGTGCCGACGGAATTCTGACCTATTTTGCGATTGACGCTGCGCGCTGGCTCGCGGAGAGCGAATGACGACATTAGACCGTTATGGAGTAATGGGCTACCCGGTGTCTCACAGCCGTTCTCCGGTCATCCATCGTCTATTTGCATTACAAACCGGCCAGGAACTCCAGTACGAACTTCTGCAGGTTGCGCCTGACAAGCTGGAAACCGCCGTCCGCCAGTTTCAACGCACCGGCGGCAAGGGCCTCAACATTACCGTGCCGCACAAGAGCGAAGTCGTGAAGCTCTGCGATCATCTTAGCGAACGCGCGAACACCGCCGGCGCGGTCAATACCCTGTCCTTTGTCGAGGGCGAAATTCGTGGCGACAACACGGATGGCATCGGCCTTTTGCGGGACCTTGTTATCAACCTGGGGAACACCATCGAGCGGCGCGAACATCCTGATCCTCGGTGCCGGCGGCGCGACACGCGGCATTATCGGCCCCCTCCTCGAGATGCAGCCTGCCTCGCTGCGCATTGCGAATCGTACGATCGACAAGGCGAACGCACTGGCGGATCATTTTTCCGGCGCCGGGCCCGTTTCCGCCTGCAGCTTTAGCGCCGTCCCGGTAACCCAGGATTACGATCTGATCATCAACGCGACCTCGGCCGGGTTCAAAGGCGAGAGACCCCCGTACCCGGCCGCCGCCGTGTCGAGTGAGACGCTGTGTTACGACCTGTCTTATGGCCTCAAGCCAACCCCGTTCAGTGAGTGGGCGCGTGAACAGGGTGCTGCGCGATCGGTCATGGGATGGGGCATGCTGGTCGAGCAGGCCGCCGAGTCGTTCAATATCTGGCGCGGGGTACGTCCGGATACGGCGCCCGTTCTAAAACAGATGAAGATTACGGCGTAGCGCGGACTTTCTGATCCAGGTATTTCGAGATTGCATGCATCACGAATGCCGTCTCCGAATCCACGCGCTCGCTCTCCGCATCCGGATCGGACGAGTGCTTTGCGATCACCACGTCGGCATCTGAGTTGATGTAGATAAACTGCCCGTGAATGCCGAGTGCGGCAACCGCATCGACGCCCGTGTAACCCCACCACTGGTCATGGTAGGAGTCGGCAACCAGTTCGAACCACGGATCGTTGTAGTAGCGATTGAACTTGTCTGCATTACGCTTGGTCTTGATGCGTTGTGCGATCGCCTCGGAGATAACCTGGCGACCGTTGTACGCGCCATCCTGCAGGATCATCTGGCCGAATCGGGCCGCGTCGCGCAGGCTGATCGCCAGGCCGCCCCCGGCCATCTCAACGCCGTGAAAATCGAGCCAGTAGTAGCCTTCATGCTCGGCACCAAGCGGTATCCAGATCATCTTCTGCAAGGCGTCGGCGAGGTTGCCGCCGGTTACTCGCCGGATGATCCAGCCAAGCACCTCCGGATCCGGCGTAACGTAGTGAAACGCGTCGCCATGGGCAAAGCTTTCATGCTTATCGGTCAGCGTCTGCAGGTTTGCATACAAACCCTCGCCACCGGGCAGCATTGCATTCAGGAACCCGGTAATGTGCGCGTCCGGCTGATAGTAATCTTCGATGTAGTGAATCGAGTTGGTCATATCGAGCATCTGTTGCACGGTGGCATCGCCGAAGGCCGTGTCTTTGAGCTCAGGCAGGTAGTCTGCCACCAGCGCGCCCGCATCGATCAGCCCCTGCTCCATCAGGATCAAGGCGATCGTGCCGGTGAATGACTTTGTCACCGAGAACATCAGGTGCTGGGTCGCCGGCGCCTGGTCATTGAAGTAACGCTCATAGACGACGTCACCCTTGTGCAGCACGATGAATCCATCGGTGTAAGCAGACTCGAGCCACTCACCAACTACGACCGTTCGCCCATCGGGAAACGAGACCTTCAGCCCTGACAGGTCAACGTCCCGCGTGGAGAGAGCCGCAACGGAGTCCCCGGTGGCGACGCTGCGCGTCGGCGCCAGTTCGCGCAAATGTTGCAGCGACCAGCGATTGTATGGCGGTGCCAGGAAGTTCTCGAGCGTCACGAGCTTGTCCTGGGACGGTGGAGATCCAGCCATCAGGCCCTGTTCTCGTGCAGTCTGGGGTGCGTCATCCGCTACGGCCATCGACATGATGATTGCCTGTGCTGCGACCAGGACCAGTTTCTTCATTGTTATCTCCGGAAAATCGACAAGCGAACCGCGAAGTAGCAAACTATACATCGCCATACGATACTGATCGATTAGAGGTGATGAAATGGGAACCTTGAAGAAAGCCGGTCTGGCGCTCGCGACAGCGTTGTTAGTCACAACGAGTTGGGCATGGGACCCCGGCAAGGACGCGGAACAGGAAGCCAAAGCGCAGGAAGCGATCGCGTTATTCAAAGAAAAGGACCCCAGCATCGAGCGGTTTTTCGAGGCCGCGGCTGGTTATGTCGTCATACCGACAGTCGGCAAGGGTGGCATAGGCATTGGTGGTGCCCGTGGTAAGGGTCTTCTCTACGAAGGCGGCGTCGTAACCGGTGCTGTCACTTTGACCCAATTGACGATCGGCTTTCAGTGGGGCGGCCAAGCCTACAGCGAGTTCATCTTCTTTGAAGACGATATAGCGCTGTCGGACTTCAAGCGCGGAAACTACGAACTCGGCGCGCAGGCTTCGGCCGTTGCCGTAACCGCTGGCGCCTCGGCAGATGCGAACTACAGCAGTGGCGTAGCCGTTTTCACCCAGGCGAAGGGTGGCCTGATGTACGAGGCATCCGTCGGCGGCCAGAAATTCAAGGTCGAACTGAAAGAGAAAGAATAGGGCCTTCGTTAGCGCATCGTGACGAGCTCCTCGGCGCTCGTCGGATGAATCGCAACCGTATCGTCGAAGTCCTTCTTGGTCGCGCCCATGCGCATCGCGACCGCGAAGCCCTGCATCATTTCGTCGGCGCCTTCGCCAATCACGTGGCAACCCACCACGCGCTCGTCGGCACCCGTGGTAACGAGCTTCATGACCGAGCGCTGCTTGTTGGTGCCCAGCGCGTAGTACATGCCGATAAAGCCTGACGAGTAGACCTTTACGTCGTCGCCATAGGCGGCGCGCGCCTCTTCCTCGGTCAGCCCGATGGTGCCGATGGTCGGGTGACTGAATATTACGGTCGGTATCAGTTCGTACTCCAGGTGGCGCCCTTCCATGCCGCCATAAAGGCGATCGGCCAGGCGTCGCCCGGCAGCAATGGCGACGGGCGTCAGGGCAGCTCGTCCCGTCACGTCACCCAGGGCGAAAATATGGTCGACGTTGGTTTGTTGATAGTCATCCGTCGGAACAAAGCCGTGCTCGTCCTGCTCAACACCGGCGTTCGCCACGTCGAGCGACTCCGTATTGGGCGAGCGACCGATTGCCCACACCAGGGAGTCGACCGGGCCGAAGCGCCGGCCATCCGCGGCGTGCAACACGATTCCCGACTCCGTGTGTTCTACCGACGCGGGAATAACGCCCGTGACGAGGTCGATACCGGCCCTGTCCATCGTCTCCATGAGCTGGGTGCTCAGCATCGAGTCGAAGCTGCGCAGGACACTGTCCTTGCGAACGACGAGTTGCACCTCGCTACCCAGGGCGTTGAAGACGCCGGCAAGTTCCACTGCGATGTAGCCACTGCCGGCGATCAGCACGCGTTGCGGCCGCTCTTCCAGCTCGAAGAACCCGTCAGACGTAATTCCGAGTTCCGCGCCCGGAATGTCCGGCACCATCGGCCTGCCGCCGGTCGCGATGACAATTCGATCCGCCTCGTACTGGCGGCCATCGACACTCAGCGTGTGGGCATCAATAAAGCTTGCGGCGCCGGTGATGTAGGTCACACCTCGCTTGTCGAGGTTGTTCTCATAGATGCCATTCAGGCGCTCGATATACGCGTCGCGCCTCGTTTTCAGTGCGCTCCAGTCATGGCCTTTGACCTCGATGTCAAAACCGTAGTCGGGCGCGTGATGAAACTGGTGTGCGTGATGCGCCGCGTACCACATGAGCTTTTTCGGTACGCAGCCAACATTCACACAGGTGCCGCCCAGTGGGCCATACTCGATTACCGCGGCGTTCACACCGTATTCGGCCGCGCGCTGTGCATGCGCAAGCCCGCCGCTGCCGCCGCCTATGACCAGAAGGTCGTACCGATTTGTCACACTTCGTCTCCCAAATGCTTATTGTTCAGTCGCCAGACCTGAATCAGGCTTGTGCTAATATGCGGCGCCAGAGAAGGATATCAACCGGCCCATGACCAACCCACTGCTCGACACATCGTCGTTACCGCGCTTCGACGAGATTCAACCCGAACACGTATTGCCCGCGATTCAACAAGTCATCGCGGACAATCGTGCGCAACTCGACGCACTCCTTGGCTCAGGTATACATCCTGACATCGATGCGCTCGTTGCGCCGATCGAACACATGGATCATGAATTGAGCCGTGTCTGGTCGCCCGTCGCGCATCTGCAAAGTGTACTTGGATCCACAGACTGGCGTGACGCTTACAAGCAGGCCCTGCCCATACTGACCGAGTACGGCACCGAATTATCACAGAACGTTGAGCTGCAGCGTGCCTACGCCGAGGTTGGCGAGCGCCTGCCGCCCGACGCCTCCGCGGAAAGCCGGAGCGCCGTCGAACACGCCTTGCGCGACTTCCATCTCGCTGGCGTCGACCTTGAGACCTCGGCAAAGGACCGTTTCAAGGCCATCATGCAGGAACTTGCAGAGGCCCAGGCAACGTTTGAGCACAACGTTGTGGACGCATCGGATGCCTGGTCATTGCATATCACCGATCCGGACAACTTGCGTGGCCTGCCTGACATGACGGTTGCGCGAGCGGCAGACGAAGCGCGAGAACAGTCGCTCGACGGCTGGCTCCTGTCACTCGACTATCCGACTTACGATGCGGTACTCAAGCACGCCGACTCCCGTGACCTGCGAGAAGCTCTGTATCGCGGCTGGGTAACGCGCGGCTCGGAACTTGGCAAGGATCCGAAATGGGATAACAGTGAGAATATCGAGCGCATTCTTGCGCTGCGGCACGAAGCGGCCAATCTCGTCGGTTTTGCCAATTACGCCGAGTACTCGCTCGCCACCAAGATGGCCGATTCGCCGGCGCAGGTGATCAAGTTCCTGCGCGATCTGTCGGCGCATACGTATTCCGCTGCAAAGCAACAGCTCGCTCAACTGACCGCGTTCGCCGGCATGCCTGTCGAGGCCTGGGACGTCGCTTACTGGCTCGAGAAGTTCAAGCAGGACCGCTTTTCCGTCTCAAACGAGGAGTTGCGCGCTTATTTCCCGGTACTGACCGTGAAAGACGGCCTGTTCAACCTCGCTTCCCAGCTCTATGGCGTCGAGCTTGTCCTGGATGACAGCGTCACCGTGTGGCACGAGGATGTGCGCTATTACAACGTGCTGCAGGAAGGCGAGGCGCTGGGTGGTTTCTATACCGACCTGTTCGCCCGCAATGGCAAGCGTGCAGGCGCGTGGATCGATGAATGCGTCACGCGACAGCAACTCAACGGCTTCTCGGCCAAGCCTGTCGGCTATCTCGTCTGCAACTTCCAGCCTCCCGATGACAGGGGTATCTCGCTGCTGACCCATGACGAGGTCGTCACGCTCTTTCACGAGTTCGGCCATATGCTGCACCACCTGCTGACGCGTGTCGGTTTTCCCAGCGTGTCGGGTATCAACGGCGTGCCGTGGGATGCGGTCGAGCTGCCAAGCCAGTTCATGGAGAACTTCGCCTGGAACTACGACGTCCTGACGCGCTGCTCGTCGCACTATGAGTTCAACCAGCCGCTGCCCCGCGACCTGTTCGACAAACTCGACGATAGCCGTCATGCAGGCTCGGCGCTGGCGATGCAACGACAACTCGAACTCGGGCTGTTCGATCTTCGCATCCACGCGGAGTACAACCCCGATGCGCCCGTGCCGGTGCTGCAAACGCTCAAAGAAGTTCGCGACGAGGTTGCGCTGATCAAGCACCCGGAAATCAATCGCTTGCCGCACGCGTTTTCGCACATTTTTGCGGGCGGCTACGCCGCCGGTTACTACAGCTACAAGTGGGCCGAGGTCCTTGCCGCCGATGCCTTCAGCGCCTTTGAGGAGGCCGGAATCTTTGATGCCAACATGGCCCGGCGCTTCCGCAAAGAGATTCTGGAGGTCGGCGGCAGTCGCGACATCATGCAGGCCTACGTGGCATTCCGCGGTCGCGAACCAACGATCGACGCGTTACTCCGGCAGGCAGGCATCGAGCCTGCATGAAGATCGCCACCTGGAACGTCAACTCGATGAACGTGCGCGAAGCGCATGTGTTCGAGTGGCTGCAGAATAACGAGCCAGACGTGCTCGTGCTGCAGGAGATCAAGCAGGTCACGGAAAAGTTCCCGACCGGCGCCCTGCAGGAGCTCGGGTACCACTCCATTGCGAGCGGCCAGAAAACCTATAACGGCGTCGCCGTTATCAGCAAAACGCCACCTCTTGACCCCGTCTACGATTTCCCGGATCTCGAGGATCCGCAGCGCCGTGTGCTCGCCAGTACGGTTGGGAACGTACGTATAGTCAATCTTTACATTCCAAACGGCTCGGAAGTGGGCTCGGACAAGTACGCGTACAAGCTCGGCTGGCTGAAGTCGCTGCGCAACTTCCTCGAAGCGGAATTGCAGCAGCATGAGAACGTCGTGGTCTTGGGCGACTTCAATATTGCACCGGCGGATGCCGACGTTTACGACCCGGAGAAATGGGGTGACGCGATTCTCTGCAGTCCACTCGAACGCGAGGCACTGGGTGAACTCATCAAGCTCGGGTTGACCGACGTGTTTCGAAAATTCGAGCACCCGGAGGGTACGTTTAGCTGGTGGGATTACCGGGCGGCCGGATTCCGTCGCAATGCCGGTCTGCGAATCGATCTTATTCTTACGAGCGATGCGATGACTGAGCGTTGCACAGCGAGCTACGTCGACAAGGAACCGCGAGCGTGGGAACGACCATCAGACCACGCGCCCGTTGTTGCCGAGTTCGCCACCTAGTTCACGAGTGATCTTACATATTCCCCATATTGCCGCTGTGACCCGTGATGGGCGCTGCTAAAATGGAAAACAAAAAAGCGCAGGGGATAATGTCTCAGGACCGCCGTAATGACTACGACGTGACGAACACCGTGCAGGTCAGCAATCCTGCCGCGGTGCGTAACGCCGTGCACGAGTTGTTTTCCGACACATTTCCCGGAATGTCTTTCGACAAGCTGTGGCTTGCTTTCTACGATTTTGAGCGCCTGTTTACGGGTCGTTACCCCGGTTATAAGGGTTGCGATACCACCTATCACGACATGCAACACACGCTGGATATGACGCTGGCGCTGGCGCGCATGGTTTCGGGGTACGAACGCAGCGTTGAGCCGCCCGATCGCCTGGGTGCCGCGCGCGCACAAATGGCGATCATCACCTCGCTGTTTCACGACTCCGGTTACATACGCCACGAAGTCCGCGACAGGGACTTCAACAACGGTGCCGAGTTCACGCTGTACCACGTATCCCGCAGCGCCGACTTCCTGCGACGCTATCTCCCGGAGTTAGGGCTCGCAACGAACGTTGGTGTGGCGAGCATGATCGTGCATTTCACCGGCTACGAACTCGACCTCGACAACATCGAACTCGATGACCCGCGCGACATTATTTGTGGTCACCTGATTGGCACGGCCGACATGATCGCGCAGATGGCCGACCGCTGTTACCTCGAAAAATGCCGTGACCGGTTGTACAACGAGTTCGTTGTCGGTGGCGTTGCAGTCGAGAATGCCAGGCCGGGTGAATACATGGTGCGCTACAAGTCCGGCAAGGATTTGCTGATGAAGACGCCGGCGTTCTACCAACAGGTCATGCGCGAGCGGCTGCAGAACAAGTTCAACCGTGTATACCGTTACATCGAGGTGCTTTACGACGGGCAGAACCCGTACATCGACGCCATTCGCACGAACATTGGACACCTTGTCCGGATCATCGAAACCGGCGACTGGACTTTGCTGCGCCGTGAGCCGGCCTGCTACCTGGGCCTCGCTGCGGCGGTTCAGGACATCGAGCGGCTCGTCGCAGCACAACTGGCCTCCTTCAAAGGCTCATCGGCCATCGAAGCCGACGATCCTCTATTGATGCCGATCTGACTCCTCGCGCCACAGGCGCAGCGCGTAAAACTCGTGTCGCGTCAGGCGGCGATTCGCGAGGAACGCGGCCAGCCCTGCCGCAACCGCGGCATAGAAACCGTCCACAACATTCCAGGCCTCGTCGAAGAACACCGGCCACGTCATGCTCGTAACCGCCTGCAGAACGTGAAGCGTATCGGTGCCAAAATCGGCCGCCGTCGTCGATGCCGCGAGCACGATATTGCTGACAAGCGATCCGGCGACTGCCAGCACCGCTGCCAGCACCGGGAAACGCCAGTCGACACCGCGCCCGGCGCGCCGAATTGCCAGCGCCCAGCATGCCGCCCAGCGCCACGGTCATCCATGGAAATACACGATTGGTCAGTGACGACACGAAGATCCACAGCCCGCAGAACAGGATGATCGCGACACAGCCAGCCGCGATCGCGTTGAGCAGGGACTGCGCCTGAACCAGGCGTGCTCCGTCTGCGGCGGTCGCATCAAGCTTGTGGCCTTCTCCGTGCTTCCTTCGCAAGCGAAGTGGCTGGGGTTTGGGATCTTCTGTCATGTATCTCTGTGCAGGTTTGGCCGGCTGCAATGCTAAACTAATCCGCGCCCAAACAGGAGGACCCTTCAATGCGCGCTGCATGGTTCGAGTCATTCGGGTCCGCACGGGACGTGCTGCAGGTCGGCAAGAAGGAAATGCCTGTCGCTGGCCCCGGCGAGGTCCTGATCCGCGTCGCCGCGAGTGGCGTCAATCCGTCCGACGTGAAAAAGCGCGCCGGTGCGTTTCCCAATCTTCTCGATGACGGCTTTGTCATTCCGAACAGCGATGGTGCCGGCGTGATCGAGGGTGTCGGCGAAGGCATCGACAGCAGCCGCATCGGCGAGCGTGCCTGGATCTACCAGGCACAGTATGCCCGGCGCTTCGGTACCGCTGCGGAATACGTGGCGATCGACTCCCGGCGCGCGCCGAAGCTTCCGGATAACACCAGCTTTGAGGTCGGCGCCTGCCTCGGCATTCCTGTCATGACAGCGCATCGGTGTGTGTTTGCGGACGGAGATGTGGCCGGGCAAACCCTCCTCGTAGCCGGCGGTGCGGGCCGGGTTGGCCACTATGCCGTGCAATGGGCGAGCCAGGCGGGCGCCACGGTAATCGCCACCGCCAGCAATGACGACGACAAGGCCGCCTGCCTGGCGGCAGGTGCGTCCCACGTCGTTAACCATCGCGGCAGTGATGTTGTCAGCGCCATCATGGCGGCGACCGGTGGCGAACTCGTGGATCGCATGGTCGACGTGGAATTCGGTGGCAACCTGCCTGTCTCGGTGGAGGTCCTGCGCACAGGCGGTACCATCGCGACCTATGCCTCCACGGCGGTACCGGAGCCCAGGCTGCCGTTCTACCCGATGATGTACAAGGACCTGACCGTTCGTATGATCATTGTCTACGCGATGCCCGAGGAGGCAAAGATGCATGCTGTCGCCGATATAGAGAAGGCGCTGACGGCAGAGGCACTGCAGCACCGCATCGCACACATGTTGCCACTCGAGGAGATCCCCCGAAGCAACGAACTCGTTGAACAGGGTGGTCGTCGTGGAGCGGTCATCCTGACTATCGGCTGACCCCAATCCCGCCGGGCGAAATATGTCGATCAGTTCTCATTTTTGCTAAAAAGTCGCAACAATCGGCCGAAATTGTGACCTGTGGGGCAGCCACATTTGCCGAAATTGCCATCATCAAGGCCACGATAGTGCATTCATTGTACGAGACAGGCTTATGTGGATCCCGACACCCATTTATGAGCGCATCCCCCGATTCTATATATTGGCGGGACTGCTATTTATGGCGTCCTGTCTCTATCTCGGCTTCGATTTCAGGCTCACGTACGTGTACCTCGGCACCGGTATCTTCTGTTTCATCTGGGGCTTGCGGATTTTCGCAAAGCGCCTGAGCTACCGCGGGGCTAGCCTGCATGAGCAAGACCGGCAAGTCGAAACGGAGACTGCCGGGACTAATTGAGCGCACAAGCCGGACGAGATGCCGCGCTGATCTATCTTTCCGGGTGACTCGCAGCGACATGGCTGGCAAACCCTGTGCCCGACTCGGCATAGATGTTGAACACGCCGGTAGCGCCCGCCTCTCGCAACCGCGGCTCCTCATCTGAATACCGTGCCGTAGCCGCGATGCCGCCCTTGAAACCGACCTCACGCAGCTGCTCCAGTGCGTCCAGATTTGCGGTCAATGTGGGCAGCGCGAGCATCACGAGATCGAGGCTGGGCACCCGCTCTACCAGCTCCCAGAAATCTGCATCGCTGGGATCGCCGCGCAGTACGTTGCGACCTTCCTGTCGGAGTTGCCGGACTCGCTCGGCGTTGAAATCAATGCCTACCACGGTGTCGCCACGGAGCTCACACATCTTGTCGTACGCGCCGGTGCCGACCCGGCCCATGCCAAAGATAGCAATCGTCGCGTTGCCGGTGTCCATCAACTGATCATCGGCAAGTCGCTCCGCGCGCTGATGCTTATGCCAGAAGGGTCGGTAGTCGCTGTAGATCCTGTCGTCACGCTTGGTCAACGGAGCGGCAACCACGAAGGATAAAGACAGCGCAATGGATATTACGACCAGCCAACCCGGGTCTATCCATCCGTTGCCGACACCGATGGCGGCGACGATCAGACCGAACTCGCTGTAGTTACTCAGATTCAGGGTCGCCAGCAGGGAGGTACGTGCGCGTAGCTTGAAGCGCGTCATCAGGCCAAAGAACAGCGCCGACTTGACGAACACCATAGGCACCAACAAGGCGCCTATCACCAGGGCCTCCAGCGAGAGCTCGCCGGTCATGCCGATGGAGAGGAAGAAGCCAACAAGGAACAGGTCCTTGAAACCTAACATCGTCTTGGACAATTCATCGGCCTTGGGATGGGCAGAAATCAGCAGGCCCATGATCAGGGCGCCCAGGTCGTCCTTCACGCCGCCCAGCTCGAACAACTCGGCACCACCCAAGGCCAGACCAGGCCATAGAGTACCAGCAGCTCGCCATGGCCAGCACGCTGCAGCAGTTGGTGAAGCAACGGCCGCATGGGGATCAGGCAGGAACAACAGCGCTGCCCAGGGCGACGGCAGGCTGCCAGTGGATGCGGCCAGAAAGACCACCGCGGCGATGTCCTGCATGACGAGGATGCCGATGGCGATGCGTCCGTGCAGGGACTTCATCGCTGCCTTTTCCTCCAGGCTTTTGACCACGAAGACAGTGCTGGAGAAACTGAGTGCGAACGCCAGCATCAGTGCCTGCTTGAAATCCAGGCCAGCGAAGAGGGGCGCACCGACCATGGCGAGCACGAAGATTGCCAATCCAAAGATCGCTATGACCAGCCCGATGTGCAGGCTCGTCACTGCCCATACCTGGGGCCGCAGCAGGGTCTTCAGGTCCAGCTTCAGGCCGACCGTGAACAACAACAAGGTGATGCCGAGGTCCGCCAGTTTTTGCAGCACTTCGCCGCTGGCAATGCCGAAATAGTTCAGCACGAAGCCAGTGGCCAGAAAGCCCACGAGCGGAGGCAGGCCGATCAGCCGCGAGCTGAAGCCAAGAGCGAAGGCCAGGGTAATCCAGGCGACGTCGCCAAGGGCTATGGCTACCCACTCAAAATCCATAATCTACTTGTCCCGGATGATTGCCGAGCTGGTGCTAGCTTGTGAGAGTAACAGTGTAAGTGCGCGGTCACCGCAGTAAAAGCGGGACTGTTACCAGTTGGCAGGCGGCCGCCCAGGCGTTTCAAGGTAGAATGGCCGGTGCTGATCCAAAAGAGATCTTCACTACATGAGCGCGCCACTCCGATGAGTCTTTACGAATTCGTAACTGTCATGGTTTCCATGATTCTTGCCCTTTGCCTGGGTCACGTATTGCGCAGCGCATCGTTTCTGGCAAAGACAGAGCG
>CAVOQS010000017.1:0-218100 GCA_963698415.1 uncultured Gammaproteobacteria bacterium | reverse complement strand
CACCAATCGAGGGCGGGTCCGAGTATTCAACGCCATCAAAATCCAGCCAGAAACCTCCGGGAATATTAATGCCCTCGGCTATCGCAGGACTTCCGGCAGTGATCCGATAATC
Organism: uncultured Gammaproteobacteria bacterium; assembly: GCA_963698415.1. Taxonomy (GTDB): domain Bacteria; phylum Pseudomonadota; class Gammaproteobacteria; order Steroidobacterales; family Woeseiaceae; genus UBA1847. Next base: position 217,988 of record CAVOQS010000017.1, on the reverse strand, counting down.
CCCATCGAGAAGTGGATCTTGTTGGACAATGCCATTACTGCCAGCAGGAAATCCATATCCGTTAGGGACCGCCGAGAATGCAGCATTGTCCTGGGAGAACCATAGATTTGCATCGATGAAGTAGGTGTCGATCAATGGCAGTCCATCGCTGTTAAAAAATGAAAAGCCGGAGAGGTCCGATTCGTTAAACACCACAATATTGTTAATAAACCGACCGTCCCGACCGGGCCCCTTGCTTGTGTTCGCCTCTACTGCCCAGAATACTGAGCCACTCGGCTCGATCAACGTGTTGTTTGTTGCGGTACATCCGACGCAACCGGAAAACACTACAGCAGACTGCCGGGTCCGTACGAAAAGGTTGGCAATGATTGCGATGTTTTGCGCTTCATACGGAGCGTTGGCAGGTCTGAAATACTGTTCATTTGTGCTTCCACCTGCATTGACGGCCCGAAATGGTATATCGACGAATCGATTTCCGTGAATAACGATGTCGGAACTTCCCCCCTTGGTTTGAACTGCGTTTTGAGCAACATCGTGGAAATGATTACCCGTTATCACGCCATCGTGACAGCCGACCATGTCGATTGCTTCCCCCATGTCACAACCTTCAAACTCACTGTCTTCAATATAGAAATCATCAACACCCGACATCTTCAGACAATCATTGTTCCCGCCGCTGCCTATGTCGCGAAAATGCATATTTCGTAAGACGATAAATTCGCTCGGCGTGGAATAATCATCTCCATCACTAATACTTAGTCCGTGTACCCCTGTGTTCTGAATGGTCAGACCATCCAAGACAAGGTACCTGACATCGACTAAAACCATGCCAGTACCAGAACCACCGGTATCTATCGTTACATTGCCATCAGCAACCAAGGCGATTGGTGCATCTGCCCGACCCTGCAAATTATCGTGATAACCGACGGCCGGATAGGTGCCTGCAGCGATATTGATTCGTGATCCGGCACCTTCATTGCGCGCGGCAGAAATCGCATCAGGAATATTATCGAATGGCGAACCTTGCGTTCCATCGCCATTAAAGATGGCCGCCCCATCGACATAAATTTCATTGCTATAACTCGCCGTGCTGTCAAAAGGCTGGGGGAATGAAGCAGATGCGTCGGATACTGCCAGGGAAGACGAGCGCACAGCGATTCCCGTCTGCTCGCCTGTTTCAGCAACGGGACTAACCTCAAAACTGATCATCTCACCGTTGTCGGCATCCATCAGCGTATAGCTGATAGTTGTTGCACCTTGAATGGGCGTGCCGCTTCGAAACCAGCCATATATCGATGCTCCCTCCGCATCACCCTCAACATCAGAATACTCATAGTGACCTGTCAGCGTATCGCCGACGATCGTCCTGCCCCCATCCTCATCGCTGATGAATACGTTCTCTGCAGCCGGGGCGGAATTTGTCGGAGGATCATTAGAATCATTATTCGTGTCCACACCGGAATCGGAACCGCCGCATCCTGTCAAAATCGCCGCAGTGAGAAGATTAACTACAACTAATCTGTTCATGGCATTCTTATCTCATTGAGTATTCGGTCTATCGACTATAGGTTCGCGTGCGCAGCACCAGCGTGCGGCGTGACTGTCTCGGCCCTCAGGGCTGCGTTGCAGCATCACTTGTTGCTGCAAGTGGATTGCGGCGGCTTCCTCAGAATTGCTTTATCTAGAGCCTGTTACGCTTCCGGCCGCACCATCCATGTCTGCGCCGAAATTGATTGGTTCTGCGATAATGTTATTGCGATTCAAGTCCATCACATCTATGCCAGCATTGATCGCCGGCGAACCCGCGCGCAGCCTAAAGTCATCCCCTGCCTCCTCAGCGAACAACGGGTTTGCCTCGAATGATCCACTATCGATACCGAACGCACTCTGCATGCCAGTGAGACCAATACCGCTGGACCCCAACCGACCGTATTCGTCATTGCCGAAGTACAGATTGTTCTGAATGGTGAAGGCCGGTCCGATGCTCGAAGCTTCGCTATTGAGTCCGGTACCTGAACCAGTCACGATGTTGTTTTCGATCAACACATCTCCGTTGAGATTGAGATTGGATCCCTTGATGGTGATGCCCAGTGTGTTGTCTACGATTGTATTATTAACCAGTCGAATGTTGTTGACGTAAGGCGCCGTGCAGTACGGCTCATTATGCCCATCCGATTCGATTGGACTGAAGCTGACGCCCACCGCGTTGTTGCGGAACACGTTTCGATAAATCAATGCACCGGCAGTTGCGGAGCAACCGATTTGCGACAGCCGAAGTCCTGGGCCCTCAATATCGTAAACGAGGTTGTGCCGAATCACGAAGTTATTGTTCTGGTTCTTGATATACATGGCATCATACGAGTCAAAAATCTCGTTGGATTCGATCATTATGTTATTCGAGTCATAGGCCATGATCGCGGCGGCATTTCTGTTGACGCCACCGATGCGCCTGATCCCGTATATTTTGTTGCCCCGCACAACCGAATTTGTGGCCCACTCAAGCCGGATGGCATTGTGGTTGTCTTCCCATTGGGCGGTCTTGCCCCGGATTTCGAGGTTCTGAATGATTACATTGTCCGAAGCCCAAATGACCACGGGACCCGTATCCGCCCGGGTTTCGATATTCGGCTCATCAACGAAGAAACCGTCCCAGATGATGTAGTTACGTTGAAAGGCACCAATCACCGGGCCGTTTGCCCCTCCCAGAACCGACTGCAGGATGACCTCGCCAACCGCCCGAAACACGATCGGATAGCCGGGAGTGCCACTGTTAGCCGGATTCCAAGACGGGATCTGACGTGAATTCGGCATCTGCGTAGCGACGTAGGTACCGGCCATAACGGTGACCGTATCCCCTGGCTGGGCCGCCTCGCCGGGATTTGGACTGTTTCTATTCGTGCTGCCCCAGGCGGCTCGCCCGATGGTTGCCCAAGGCGTCGACGCGCTGTTGTCTGCATAGCTGGTCGAATCGTTGCCGATGGAACCATCGACGAACAGTTCGTTGGCAGTCGGCGGAGTGGTGCCCGGGGGCGGTGGAGGCACGGTCGGCCCCGGCACGGTCGGCCCCGGCACGGTCGGCCCCGGCACGGTCGGCCCCGGCACGGTCGACAGCTACCCCTGAACTTGCCAGATCATCGTCGCTCTTTTCAAGGCAGCCACTCAAGCCAAAGACGATTGCGATCGCGACTACAAAACTGATCCTTCTCTTTCCCGCGTATGTCATTTCTCTACCTCTTACGACCGATGCACGAAACGGTTTGCCCATCGGTTAATTCACATGCCAGCGCCGGCTGGCTACATGCGACAAATCCGCGTCGCTTTCGATAGAGGGGGGCTTAAGACAGGAGCTGCCGTAGAGGTACAAGACGGATTCACAAGAAGCGTCTCGGTCATTTTTCTGGCAGCCCCGCTGTCGTAGGTAACACCCGTAGACCGGAAGCTTTGCGTCCCTGCCTTTCAGCAGGTTTGCCTTTTTCAGTACAGTGCGATTTAAACCAAGCCACCGTACTGAGGCAAGGAATTGCGACCCAAAAAATGGATTTGAGAACAGACTCGGCCGAGCAAACGAAGCCGTTATGTTGACCAGAGACCTGGGCTCACCGTCCAGAAAGACGAACCAACCCGTGCCTCGGTTCTGCCGTAAACCTGGCCGAAACCTCAAATCCAGAGAATGAACGCAACTCGATTGGATCCCCGGCTAAGCTCCAATACGCCCAAGCAAAACGATTTGGAAATCAATATCCTAGGAATCCAACGCGTGCAGTCTAGCAGCGAGCAAGCGAGGAAAAAAAGCCTTAATAATCAAGATGATGTCGCAATATTGCGACAGAAGTTAAAGTGATTTCTAGCTTGTCAAAACAAGCTCCGAAGGGGCTAAGTTATGTAACCTTCCGTGCCGAGATAAACGGGTAACGGACAGGCGAAAAAAAAATCTGATTTGCTCGATCAATTGACGGTCCACGTCCCGAATTTGCGCAAAAATGCGCGAATTTCCGTCGGAAAGATTTACAAACCGCAGACGTTTTTTCTCCTGAATACTGTCTAAATACATAGAAAACAACTACTTAGAACATCGGCACGCTACTTGCAGTAATTTGCGCAGGACTCTGTGCTTTTGCACAGCGAAATTGACATAACCGGCACCTGACAAACATGAGCAAGATTCTCCAGAAAATCTCACTACTTACAGCGGTCATCGCTGGTTTTTCCTTAGCTCCGGACGCGCAGGCAGTGCCCGTTGAGTTCAACGGGGCAGTCGCCGAAGTGACATTGGTGGGTTCCACGACGAACGCAGATGGGTCCACGACCTATCGGGTTGTGTACACGTTCGACTTCTCGGGATGGAATACCGATTGCGATGAGTCACTCGACAGCTGCGGTGCCCAGAGAGCGACACACCTCGGAGCCATCGATTTCGGCTTCGGTGGCCCGGAGAATCCACTGGCAGAATTGATTTCGACAACCGCGGATGGGGTCTGGACAGGGTATGACGTGGTGGCAAATGCCAGAGGATGTTCGGGCGGTGGCTCAAACTCAATCTGTACCCAGGTCAACAACCCGTTTCTTGTCGCCATTGATGGATCCTATGAGTGGGTATTCGACATCACGTTTGACGATTTCCAGCCCGATTTTGAGGATATGGCCATCAGAGCATGGTTTGTCCAATGCGCCGACAACTTCGAGTGCGGGAATGCGGGTCTGATGTCGCTTCGGACGACCGGTGTACCAGAGCCAGGTACCCTTGGGTATGTTGGGCGCTGGACTCCTCCTTTTGGGACTGACGAGACGACGGCGCAAGGATTTTCACGCCCACTGATTTTTCGGTCAAAATTCCTCTGAGAAGCCCGCAAATAGCGGGCTTTCTTTTGCTACACTCCTGCGCCAATTAGTCCCCAGTCGTTGAAGCCATGACCGTCAGAACCCGATTCGCTCCAAGCCCAACAGGCGTACTCCATCTTGGCAGCGTCCGTACAGCGCTCTTTTGCTGGCTGTATGCGCGGCATTGCGGTGGTCAATTCGTGCTCCGTATCGAGGATACGGACCGTGAGCGATCCACGCCGGAGAATGTCGAGGCAATAACCGACGGTCTGGCCTGGCTGGGTTTGGACGCGGACGAAGGGCCATTCTTCCAGACCGATCGATTCGACCGTTACCGCGAGGTAGCCGACCAATGGCTGAAAGAAGGCAAGGCCTACCACTGCTACTGCACCAGGGAAGAGCTTGACGAGCTCAGAGCTGGCCAGAAAGCACGTGGCGAGAAGATGCGTTACGACGGTCGGTGCCGGGATCGAAGCGAGCCACGCGAGGGCGTAGAGCCTGTCGTTCGTTTCAAGAACCCACTGGAAGGCGAAGTCGTCGTCAACGACCAGGTGCGGGGCAGGGTGGTATTTCAGAATTCCGAACTCGACGACCTGATCATCGCTCGTTCGGATGGCACGCCAACCTACAATTTCACGGTTATCGTCGATGACTGCGACATGAACATCACGCACGTGATTCGCGGCGACGACCATCTGAACAACACGCCCCGGCAAATGAATATGCTGGCTGCGCTGGGAGCGCAGGTTCCGCACTACGCACACCTGCCCATGATTCTGGGGCCCGATGGAGCAAAACTCTCGAAGCGTCATGGGGCTGTGGATATCAGGGACTACCGGGAGCAGGGTTACCTGCCCGAGGCGTTGCTCAACTATCTCGTCCGCCTTGGCTGGTCACATGGTGACCAGGAAGTCTTCAGCATTGACGAGATGGTCTCTTTCTTCGACATCGCGGATGTGAATCAATCGGCTTCGTCGTTCAACCCGGAGAAGCTGCTCTGGCTGAATCAACAGCACATCATCGCGCTGCCCTCGGACGAACTGGGCAAGGCCCTCTTGCCCTACATGGTTGCAGCAGGCCTTGATCCAGAAGGCGGTCCTGCCCTTGAGGATGTGGCTGATGGCTTCCGTGAGCGTGCACAGACGCTGCTACAGATGGTCGAGAGCTCTCGCTACTGTTTTGAGGATTTCGATGAGATTGATGCCCAGGCGGCGAAGAAAAACCTGCGACCGGTAATCCTTGAGCCTATGAAGGTCGTCAGGGATCGATTTGCCGAATTGGCAGATTGGACGGCAGCCGGCATCGCGGAGTCGATCGAACAGGTCGCAGCCGAATTCGAAGTGAATATGGGCAAGCTTGGGTCAGCCGATCCGGGTCGCAGTGACAGGAGGGGCGGTTTCGCCACCGATTGATGTGACGGTCTGGCTGGTCGGTCAGGAGCGGGTTCTGGCGAGACTGGACCGGGCAATTCTGCTGATCGAAGAAAGGGCTGCAACCAGCCAAGTATAGAGATTCCGGCTTACTTGACAGCCCTGTTATACGACCCTATAGTGCGCGGCTCCGTGGGGCTATAGCTCAGCTGGGAGAGCGCTTGCATGGCATGCAAGAGGTCGGCGGTTCGATCCCGCCTAGCTCCACCAAATTCCTTACGGAACAGAGTCCTACGTCCCCATCGTCTAGAGGCCTAGGACACCGCCCTTTCACGGCGGTAACAGGGGTTCGAATCCCCTTGGGGACGCCATTTCTCAGGCAGGCAGATCGCTCGCTCCAGGGCGATTATCGTTCTTGTGGTCGCTAGAAGAAATCAGGGTCATGCCAGTCTGTGTGGGCTAGGTGGGCAAAGACGATCAACGAACCGTCGGATTTCGCGATTACGGAATCCGGATAATATGCGTGATGCGATTCTCAGCAACATCGGTTCTTTGGGGATCAGGTGTTTGGCGCCAAAACTGGCGAGCATGTCAAACTGCCTGTATGCCGCCAGAATGATATGACCTTTTGAGCAATCCATTCGCTCGGGTCGAAGATACAATGCATCCCCGTGGATTAGCTGGCCACCAAAGGAATGAGCATGGTCTGCCTTTTCGCGCCAGTAAGTTCGTCGTATTCCACGCAAGACAAATCCCTGCTGACGCATAAACGCGTCGACGTCCGCAAAAAGTGCCTGATCCTGATATTGCGATACGAACTCAACTTCGAGTTCTACTGCGAGGACATTGTCCAGCAATTTCCCGGCACCGACCAAGACATCCAGCTCAGTTCCTTGAGTATCAACTTTTAGTAGATCGGGTTGGAAGTCCTTACAAATAGTGTCCATGCGGTTCAAGGTCACCATTTGCTTTCCAACTACCTCCATGAACTCGCCATATGGATACGACCCACACAATTTCATGTTTGGTTCCAAAAGACTTGAACAACCAGGCGACTTGCATATGTGCAGTGTGGCCTCTTCATTGTCTCGGGCGCCAAGTGCTTCTGGATGAAATACAATCGAATAAGGGAACTGTTTTGCGTTAAGTGCCGCGCATTCGTCGGGATCGGGTTCGAACCCCACGACTTCAAGATGTTCGTAGTAAGGCTTCCAACGCGTATCGATTCCGCCTCGCGCGCCAACGTCGATCAGTTTGAGTCTTTCGTTCATCCGGTTACTTGCCTCTTCTCTGGCTCAGGAGGTTTGCGCTGATATTCCCTTCAGCAGACGACTTGCGACATAGGACAACTAAAACTTACATACGAATTATTGGGTGGCATGTATAGCCTTTAATAAGCATGTTAAGTCTTGAATTGCAGCGCCCCTTCGCGCCCATTCCTTAAGAAAAAGTCCACTCCTCAGAATGATGGTGAAGACCTAAAGAAGAGCACTTATTACGCGGTGATTGTGGCCCTACATCTGCGACTGCAAATAATTCTGCACGCCCAACTTCTCGACCAAGTCCAGCTGCGTCTCCAGCCAATCCACATGCTCTTCTTCTGACACCAGGATCGCGTCAAACAAATCGCGCGTCACGTAGTCCTTGCGTGCCTCGCAATACGCGATGCCGGCGCGAAGGTCGGGAATCGCGTCCAGCTCCATGTCCAGGTCGCACTGCAGCATCTCGGGTACGTCCTCACCGATTCGCAGCTTGCCGAGATCCTGCAGGTTAGGGAGGCCTTCCAGGAACAGGATGCGCTCAATCAGCTTGTCGGCATGCTTCATCTCGTCGACCGACTCGTGGTGCTCATAGTCAGCCAGTTTGGTCAGGCCCCAGTCCTTCAACATGCGGGAATGCAGGAAGTACTGGTTGATTGCCGTAAGCTCGTTCTTGAGCACCTTGTTCAAGTGCTCGATGACGGTTGCATCGCCCTTCATTGGGAAGCTCCTCTGAAAAAAGGAATTGTAGACAAGCGAGCAGGTGCTTACTAGTTTCGCGGGCAATATGGACAATTTGACTGTGCCGTGTCGAGGAAATTGACAAAGGGCAAGCTTATGTCAAGCACTGAGCCCGATAAGTGCCTGAAACGTATACGCAGGAGCCATGTGGCACGTATTTTGCTTAATAGAGCTTACACAGCATCTATTTAGGGCTAATCCATGCTTCGGTTAAAGACAACACTTGCCAATTCTCGCGGTTTTCGTCGGCATTTTCGGTACCGTGGGGACCGCAAACGCTCTTCCCATCGATTTTCGTGATGGCACGGTTTGGGGCGGTCACGGCGCCGAAGACTTCAGCCATGGCGGAATCACGAGTTGAAGCCAACGGTCGCGCGCTCTTTCGCGACAACACCGACGGCTACGGAATTATGGGCGGCGAGTGGGACGAGATCGATCGCCAGAAATGCTGACTGTCTGGTTTGAAGCGAGCTTCTTCGATGATGCGAGCAACTGGCTGACCGGTGTCCTTCTTACCGACCTGTTCCCGACCCCCGACGGCGGGCCCGACGGTGAAGCAGGCTGGGTGACCTTGTACAACGCCGCTGGAGGAATCATCGAGCAGTTCTATGTCAACGCCCTCGAGCTATGTGGACAACGGCGAGTTCTACCTCGATTTCAACGGTAGCTACAACCCGGATCACGTCGTCTTTACCGCGTTCGTGGATCCGCTTCTCGGCTACCTCGGCAGTGAATATTCCGTTGCCGGGTTTACGACCGGAGTGCCGGAGCCCGGCACGCTGGCCTTGCTTGGTGTGGGTCTCTTGCTCATCGGCTTCACCAGGCGGCAACGGCCACTGGCTCGAGCGCGAGTCTGACGCTGACCAAACCCGATTGACCAATCATTATTGAGATGAAAAGCCCCGCATTGCGGGGCTTTTTTTTGCTCGGTATCGTTCGTCAATACTGACTACAATCGGTCCATGAATAATCTCTTCGACATCTCGGGCAAAGTCGCCCTCGTCACCGGCGGATCCCGCGGCATCGGCGAAATGATCGCCGAAGGCTTTGTTGCCAACGGCGTCAAGACCTACATCTCCGCACGCAAGGCCGATGCCTGCGACGCGACGGCAGCTCGCCTGTCCAAAGTCGGCGAGTGCATCTCGATTCCCGCGGACCTGTCCACGATGGATGGTATCAACGCGTTGGTCGACGAAATCAGGAAACACGAATCGCAGCTCGACATCCTCGTCAACAACGCCGGCGCGACCTGGGGCGCCTCGATCGAGGAGTTCCCGGAGAGCGCGTGGGACAAAGTCATGGACATCAATGTCAAAGGCCCGTTCTTCCTCACCCAGGCGTTGCTGCCTTTGCTGGAGGCCTCCGCCTCGCCGCAAGACCCGGCGCGCATCATCAATGTCGGTTCGATCGACGGCCTCAACGTTAACAAGATGGGCACGTACTCCTACGGCCCGAGCAAAGCGGCCATTCACCACCTGACCCGGACGTTCGCCTCTCACCTTGCAGAACGAAACATTACCGCCAACGCGATCGCTCCCGGCCCATTCCCGAGCAAGATGACGGCCGGCATTGCCGCCCAGATGGGAGAAGAGATCCGCAGGCACGTGCCGCTCAAGCGCTGGGGAGAACCTGCCGATATGGCCGGAACAGCCATCTTCCTGGCGTCGAAAGCCGGTGCCTATGTGTCGGGCGCCGTGATTCCCGTGGACGGCGGTATCGTCGCCTCATCACGCACGCTGTAACTGCATAGTCGCCATGAGTTTTGCCTGTAGCGCCTTGACGCTCGTCGGGACATCTTTGTGGGCCTTTCCAGACGCCAACAAGGAAGTTCGTCATGCGGAGATTCGTACTCATAGTTGCGGCGCTTGCCGTATTCCTCCCACCACCGGCCAGTGCAGCAGCACGTCATTCGCATGGGTGGCGCGCCCATCTGCCACCACCTGCCGCCAACACCGATTACTACGACCACGGCTCGCCCGATGAGCTCAAGGTTTCCCTTGGCGCCCAGCTCTTCTTCGACAAAGTCCTGAGCGGCAACTTCAACATCTCCTGCGCCACTTGCCATCACTCGTTTACGGGCACGAGCGACGGACTTGCGTTGCCGATCGGCGAGGGCGGTCGCGGCCTTGGCGTAACGCGCGATACCGGTGTCGGCGCCGATGCTGTCCACGAACGCGTGCCGCGCAATGCACCGCACATCTTCAATCTCGGCGCCCGTGAATTCGAACAAATGTTCCACGACGGTCGCGTGCAGCCGCATCCAGACTACCCGAACGGCATCGAGTCGCCAGCCGGGCACGATCTGCCAACAGGCCTCGACAACGTGCTGGCCGTCCAGGCCATGTTCCCGGTCACATCGGGTACGGAAATGGCAGGGCAGCCCGGCGAAAACCCGGTGGCCGATGCGGCGGCTGCCGGCAATCTTGCCGGCCCCGGCGGTGTCTGGGAACAACTCGCTGAGCGCCTGCAGGGGCTTCCTGCTTACGTGGATCAGTTCGTTGCGGTCTTTCCGGACGTCAATGCGGCAGCCGACATCCGATTTACCCACGCTGCCAACGCGATCGCCGCTTTCGAGGCAGCCCACTGGCGGGCCGACAACAGTCCGTTCGACCGTTTCCTGCGCGGTGAGCGCGGCGCGATGAGCCCGTCGGCACTCGCCGGCATGCGCATCTTCTATTCGCCGAACAAGGGCAATTGCGCGAGCTGCCATTCCGGTACGTTCCAGACCGACCAGAGCTTTCGCGCCATTGCGATGCCGCAGATTGGCGGCGGCAAGGGCGATGGCAGCGGCTACGAGGACTTCGGTCGCGAACGGGTCACGGGCGACGCTGCAGACCGTTACAAGTTCCGCGTACCGACCCTGCGAAACGTCGCCCAGACCGCGCCATACGGCCATGCCGGCGCCTACGACACGCTGGTTGCCGTGATCCGTCACCACCTCGACCCGGTTCAGGCCATACGTCGTTACGACAGTTCTCAGTTGCGCCTGCCTGGCCGCCCGGACCTTGATGCCCGGGACCTCGAGGCCATGATGGATCCAGCGGTCGTCGATGCCATCGCGAGTGCCAACGAGCTTGCTCCTGTGAGCCTGACGGACCGCGAGATCAGCTACCTGGTCGATTTCCTGAACGCGTTAACCGACCCGGCCATGCTGGACATGCGCGGTGATGTGCCGACACAGCTGCCCAGTGGACTGCCCCTCGCCGACTGACAAACGGCGCATCCTTTGGCAAAAGCCGTCCCAAACTGTGTACCAGGTCCCAGATTTCGCTGCCTCAGCCCCCTATGCTGGTGCGACATAATCCTTAGAGGTGCACGACGTGAGACGCTTAAAACCGCTATTTTTGTCGATCCTGCTCTGCGGCGCCGCCGTGGGCGGCGCGCACGCGGCCGAACTGCAGGTCGAGATCCAGTCGCCGACCGCGGATCACGTCCCTGTGGACGGGGAGACGATGGTCGACGTCGAGGGCGTCGCTTCGACGATTGGCGGCGTGAAGTACATCGACATGATGTTCGTCATGGACACCTCGTCAAGCCTGCGCAAGTCTGACCCGCAGGACTATCGTTCCGTGGGCGCGATCGGCCTGGTAAGAGGCCTTTCTCCAAGAAGTGACACCAAGATCGGCGTGGTCAGCTTTTCCGGCAGTGGCGATCTCGTCCAGCCGATGACGGCCGACCGTGACAAGGTCGTAGAGGCAATCGAGAACCTGCCCCGGTCCGGCAGCACGGATCTCGCGGCCGGGATTCAAACAGCGCTCGACGAACTCGAAAGGAACGGACGCCCCGGCTCATCGCGCGTCATCATGCTGTTCACCGACGGCATGTCGAACCGCATGAAGACCTACGACGCGACGGCCGAGGCCCAGATGCAGGGCGTCGCCATCCAGTCCCTGATGCTCGGAACAGACGAGGCGGGCGGCAAGACCCTGGAGGCTATCGCCTGGGCGACCGCCGGCGGTTTCAAGCGCGTCACCGACCCGTCCAAACTGCCCGAAGAATTCCTGAACCTGCGTACGACCGGCGTGGGCAGCGTCACGCTCAGCGTCAACGGTTCCGACCCCGTACCCGCGAAGCTCACCGCTGGAACCTTTTCAGGACGTCTCCCGCTTGTCACTGGCGATAACCGCATCGTCGCGGTGGCCACCAGCCTCGATGGGCAAACGAAGGAGTCCATCGTCAACGTGGAAATCCGTGACGCCAGCTGTGCCGCCCTCGAGGTGGCCGCAATGAAGTCGGGTCGGCCGGTCATTTCGCTGGACGACCGCTCTGTCGAAATCGTCGTCGATGCCTCGAGAAGCATGTGGGGACGCATGCACGGCCAGCCCAAGATGGCGGTCGCCAAGGACATCCTGCACGACGTCTCCTACTGGTACCCGGACGACCTCGATCTCGCGCTGCGCGCCTACGGCAGCACCAGCCCGAGCGAAAGCAACAACTGTGCGGACTCGACCTTGCTCGTGCCATTCGGCGAGCATAATCGCGAGTCCATCCGCCAGGCGGTTGCCCGCCTCAGGCCGACCGGACAAACCCCGATCGCGTATTCGCTGCACCAGGCGGCCGCGGATTTCGGTTCCCTCGATACCGACCGCGCACTGGTGCTCGTCACCGACGGCATAGAGAGCTGCGGCGGCGACCCCGTCGCGGCGGCCCGTGCACTGCGCGAGCGGGGCATCGTCGTTCATTTGATCGGCTTTGGGCTCGGCAACGCGGCCGACGAAGACACCGCCAATCTGTACGCTGTCGCGAATGCGTCCGGGTGGCCGCTACGTCACGGCCGGTAGCGCCGAAGAACTCAAGGACGCGCTGACCAGGACCGTGGCCACGAGTTTTACCGTCTACTACCAGGGTTCTGTCGTTGCTAACGGATCACTCGGCTCGAATGAGTCAATCGTGCTGCCAGCCGGTGACTACAAGGTAGTCCTCGACAGCTCGCCGCCGCGCGAAGTGAATATCTCGCTCGCCCCGAGGGACCGGCTGACGGTAACGCTGGAAAAGCAGGGCGACTATGTGACCCATGCCGAGCAGCGTGAGGTCGTGGAGCACCAGTCCTGCGATGCGGACCCGGTCTCACTGGTGAATAATTAGATCCGGCGCTTATCTAGGCGACAGCAGGGACGTACACCGACGGACGCGGGGCAGGGCGATTGCGGTACTCCGCCAGGATCTGTGACGCGGTCTCCATGCACGATCCACAACCCGTCGCCACACCCAGCTCGGCCTGCAGGCCCCACAAATCGGTCACGCCTTCCTCGGCGGCGGCGCGGATTTGCTTGTCGGTGATCGCGTTACAGATACAGACGTACATGGAAATCAGTCAGTTAGCGAAGTTTCAAGCAGTTAAACGCAAATGCGAATGATTGTCAATAGCATTAAGTATAATCCGAGACAGGGGTAGGTAGGAGCGCCCGCTCCTACGGCCAAAGTGGTATGCGCCTGCGCGAGCAAAATCATTTATCATTGGCGACCGGCCTGACGGCGAAGAAGTACACTAAAAACCGGAACTTATGACCGATTTCCCGAAGAAGACTTTGGCTGACTGGGCAGTGCTCGCCCAGCAGGAATGCAAGGACAAACCGCTGGAATCCCTGACCACCGAGTCGGCCGAGGGCATCCCCGTCAAACCCCTGTACACCGCCCTGGACCTCGAGGGACTCGATCACATGGGTTCGCTCCCCGGCATGGCCCCGTTCGTCCGTGGCCCGCGCGCCACGATGTATGCCGGGCGCCCGTGGACGGTTCGCCAGTACGCCGGCTTTTCCACAGCCGAAGAATCCAATGCCTTTTATCGCCGTAACCTTGAAGGCGGCCAGACTGGCCTTTCCGTCGCTTTCGACCTGGCGACGCACCGCGGCTACGACTCCGATCATCCCCGGGTTGTCGGCGATGTTGGCAAAGCCGGCGTGGCCATCGACTCCGTCGAGGACATGAAGATTCTCTTCGACGGCATTCCGCTCGACAAAATGTCCGTGTCGATGACGATGAACGGCGCCGCGCTGCCCGTCATGGCCATGTATGTCGTTGCCGCCGAGGAGCAGGGGGTCACGCCCGACCGGCTCGCGGGCACGTTGCAGAACGACATCCTCAAGGAGTTCATGGTCCGCAACACCTACATCTATCCGCCCGCACCCTCGATGCGCATTGTCTCCGACATTATCGCGTTCACGGCTGAGCACATGCCGCGCTACAACTCGATCTCGATCTCCGGCTACCACATGCAGGAGGCCGGGGCGACCTGCGCCCAGGAACTCGCCTACACGATTGCAGACGGCATCGAGTACGTCCGCACCGCGATCAACAGCGGCCTCGACGTCGACAAATTCGCGCCACGCCTGTCGTTCTTTTTCGCCATCGGCATGAACTTCTTCATGGAGATCGCCAAGCTGCGGGCCGCGCGCCTGCTCTGGTCGACGCTCATGGCAGAGAAATTCTCGCCGCGGGACCCGCGTTCGCTCATGTTGCGCACGCACTGCCAGACGTCGGGCGTCTCGCTCACAGCCGACAGCCCCTACAACAACATCATGCGCGTCACGACCCAGGCCATGGCGGCCGCGCTCGGCGGCACGCAGTCGCTGCATACCAATTCCTTCGACGAGGCGCTCGCGCTGCCCACCGACTTCTCCGCCGGCATCGCTCGCAACACGCAGCTCGTCCTGCAGGAAGAGTCGGGCATCGCCGATGTCGTCGATCCGCTCGCCGGTTCCTACTACGTCGAAAAGCTTACGGCCGATCTGGCCGCTGAAGCACGCAGGCTCATCGACGAAGTCGAGGACCTGGGCGGCATGACCAAGGCCGTTGAGTCCGGCATGCCGAAGCTGCGCATCGAGGAAGCGGCCGCCATCAAGCAGGCGCGGATCGATCGCGGCGAAGAAGTCATCGTCGGCGTCAACAAGTACCGCGCCGCCGAAGAGACGCCCGTTGAGATCCGTGACATCGACAACACGGCTGTTCGCGACGCGCAAATTCAACGCCTGGAGCAGGTGCGCGCCCGGCGGAATGACGATGCCTGCCGCGCCGCGCTTGCTAAACTCACCGAAGCTGCGAAAGATGGCACCGGTAACCTGCTGGCACTGGCAATCGATGCCGCACGCGAACGGGCAACAGTTGGGGAAATCTCTGATGCACTTGAAGACGTATACGGTCGCTACCGCGCCATGACGCGCTCGATCTCGGGCGTCTACGGCGCCGCCTACAAGGACGACAAGGAGTTCCAGGCGATCTGGAAGGATGTCGACGCGTTCGCGAAAGCTGAAGGCCGCCGACCGCGCATGCTGGTCTCCAAGCTCGGCCAGGACGGTCACGATCGCGGCGCCAAGGTTATCGCCACGGGCTTCGCCGACATTGGCTTCGACGTCGATATCGGCCCGCTCTTCCAGACGCCGGAAGAGGCGGTCCGCGAGGCCATCGAGAACGACGTGCACGTCATCGGCATCTCGTCGCAGGCTGCCGGTCACAAGACGCTCGTGCCGCAGGTCGTCAACGGCCTGAAGGAAGCGGGCGCGTCGGATATCATCGTCATTTGCGGCGGCGTTATACCGCCGCAGGACTACGACATGCTGTACGAGGCCGGCGTTGCCGCGATCTACGGCCCCGGCACCAACATTGTGCAGGCGGCGAAAGAAGTGCTGGCGAAAATTACCGAACGAAAGAACTCATGAAAGACATCGTCGAACAACTCGAAGAAAAACGAAAAGCGGCAGCCCTGGGTGGCGGACAGGCACGCATCGATGCACAGCATGCCAAGGGCAAGCTCACGGCGCGCGAGCGAATTGAACTGCTGCTCGACGAGGGCAGCTTCGAAGAGTGGGATGTGTTTGTTGAACATCGCTGCACTGACTTCGGCATGGAGGACAACAAGATCCTCGGCGACGGCGTCGTTACCGGCTACGGCACGGTTAATGGCCGCATGGTGTTCGTCTACAGCCAGGACTTCACGGTTTTCGGTGGCTCGTTGTCAGAGACGCACGCCGAGAAGATTTGCAAGGTGATGGACCAGGCGATGAAAGTCGGCGCGCCCATCATTGGCCTGAACGACTCGGGCGGTGCGCGCATCCAGGAAGGCGTCGTCTCACTGGGTGGCTATGCCGAGGTGTTCCAGCGCAACACGCTGGCGTCGGGCGTCGTGCCGCAAATCTCGGTCGTCATGGGACCCTGCGCCGGTGGGGCGGTCTACTCACCGGCTATCACGGATTTCATCTTCATGGTCCGGGACACGTCGTACATGTTCGTGACGGGTCCGGATGTCGTGAAGACAGTGACGCACGAGTCCGTGACCGCCGAACAGCTCGGTGGTGCTGCAACGCATTCGACGATCTCGGGTGTCTGCGATTGCGCGTACGACAACGATGTCGAAACGTTGCAGATGGTGCGCCGCTTTATCAACTACCTGCCGTCGAACAATCGCGAGAAAGCCCCGCATCGCCCGACACCGGATTCCGTGGATCGCATGGAGATGTCGCTCGACACGCTGATTCCCGACAACCCGAACAAGCCCTACGACATGAAAGAGGCGGTTCGCAAGATCGTGGACGACAACGAGTTCTGGGAGCTGCAGCCGGAACACGCCAAAAACATCATCATCGGTTTCGCGCGCATGGACGGCCACCCCGTTGGTATCGTCGCCAACCAGCCGCTCGTGCAGGCGGGTTGTCTCGATATCAAATCGTCGATCAAGGCGGGCCGCTTTGTGCGCTTCTGCGATGCGTTCAATATTCCGATCATCACGCTGGTCGACGTACCGGGGTTCATGCCGGGCAGCGCGCAGGAGTATGGCGGCATTATCAAGCACGGTGCCAAGCTACTGTTCGCGTACGCCGAAGCGACGGTGCCGAAAATCACGATCATCACGCGCAAGGCCTACGGTGGCGCTTACGATGTGATGGCGTCCAAGCACCTGCGCGGCGACGTCAATCTCGCGTGGCCGAGTGCGGAGATCGCCGTCATGGGACCCAAAGGCGCGGTCGAGATTATCTTCCGTAAAGACATCGGCGACGCAGAGAAGATCGCCGAACGAACCGAAGCCTACCGCGAGAAGTTCGCCAATCCGTTCATTGCCGCCAGCCGGGGTTACATCGACGATGTCATCGCGCCGCATGCAACACGCAAGCGCATCTGCCGTTCACTCGCGATGCTGCAGAACAAGAAGCTCGAGAACCCGTGGCGCAAGCACGACAATATTCCGCTTTGATAACAGGCCCTGACATTGTTTGAAAAGATCCTGATAGCCAACCGCGGTGAAATTGCCTGCCGCGTAATCAAGTCCGCACGCAAGATGGGTATCGCCACGGTGGCTGTGTATTCGGACGCGGACCGCGATGCGTTGCATGTGCAACTGGCGGACGAGGCCGTACACATCGGCGCCGCGCCATCGGCCGAGTCCTATCTCGTCGCAGATCGCATCGTGCAGGCGTGCATCGACACCGGCGCGCAGGCCGTGCACCCGGGCTACGGTTTCCTGTCCGAGAACTCAAGGTTCTGCGAGGCGCTGGCCAGGAAAGGCATTGCATTCATTGGTCCCAAAACCAAAGCCATCGAAGCGATGGGTGACAAGATCACGTCCAAGAAACTGGCCGACAAGGCCGGGGTCAGTACGATTCCCGGCTATACCGATGTTGTCAAGGATGCCAAACAGGCCGTCAAGATCGCAAACGACATTGGCTATCCAGTCATGCTCAAGGCCAGCGCGGGCGGTGGCGGCAAGGGCATGCGCATCGCGCGCAACGACGCCGAATGTCTCGACGGTTTTGAACGCGCGGCCAACGAAGCGCGTTCGAGTTTCGGCGACGATCGGATCTTTATCGAGAAGTTCATCGAAGAGCCGCGCCACATCGAAATCCAGGTCATGGCGGACAGCCATGGCAACGTTATCTATCTCAACGAACGCGAATGTTCACTGCAGCGTCGTCACCAGAAAGTCATCGAGGAAGCGCCGTCGCCTTTCCTTGACGCGGCAACGCGCAAGAAGATGGGCGAGCAGGCCGTTGCGCTCGCGAAAGCGGTGGACTACGAGTCCGCCGGCACGGTCGAGTTTATTGTCGATCCAAAACGCAATTTTTATTTCCTCGAGATGAACACGCGCCTCCAGGTGGAGCACCCGGTGACGGAACTCACAACCGGGATCGACCTGGTCGAACTGATGATTCGCGTTGCGGCGGGTGAGAAGTTGCCTGTTGCGCAGGAGGAGGTCGGCATCAACGGCTGGTCAATCGAGTCGCGTGTGTACGCCGAGGATCCATTCCGCAACTTCCTGCCGTCAACGGGACGGCTCGTGTACTACCGGCCACCCGAGGAAAACGATCACGTGCGTGTCGATACCGGCGTGTTCGAAGGTGGCGAAGTGTCGATGTTCTACGATCCGATGGTGGCCAAGCTGATCACCTGGGGCGAAGATCGTGAGCAGGCGATACAGAAGATGCGCGTTGCTCTGGACAGGTTTATCGTTCGCGGCGTCTCGACCAATATCGGCTTCCTCGCCGCGCTGGTTGCGCACGACAAATTCGCGAGCGGCAATTTCAGCACCAACACGATCGCCGAAGAGTATCCGGAAGGCTTTCACTCGGCCGACCTGCCGCACGAAGACCCGGCAATCATCATCGCGGTAGTCGGCTCGGTTGTGCGCAAGTACCGGGATCGGGCTGCGCAGATCGAGGGTCAGCTTCGCGGGCATCGTCGCCGGGTACCCAGTGACTGGGTTGTTGTTATGAACCGGGAGCAGCACCCCATCTCGGTTGTGCCGATGGAAGGTGGCCACGATGTGCTCTACGACGGCAAAACCTACGCGGTGCGCAGCCAGTGGGAGTTCGGCGAGCTGCTTTTTACGGGCACTGTTAATGGCGAGGAGATCGTCGTCCAGGTCGAGCGTAATAATCAGCTCTATCGTCTGTCCCGTGGCGGCTCGCAGTCCGATGTCCTGGTGCTGAATCCGCGCGCGGCGGAGTTGTACAAGCTGATGCCCGAGAAAGTGGCTCCGGATACGTCGAGGCAGGTCACCGCGCCGATGCCGGGATTACTCGTGTCCGTGTCGGTCGAGGAGGGCGACGAGGTCAAGGCCGGTGATGAACTCGCAGTACTCGAAGCCATGAAGATGGAGAATACGATTCGAGCCGAGCGCAACGGTGTCGTCGCCAAACTGAATTTTGCTGCCGGCCAGAGCGTCGAGGTTGACGAAGTCATCCTGGAGTTGGAGTAATAGGGTGTCCGGTACCCTATTAGCAGACGCGATCCTCGCCGGCGACCGTCGTGCGCTGGCACGCGCGATCACCATTATCGAGTCGACGCGTGCCGATCATCGGGCGCTTTCGAGTGCCTTGCTCGAAGAGTTGATGCCCCACACCGGCCGGTCGACCCGCATCGGTATTTCGGGCGCGCCGGGCGTCGGCAAGTCCACGTTTATCGAGGCGCTTGGCAATCACGTTATCGACGAGGGCCACAAAGTAGCGGTGTTGACCGTTGATCCATCATCGGCGATCAGCGGTGGCTCGATCCTGGGGGACAAGACGCGCATGGAGACCTTGTCGCGTCGCGATGAGGCTTACATTCGACCCTCACCGTCCGGCGATACACTCGGCGGCGTCACGCGCCGCAGCCGCGAAACCTTACTGTTATGCGAGGCCGCGGGCTTCGACGTCATTATCGTCGAGACGGTGGGCGTCGGTCAGTCGGAAACGAAGGTGGCCGACATGACCGACATGTTTGTCCTGCTGCTGCAGCCCGGTGGCGGCGACCAGCTGCAGGGCATCAAGCGCGGCATCATGGAGCTCGCCGACCTCGTACTGATTAACAAGGCTGACGACGACCTCGTGGCTATGGCCGGCAATTCCGCGAGCGAATACCGCCACGCGTTGCAGCTGCTGAGACCGCGTTCCAGCCACTGGTCGGTCGAAGTTCAGACCTGTTCCGCGCGCGACAACCAGGGTATCGATACGGCCTGGGAGGCCATGACACGGCACCAGAAAGCGCTTGAAGGCAGCGGCGAACTCGCTACCCTGCGTGCCGGGCAGGCGCGTACGTGGCTGTGGTCCGAGGTTCAGGACAGCCTGATCGCTGACCTCCGCGAAGAATATGGTACCGGACACCTTATTTCCGAGCTGGAGAATGCCGTGAGCGAGGGTCGCATGCCCGCAACGACCGCGGCTGCGAAACTGCTCGAAACTTATCTGAGACGCAATTGAGCGACCTATGAACGACCGGCCCTTCAGAATACTCGGCATACAGCAGATCGCCGTCGGCGGCCTCGACAAGGACCGACTGCGTGCGCTCTGGGTGGACACGCTGGGTCTCGAACCCGGTGGCAACTATCGTAGCGAGAAGGAAAATGTCGACGAGGACATCGCGTTCCTTGGCAAGGGCGCCCATCGCGTTGAAGTCGATCTCATGCAGCCCCTCGACGAGGAGGCCACGCCGCGCGTACACACGCCGCCGCTGAATCACGTTGGCCTGTGGGTTGATGACCTGCCGGCGGCCGTCGAATGGCTGACCGGGAAAGGCATGCGTTTCGCGCCGGGCGGTATTCGCAAGGGCGCGTCCGGTTTCGATATTTGTTTTATCCATCCGAAAGGCAACGAAGAATTTCCTATAGGCGGCGAAGGTGTGCTCATCGAGCTCGTGCAGGCGCCAGCCGCAATCATTGAGGCTCTATCATGAATACCCTGTTTGTTTTTCCTGGCCAGGGCTCGCAGTACGAGGGCATGGGCAAGGACATCTGCGAGGCGTACGACACCGCGCGCCGTATCTACGACACTTCGAGCGAAGTGCTTGGCTACGACATCGCCGACATGTCGTTCAACAATCCCGGCGACCAGCTCAACCTGACGCGCCATACGCAGCCGGCGCTGCTCACGCACCACATTGCCTGCCTCGAAGTATTCAAAGAGAAGACGGGCGGCAGTGTTCAGCCGACGATGGCGGCGGGGCACAGCCTCGGCGAGTATTCCGCACTCGTTGCCGCGAACGCACTGAGTTTCGAGACTGCCCTTGCGCTCGTACAGAGACGTGGCGAACTTATGGGCGAGCACGGGGAGGGCGAGATGACCGCGTTCATGATGGATGTTGACACGATCAAGCCAATGGCCGAGCAATTCAACTGCGCTATCTCGGCGTGCAACCAGCCGGAGCAGACCGTGGTCGGCGGCGCATCAGCGGACCTGGAGGCGCTTGAGGCACATGTGGCGGAAGCCTTCCCGCGCAAACGCGCGATTCGCCTGAAGACCGAAGGTGCATTCCACACGTGCTACATGGACACAGCCGCGGAATTGTTCCGCGAGGCGTTAACGGCGGCGGAAATGCGTGCGCCAGAGATCAGGGTGCTGTCGAATTACACGGGCGATTTCCACGACAATGACGTTGACGGAATCAAGGACCGCCTCTACTACCAGCTCAAACACCCGGTCATGTGGAATGACAATCTCGTGAACGCGTTCGCCGCCGGTGTCGATCGCATCTTCGAGTTCGGCGGCGGTATCGGCCCCGGCGAGCCGGGGGAGAAGCGACCCAACCTCGAAGGCATGATCAAGAAGGCCTCACGATCACTGGACCCCAAGCCCGAGTACACCGCCGTCATCAACCAGGCAACACTCGACGCCGCCACCTGACAAAAGGTAACTGGTACCTTTTCTGGGGCGGGGCTTCCACTAGCCGCCTACGCACAAATACGAATGAGAATGATTGTCATTTGCAATAAGATCCCTTAATATTCCTCACAGAAATTCAGGGACCTGAAAGATCATGAACACTCGAACGACCGCCACGCTCTCGGTGGCGATGCTCCTTACTGCCTCTGTTTCCATGGCACAGGAGGCAACCCCAAGCCTCGAGGACGTCTGGGCGATCGTCCAGCAGCAGCAGGCGGAAATCGAAGCCCTGCGTGCCGAACTCGATGCCACGCGGCAAGGGGTGACGGTTACGGACCAGAAGGTGAGTCAGGCCGAAGCGCGCATCGAGGCTACCGGTGATGTGGTCGAATCACTGGCCGCCGTGAGCTCGGCGCCGAGCAGGACCACGCTGTCCGGTTACGGTGAGCTGCACTACAACAACGTCAGTACCGATACGGGTGACAGCCAGGAAATCGACTATCACCGCTTTGTGCTGTTTGTCGGGCATGAGTATTCTGACCGGGTGCGGTTCTTCTCCGAGCTCGAGCTCGAACACTCACTGTCGGGCGATGGTCATCCGGGTGAAGTGGAGCTCGAACAGGCCTACGCCGAGTTCACCCTGAGGGATAACCTGTACGCAAAAACCGGCCTGTTCCTGCTGCCGGTTGGAATTGTCAACGAAACCCATGAACCGCCGACGTTCTACGGCGTCGAGCGCAACAACGTCGAGAGCATCATCATCCCATCGACCTGGTGGGAAGCTGGCGTCGGCATGCGCGGCAATTTCGGCAGCGGGTTGAGCTGGGATGCTGCAGTCCACTCCGGCCTGGCGATGCCAACCGAAGGTGGCAGTGCATTTCGCGTGCGCAGCGGCCGGCAAAAAGTTGCCGAGGCAATCGCCAGCGACATGGCCACGACGTTGCGCCTTAAATACACAGGCGTGCCCGGGCTGGAACTGTCCGCGAGTTACCAATACCAGTCAGATCCCAGCCAGGTAGCAGGCGATGGACTGGACTCCGGTCAGCTGTTCTCGGCGCACGCGGTGTACCAGCGTGAGCGATTCGGGCTGCGTGCGCTCTACGGCGCCTGGCACTTTGATGGCGTTGCCGTAGAGGCCGCCGATGCGGACGATCAGAGCGGTTGGTTCATCGAACCGAGTTTCCGCCTCAATGAGAACTGGGGCTTGTACGCTCGCTACGAGGACCTGGACGCGGCTCGTGATCAGGACAAGTTCAGCCAGAGCGAATTCGGCTTCAACTACTGGCCGATCGATCAAGTGGTGCTGAAGATGGACTACCGGACTCGCAAGTTCGATTTGCCGAGCATGAGCGATGCAGATTTCGATGCGTTCGATCTCGGCTTTGGCTACCAGTTCTGAGGGTCACCCCACGGCATGCTGTCGCGACTATTGATTCTGTTGTTCTTCGTCCCGGGCTCGCTTCTTGCCGAGCCCGGCGGCGAGGCAGGGCGCTACCAGGAGTCCGAGGACTACCTGCGTGGCGTGTTCGCGGAACAGATGCCTCCCGCTCGAACGCTTTGGGTAACCGGCGATCTGCGTGATGCTGTCGAGCGCACCCTGGGGCACGACTTCTCGATGCTGCGCGTGCGCTACTGGTACGACGGTAGCAAGAGCGCGTGGATTCTCGACGAGATTGGCAAGGAGCTGCCGATCACGATCGGCGTCACTGTAGCGAACGGCGCAATCGACAATGTCCGTGTGCTTGAATTTCGCGAGAGCCGCGGTTGGGAAGTGCGCTACCCGTTCTTTACCGACCAGTTCGTGAATGTGCGGCTTGGATCGGATGAGCGCCTCGACCGCAACATTGATGGCATAAGCGGCGCGACACTTTCGGTTCGCGCCGTCACCCGAATCGCGCAAATTGCGCTGCAGCTGCATGGCGAAATCTCAGACACCGACTAACGGAAACCACCGCAAGCGGCAGTGGTTTCGACGCGGCCATCGCTGGATGGGCGTGTCTTTGCTCGCGTTCGTCCTGTTTCTCGCGACGACCGGTATCACCTTGAATCACTCCAGCGATTTTGGCCTCGATCGCCGTTATGTCTCCTGGTCGTGGTTACTCGACGCCTACGGCATTGAAGCGCCGCCGACC
The DNA here is from genome assembly GCA_963698415.1 of uncultured Gammaproteobacteria bacterium. Classification (GTDB taxonomy): domain Bacteria; phylum Pseudomonadota; class Gammaproteobacteria; order Steroidobacterales; family Woeseiaceae; genus UBA1847. The sequence goes on along the minus strand of CAVOQS010000017.1, from coordinate 194,103 downwards.
TCCGGAAGCTTTGCCGCCAGGGAACACCGTGCGACGCTGCTCGGCGATCGGCTGTTCCTCAATGGTCGCGATACCGATCAGCGGATCGCTGCGCTCTCCGGTATCGTCGTGCGCGATCCACTGATTCTCGTTGCCGGAGAGCACAGCGCGCAGATCTTCACCGTCGATGGCGATGCGGTGGAAATCATCGACCTCAGCTCAACGTTGCCAGGTGCTATCGAACGTGTCGGCACCGACGGCCCCTACGCCGTGATCCAGAGCGCCGGCGTGTTGCTGCGGAGCGACGCAGACTTCTCCGTTTTCGAACCCTGGTCGGCTAGCGACGAACAAGCAATCACCTGGTCCGTCGCGACGCGGCCAGACGCCGCGGAGCTGGCCGCTCTGAATGCCGTCTGGCGGGGCCGCGGAGTGACCGTCGAGCGGGCCCTGCTCGACCTGCATAGTGGCCGGATCTTCTCGGTGGCCGGCACCCTGCTGATGGATTTTGTCGCCGTGTGCCTCGTTGTGCTCAGCCTCTCAGGCCTGATTCTCGCCAACCAGCGGCGGCGGGGCGAGAACGGTAACAAGAGTCGCAACGGCGGCTGAACGCTCTGGCTCCTCATGTCGCAGTGCGCGGTGTGACCCAGCTACTGCAATCGGCCGTTGGTTCGTGGCACCATTGACCCATTGTCGCCTGCAAGGCGAGCTCTAATAGTGGCCTCCATGACAGAACAAGCCCGCAGACTCCTCATCGTCGAAGATGACCCCGGTCTCCTGAAGCAGCTCAAGTGGTGCTTCGAGGGTTACGACGTGTACACCGCCGAGAATCGCCACGACGCGATTGCCGAGCTGCGACGGCATGAACCGGCCGTCGTGCTGCAGGACCTGGGGCTGCCGCCGCATCCAGAGGGCGTGGAAGAGGGACTGGCGACGCTCGCAGAGACACTCAAGCTGGCGCCGTATACGAAGGTCATCGTCGTGACCGGGAATGGCGACCAGGAGAATGCGCTGACTGCGGTCGCGCAGGGCGCCTATGACTTCTATGAGAAACCGGTCGATACCGATACTCTGAAGCTGCTCGTCGACCGCGCGTTCAATATCGCGGAACTCGAGGCCGAGAACCGGCGCCTGCAAAACCAGGTCGCCGAATCACCGCTCGACGGCATTGTCGCGGCGAGCGAGGGCATGCTGGCCGTATGCCGCATGATCGAGAAAATCGCGCCGACCGATGTAACAACACTGCTCCTCGGCGAAAGCGGAACCGGCAAAGAGCTGCTGGCGCGCGCGCTGCACCGCCTGAGCCCGCGTAAAGAGCAGAACTTCGTTGCGATCAATTGCGCGGCGATTCCCGAGAACCTGCTCGAATCGGAACTGTTCGGCCACGAAAAAGGTGCGTTCACGGGCGCGCACAAGACAACGGTGGGCAAGGTTGAGCTCGCGAACAGCGGAACATTGTTCCTGGATGAGATCGGTGACATGCCCATGGCGCTGCAAGCAAAGATGCTGCGCTTCCTGCAGGAACGAGTCATCGAACGGGTCGGTGGCCGCAAGGAGATACCCGTCGACGTGCGTGTTGTCTGTGCAACCAACCAGAATCCCGAAGGACTGATCAAGGAAGGCCTGTTCCGCGAGGACCTTTTCTATCGCGTGAGCGAGATCACGATCAACATACCGCCGTATCGCGATCGTGAGGAAGGACGACTGATTCTCGCGCGGACCCTGCTGCAGAAGTACGCGAAATCGCAGAAACGTGCGATTAACGGATTCTCCGATGACGCGGTTCAGGCAATCGAGAGCTATGCCTGGCCGGGCAACGTTCGCGAGCTCGAAAACAAGATCAAGGGCGCGGTCATCATGGCCGACGGCAAGATGGTTACGGCACAGGATATGGGTTTGCAGGGCGATTTCGAGGAAGCGGATTCGCTGAACCTGCGCGAAGTGCGGCAGGTGGCAGAGTCCAAAGCGATTCGCGTTGCGCTGACGAAGAGCTATGGCAATATTTCGAAGGCGGCGGAGATGCTCGGCATCACGCGCCCGACGCTCTACGACCTGCTGAACAAGTACGGCCTCAGTGCCGACAGCTACTCCAAGAAAGCCGCCATGTAGGAGCGGGCTCCCGCAGGCAGGGCGCGGCGCTTACCGGCCCTTGAACTCGTCCGGGTTCAGGTCGTGGCGAGCCAGGAGCTTGTAGAAATCCGTGCGATTTCTCTTCGCAAGTCGCGCCGCCTGGCTGACATTGCCCATCGTGATTTGCAGAATCTGCGACAGGTAGTTGCGCGTGAACTCGTCGCGCGCGTCAGTGAACGATGAAAGTTTGCCCGCGTGCTCACCCAGGGACTGCTGCACGAGCTCGCCAGAAATTACAGGCGAACGCGACAGCGCGACGTTTTGCCGCACGACGTTATAGAGCTGTCGAATATTGCCCGGCCACTCGGCCGTAACCAGCATTTCAACCGCTTCAGGCGCATAGACCTTGCGTTCCTGGCCGGCCTCCTTCGAGATCGTCTGCAGGAACTTTGCAACCAGCAGCGGGATATCCTCGCGACGTTTATCAAGCGTCGGGAGCTTGATGTTCACGACGTTCAGCCGGTAGTAAAGATCCTCGCGGAAGCGGCCCTGCGTCATGAGTTCCTGCAGGTCGCGGTGCGTCGCCGAGATGACGCGTACGTCGATCTGCTTGGCTTCGGTACTGCCCACCGGCCGTACCTGGTTTTCCTGCAACACGCGCAGCAGCTTGACCTGCAAGCGCATCGGCATGTCGCCGATCTCGTCCAGCATCAGCGTGCCGCCCTCGGCAGACTGGAACAGGCCCTCGTGGTTTCGAGTCGCGCCCGTGAACGAGCCTTTCTCGTGACCGAACAGTTCCGACTCGAGAAGATTCTCGGCCATGGCGCTGCAGTTAATCGCCACGAAAGGCTTGTTGCGGCGTTCGCTGGCGCGGTGAATGGCCTTGGCAAGCAATTCCTTGCCCGTGCCGCTTTCGCCCGTAATCAGGACGCGCGCATCCGTTGCGGCGACCATTTTCGCCTGCTGCATGACCTCTTTCATCGCCGCATTGCGGGTGATGATCTCTGACGCCCAGCCTTCCTCGACCTCGGTTGAGCCGGAGACTTTCAGCGCCCGATCAACGAGCGCCATCAGTTCATCCTTGTCGACCGGTTTGGTCAGGAAGCCGAATGCACCGTGCTGCGTTGCCGTGACCGCGTCGGGAATCGTACCGTGCGCCGTAATAATGACCACGCGCAGGCCGGGTGACCGGGTCTGCAATTCCTTGAGCAAACCGATGCCATCCATCTTGTCCATGCGCAGGTCGGTTACGACCAGGTCCGGGCTGAACTGCCGCAGTGCGCCGAGTGCTTTGTGCGCGGACTCGACCGCTTCAACGTCATATCCTTCCGCCCGCAGACGGATGCTGAGGAGGCGCAGCAGGCCCGGATCGTCATCGACGAGCAGGATCTTGCCTTCGCGCTTTGCTTGTTTGGTGGGCATAACGCGAAGGTTAGCAAAAAAAGAGACCGCGGGAGCGGCCAATGGCCGTCCTAGTCCTGTTCGCGAATCGAACGCTCGATCGACGTGATCGCGTCGAGTTTCTGCTCGGCTTCTTCGAGTTCCCTGCGCAACCGCTCGTTCTCTGCCTCGGCCGTCGCGAGACGCTGGCTGATCGCCTGTTCCTCGCTGCGCGCGGCCCGCGACGTCGACTCCTGCAGGAGGGCCGCCTGGCTAGTGGCCACGATGGCGTTATTCACGCTGTTCAGAGCGATTGTGGCGAGCGCGATTTCCGCCGATGTCATGAGTTCAGTCTGCTCCAGGGCCGCGTTCAACAGGCTCCGCGCGCGCGCTGGATCCGACTGCGGGTGCCCCGGCGTGGCCAGGACGAGTCCGAGGCGGAGGCTGGTGCTCGGGCCCGGAGTCAGTCTTGCGGCGGACGAAGCATCGGCAAAAATATCGGCCTGCCTGTTCGGATCGCCAGCTACAAGCTCGTTCAATTCGCGCAGATACTCATCTGCGGAAGGCGCTCCGAGAACGACATGGTCTTCGTTCTCCGGCGGGGTCTTGCCGGTCAGCCAGTCGGTCGCTTTGCCGACAGATGCGCAGCCGGTCGCGGTCGTGGCGATAAAGACTATCGCCGCGAACTGTGCCCACCGACTTGTCATGCCTCGCTTATCCATTCGCCGCCAGCTTCTGTTGTGTTTTTTCCCGTTTCTGCGGGATACGAATCCGGAAATGTGCTCCCGGAAACTCCTCCGAGTCGATCAGTTCAACCGTACCGTTGTGTGCCTGGATGCATTCCAGGACAACCGATAAACCGATACCGGTGCCACCCACCTGGCCGCCTTGCTCGCGCCGGCCCTGGAAGAATGCCTCGAAAATGCGCGGACTTTCTTCTTCGGGAATCCCGGGCCCCGTGTCGCCGAACTCCAGCATGAAACTCGTTGGCTCCCGGCTTGCACGGATCGTGATCAGGCCGCCTCTCGGCGTGAACTTGATCGCATTCGACAGCAGATTATCAAGCACCGTACGAAGTTTGTCCTGATCCGCGTTCACAATAATGTCGTCAATTTCGAGCTTGAGCTGGATATTTGCCGCTTTGAGGGCCAATCGTTGCGTTTTTGCGATCGAAATCACCTGCGCACGCAGTGGAAAGTCGCTCAGGGTCAAAACCTCGCTTTTCGTTTGCCAGGCACTGAATGAGAGCAGGTTTTCGATCAGTTGCTGCAGTTTCAGGCCATTCATGCGCAAAATGTCGGTGACTTCCCGCTGCGGCGCCTCCAGTTCGCCCACCGAACCGTCGAGCAACAGCTCGGTGCCTTCGCGAATATTGGCGAGTGGCGTCTTGAGTTCATGGGACATGTGGCGCAGGAACTTGTTCTTTTCCTGCGCAAGCTCGAGGAGACGCAGTCGCAGCCATTCGAGCTGGCGCCCGAGGCGCTCGAGATCCGTTGGACCCTTGATGTCAATTGGCTTCGAAAAGCCGCTCTCGCCGAGCTGGTGAATGGCCCTGTCGATCTGCGAAATCGGGCGCGCCACGAGGAAGATGAAGATCAGCACGAGCACCAGCGTTCCCGGAACGAGCGCGGCAACCTGCCAGGCTGAAATTCGTTGTGCGTCACGCGCCGCTTCCTGCAGCGTTGACAGCTCGGAGTCGACGTAGGCGGTGAGCGTATTGGTCAGGCGCTCGACGCGTTGACGCATCGGGGCGAATCGCTCGATGGCCGCCACAACCTGTTCCTCTTCAATGTCCGGTTGCGACAACATCGCCACGATCGTGCGCGCACCGCGGCCGATGGACTCAGCCAGTTCCGTCGCACCCGCTTCAGCGACCAGCGGCGCCATGTCGTCAATTTGATCCTGCAGGGATCCGAGGTCGTCCAGCATGATCTGGAGGCTGTCAGGGTTGCGCAGCACCTGGTACTGGCGCGCGACTCGCTCGAGCGTACCGAGCTGCTCCTGCAGTCGGCGATTGTTTTCCGCCGCAGACACACCCGTGAACACGAGTCGCTCGCTTTGCTCTGCCACGCGATCGAGGCTGACCAGCGCCCAGATCACCGCAAGCAGCAGCGGCAAAGCCACAAACCCGAAGCCGACCAGGATGAGGCCATTAAGCGATCGTGGACGGCGAAATCTCATCGTTCCTCAGGCAGCCCAGTAGGCAGAAGGGTCCCGGGCCGCGATCTTGCGTTCCCACGCCAGGCTGGTACGGACGATGGTATCGAGATCGTCGAGCCTGGGGGTCCAGCCCAGCACATCACGCACGCGGTCCGCCACGGCGATCAGTTCGGGTGGATCGCCAGCGCGACGCGGCTCTTCCGTGATAGCGAGTTTTGCGCCGTTGGCGTCCTCTACGGCAGCGAGAACTTCCCGCACGCTGTAGCCGTGTCCATAGCCACAATTCAGGACGACGGAATCGCCGCCCTGACGCAAGTAGCGGAGTGCGTCGACATGGGCTGTCGCCAGGTCCTCGACGTGGATGTAGTCGCGCAGCCCGGTGCCATCAGGCGTCGCATAATCGGTACCGTAAATTGCAACGCCCGGCCGGCGCCCTGTTGCGGCCTCGCAGGCGACCTTGACGAGCAGGGTGGCTTTGGGTGTCGACTGGCCGATCGTGCCGGTTGGTTCGCAGCCTGCGACATTGAAGTAGCGTAAAGCGACATAGCCGGGTCCACCCGCGGCGGCGAGGTCGCGCAGCATCCATTCGGTCATGAGTTTTGACGTCCCATAGGGATTGATGGGCTGCGTGGGTGAGTCCTCGGACGCCTTGCCGCCGTCGGGTATGCCATAGACAGCCGCGGTTGACGAGAAGACGATATTTGCGACGCCGTGTCTGGCGGCTGCCTCGAGCAGCGTGCGGCTCGACGCCGTGTTATTGCGATAGTACTTGAGTGGGTCCGCGACCGATTCCGGCACGATCGTATGGGCGGCAAAATGCATGATCGTGTCGATGTCGTGCTCTGCGAAAATCGTCTCGAGCAGGGCTGCATCGCCGGTGTCACCGACAATTAATTCTCCCGCCGTGACGGCCGCTTCGAACCCGGTGGACAGGTTGTCGAGCGTCACCACGTCTTCGTCCGCAGCGCCGAGCTGCCTGACAACATGGCTGCCGATATATCCGGCACCACCGGTAACTAGTATCTTCTTGTTTTTCATAAGCTTATTCTATATCCGCGCCCGCATCTCCCGGAAATGTGAACCGAGCGCTCGTTCAGGTGACAAAGTTTATCAATACTCTCGTGTCTATAGTCGGACTTGGTTCTCAAAGGACGGTCACAAGCGGAATGAAACTGGCATTGAACCTGGAAACGGCGGCACTCGCTGCCGCTGCGCTGATGCTGGCCGCTTGCGGCGGAGGCCAAGATACCGGAGACGCTGGCCCGCCGGCAAACCGGGCGCCGACCGCCAATGCCGGCGCCGACCGGACTGTCGCCGAGTTGATGACGGTTAACCTGTCGGGCAGCGGATCAGACCCTGATGGGGATGCGCTCAGCTATAGCTGGGCGCAGACCGGCGGGCAATCGGTCTCTATCGCCAACAACAACATGGCATCCGCGAGCTTCACGGCCCCGGATGTCACAGCAGGAAGCCCCGAGACGCTGACATTTGAGCTTACTGTCAGCGATGGCAGCTTCAACACGACGGACACGGTCGATATCGTCGTTGCCGAGAGCCAGGTACTGGCAGGTCGGTTGTTTTACGAGCTGCCACCGCCGAACGCGGCATGTCGCGGCCTGGACTTCAACAACCTGATCCAGAAGCCTGCTCGTCGCATGACCGTCATGTTGCTCGATCCGGCCAACAATGTCCTCGATACGACGACCAGCGGCGATGATGGGTCGTACCAGTTTATCGACGTTCCGCAAAACACGAACGTGCGCGTGCGCGTAAGAGCGGAGCTCGTGCAGGCGGGCACGCCGAGTTGGCAAGTGTACGTCAGGGACAACACCTCACACACGAACGGCGTGCCGCAGCTCGACCAACGTCCGGTCTACGAAGTGCAGTGGGCCGCGATAAACACCGGGACCAGCAGTATCACCGACGCGGATTTCATCGCGCGGACAGGCTGGGACACGGCGAGCGGTGAATACACAGGAACGCGTGCCGCCGCGCCGCTGGCCATAGCCGACATGATGCTCGACGGTGTACTGCTCATCACGGGCGCCGACGGCAATGTCGACATGGGACGCGTTGACGCTTACTGGAGTGTCAACAACAGTTGGGCAGTAGACCCTGTTACGGGCGAGCGAGACTACGATTCGGGCCGGATAGGCGTTACGCACTATACGGGCGATCCCGATAACGATTTCACCAGGAATCCCGGGCTGTTCCTGCTCGGCGATGCCGTTGGCCGTTTTCCTGAAACTGTCCAGGTGGATACGGACGAATTCGACCGCGGTGTCGTCATGCACGAGTGGGGCCATTTCTTCGAGGATGAGCTGTCGCGCAGTGACAATATTGGCGGCCCGCATCGTATCCCCGGAACCGTTGAGCCCCGCGTCGCCTTTGGCGAGGGCTGGGGTTATGCGATTGGCGCGATCGCGGCGGGCGACCCGATCTCCTGCGATAGCGGCGATCCCGATTCGACCGGTGGCGGAATCGATCTCGAAAACAACATTGGCTATGGGCAACTCGGCTTTTTCAACGAAATGTCTGTTGCGATGATCCTGTATGACCTGTACGACTCGGATATCGATGGCGTCGACGACCAGTCGGTTGGCTTTGAGGCCATTTACAATACGATGACGATGGATGGCGCCCACAAGGACACCGAGGCGTTCACGACCATTTTCTCGTTTGCCACCGAGTTGCAGGCGATACTGACCGATCCTGGCCAGCGTGCTTTTGTCGACAGCCTGCTGAATCGCGAGAATATCGATACGAGTTCCCTGAATATCTGGGGAGATGGGCAAACCACGCAGCCTGCCGGCGCCGACTTCTTGCCGGTCTATGAGGATCTGCCGCTGAACGGCACACCACTCAATGTCTGCACCAACAACGACTTCGACCCGAACGGCGATGGCAACAAGCCGGGCGAGTGGCGCTATTTGCGATTCACCACCAGCAGTTCGGGACGTTGGCGGGCAGTGGCAACCGCCAGCCCCGTTCCGCCTCCAACCCAGACAGGTGGAGAGGATCGCTCCGACCCGGACATGTGGCTGTTTGAAACCGGCGAACTGATCAACATCTGTCCCAGCGGGGATTGCCAGGCTGACCTGACGGGTTCGGGCGTATCGGAAGATCCCGATGTCGAGACGATGGATACGACAACCCTGTCTGCAAATACGACCTATGCGTTGGCATTTAATGACTGGCGCTTTGGCGATGAAGACCGGGCAGGCGATTACCCCTCAGAGACCTGCTTTAGCATTACAATGAACCCGTTGCCCTAGCAGATTCGATTCCCAGGACTATGACCATGACATGCACACGAAACATCTGTTTGGCCGCCGCCGCATCCATCGTCCTGGCTGCGTGCAGCAGCGGTGAGAATGGCGAGCAGGCGGCGGCTGTTGAGACGACCGACGGCATCGAGCAGGTGGCGAGGCAAAAAAACTCAGAGGGCAGCGGAATCCCGGCGAAGGCGGGAAGTCCGTTCTCGATAAGTTATGAGCTGATTGGCACACCGATAGTCGGCAGTCCGTTGACATTGAATCTGACCATCGCGTCAGCATTCGGTCCGACACCGGTCGAGATCAGCTATCGCGTCAACGATTCCACGGCGCTAATGCTGCACGAGGCCCAGCCTGAATCGCTGCAGGCGGAAATGACGATGAACGAAACGTCCATCGAGGATCGGGTGACCGTTATTCCGCAGCGGGAAGGGCGGGTATACCTGAACGTGGAGGCCGGGGTCGAAACCACGGAAGGCCGTATCAGCACGACAATGGCTATTCCCATCCACGTCGGTGCGGTCGATACATCGCTGGTCGAGCATGGCGAGCTCGAAACCAACGAGGAAGGCGAAACGACGCGCGTCCTCACGAGCGAGTAACGGCGCGCATAGGGGAATCCACGTACAAAAAAGGGAAATATTTCCCAAAAAAATTCCCAGAATTGGAGTTACGTCACAGTTGGCGGGGGCTGCATTCTTTTATAGTCATCGACCAGGCTGAGGGAAGAGCTGGTCGATGCAAGGCGATCTAAGGGAAAAAATCAGGGCCGCAACTGAGGAGTCGGGAATTTCCAGGCCCGATTTTGTCGCGCTTCTGCAGCTCATCGACCAGCATTATGACAAAATGGAAGCGACCATCACGCAGTCGCTCCAGACGCAGACGCAAACCCCGATCGAAGCCATATTCGATAGCGTTACCGACGCGTTGTTATCCGTCGGCGACGACGGTGTCATTCGCAATTGCAACAAGGTGTGCGCGCGCTACTTCGGTCGTCCTCGCCGGGAGCTGATCGGATCACCTCTCAATACGATACTCCCTGATCTTCGCGATACCTCGCTCTCCGATTTCCTGTCGCCGTTCATCTCGAACCTCGAAGATACGAATCTCGAACTCATGAATGGCGAAGTCACGGCGTTGTCAGCCGACGGCAAGACGTTTCATGCTGAACTGAACGCCAGCGTGATCGATTCGGTCGGTGGCGACATATTTGTCATCAGCCTGCGCGATATTTCTGACCGCATCAGAGCTGAAATCGCCCTGCGCGAGAACGAGGAGCGCTATCGCGCGCTGGTCGAAAACGCGCCGGAAGCGATCATCGTATTCGACGTCGACAACAACCGCTTTACCGATGCAAATGACAAGGCCTGCACGTTGTTCAACCTGTCGCGTGCCCGCTTGCTCTCGGTTGGCCCCGAGGCAATCAGCCCGAAAATGCAGCCTGACGGCACGCCGTCTTTCGGTGTCCGCCGTGGATTTGTTGACGCTGCCTTGCAGGGAGACCATCCGACTTTCGAGTGGACGCACAAGGACTCAAACGGTCGCCGCATTGCCTGCGAGGTTCGCTTCAGCAAGCTGCCGTCCGACAACCGGCGGCTTATCCGCGTCAGCATCAGCGATATTGAACAACGCAAGCGCAACGAGGCGCTTGCGCACGCACAGAATAAAATCCTGGAGATGATCGCGGCCAGCACGCCGCATGATCGAACGATACGCTCGATCTGCCATTTCGTTGAAAAAATCGGGGCGGGTTTCAAGGCCGCGGTCATGCACCTCGACTTTGTGAACCAGACACTGTCGGTCGAACAGGCGCCGAGCCTGCCCGACGCGTTCAAGCTGTGCCTCGATTTCGTCAAGGTCGATCCGGATAGCCCAACCTGTGGCGCAGCGGTGTATCACGCGCAGGACCGCATAACGACCAACATTGCCACGGACCCGGGTTGGCAGCGTGCGCGCAAGCTGGCTGCCGAGCACGGCGTCAAGGCCGCCTGGTCTTTCCTCGTGTACGGCGCGGCAGGTCGGGTCATTGGCACCCTCGACGTTTATCTCGACGAGGCCCGGGCGCCGAATACCGATGAGCTCGACAAACTGGGCCGAATGGCACGCCTTGCCGGGATCGCGATTAAACGCCAACTGGACGAGGATCGACTGCGTACCAGTGAGGCGCGCTATCGTGGCCTGTTCGAAAATGTCGTCGATGGTGTGTACATCGCGTCGCGTGAAGGGGACATCATTACAGCCAATCCGGCACTCGTCGAAATGCTCGGCTATGAGAATGTCGAAGATCTCAAAGCCGCCGGGCAAACGACAGTGTTGTACGTCAACCCGATCGATCGCGAGCGTGTCTTTGCGCGACTCGAGGCCCAGGGCTACGTGAAAAATTTCGAGTATCGCCTGCGTCGCAAGGACGGCACGGAAATCGTGGTGCTCGAGAATTCGCGGGCCATCTACGACGAAGCGAACAGTATCGTCGCGCATGAAGGCACCATTACCGATATCACAGAACGCAAGCGAGCCGAAACGCGCATCTTCGAGGAGAAGGAGCGCGCCCAGGTTACGCTGCAGTCGATCGGTGACGGGGTCATTACGACCGATGGAGACGGAAACGTCGACTACATCAACCCGGTCGCCCAGGACCTGACCGGCTGGGATATGCGCAGCGCGCGAGGAACACACGTAACCGAACTCATGATGATCGTCAACGAGCACACGCGTGCGAGTTGCGAGAATCCGGTCATCCGATGCCTGAAAGAAGGGCGCGTCATCACGCTGCCGGAAAACTCCGTGCTCATCACGAAGAACGGTGAAGAAGTCCCGATACAGGATTCCGCGGCGCCGATCAGGGATCGCATCGGCAATATCATCGGCGCTGTGATGATCTTCCATGATGTGAGCAAAGAGTCGCGCCTGTTCCGTCAGTTGAGCTACCAGGCATCGCACGACACGTTGACCGGCCTGATTAATCGCCGCGAGTTTGAAAACCGACTCGCGACGGCGCTTGACAAGATCAACGACAATAACGAACACACACACGCACTGTTGTACGTGGACCTCGACCAGTTCAAAGTCGTTAACGACACCTTCGGTCACACGGCCGGCGACGCGTTGTTGCGGCAGCTGTCCGAGTCGATACAAGCGAATATCCGCTCGTCCGACGTACTGGCTCGTCTCGGCGGTGACGAGTTCGGAATCCTCCTGGAGCGTTGCAGTGAGGACAGGGCGATTGAAGTGGCCGAGGCCATTCGTGGGTCGATCGAAGGCTACCGCTTTGAGTGGCAGGACTCGTTCACGACTGTTCGTTGTTCGATCGGTGTCGTGCTCGTAACCAGCGAAAATGCGGACGTTGCCAGGTTGATGAGTTCGGCGGACGTTGCGTGTTACTCGGCGAAAGACATGGGCCGTAACCAGGTGCATTTCTATCGTGACAGCGACGCTTCAATGCGCCACGAAGAAATGAAGTGGGTCTCGCGCATTACCAGTGCCGTCGAGGAGGACCGCCTGGAGCTGTTCTTCCAGCCCATTATTGGCATTGGCAAACAGAACGGTGAACACCGTGGTCATTACGAATTGCTGCTGCGCATGCGTGATGAGGATGGCGAGCTCGTAGGTCCCAACCAGTTCATCCCGGCTGCAGAGCGCTATAACCTGATGTCCACGCTTGATCGCTGGGTTATCCATGAGGCGCTTTCCAAATTTGCCGACCGCAGCGAAGATGGCCGGGATGGCCGTGCCAAATATACGCTTGCGATCAACCTGTCGGGAACGTCGCTTAGCGAGGATCGTTTCCTGGATTTCGTTATCGACGAACTCGAGAAGCAAAAGCTCCCACAGGGTGCAATATGCTTCGAGATCACGGAGACAGCGGCAATTTCGAATCTCGCGCGTGTCGTGCACTTCATGCAAGCGCTCAAGAAGCTCGGCTGCAAGTTCTCGCTCGATGACTTCGGCAGTGGATTGTCATCGTTCACGTATCTCAAGAACCTGCCGGTCGATTATCTGAAGATTGACGGACACTTCATCAGCAATGTTGCCGAAGACAGTGTTGACGAAAGCATGGTCAAGGCGATTCGTGAGGTAGGCAGTGCGATGGGCATCGAGACGATCGCCGAACGCGTGGAGAGCAAGAAGGTGCTCGACAAACTCGGCTCCCTCGGTGTGGAATTTGCGCAGGGTTACTACATTGCCCGTCCGGCTTCCGTCGCGACCTTCGAGCCGTGGGCGACAGACGATTCCGCCAAACGCCTCGCCTGAGGCTCATCCGCACTTGCCACGGGTGGCGTAATCGACTGGTTACGGTACACTGACCCGGAACCAGGCAATTCGCGGATATGGAATGACACGAGAGTCCCACCCAGGCATCGTTCACGCATTGTTGTCGCCGAATGAGCCGGGACCGTTCAGGGTGCTTAACCCACTGGCAGAGATACCAATTTTGCTGGTGTGCGACCACGCCAGCCACCGCTTCCCCAAATCGCTCGGTGACATGGGCCTCGATCCGTTTGCGCGACGCTGCCACCTGGCGGTCGACATTGGTGCCGGCCGCGTAACGAAGGCGTTGGCGAAAAGTCTTGGCGTCACGGCCGTCGTACATAATTACTCACGACTGGTTGTCGACTGCAATCGTCAACTTATGGACCCCAGCGCATTCCTCGAATACGGCGATGGCATACTTGTTCCAGGCAATCGCAACCTGCACCAGGAAGACAAGGACCTGCGCGCGAGCGCGTTGTACTGGCCGTATCATTGCGCGATCGACGAGCAGGTTCAGCGCCTCAGAAAAGCCGGACCCGCACCTGCGTTTATTTCGATTCACAGTTTCACGCCGGTGTTGAATGGCGAATCCCGCAAGTGGGAAATGGGTATCCTCTGGGATAAGGATGAGCGGCTGCGCAATATCTTCCTCAAGGACCTGCGCGAGGCCGGCTACCTGGTCGGTGATAACGAACCCTATTCAGGCAAAGCACCCCAGGATTTTACGATCGACCACCACGCCGAGGAGGTCGGGCTACCGCACATCGGCATAGAGATCCGGCAGGATCTTATTGACGACGAAGCCGGTGTGGCAGAAATCACAGACGTGATGCGTAAGGTAATCGCGTCGATTCCCGAACGGATTAACGCAGAGGACGAGCGGGTTACCGCGTAGTCGCGACAATAAGAGGGGCAGGGGATGGGGATGAACGAGCCTTCGTTTACGCTCGGCGTAGAAGAAGAATACCTGTTGGTTGACAAGAAGACGCGCGGTCTCGTTATAGACCCACCCGAAACGCTGATGGCCGAAGCGGAGGAGCGCTGCGGTTCGCAGGTCACATCAGAGTTTCTGCGCTCGCAGATCGAGATTGGAACCAAGGTCTGTAACAACATCCAGGAGGTACGCGAGGACCTGTCGAGTCTGCGCAGGAGCATCATCGAGGTCGCCGACAATCATGGCCTCGCGCCGATTGCCGCGTCGACGCACCCATTTTCGTCGTGGACTGACCAGAAGCACACCGAAAAGGACCGCTACGATCAGTTGACGCATGAAATGCAGGGGGCGGCGCGTCGACTCGTTATTTGTGGCATGCATGTGCATGTCGGCATCGAGGATAAAGAGTTACGTATCGACCTGATGAACCAGATGTCGTATTTCCTGCCTCATCTGCTGGCGTTGTCCTGTTCATCTCCGTTCTGGCGGGGTCGCGATACGGGTCTCAAGAGCTACCGGCTGACTATCTTTGACGCGTTGCCGCGAACGGGTGTACCGGAGCGTTTTGCAAGCTGGGCAGAGTATGAGCGGCACGTGGCGATCATGCAGGACGCCGGACTGATTGAAGACTCGACACGAATCTGGTGGGACCTGCGCCCGAGCGGGCGCTTCCCGACGCTCGAAACCAGGATCATGGACGTATGCACACGACTCGACGACGCGATTGCGCTCGCGTCCTTGCTCGCCTGCATCCTGCGCATGTTGTTTCGGCTGCGCACGAAAAACCAGAGATGGCGCCTCTACACACCCATGCTCATCCGGGAGAATCGCTGGCGCGCGATGCGCTACAGCTTCGACGAGGGGCTGATCGACCTCGCCAAGGGCCATGTGGTCCCGTTTGCGGATCTGATGGACGAGTTGTGTTCGCTGATCGCGACAGATGCCCGTGCTCTCGGCTGTGAAAAGGAGATCAAGGGCATACACGATATCCTCTCCCGGGGGACCAGTGCTCACAGACAGTTAAAGGACTACGAACTCGAGCGCGCCTCCGGCGCCAGCGACGAGGAAGCCCTCAGGTCCGTGGTCGATACGCTGATCGAGGATACGGCTGAAGGCCTTTAGACTCGCGGGGGTTGGCCAGTTCGGTCGCGTTTTTGTGACCTCGCCCACAAACCGTGCTGCGGAATGCGGAACAGGTCGCATTATGTAGCGTCAGTCCCGGATAGCATTGACCTTATGTGGTCGTTGACTCAAATCGTGCCGCCAGTTCTGGCGGTGTCTGCTGTTGCGTACGCAGCACTCGCCGTGCGCGTTGCCCGTACGACACCGCAGAACCCCAACAACCTGATGAGTTTCTTCCTGTTTCTTATCGCAGGCATGGTTGCAGGCTCGGCTTTTTCCTACGGGGCGACCGACGCGACCCTGTATGGCATTGGCCGGACCCTGACGTTTTTTTCGGCGGGCTTCATTCCGATCGTGTTCTACCTGATCTACCGGGAATTCACGATCGGGCCGCCGCATCCGCTCGTCATCGTCATGCTGGCGATTATTCCGTTTGCGACGACCGGGCTGGCGCTGACCAACTCCTATCACAACATGATCTGGATGGTCACCGAGACAGGTGCCGGACTGCAGTTCTCGGAGCTGCTGGACCACTACTGGTATCGTCGTATTTTCGCGCCATTTACCTATGGCCTGTTCGCGTACTCTGTCGTCGGCCTGGCAAGTCGCTTGCCGACCATCGCCCCGGCACACCGCAGGACGCTCATTGTCCTGATTACCTGCGCGATACTGCCGTTTCTTGTCAGTATCGCGAATACATTCCTGGGGATCGGTGCGCAGGATTTTCCCTTCACGACGTCGTCACTGACCCTGATGTTCCCGCTGCTTGCCTATGTCGCCTTCACGCAACGCCTGCATGAATTCAGCCCCCTGGAATACAAGACCCTTTTTGACCACGTTCGCGATCCGATCTTTGTCATCGACAATGACCAGGTCATTATCTGCGCAAACAAGGCGGCGCAGGAACTCCTCGACGGACCGGAGCGGGAGCTCGTCGGGCACAGATTGTGGGAGGACTTCCCCAAGGCGCGCGCAATTCTCGAGCAGGCGAAAGAACTTGACCTGACGCAGACACTGCGCATGGATACCAACAATATCTACGAAGTCAGTGTCGGTCCCCTCAAGGGCAGGAATGGGCAAGTTAGCGGCATGGTTGTTGTGTGTCGAGACGTCACCGAGCGCCGGCTTGCCCTGAGCCAGCTGGCTGACAGCGAGCACCTCGTACGTACCCTGATCGAAACCTCATCGAACGGCATCTTGCGATTTGCGCGGGATGAAAACGACGTTGACCGAAAATTCCGCTGTGTGTTCGCCAATCGCGCAGCCGAGTCTTTCGCGGGCGATGGTCCGGGGACGCTCGTCGGCATGCCGCTCGAGAAACTGGAGCAGCTCGATCCCGAGCGGCTGCTACGCCATTTCTCCGCAACCGATCAGCCAGTCACCCAGGTGAGTTTCGAGGCGGTCAGTGACAGCGGTGACGGCGAGAGCTGGATCCGTATTGTTGCGGAACCGGTCGGGGAAGACTTCTCGGTTACGCTGATCGATATCACGCAGCGCAAGCGCAACGAAAACAAGATGATGGCCGACGCGCTCCGCGATCCTCTTACCGGTGTCCTGAACCGTCGGGGCTTCGAACAGGAGGGCGCCGCCTGCATTCGGCGTGCCTCGGTCGGCGCGGTGCTCTACCTCGATCTCAACCAGTTCAAATCGATCAACGATCGCTTCGGGCACCAGGCTGGCGATGCACTGCTCAAAGCATTCGGGCATCGCCTTGAATTCTGCCTGCGTCCCGAAGATGTCCTTGGGCGCCTGGGTGGTGATGAATTTGCGATCGTTTTGCCAGGCGTTGGCGTCGACGACGTCAGGCACATTGCCGAGCGCCTCGTGCAGACGGCGTCAGAGGCCTACATCATCCAGGGTCAGGAAATTAAGTGTACGGCCAGCGTCGGTATTGCACTGATGCCGAAGCACGGCGAGGAGCTCTGGCACCTGCTCAGCGTTGCTGATGAGGCTATGTACGCCGCGAAGTCCATTCCAGAGGAAGAGGCGGCCAACGATCGCGCCGCTTACGTTGAGGCGGCCACCGCCTCGTAGCGCTATATCTGGGATATAGTTGCCCGCATGACCATCAATATTCTGGTTCTTTGCACAGGGAACTCGGCGCGCAGCATCCTCGGCGAGGTCCTGATTAACGAGCTGGGCGACGGCAGGTTTCGTGCTTTCAGCGCGGGCAGCCATCCCGTCGGGCAGGTGAATCCGGGCGCACTGGCAAAACTCGCCGCCGCCGGTCATAAGACCGAGGGCCTGTCATCCAAATCATGGGATCGATTCAGCGGCGCTGGCGCGCCGGTTATCGATGTCGTGATTACCGTCTGTGACAATGCTGCAGGAGAGGCCTGCCCGCTGTGGCCGGGCAGTCCTGTGACCGTGCACTGGGGAATACCCGATCCGGCCGTCGACGCGGATTTCGACCGTGCCTACACCCGCTTGCGTGGGCGTGTCGAGGCGATGCTGGACTTGCCGCTTGAGGCGATGACTGCGGCCGAGCGCCGCGAGGCGCTCAGCCGCATTCACGATGAAAAGGCTAAGGAACGGGAACTTCGATAAGTTGAATCAGGACCGGATCCACTGTGTCGACGGCTATCAGGTCAACAATATCGCCGATGGCGACGTCGATTTGAAACGGCTCCGCCGTAATCTCCGTCTTGGAGTCCTGTTCAGTCAGGTAGAGGTCATAACTGCCTGGAGCGAGCTGGAGGGATGAGTTGTAGAAACTGAATGCCGCAAATGTTGCTGGCACATCGTCTTCTACAAGCAATTCGCCTCGATCCTTTACATACACATTGAAGCGCTGCTGGTTAAATGCGGCGTGAAACAACGTCACCTTTGCACCCAGCGCCGACCTTGCGCGGCTGGGAAACGCGGTCGCGCCCAACCAGCTGTCGATGTCGCCTATCAGGTACAGATGGCGAAATGATCCGAGAGGCTGAGCTCCGACCGTATAGTCGAACAAGATGGTGGCCTGGCTGTTGGCGGGCGTGAAATAGTAGCTTTTCAGCTCTGACGTCGTATCCAGGTCCGCTGTAGCCGCTCCGAAGGCCACGTCTGATGCGACCAGGTTTGTCAGCAGCTCATCATCGTAGATGTCGACCGACTCAAGCGAATACGCGGAATGAACAAATCGTAGTTTGGGCGGGTAGGTTGGGTCCGGAAAGCTCAACGGATTGCCGACCGAGGTCATGGACTCGACCACCACCGGGGCTGTGTCGTCGCCATCGCCGTCGAAGACCGAAATGACGTGGGCAAACCTCGGCAGCAGACTGGTTTCGTCTGAAGTGAAGTACACGGTATCGACATCGCCCGCCGCAGTCACCGTAATGACGTAGGAGCCTTCCTCGAAGTCTCGCGGATCGCCAATCTCGCCGAGTGACAGGGTTGCGACCGGCGGATTGGTTCCCGGTACCGTGCCGGGCGCGTCAAAATAGACATCGATGTCGCCGAGGGTAGCGCTGGCGTGGGAGAAGCGCGCCTCAAACACCGTTTCCGTTTGGTCCCACGAGCGGCGATCGCCGCTCCAGGTCGTTACGGTTGGCGCGTTGACGTCGCCCGTCAACAGAAAGATGTGGTCGCCATCCGCTTCAACCTGTAACTCCTGCGATGCCACGCGCGTAGTTGCCAGGTCGCCCGGATACCGGATCTCGAAATTGAACACGTAGCTAAAATTGTCATACGTCACTGGCGAGGAGGAGCGCTGGTACGGAACCTCTTCAAGCAGACGTTCTTCAATAAGGAAGAAGACGACGGGTGAGCCCGGAATCGCATTGATCATGCGGATAGAACCCTCACCCGTTGGGGCTAGGGAAGTTCGAGTCGCCACCGCAGGCAGAAACAAACAACGCGCCGAGGCACGCAACCAGCAGGAAAATCCGTTTCATTATTTCTGTCTCTTCTCGAATCCGTAAATCGACTTCATTTCGAGGAACTCGTCGAGCCCGTGGTGACCCCACTCGCGACCGTTGCCGGATTGCTTGTAGCCGCCGAATGGTGCGGCCGAGTCAGCCCAGGCTCCGTTGATATGCACCATGCCGGTTCGCATACGCGACGCAATCCGGCGTGCCGTGTCGAGATCGGCGCAGGATACGTAGCCCGACAGTCCGTAAGGCGTGTCGTTGGCGATACGAATGGCGTCGTCTTCGTCGTCGTAGGCAATGATTGACAGGACAGGGCCGAAAATCTCTTCGCGGGCAATTGTCATGTCATTTGTGACATTGGCAAATACCGTAGGTTTCACGTAATAGCCCTTATCAAGGTGCTCGGGGCGCCCGGTGCCACCGGCGACGAGCGTGGCACCTTCGTCGATCCCGGCCTGGATCAGGTTCTGGATCTTCCCCCACTGGACATCGGACACGACCGGACCGACTTCAACCGCCTCGTCACGGGGATTGCCGACCCTGGTCGCTGCAGCGACCGTCGCGGCAATGCCTGCCGCTTCATCCATGCGGTGGCGCGGGACCAGCATGCGTGAAGGTGCGTCGCAGGACTGTCCCGTGTTCTCGAACATATCACCGGCACCTTTCTCGACAGCTTTCTCGAAACTCTCGTCATCGCAGATAATGTTGGCCGACTTGCCACCCAGTTCCTGCGCGACTCGCTTGACCGTTGGAGCCGCATTCTGCGCCACGAGGACGCCTGCGCGGGTCGAACCCGTGAATGAGACCATCGCGATATCGGGATGGCCGGAAATTGCGCTGCCGACGCCGGGTCCGTCGCCATTTACCAGGTTGAATACGCCTGCCGGTACGCCAGCAGAGTCGAGAATCTCGGCGAACAGAATGGCGTCGAACGGGGCGATTTCGCTCGGTTTCAAGACCATCGTGCAGCCAGCCGCGATCGCCGGGGCGACTTTTACCGCAATCTGGTTCATCGGCCAGTTCCACGGCGTAATCAGGCCGCAGACGCCAATCGGCTCTTTGACAATGTTGGTCGTGCGAATCCGCTCTTCGAATTCGTAGTTCTCGAGCGCCTTGATCGCCGCCTTGATGTGCTGCGGACCGCTGGCGGCCTGGGCATTCTTCGCAAGATCCCAGGGGGCGCCCATTTCGTCCATGATGGCCTCGGCCACCTCGTCGTGGCGCTTTTCAAATTCCGCCAGGATGGCCTTGAGCAGGTCCTTTCTCTCCTCGACCGTTGTCTGCGAGAAGGTTTCGAACGCCCGTGCTGCGGCGGCGACGGCCTTGTCGACGTCGGCGGCAGAGCCAATACTGATGCGGCCATAGACTTCTTCCGTGGCCGGGTTTACAACGTCCAGGGTCCGCGGTTCAACCGGATCGACCCACTGGCCGTCGATGTAAAACTGGAGCTTCTCAAGCATTGCATGTCCTCAATCAAGCAAGCCGCGAATAATAGCGTAAATCAGGGCTCCGGGGGGCGCTAGATGATGATCGAGGATGTGGCTGCGCGGCTCGGCTATTCGAGCTGGGCGACGATTTTTCGCGCAATTTCTTCGCCGCGCATGGTCAGCCTGGCGATCGACTCGAATTCCTCGTCTTGCGGCGCTGGATCTCGGACCAGCAAGCTGGCGGCAGAAAGTCGTTTGAGGCTACGCAAGGCGGCCGAAGGTTCGATACCGACCGTTCGAGATAACCTCAAAATGCTCATTGGACCCTGGTCGGAAAGAAACGACAGGAGGATGAAGTCGCGTACGACGATGCCATGGTTCACGAGCAGTGAAGCAAGCGACTCGTCCAACGCGACTGAGTGTGCGGCCGATTGTCCGGCGATCGAGTTCTCTTTTCTTTGCAATCTGGACGTCATGGGCCTCTCTCTTTGTGACTTCTTCCTTACACGAAGGCCGGACCGGGATCGTTCCATATTCCCGATATTTTTTTCGTCGCTGGTTGGACCGCGAAGACTCGTGTAACTTCAAAACTGAACTTACACATTGTGTTCCTGTGCCGGAATACGGCGAATCCCTGCTTTTTCCTGTACAAAACACCGCAACGTGCCTCTTGTCAGAACAGAACTGGGGTGTTTCCCTAATATCGATGGGGGTTGTCCCCCCATACCGGTACTGTTTCTCGAGGAGGAAATTAGCTGAGAGAACGCATGAGTAGCAGACGAACAATGAAATCATTTAACTACGGCAGGCTTGCCGTGCTCAGCAGTCTGGTTTTGCTCGTGACCACGATGTCAGGCGAGGCTGTCCGAGCCGAATCAAAGCATGACATGCTGGTCTTCCTCAGTGCCGATAGCCTTGACACGTTTTCCGCGTCGGACCCCGCGCTGGAAGGGTCCGATTACGGGGTGACAGCGGACTTTTTGTACACCTTCAATAGCGATCGGTTCCGGTTTCTTGCGGAGTACATCTGGACAGACGAAGAAAACGAGATGGAGCGTCTGAAGGTTGCGTGGCAAATCGACGACCAGACGATGTTCTGGTTCGGCCGCTTTCACGCGATCACCAACTACTGGACCACCGAGTTTCACCATGGCCAGTACATGCAAACCAGTATCAGCCGGCCAGGGCTGGAGGAATGGGAAGACGAAAGCGGACCGATGCCATCGCATGTCACCGGCGGGTGGTTCGAGCACCAGATTTCTCTAAAGGGCCAATCCGCGCTTATCGCGACGCTGACGGCGGGAATCGCACCGAGGTTTGAAGGGGAGGAACTCATGCCCTTCGACGTTCTGGATCCCACGTCGGGACATGATATGGCCGTCAGCGCACGACTCGTCTACCGCCCGGATGTGCTCTCCATGGACAAGATTGGATTGACAGTTTCCCACAACGACATTGCTGTCGTATCCGATTCAAGCCCCAACCTGGCTGGATCTCAACTCAATCAGGCAGCTGACGATAGGATTGTTCACGAGCTGGCATCTGAAGGACTGGCGTCTCTCGTCGAACTGGGTGTACTTCGACAATGACCTGGATTATGTGACCGGGGATGTCAAAGACGAGTTCTTTCTCGGGTATGTGCAGGCCGAGTACGAGGCAACCGAAGACTGGACGGTTTTTGGACGGGTCGAATTCGGTGACAGCGAAGACGACTCACCCTATCTGCAGTTGCTTCCCGCTGTTATCGCCCACCGGCACATGCTCGGTTTGCGCTGGGATATTGCGGACTCTCACGCTTTGACAGTGGAGCTCGCTGACACCGCCACGCAAGGGTCCGGCGGGGAGCATGACACTTTCAAAGAATTACGGTTTCAATGGAGTGCGGTCTTTCCGTGAGGGTTCGCGCTGCTAAATGGTTGCTGGCTTATGGTCTTTGCCCTTGCGGCAGGGATGGCCGTGGCGGAGGAGGCGGTTGTGCTGGTCGTGGGCAGCGACGCCACTATGGAAGAAATCAGTCTGCTCGATATCAGGAAAGCCTATCTCGGTATTTCAGTAAGCCTCGCCGGGGGCACGGTCCGACCCCTGAGACGAACTGATGACGAACGGCTCAACCAGATATTCATGCAGTCAGTGATAGCAATGTCCGAGAGATCCTATGAACGGCGTTTGCTATCGCTCATGCTGAAGTTCGGCACACCGAGACCGGAAGAGATCGATAATCGCGACCAGCTCAAACGGCGACTGGTCGAAAGACCACATTCGATTACGTACATGTGGAAGAGTGAAGCCGAGTCGGATGCACGTTTAAAGGTGGTCAGGGTGTTATGGAAAGAGCACTAAAAAGCATTTCGACAAGGATGGTCATGGCGGTGCTTGTCGTTCACGCCGTGCTGTTGCCACTCCTGTCCTACGGCATGATCGTTGTGGTTCGCAATGTTCAGGAGGAGGTCTTCATCGATCATGTGCGGATCTACTCAAGCGTCTTCGCGGACATGCTGCAGAGTGACGGGCATCTCGCAGACGACAGAGAGAATCGTAGAGGCGCTGGACAGTGCAATCCTTGGCGGCCGCAGCGTGCATGCTGCATTCCAGGTAGGCGACCGGAAACTGCTGAGTTCAATAATGAGCGAGGATGATGCCGACAAATTCGTCGAGGACTTCAGTTTTGGTGAGCACGACGATGACGTTTACTACCTTGCAGCTCCGCTGGTCATTGGCAATACGATGGCGGTCCTTGAGTTGGGATTTGATGAGGCGCCCACCCTGCGGGAAATTCAGAGCGCGCGCCAGACTATCCTGACAATTGTCCTGATCTACCTGGTCATAACAGTATTCCTGGCGGTGGTTCTCAGTGCCCTGGTGTCAAGCCCCCTGCAGCGACTGCGGCGCGACAGCCACAAGATCGCATCGGGCGATTACACGAGGAAGATGTCAGTCGACAGCGACATCGTCGAGATCCGCGAGCTGACCGACGACCTTGAGAACATGCGCAGCACGCTGGTTGGCGTGAATAAGAGGCTGGAAGGAGAAATCGCCAGTCGCGAAGCCGCGGAGGCGGAACGTCGCAAGGCGGAGACTCATCTGCGGCATATGCATCGTTTACAGTCCATCGGCACCTTAGCCGGTGGTGTCGCGCACGAATTTAACAATGTCCTCTTGCCGATACTCTTGTATACGGACCTTGCGCTTGAAGATTTGCCTGACGATAGTCCGAACCGACACAATCTTGAGAGGGTTCTCAAGCTTGCCAACCGCGCCAAGGGACTTAGTGAGCAGATCCTGACATTTGGCCGGCCGTCAGGTGGAGCTATGATTGTCCATGCGGATATTGCCCCTGTGCTCGACGAGGCGATGTCGATGGTGCGGGCGTTAATCCCGGCAAGTATCGAGGTGCGCGTCGATATCCGGCGGCCGCTTGGACCGGTCGAGTGTGATCCGAATGAGTTGCAGCAACTCGTCGTCAATCTCTGCAGCAATGCGTACAAGGCGATCATGAAAGGTGACGGAAGAATTCAGGTCAGCGCTGAGAATCTCGTTGTCACGCCGGATTTCGTAGAGATGCACCCGCGTATGGAGGCGGGTCCATATATACGCGTGACAGTCGCGGACAATGGCGAAGGAATGGACTCGGCTACAATAGAAAGAATGTTCGACCCATTCTTCTCGACGCGTGACGTTGGCAAAGGCACGGGCCTCGGCCTGTCGGTTGTGCATGGCATCGTGACGAAACACGGCGGTGAAATCGTTGTCTCGAGTGAGGTCGGCTCAGGAACGACAATCGATGTCTATTTACCGCAAGCGGAAGCTTGCAAGAGTGAGGCGTGAGCAATGACAAGAGTGATCATAATTGACGACGAGGAAGACATCCGCATCGTACTCAAAGAAATCTTCATTCGGGCCGGATTCGATGTCGGGGTGGCGAGCGATGGTGCTGAGGGACTGACCCTGATCAGGGAAACCGGCGCTGACCTGGTTATAACGGACATCATCATGCCGGGCAGTGACGGAGTGGAGACTGCCTACGATATTCGCATGGAGTTTCCGAACACGAAGATCATTGTCATGTCCGGCGGAGGAAATACCGGGCCGCTCGAGTACGAGCCCTCCGCTATTTCAACGACTGCCTACCTCGCATCCGCAGAGGCGGTTGGTGCGGATATGACGATCACGAAACCGTTTGATCGAGCAGAGCTCATAAAGGCAGCCAAAGACCTGACGGGGCACCAGGAAGAATGACACCAATAGTCTCGCCGACCCCCGGCCCCAGGTGGGCACCGCAGATCATCGTCTTGCTTGACGACGAAACGCGTGTATTGAGTGTGAATCGAACACTTGCGGGAACCAGTTTCGATTCGATTTCCGATGACATGCCGGAAGGTCTGCACAGGCAGTTTCATCCGGGCTGTGAGGGCAATTGCCGCTTCATCGAAATGTGGAACAAAGCCTGGGCCAGCCTGGACATCAGGGACAGTATCGAATGGGAGCTTCATGACAAGGAACTTGGGCGTCTGTTCCGCCTGAATCTGTCGAAAACCCCTGAGCCCAGTCACTCCGATGTGGAGCGTCGCCAGCGGAACATGCTGCTGACGGTCACCGACATTACCAAGTATCGCCGTGAGTATGAGTCCCTGGTCGAGCAACAGCAGGCATTGATCCGCTTGCTGATGGCTCAACGATTGGAGTCCGGTGCATCCGGAGAGCAGGTCTTTGACGAGGAGGGTGACACGGGAAATCGTCTGATGGCCGGTTACATGAAAACCGAACGGTCGTTAAGCCGCCAATTGATCCAGGCGCAGGAAAAGGAGCGCAAGCGCATCGCGTCGGAGCTGCACGACGGCATTGCCCAGTCCATCGGTGTTGTGAAGTACCGGATAGAGGACGCGGTTGCAA
The DNA here is from genome assembly GCA_963698415.1 of uncultured Gammaproteobacteria bacterium. Lineage (GTDB taxonomy): Bacteria > Pseudomonadota > Gammaproteobacteria > Steroidobacterales > Woeseiaceae > UBA1847. The sequence continues at coordinate 168,767 of CAVOQS010000017.1, read as the reverse complement.
GATTCGGGCGGGAGCATCCGGATCTGGATCTGACTGTACTTGAGTCGACTATCGACGACATGAAGGGTCTTGTTGACGAGGTGCGGCGCATCTCCAGCAATCTTTCGCCATCAATGCTCGAAGATTTCGGCATTCACGTCGCGATGGAGTGGTTATGCAAGGAGTTCAAGGCACAGAACGGGGAGATCAATATTTCCTGTTCCGTCGATATCGATGAGGCGGAGACGCCCGAGATGATCAAGGTTGCCATCTATCGAGTTGCGCAGGAGGCACTGCAGAACATCAGCAAGCACTCTAAAGCGACCCGCGTTCGTGCTGTACTCGAATCTACCGAAGGTGGCGCCAAGCTCGTCATTTCGGACAACGGCGTCGGTTTCGACGCTGAGAGTGCCGAGCGTGGTTATGACGGTAAAAGCGGACTGGGTTTGCGCAGCATGCGCGAACGTGTGGACGCAACGGGCGGAAGGTTCGAGTTGAAAGCAGCGGCGCAGAAGGGAGTTGAAGTGAAAGCGATCTGGCCCCCGCAGGACGCGGCCGCTAGTCCGTAACGAAGCCGTTTTTGATCGCGTAGACCGTCACCTCCGACACGCTATGGAGGTCGAGTTTCCTCATCAGGTTGGTACGATGCTTCTCGATGGTCTTCGGGCTTAGCGACAGGTAGTCAGCAATTTCCTTGGTGCGCTTACCTTCGGCAATCAGCTTGATGACCTCGCGCTCCCGTCGAGTCAGCACTTCCCAGGAGGCTTTCGAGGTCGACGCGTCGCCTCCGGAAATATAGCCGGCGACGACCTTGTCGACGATACTCGGGCTCAAATAATTATTTCCGCTGACAACGTTGGCCAGGGCATTGAACAACTCGGTGCGACTATCGTCCTTGAGAACGTAGGCATCGGCACCGGCTCCGAGTGTTGCATGAATGTACTTCTCTTCCTTGTGAAAGGTCAGGGCGACTATCTTGACGTCAGGGTACTGGCGCTTGATCTGAACAATCGCATCCATGCCACTGGTTCTCGGCATGGTCAAATCCATGAGGACGACGTCCGGTCGCAATTCCGCTACGGACCTTACGGCCGTCATTCCATCTGACGCCACACCGACAACTTCGTAGCCGGGTTCAGATGCGAGCATCGCCTCGAGCCCGTTCCGCATCAGGGCGTGATCATCGACGATCAGGATTTTGTGAGTCTTCTTGCTGGTCAAGTTCTGCGTGTCCTTGTCGGCGACCCGAGAGTTCCAGGTTAGAGAATTCTACAGTATCGGGGCCGAGGCATCACAGACCTGCTGATGCCCAACATGGAGTGGGGGAAAACCCTACCGTCCTATGGGGTATTTTGTTCCTGAAATACCCCAGTAAACCGACTGCCTGTTTCTGTGCAAAACCCCTAATTTGGCACAACTTGAAAATTCACATTCGAGAAGTGTGGGGTGGAAGCATGAACTTAACTAACCGCGGCTATGCGATACCTGCCTGCAAGAGCGGGCTTTTCGCTTGTACGTTCCTGATGTTGCTGGCGTCATATTCGGCAGGTGCTCAGGACAGCAGCATCTACGTGCAGTGTCCTGAGTCCACGACGTTGCACCCAACTGCAGGCGATCCCGCAATCAAGTGCGATCACCTCGTGGCCGGTGATGGCATGGTGACCATGGCTGACGGCTATCCGCAGTACATCTTCAGCTTTGCCAGAGTGCCGCTCCCGGGCGTCGGCGCCGCGCCGACGGAGGAGAGTGGCCTCTACCCGGGTTGGGTCATGGAGCAGGGCATGTTGGCGGCCAATGCGCCGGCGCCAACCATTGTGGTTGACGAGGATGATGAACTCTTCCTGTCGCTGACCAACGTTGGCATGACGATGCGTCCGGACCTGTTTGACCCCCACACAGTTCACTGGCATGGCTTCCCACAAGCATCGGCTGTCTTCGATGGCGTTCCCGACTCATCGATCTCGATCAACATGGGCGCTACGCTGACTTACTACTACAACGCCAAGGATGCAGGCACCTACATGTATCACTGCCACGTTGAGGCGACCGAGCACATGCAGATGGGCATGCTCGGTAACCTGTTCGTAAGACCTCGACAGAATCGCTGCGACTCGATCGTTGACGATCCAGATGTACCGGGCAGCGCATGCCCGACTGGTCATGTCAGCCGGATCAACAACATACGCTTACAACGACGGCGACGGGAGTACAGCTTACGACGTCGAATTCCCAATCCAGATTGGCTCGTTCGATCCGGATTTCCACGATGCGAGCCTGAATGTACAGCCGCTGCCTTTCGCGGGCATGAGAGATCGCTACTTCCTTCTGAATGGCCGTGGGTACCCGGATACAGCCACAGCTGGCGCCCTGGATCCGACACTCGACCCGATCGGCGGATCGCACGTATCGCAGCCAGTTTCAAGCCTCGTTACCGCTCAGCCGGGCGACCGCATCCTGCTGCGAATTTCCAATCTCAGCATTACCGAGTTCTATACCGTCGGCACTAACGGACTTCCAATGGAAGTTGTCGGTCTCGACGCCCGGTTACTTCGGGATGATGACGGCAACAACCTCTACTACAAGACGAATTCGCTAACGCTTGGTGGTGGTCAGTCTGCAGACGTAATTATCGTCGCGCCGCAAACCGCTGGCACCTACTTCCTTTACTCGCAAAACCTCGATCGGCTTTCGAACGACGCTGAAAACTTCGGCGGCATGATGACCGAAATTCGCGTTGCAAACTAGGAGACCGGCAATGACCAGATTCGAAAACAAATCGTTCAGCGTCGGCATGACCCGGCTGGTTCTTTCTATTCTTATGGTGGCTGTACTTATGCTGTCGACGGCCGCGCAGGCAGCCATCGACGGTATTCCCGTGACCGGCAGTATCCCTCTGTCCGCGGGGGAAGGCTATGTCTCTATTGCAGACGGTGGCTCGGTCTACTCATGGGGCTATAGCGCTGACGGTGAGGCCATGCAGCTACCTGGTCCGACATTGATCGTGACCGCGGGTGACACATTTGACGTCGTGCTGAGCAATGACCTGCCAGCGGCAGCCGGCAACGTCTCCATTGTCTTTCCCGGAAACGAAGTACTGGCGACCGACGGCGGTGTCCAGGGCGAGTTGACTCGGGAGGCGGTACCCGGCGGTACGGTGACCTACACGGTGCGGGCGCCGGAGCCTGGAACATACCAGTACCACAGCGGGTCGCAGCCTGACCTGCAGGTTGAGATGGGCCTGTACGGCGCGTTGATCGTGGTGCCACAAACGGCGGCTTCCGGATGCGCAGCCTCGGCGTACGCGCACGAGGGCACGTGTTTCGATCGCGAGTACCTGTTCCTGCTGAGCGAGATCGATATCGATATCCACCAGGCGGCGGAACAGCAGGTTGGCGGCACTGGCCCGATCGTGCTCCCCGCCGGGGCATACCATTCGGAGTACTGGATGATCAATGGTCGTGCTGCTCCCGATACTCTGGGTCCGCCGGGACGTGGAGTACTGCCGCACCAGCCCTACAACATTATTCCGCGTATGCATCCGGGTGAGAAGCTGCTGCTTCGGCTGGTCGGCGCTGGACGCGAAATGCATCCATTCCACACGCACGGCAACCACGTGAGAGTTCTGGCGCGTGACGGGCGTCTGCTGGAGAGCGAAACCGGACCAGGACTTGCCGGGCCGCTGCTGTTTACGATCCCCAGCCTGCCGGGCGGTACCGTCGACGCGGTCTTCGAATGGACTGGCAAGGATCTCGGTTGGGACATGTACGGTCATACGGCGACCGACGACAGCGTTTGTACACCTGATTCGCAGGGTTACCACAGCGTACCGACCGACCCGAACTTCCGGGAATGGTGTGCGGATCATAACGAGCCGATTCCTGTGACCCTCCCCAGCCTGAGCTCGCTCGCGTTTGGCGGCTTCTACAGCGGCAGCCCCTACCTGGGTGCCCTTGGCAGCCTGCCACCGGGCGAAGGCGGTCTTAACCCGGATGCCGGATTCACCTACATGTGGCACTCGCACAATGAACGGGAACTCGTAAACAACGACGTGTTTCCTGGCGGGATGATGACGATGCTGATCGTCGAAGCCCCCAACGTTCAAATAACCGAATGAGGAACGGCCAATGAAACGGACAACAAACAAAAACTCGCTAGTGCCGGCCACAGTTTCCTTGGCGCGCTTGCTCAGACTTTCCACCGCTGTCTTGATGCTTTCCGGCCTTGCCGGGGCAGCCAATGCCGCGAACATTCCCATTGCCAATGCGGGGTTTGAGGATCCCGCGCTGTCGACTGAGCCAGCGCCTTGCGGTGGCACAGCTTGCTATACACCGACCTTGGTTGGCTGGACACTTTCCGGCGCCGGCGGCACCTTCAACCCGACGCATTACATCCCGGGTGGGGCGGCAGAAGGCCTGAATACGCACTACGGCGCCGGCGGTAGCGCCACGCAGATTCTCGGTGATGTGCTTCGAGCGGGCACATACACGCTGACTGTCGAAATTGGCGATCGGGCTGATGCGGTTCCATTCTCGAACTACTCGGTGCACCTGGGCGTGGACAATGGCGGTTTTGTTTCCCTGGGCAGCGAAGGCGCATTGACCCCGGTCGATGGTTTCCAGACGTCCACGTTCGACGTGATTGTTGCTACTGACGATGCCAATCTCGGTTCGCCCCTGGCGATCCAGCTCGTCAGTGGCGGTGGCGGACAAGTGCAGTTCGACGACGTGCGGCTGAACTTTGTGCCGACACCCGTAGATGTGGAAGTGCACCTGCAAACACAGCGGTTTGACAAGGAACTGCCGGGCGGCGGTTCCGTGGCGATGTGGGGCTTTGCTTTCTGCGACGCCGGCTTCACGAACTGCGAATTGCCGGCAGGCACCGATGCGCCTGGACCGCAGATCAATGCCTTCGCTGGTATGAATCTGACGGTCAATGTCCGGAATACGCTGTCGGTACCTGTCTCATTGGTTGTTCCCGGCCAGGCCGGTGCCGGTAATCCGGTATTGGTAACGGACGGTGACGGGACGAGACCGGGTTCGCTCTTTCACCACCGAAGTGGGACCGAACAGTGATGGCCAGTACGTTTGGGCGGCGCTGAAATCCGGCACCTATCTTTACCAGAGCGGCACCTATCCGTCGATCCAGGTGCCGATGGGCCTCTATGGCGCCCTGGTCGTATCTGAGGGGACCGATGGATCGTCTTACGGGCACAGCCACGATTCCGAGGCTGTCGTACTCTTTAGCGAGATTGATCCCATTCAGAACCATCGTGCAGCCAACGCAGAATTGGCGGCAATGACGATGACCACATCCTGCGTAGCGGCAGCCGACTACAACCAAAGCATGGCCGCGGGATACCCGTGCACCATCGACTACAATCCCACCTACTTCCTGATCAACGGCGGCGGAACGGCGAGCCTTCCTGCGGGAGATCCGTCGCAAGTTGCCTTGCTGAGATTCCTGAACGCGGGCCTGCGGTCACACACGCCGTCGATTGTCGGGGCTGAGCTGAACCTGGTTGCTGAGGATGGCAACGCCTATCCGGGTTTGCCACGGACCCAGAGCGCAGCGCTCCTCGCGGCTGGCAAGACGCTTGACGCGCTTGTCACACTGCCTTCGACTGACGTTACGTTGTCGCTGTTTGACCGCATGCCGACTTTCAGCAACGAAAACCTGCCAAATGGCGGGTCCCTGGGCGCGGTCGTCGTCGGTGATGGTTCAATAGTCGAGCCGCCACAGCCGAGCGGCGCCGGCGATGATACATATCCGGTCACCGAGGACACGGACCTCAATGTGCCGGCGCCGGGCGTACTCGTAAACGACCCAGGCCTTGGTAACGCAAGGGTCGCAAGCAATCCTGCCAACGGTAGCGTCGTGCTCAGCACCGACGGGTCGTTTACCTATACGCCAAACGCGGACTTCTCGGGGACGGATACATTCGTGTACGACGCGGATGGCAATCTTGCAACTGTAACTCTGAACGTCTCGTTCGAAAACGATGTCCCGGTTGCCAATGACGATGGCCCGTTCGTGAACGCCATCGGTCCTGACATCGACGTCGCAGCACCGGGCGTTCTCGGCAATGACCAGGACCTGGACGGTGATACGCTGACAGCGGTCCTTGAGGGCACTGCTCCAGCGGGACTGACCCTGAATGCCGATGGATCGTTCGTATACACGGGAGCAGTCGCGACCACATTCTCGTATCGTGCGGATGACGGCATTGCCCAGAGTGAGCCGGTAACGGTTACGCTCGAGTCGAACCCGGTCTCCAATATCGCGCTCACCGTGGTCGACCCGGTTGGCAATGTGATCACGGATTACCGCTGGTTGGTCCAGGAAGAGAACACTTACCACAATGACCCGCTTGCTGGCACTCCGGTCAACGAGCAACAGTCACTTAACTTCCATAAGAGCTATATGCCGGTCGTGGCGCAGGGCCTGTCGCAGCCTGACTGCGCGGCAGTCGATTGCGCGGACCCGACCCCGGCTGATCCGGCGATGGCGATATCAATCGCCGATGTAGCATTGAATCCGAACAAGTACTACTACGTCTCGGTACTACCGAATGATGCGGGTACCGGTACCGGCCACACGATAGGCGGCGCCCAAATTCATCCGGGCGATACAGCCATAACGGTTGTGGTCAACAACCAGGAGATTCCGACCGCGCAGATCAGCGCCCTGATCTTTGAGGACATTTCTCCGACCAATGGTGTGCCCGACGCCAACGAGGCAGGTCTTGGTGGTTTCCAGATCGTCCTCGAGGATGCAGGCGGTCGCTACGGCATCTCCGGCGGCACGATGAGCCAGGACGCCTTTGGCAACCCGCTCACTAACTCGCTCGAGTGTGCGCCCGATGCAACACCGGGTGTGATACTCAGTTGCCCGGATGGTTCGGTACTCATCGAAAACCTGCCGCCCGGCAAGTACGGCGTTATCGCCGTAGCACCCGGAGGCGGAAACTGGACGCAGACGTCGACCATTGAAGGCACCAAGGTAATCGACGCCTGGGTCAAGGCCGGTGAGCCGCCGTTCTTCCTCGAGTTCGGTGTTGCAGGTCCACATGCGTTCTTCGGCTTCGTGGACCCGGCAACCCGCACGGTCCCGACCGGCGATGGCATTAGTGGCAGCAACTCGATTACGGGCAAGGTCTCGTTATTGCACGATCCTCGTCCACCAGGTACACCGGGTATGTTCGACAGCGATTCGTACGTGGGTCTCAGCCATACGCGCGCCTGGATTGGCCTTAATAGTACGGCAGGCGACGGCGAGAATATCCAGACCGTGCAGGCGGATGAAGACGGTGTGTTTGAGATGACCGGCATTCCTGACGGCACCTATCAACTGGTCGCGTGGGATACCTATCTTGATCAAATCATCGCGTTTCAGATCGTTGATCTGCCGGCACAGTCTGGTGACATCGGCAACATGCCGGTCAATGCCTGGTTTGCGCGGGCAGAGCACACCGTATTCCTCGATGTGAACGAGAACGGTATTCGTGACGGTGATGAAGCACCGCTGTCCGAACAGGCGGTAAACCTGCGCTGGCGTGACGGCACCGTCAACCAGTCCTTCCCGACAGATCTCGACGGCTTCGTGCCGTTCGACCAGATATTCCCGTTCTTCTCGTGGCAAGTCTTCGAGGTCGATTACGCTCGCTTCAAGGCGACTGGCATGACGACAGTTGTTGATGCGGGCGGCGATGTTTCTGGTGGTCCCTATCCTGGCCTGCTCAATCCGCAACAACAGGCAGACGGGAGTTTCTCCCGGACCGAAATCGGGCAGATCCTGACACAGGGCTTCCAGGGCTTTCCTGGGCAGACCAGCCTCTTCGAGTGGGGTAAAAAACCGTATGCCCCGGGTGAGAACGGCGGAATCTCGGGCATCGTCTTCTACGGTTCGACACGCGGCGAAAACGACCCAAGACTTACCGTTGGTGACCCTTGGGAGCCAGGCGTCCCGGGCGCAACAGTTCGCCTGTACAAGGAAGTTGCGACAAATCCGGACAACACAACGCCTATCGCCATTGCAAATGCCGGGTTCGAGGATCCGGCACTTCCAGCGGATCCGGTCAACGCGAGTTACAACTCGACGCTGGTTGGCTGGGACCTGACTGGGAACGGAGGCACGTTTAACCCGACGAACTTCATTACGGACGGTGCCGCCGAAGGCTTCAATACGCACTACAGCAACGGCAGCACCGCTACGCAGGTTTTGGCGGATGTGCTTGCCGAAGGCAGCTATGCGCTGGCAGTTGAAGTGGGTGACCGAACTGATACCGGATTCCCCGGCTACAGCGTGCGGCTGGGCGTCGACAACAATGGCATATTCGTGACGCTCGCTGAGGACAACAGTTTCCAGATGCCGAATGATGGCTTCCTTACATCAACCGTGAATTACACGGCCACGGAAGCCGACGTCTATCTAAACTACCCGCTGGCGATACAGTTGGTTGGTAACGGTACCCAGGTTGAGTTCGACGATGTTCGGCTCAGTTACTCATCGGAAAGCGGACTCGTACTGGTACAGGAAGTCACAACGGACAGTTGGGACGACTCCCGACCGGAGGGCTGCCCGGGCGAAGATCCCGCACACATATTTACAACAGATACTTTGGGTATCGAAAACCTGACCCGTTGCTACGATGGCTGGCGCAACTGGAACCAGGTACGTCCCGCTGTATTTGATGGCGGGTACGCGTTCAACGACATCCCGGCTGGCAAGTACATCGTCGAAGTTGTGCCACCGCCAGGCTACGAGCTGATCAAGGAGCAGGACGTCAACGTCGGCTACGGCGATAGCTTCGGTAACGTCTCGCCCAACGCCCCTGTTTCAGTCGTGCTGCCGAACGGCATGCTGGTGCCAGCAGTTCCCGACGGTGCCATGGTTGCAGCTGTATTGGGCGCCGAACCCGGGCTCGCCCAGCCGCCATGCGTTGGTGCGCTGCACACCGTTCCGAATGAGCTCAGCTTGTTCCCGGGAATGGAAGCCGGTTTTGCAGGTGCTGATCGACCGCTTTGTAACCGGAAGGAAGTAATTCTTTCCGACCAGGGGCAGGCCGCAGCTGATTTCCACCTGTTCACATCAACACCGGTCGCTGCCCAGTTTACTGGCCTGATTACGGACGACATCTCCAACGAAACGAATCCGGCATCGCCAGGATTCGGCGAGAAGTGGAGCCCGGCCTACCTGCCGTTCTCGATCCGCGACTTTAAGGGTCAAGTGGTATACGAAGGCCTTTCCGATGCCTACGGCCGCTACAATGGCGTACTGCCATCGACCTTCACGGCTAACATGCCGATCCCGAGTGGCTATTCCCCGGCGATGATGTCGGCTTGCCTGAACGATGCAGGTCCGAATCAGCTGCCGAACTTCGACACGGCCTGCTACACGATGCAGTTCATGCCGGGAACGACGACCTACCTTGACACTCCGATCTTGCCGAGGGCGGCGTTTGCATCAGGCTTCAACGCGCCGGACTGTTCGGCGCCGGATGGTTCGCCTGTGATTTCCATGGTTAACGCAGCGGGCGCTACCGGGCCACTCGTGCCGACGACTGGGGGCACCCTGGTCATTCAGTCGATGGGACCAAACACAGTCGTGCCGAATCCGGCATACGAGGGACCAACCGCCACTCCGCCCTTTAACGAGCCAACGATTGCCCGGGACTTCGGTTTTGGGGCTGGTCAGGGCTCGGTCACGCTGGGTGGCGTTTCACTTGCCGTAGTGTCCTGGGGTGAAACAGAGATAACGGTGACAGTGCCGAATGGCGCCGAGACCGGCCAACTCGTGGTAACCCGCGACAACGGCAACAGTACGGTCAACGCGGTCACGGTGACCGTAAGCGATGACGCGGCGACGATAGTTGCGCCGGGTGGATCGATTCAGGCGGCGATCGACGCGGCTTCGTCAGGTGACCTGATTCTTGTTGCAGCTGGTACCTACGACGAGCGCGTCATCATGTCGAAACCAGTTCGTTTGCAGGGTGTGGGTACGGCCACGGTGATCAACGCGCAGATGGTGCCGACCGAGACGCTGCAAGCATGGCGTGACAAGCTCAACTTAGTTCTGCCGTCAGTGGATCTCCTGCCAGGTCAGGTCGACCTGACAACGGAGCAGGGCGCCGGCATTACGGTACTTGCGAGCAGCAACGGTCCGGATCGTTTCGCAATCAACGAGTCGCGTATTGATGGCTTCACGGTCACAGGCGCTGCCGGCGGTGGGGGTATTTACGTCAACGGCTACGCGCACGATCTTGAAATCTCCAACAACTATGTGACCGGTAACTCGGGGACGCTTCATGGTGGTATTCGCGTCGGCAAACCGTACCTTCCGGATCAGGTGCCAAACGCGAATGGCGTTATTACCTATAACAACCGGGTCAATATTCATCACAATGCTGTGACGCTTAATGGCGCTCGTCACTTTGAGAGCGCAGGCGGTGGTATCTCGATGAATACGGGCAGCACCAACTACACGGTTGCCAATAACTTTGTCTGCGGAAACTTCTCCGCGGGTGACGGCGCCGGTATTGGCCATTTGGGTATCAGCAATAACGGCACCATTGCCAACAACCAGGTTCTGTTCAACCAGTCCTATAACCAGGGCATCACGCAGCATGGTGGTGGCCTGTTCATCGGCGGTGAGCCGGGTGCGGCTCCGGCACTTACCATGGGTACGGGCAACGTCGTTGTGGATGCGAACCAGATCCAGGGCAACCTGGCGGGCAGTGGTCACGGTGGCGGGGTCCGGACGCAGTTTGTCAATGGTGCGGAAATGGCTGTTCGCACTCCTTGGCGAGTCCGGTTTACCAACAACATGATCGTCAACAATGTTGCGGCATGGGCCGGTGCTGGCATGTCGCTAAATGACACTGTCAACGGGCAGATCATCAATAACACGGTGGCCAACAATGACAGCACGGCGACAGTTGGCGGTCTTATCGTCGACAACGAGTCAAATGCCCAACCTGCGGGAATCGCGGTTGAGCGCCACAGCCTCGGCCTGGCGGCTGCGCTGGGTGTTCCAGATGGGTTTACTGATCCACGCCTTGTGAACAACATCGTGTGGCACAACCGGGCGTTCTCTTACGGCACGATGGCATCAGGTGCACTTGGGCTGCTGCCCGAACTGGCGCCGGCCGTAGTTGGGGAATGTGCCGCGGGTGCCACCTTCTGGGATCTCGGTGTGCTTGGTGAGCCGCAGGCAGGTGCTGCGCTGACGATGGACCCGAGGCGGTCCGTCCTGACGGACGCAAGCGGTTACCATGCTTCGAACCTCGATGAAACCGACGGGACGCCTGATTTCGTGGCCGAGTACTGCAACGGTGCTCGCACGCTCAGCGAACCCTGGGGTCCGATCCTGGCGACAGGCGCCTTTGGTGAGGGTGGTAACTTTATCGATGTACGCTACGGACCTCTGACGCAGCAGTCGCCGACCGCAGTGGCACCGTGGGACTTCCATATTGGTGCCGGTTCGGTGGGTCTCGACAATGCCAACAACACCAATGTTCGGACAGACATCGACGGCGAAGGACGGCCGCAGAACGGTCGTCTCGACCGCGGCGCTGACGAGCTCTTCGCGGGCGATGTTGCACTGGTGGCGTTCAGCTCCGGTGAGTTCGGCGTTATTGGGGAAGGAGCAACGGAGACGCTGGTAATTTCGGCAAGTGTGTCCGGATTCCCGGTCACATTTGGTATATCGACGAACCCTGCTGCACCGTTTGTGAAGACAGATGATACCTGCAGCGGCACAACAGTGGCGGTCGGTGATAGCTGTTCCTACACCGTGACGTTCACACCCGACGCTGCGGGTATATTCGAGGGTTCGTTCGAAGTAGCACATGATGCGCCGGGCAGTCCGCAGCTCGTCGACCTGTCCGGAACCGGGCGCGCGCTTGGCACTGTCTCGAGTGTATCGGCATCGCTCGGGACACTTGGTACCAATCAGGCCGGTATCGATGTCCTCGACTTCGGGACACTCGAAAATGGCAATCACCTGAGCACCCTGACATTGACGATCGCCGATGCGACGACGATTATGGGCGCGCTTGCTACCTCGGGTGGTCGTTACAGTATCAGCGGCGAGGACGGTGGTGACACGTGTTCCGGAATGACGTTCAATGCAGGCGACACCTGTACGGTGACGATCGAGTTCAACGCAAATGGAAATGCGCTTCGCCTGGGTTGGCTTGTAGTTCCGAACGACGGGACTACAGATCCATACCTCGTGCGACTCACAGGGCGGTAGTTGATGCGCTTCACCGGATTTGCGATTCTGGTTTTGCTGCTCGTCGGACCCACGGTCACGTGGGCCGACGGCCAGCATCCTCGCGAGAACACCTTCATGAAGCGTCAATGGGGCGTGGAAGTTCTGTTTGTCCGCCAAGCGTCTGCCGGTTACATGCTCAGTTTCGCTACAGGGTGCTCGATGCGGAAAAGGCACAGGCTTTATTCGAACGTCAGACGAAGCCAGTCCTCGATCCACAATGAGACCGGAGCCAGGATGATTGTGCCAACGCCCGCCAAGACCGGAGCGCTCCGCAATTCGAATCCGCCGAAGACAGGAAATGTATACTGGATGTTCTTCGCCAACCCTGGAAAACTGGTTGAATCCGGCGATACTGTGAATATCGAGATTGGCGACTTTGTAGCCGAAGATCTGACTGTTGAGTAGCTCCGGCGAAATACTGAGGAGTCAAGGATGCTAACCAAGTCAAGATATATCGCAATCATCTCGATCCTGATCGTCATAGGCGCACTGCTGGCGCTAAATAATGTTTTTCACTTTACGGCGGCCATGGTCGAGCAGTCGACTCCCTGATTGAAAAGAACATCGCTGCGCGAGGTGGGCGGACAGGTGGCGCGCTGTTTCTGCACTGCAATTGTCGGGACGAATGGACCTCGGCCAAGGGATGATCGCGCCTTATGTCATGTGCAAAAACGGCCCGGCAAGGCCTGCCTTGAGTTCGTGTTTGATGATGAAACTGCCATCCAGTGTATTACCGGTGAAGCCGACTGGAAGGTGTTGCCGTTCCGTGGCGCCGGCGCCAGAACCGATGACAGACGACGAATTCCGCGATGCGACACCGCAGAAATCTACGTCTTTTGTTTCAGTCCGATGTGCGTGTCACAATTATTCTTCAAAAACTTTCATCCTTCAGACACATATTTTATTCCCACATCACCCTTCTAATCTTTTTTTCTCACGCTGCTCGACGTTTAATCGCTAACCCCGCGTTTTTCGCATCCATTCCACTGCCCCAGTTCACCCGTTTGCCCGCTTCGCGGTTTGGCTAAAACTCGCGGTATCGAACTCACCTCGCCGCGACGCCAGGCCGAAGCATTCTTTGCGTGCCTTGCGATAAAGACGCGGTCGCCCACATCGTCGTTTCTTCGTCAGGATTTCGTGCTTGACACACTGGATCACGCACAGTCGATAGTTGTGTATCTTTCCTTTTATCCAAGACCCACAGTTGACCGAGGCAGCGCTTCGTGAACAAGGCGGCTACGTTCTCTCAATAAACGACGGCGAACTGGATGTCACTGACGCGGCGTGGATCATTCCCTGATTACCTCACTGGGCCAGCCGGCAGCGACGGCTGTTCGCACTACTGAATTGCGAGAAACTTCTGCCGGTACTTGGCTGGAGGCATGTTGTACCAGGATTTGAATGCTGTCGTGAACGAGCTGATGTTCGAGTAGCCGAGCAGCATCGCGATTTCCAGGGACTTCAGCCGCGCGTCCCGGAGGTAATTGATCGCGAGTTCGGCACGTACCTCGTTGAGGATCTTCTGGAAGCTGGTCTTCTCCGCCTTCAGTCGGCGCTGGAGCGTCCTGCGACTGAGTCTGAGGGCCCGGCAGGCCGCATCCGCGTTCGCTTCCCCACGGGCCATTAAATCGGCCAGCCGGCGCTTCAGTTGGCCAGCGAGATCGTCCTGCTGGTAAAGCGACCGCAGGTATCTTTCCGCCTGTTCTGTGAGTTGTCGGTACATTTCACTGTCAACGATACAGAGTGCACCGCCAATTGAAAAGTCGACTCGCGATAATCGGCCGGACTCGGGGTCAGCCAGCGGGCTGGGCGGGTAGCTGGGCCCAAACTGGTGGGTCCAGAAAAATTGTGCGGAACCAGGCACATCCTGCGCCCGGCCCCGCACGGGTTGGACTATCGCACTACACTACTGGCTAGCGCACCGCGACCTGTACCAATTCTTCTCCTTCCGGATCCGTCACGTGGACTGCGCAGGCGATACACGGGTCAAAGCTGTGAATCGTGCGCAGGATTTCCAGTGGCTGCTCCGGATCGTGCATCGTATGCGCGTCCTCGAGCGCTGCTTCGTAAGCGCCTGGCTGACCATTCGGATCGCGCGGACCAGCGTTCCACGTACTCGGGACGATAGCCTGGTAGTTGGCGATCTTGCCGTCTTCAATGACGACCCAATGCGACAGCGCGCCGCGCGGTGCTTCCATGACACCGACGCCCTTGCAGTTCTTCGGCCAGCTTTCGGGTTCCCACAGAGTCTCATCAAAGGTCCTCGTGTCCCCGGCCTTGATATTGGCGATCAATGAATCAAGCCAACCTTGCATGCCGTCCGCGAGGACGGCCGTCTCGAGTGTGCGTGCCGCGGTGCGGCCAAGCGTCGAGAACAGCGCGCGTGTCGGCAACTCAAGCTGCTGCAAGGTGCTATTGACGAGATGTTGCGTGAGGTCGTGGCCCTTTGCATACAGCATGAGCACGCGGGCGAGCGGACCGACTTCCATCGCATGTCCCTGCCACCTTGGCGACTTGAGCCACGAGTAGCCCTGTTCGACATCGAGATGGTTATACGGTGGCTGCGGGCCCGTGTAGTTCAGGCTGGTCTCGCCCATCCAGGGATGCAGACCGACTTCCTTGCCGCCCGAGTAGTCGTACCAGGAGCTGGAAACGAATTCCTGGATACCGTTCTGGTCCGTGAAGTCGATTTCGTGAATCGTCGAGATGTCGCGATTCAGGATTACACCGCGCGGCAACAGGAAGGAATCGGGATCGTCCATGCTGGTGCCCGGCAGATCGCCAAAGCACATGAAGTTGCCCAGGCCTTCGCCGCGATAGAACCAGTCCTTGTAGAAACTGGCAATCGCGAGCGTATCGGGTACGTAAACCTGCTCAACGAAGACTTTCATCTTGTTGATGATGTCCTGCACTTCGGACAAGCGCTTCGAATTGATCGCGGAGTCGGAGTTCAGGTCGATCGGGCAGGGTGCGCCGCCAACGACGAAGTTCGGGTGCGGATTCTTGCCACCGAAAATCGCATGCAGGCGAGCGACATCACGTTGCCATTCAAGCGCATCGAGATAATGCGCCACGGCCATCAGGTTGGCTTCGGGAGGCAGTTTGTACTCGGGGTGACCCCAGTACGCCTTCGCGAAGATACCCAGCTGTCCGGCCTCGACGAAATCCCTGACTTTCTTTTGCACATCACGGAAATAGCCTTCCGACGAACGTGGGTAGCTGCTCAATGAGGTCGCAAGTGCAGCGGTTGCTTTCGGATCGGCACTCAATGCGGATACGACGTCCACCCAGTCGAGTGCATGCAAATGATAGAAATGCATGACATGGTCATGGATGTACTGGGCACCGATCATCAGGTTGCGGATCAGTTCTGCGTTTGGCGGAATCTTGGCGCCAACCGCATTCTCGACCGAACGAATCGAGGCCACGCCATGCACGAGCGTGCACACGCCGCAAATGCGTTGTGCGAATGCCCAGGCATCGCGTGGATCGCGACCCTGCAGGATGATTTCAATACCGCGTACCATCGTGCCGGACGAGTACGCCTGGCCGATCTGGTTGCCTTCCATCTGCGCCTCGATACGGAGGTGTCCTTCGATGCGTGTGATGGGATCTACTACGATTCTCTCGCTCATGACCCATCCTCCTCAAGGTTTTCGGCAACCATCTCCATAAGGCTACCCATGGTGTAATCCCAGTTGAAATGCTGCTGCGAATCGTCGAAGCTCTGCCGGCAATTGGCACAGCTCGAGATCAGTTCGTCAGCTTCGGTTGCTTCGACCTGGTCCATTTTCAGTTTGAATACCCGGTGTCTCAACGGGTCGGCTCGCTTGATCGTTACGACACCGCCGCCGCCGCCACAACACCAGTTGTAGTCGCCGCCCAGGGGCATCTCGCGGAAATCGCCGGTGAGGTGATTGAGCACATCGCGAGCAGCCTGGGTTGCGCCACCACGGCGCGAGACCTGGCAGGGATCGTGATAGGTGACACTCTTGTCGATCTTCTTCACCTTGATCTTGCCGGTGTTCAATGCGTCGGCCAGGTACTCGGAGATGTGCATCACCTTGAACGGCAATTTCTTGCCATACATGTTGGCGCCCATCCAGCGCAGGGCCATGTAGGCATGCCCGCACTCCGGTAGTACGAGGGTCTTGGCACCGATCTTTACAGCAGCGTCGATCAGCTTCATTGACGCGGCTTTCTGCCAGTCGGGATTACCCGAGAGCATGCCGAAGTTGGTTGCTTCAAAACCGTCGGTTCGGAAGGTCCAGCTTTCGCCGGCCGCATTCAGGATCTTCGCCGTTGCAGCAATCGACTGCGGGTACTTCTGGATTTCAATCGACGACATGACAGCCAGGACGTCGGCTTGCTCGACATCCATTGGTATTTTGACGTCGTGCTCATCCGCCATCCATTCGGCGCGCTCTTCAAACTTCTCAGGCGTAATACCGAGCGGGCTGCCTGTTTCCGCTGCCTTCTTGGCAACTTCATGCAGTTCGTGCGGAATGAGACCCGCCTTGAACATGCCGTGCCTGGCCATTGAAACGAGCCCCGCGATATCGATGCCCATCGGGCAAACGAGCGAGCAGCGGCCGCAGACTGTGCAGCTGTCATACAGGAGATGCTGCCATTCTTCGAGCTGGTCGATCGTGACCTTTTTCTTGAAGCCGAACAGGCGATAGAAGAACGCGAATGGTCCTGCCTCGCGCTTGTAGGCCTGCTTGAAAAGTTCGAGTTTCCAGATTGGCGTATAGCGCGGGTCAGCTGTACGTACATGGAAATGACAGGCGTCAGCGCACATGCCGCAGTGCAGGCAACCATCGAGGTACGAGGCCGTCTGCGTATTGAAGTTCTTGACGAAGTGATGCATCGCCTTTTCGACGCGCTCCTCCGTGCTCATGTCGCCTTGCTTGTCGTGGCGAACCTCGGGTGGCTTGTAGGCCAGTCGTTCCGCTTGACGCTCGAGTTCGTGTCTTCCGTCAACAGTGGTCATGTCTTGGCCCCCCTGCGTTCAAATACCATTCCGGTCGTGCCCCGCGTAATGAACACGAGGAACGTGTGACCGAGCTTGCCGAACGGAAGCCAGATCATGAGTGCGGCGACTGACAGTATGTGTATCGCCAGGATCGTCTCGTAACGCAGGCCCATGCGAACCGGGATCATCAGTCCGGTGACGAGTGGCAGGACCGTTACGAACCAGCTGAAGTAGTCGTCGAAATTCGATATCAACTTCAGCACAGGGCTCGTCAGGCGACGAACCAGCAGTGCGACACTGGCAACAACGGCAGCAACACCCAGCAGGTAGATGACGTTGTTCGGCAGTCCGGGCCACTCGAATCCCAGGAATCCCTCGAAGAACATGATGTGAGGGACGAACAGGAGAATAACTGCGAACAAGCCGATGTGCATGACATAGGCCAGCATCTTCGGATACAGCGTTGCCGCCTTAAACGGAGGCGCGGTAAAGCTGCGCGTGTAAATGACCTTGAGTGCAGCCAGGAGTCCGCCGGACTTGCGTGGCTCGGAATAGTCCGGTTTTTCCTTGAGCAGCAGGATACCCACGAGGCGCCAGATTGTCCCGGCAACCAGAATATAAGCGGCGATCTGCAGTGCAGGGCCTTTTGCGAATTCAAGAAGGTCCATCTCATCCCTCCTTTGTAATTTTGGCTTGGCGACGGCGACTGGCGGCAGCAGCTACTGCGCCGAGCGCAACACCGGCAACGGCGGCACCGGCGAGTTTCTCGCCACTTTCGAAGTTGCCTGTCGACAAGGGTTCGTAGAATCCACCGCCATCCCAGAAGTTCGGTTCGGAGCATCCGAGGCAAGGGTGACCGGCTTCAATCGGGAAGCTGGTGCCGCTGTTCCATTTGGTGGTGGCACAGGCGTTGTACGTGGTCGGGCCTTTGCAGCCGAGTTTGTACAGGCACCAGCCGGCTTTCGCGCCTTCGTCGTCGAAGGTCTTGGCAAACTTGCCTTGCTCATAGAACGGGCGGCGATAGCAACGATCGTGGATTGTCGTGCCGTAGAACGTCATCGGCCGTCCATGCTTGTCGAGATCCGGAATCGTATTGAACGTCAGGAAATGGGCGAGCACGGCCGTCATGACCATCGGAATCGGCGGGCAACCAGGAACATTGATGACCGGTTTGTCGGTCACGAGGTCCATGACTGAAACGGCGCCGGTCGGATTCGGGTCGGCACCCGGAATACCACCGAATGCGGCACAACTGCCGATTGCGACAACAGCCGCAGCACCGGCGACGGTTTCTTTCAGCATGTCGACATTGCTGATTCCGGCGATGGTCGAGAACCCGGGGTTGCCGAGTGGAATCGAGCCGTCGACGAGAACCAGGTAACCACCTTCGTTCTCTTCCATCGCCGCGTGTCGTGCGGCTTCGGCCTGGTCACCGGCCGCTGCCTGAAGCGTGTGATGGTAGTCGAGCGAGATCGTGTCAAAAATGAGTCCTTCGACGGTTGGCGAGGCAGACCGGGTCAAGGATTCGGTGCACCCGGTGCACTCCTGGAATGACAGCCAGATGACTGACGGGCGCCGTGCATTCTCGATCGCCTCGGCGATGCGAGGAATCATGCTTGGCGGCAATGCCAGTATGGATGCCGTGGTTGCGCAATACTTGAGAAAACCGCGCCGCGAAACCCCTTTCGCTCGCAATACTTCCCCGACGGTCGGTGTTCTTTTCATGCTGTTCTCCTCCCGCAAAAAACTCGTTACTCGAACTTTTCCCCCAGACGAGCGCGGCCGGCAAGAATGTCGGCATCCTGTGACGACAGGATTTCTGGTGTGCGTGTGATTTCCAGGTAGCGGCCTACTACCTCGTCAAAAGCATTGCGGTGCTCAAGCCACCACACGCCCGGATAGGCCGTTTCGCGGATGCGACTGGTACCCAGTGCATCCAGTGTTGCTGCAAGCTCACCCGTGCCGAGCGTCGCTTCCAGGTGTTCCAGCTCGCCGGGGCCAAAAGGCAGTCCCGCGAGGTCTATCGTCGTTGGTTCGTCAGTTTCAAGAAGCCGGTCGATCGCGTGCATGACTTCGTTAAGAATCGGGCGCACGTTGCCGTGGAACGGTGAAGCCGGCGCCAGGGACTCCTGTTGGCTTGTCATGGTCGTACCTCATCGGGGATTTCCCCGGTACGCCAGGCGCGAACCAGGTCGTGAGTCAATGCAGCGGCGTGTGGAATGGCGGCGGCGACGGTTGCGGTCGGCTCGGTGCCCCAGTCCATATCTTCGGGTTCAATGCCGATCAGGGCGCGATTCGCTGGAAGCTGGCCGCTCAGGCGCAATGCGTCCATGAGATCCGAAAGGCCGACTTCGTGCACGCTGCCGTGCTGATTACGCAGGTGCGAATCCATGTCCTCGCCCTGCAGGACCGTAACGGCGCCCGGCTCCTTGCCGAGCTTCATGGCATCGAGAGCGACGAGTCCGTTCAGGTTGGCGAGGCGATTGAGGAGAGCCAATCCAACGGTGCCGCCATCGAGACAACAGATGCCATCGTCATCGTTCTCCTTTGCAAATCGCTCCAGCGTATGGATGCCAGCCCCGTCATCCGTAAGGAGACTGTTTCCTATGCCTACGACTGCAATTGTTGTTCTTTGTCTGGTCATTGGCTCTCTTTCTATTAGCGAAGACTAATGAAAGCGCATTTACCTCGGTATACTGGAAACTACGAATACGTTGCGCGTGAAATCATGACAATCCGTAGTTTCATCAACGTTGTTGCGCTAATCGGCGTGACGGCAGTACTTTCAACAGCCTGCACGCGCAAGAGCATGCCCTGTGCGCCCGGTGACGGCGTCACGCTGCAGATACTGGGCTCGGGCGGGCCCATTGCGGACGACGGCCGCGCATCGACCGGCTATCTCCTGTGGATCGATGGCAAGTCGCGAGTCCTCATTGATGCGGGCGGCGGCACGTTCCTGCGTTTCGGCGAAGCGGGCGCCGATTTCTCGGCGCTGGACTTCGTCGGGCTCAGCCACCTGCATACGGATCACTCCGCCGATTTTCCGGCTTTGCTCAAATCCGGGAGCTTCTCGGACCGCGATCGGCCCCTGCCTGTCGCAGGTCCTGACGGGGATGGCGTGTTTCCCGGGCTGAGGAGTTACCTGCATGCGACATTCAATGCCGATGATGGCGCGTATGCCTATCTTTCAGGCTATCTCGACGACGCGAGTGGCACGCCGATGCTCACGATCGCGAGAAGTGGAGGGCAGTGATCCGGCCGTCGTCTATATGAGCGAAGATCTGCGCGTCGATGCATTGCACGTGCCGCACGGGATCGTGCCGACAGTGGCGTTTCGAGTGACAACTGGCGACCAGGTATTCGTCTTCGCATCGGACCAGAATGGCGACGAACCCGGCATTTATCGATTTTGCCAGCAGCGCTTCTGTTCTTGTAATGCACATGGTCGTTCCCGACGGTGCCTCCGGTGTTGCACGGCGTTTGCACGCGCCACCGGGTGTCATCGGCGAGATTGCCGCGAACATCGGGCCCGGAAAGCTGGTGCTGAGTCACTTCATGGCACGCAGCCTGCGCGATCTCGAGCAGAACGTCGGAGCTGGTTCGCTCGCGCTACAAGGGTGAGGTCATACTTGCCGAGGATCTCGCCTGCGTCACACCGTAGGCGTATCGATTGGGAACCTGGCCTCAGCCCAGGCGACGATACCGCCATCCATCGAGCTTACATTGCGGAACCCCATATCGGTCATCGATTTCGCGGCGAGTGCCGACCGGCCGCCGGTGCCGCAATAGAGGACGATCTCGCAGTCCTCGGGCGCACAACTGATGCCGCAACGCGCGAGCAACGGGAGTATTTCGAATTCGAGCAGACCCCGCGGGACGATGATTGCCCCCGGTATATGGCCGCGCTGATACTCGGCCGGCTCGCGTATGTCGATCAATACGGTGCCTTCGCCCAGATTACCGTGAACGTCCCGAACCGAACACTCGTTGATGGTCGCTTTTGCCTTTGCGACAACGTCGGCAGGTGAAACCAGCATTCTTATGTCTCCGGAGAATAGGGGTTTGGCGGCATCAGGTCCGGCGGCAGTGCGGCGCGCCGTTGCGCGCTGCTCGGCGGGTAGTTGTCCGCGAGATAGGCGATGATCTTTTCTTCTGTTGCCGGGTCGAACTGCCACAGGTTCTGCTTCTTTTGCATCCAGCGGATCATTGTCAGCCATTGCTGCGCCGTGCCGCGTTGCTGAGTGATCAGTTTGGCCGAGTGGCAGGCCGTGCAGTTCGCCCGCACGATCTCCCAGTCGCCCGTCATCCTGAACCCCGTTGCAGGATCGATGGCGGGCTCCGCGGATGCGGCGGGTTCGGGCACGGCGGCCGGCTCCGGTGGCGTGTCCTCCCTGGAGCAGGCGGACAGGCACAGTGCCGCGGCCAGGGTCGATGCTATGGCAAGAGTGCGGCGCATCAAACAGCCTGAACGGCGATCCGGTGGCAGGCGTTATTCAGGTAACCCTTCGGATTCCAGCCCGGTAATACCATCGGCTGCGATCGGCCAGCGCTGTCGGTCGCTCTTGCCCAGATCTCGTAGTAGCCGATCTCGGGGAACTCGACTGCAGCATTCCAGTGCTGCCAGGCGAAACGATTGACCGCGTCCTCGAGGCTGGCCTCGATCCAGGTCGCGCCGAAATCGATTGAAACATGCACCTGCGTAACGTCGAGATCACCGGCCCAGGCGTGCCCGCGCAGCGCGAGTGCTTCGCCTACAGGCTGCTCGATGCCTGATTTCGGGAAGGTAACCAGCGACTTGACCGGCATGGACTCGATGATGCACATCTCCTCATCGGGCACTGTCGTGCCCGGCGCAACCGGCTTGCAGGGAACCCGGTAGGAGGTACCGGTCATCTTCGGCCCGTCATGCACCTGGTTACGGACGACAATTTTTTTCAGCCACTTGCCGGCCACCGATCCGGGCCAGCCGGCTATTACCAGGCGCAGCGGATAGCCGTTCATCGGAGGAATGTCTTCGCCGTTCATTGCCCAGGCGATCAGCGACTCGTCCTCAAGCGCTTTCAAAACGGGCACGCCCCGCGAAATCGGTACCTTGGTGGGGTCGCCACTCGCGTGGAGATCGGCACCGTAGTAGGCGACATACACGGCATCGTCCCTGATACCCACGTGTTCGAGCACATCCCTGAGGCGCACGCCCGTCCACTCCGGACAACCCACCGCACCGGTTGACCATTGATTGCCGGATGCCGGGGGCACGAACTCGCTGCGGCCATTGCCACCGCACTCGAGTTGCAACTGGTAGGTGTGATGCTCGAACTTCTCTTTCAGTTCACCGACGGTAAAGGTCACTTCCTGTTCGATCGACTCGCCACCAAAGGTCAGCTCCCAGGCATCCAGGTCAATGCCGTCCGTAACGGGCGGGATTCCATTGTTGCGAACAAACAGGTGCTTTGCGGGTGTCACGCGATCGTCGAGCAAGTGTGCGGGCGTCTCGGCATTGACCGGGCGGTCATTCAGAACGATCAAGGCCTTCCTTGCCGGGGATCTCGAACGGTGTGTCCGTCTGCGCGAGTGCGGCCGGGATCAATCCTTCTGGCATCAAGTGTGCGAATGGAATCGACGCACCAACGGCGGCCGACATCGCGACCAGGCTGCCCTTGGTCAGGAAGCCGCGACGCGTCATCGGGTCCGGCTTGCGTCCCCAAAGTTGCTGGTCTGCAGCGATGGGATCCAGCGTGTAAAGTTCGTGAATGCCGCGTTTTTTATCGTCCACTTTCATGGTTCACCAGGTACTCCGGGCTCAACAAAATTCGGGTATATGTTGAAATTAGAATATACTGATTCACAGTTTACTGACCCCGTCGGCGATTGCCAGAAAAAAAGAGATACTCAATGACCATCACCAAAGAAATGGCGCGAGCAGCCGTGCCCGGCTTGCTGCTGAGTGCCACCATCGCGCTCGCTGTAAGATTTGTCAGTGAGCAGCTTGGCGGGCCAGCCATGCTGTATGCGCTGCTCTTTGGCATGGCGTTCAATTTCCTTACCGAGGACGAGCGATTTGCAACCGGCATTCGTTTTGCGAGCCGCCATATCCTTCGGTTCGGTGTCGCGTTACTCGGCCTGCGCATTACGACGGGCGAAGTGATGGACCTGGGCTGGCCCGTGGTCGCCCTGATTGTGGCGAGCGTGGTGGCGACCATTCTCATTGGAGCCCTCGTCGGCCGCGCTTTCGGTCTGCAAGGGGATCAGTCAGTTCTGTCGGCCGGTGCAGTCGCGATCTGTGGTGCGTCTGCAGCGCTCGCCATCGCGTCGGTGCTACCGCCTCACAAGGATCATGAGCGCAACACCATCCTGACAGTCGCCGGTGTTACGGCCTTGAGCACCGTGGCAATGGTGATCTATCCCGTATTCGTGACATTCCTCGGGTATGACAACACGACCGCAGGTGTGTTCCTCGGCGCGACGATTCACGACGTTGCGCAGGTAGTCGGCGCGGGATACATCATCTCCGATCAAACGGGTGAGGTATCCACGCTGGTGAAACTCATTCGAGTCGCCTGCCTGGTGCCCGTCGTCATCACGATCTCGTTGCTGATGCACCGCCACCGGTCGCCGGATGCTGCCGGCGGACCGTTGCTGCCGTGGTTCCTGGTCGCTTTCGTTGCGCTGGTCATCGTCAATAGCGCAGGCTGGGTTCCGGATCAGCTGCACACTGCGTTGACGCCGGTATCGAGCTGGTGTCTGCTCACGGCCGTTGCAGCGTTGGGCGTCAAGACGTCGCTCAAGGCGCTGGCCGATGTTGGTCCGAAACCCGTTGGTGTAATGGTGCTGCAAACGATATTTCTCGCCGCGTTCGTCATTGGCGGCATCGCAATCATCGGATAGCGGCCGAGGCGTACAACAATCCTGACAAATGGGTCAAAAGGAAGGTGATTTCATGTCGAATCTGGTTCCACCGTATGGTGCCGACTCCCTAAAGCCACTTCTGCTGCCGGACAGCGAACGCACGGAGGAGGCGCGTCGGGCCGGGCATTTGAAACAGGTCCCGCTGTCGACCCGCGAGGTCTCGGATCTTTTCATGCTCGGCATGGGGGCCTACACGCCGCTCGACGGATTCATGGGCGAGGCGGACTGGCGCAGCTGTTGCGAGACCATGACGCTGGGTGACGGGCTTTTCTGGCCCATTCCGATCACGCTGTCCTGCGCCCAGGCGCTCGGCGACAGTATTGGCATCGGCGAAGACGTGGCCCTCGTTGATGGCGAGACCGACGAGTTGCTCGGCATCCTGACGGTGAAGGAGAAGTACGCTATCGACGCCGAACTCGAATGCTCGCAGGTGTTTCGCACGACCGATCCTGCACATCCGGGCGTCGCCAAGGTATTGAGCCAGGGGCCGGTCAATCTCGGCGGCCCGGTGCGTACCTTGTCGGAGGGTCATTTCCCGGATACCTATGCCGGGCTTTATCACCGGCCCGCTGAAACCCGGGCGCTGTTCCAGGAAAAAGGCTGGTCGAAAGTAGCCGCGTTTCAGACGCGCAACCCAATGCATCGCAGCCACGAATACCTGGTCAAGATCGCGATCGAGATTTGCGACGGTGTGCTGATCCACCAGGTACTCGGTGCCCTGAAGCCAGGCGATATTCCGGCGGAAGTGCGCGTCCAGGCGATTGACGCACTGGTCGACAACTACTTCGTCGACGGCACGGTCGTACAAGCCGGCTATCCGATTGAAATGCGCTATGCGGGCCCGCGCGAGGCGCTGTTGCATGCCGTTTTTCGCCAGAACTTCGGTTGTTCCCACCTCGTGGTCGGACGCGACCACGCCGGTGTCGGGGATTACTACGGCCCGTTCGATGCACATCATATCTTTGACACCTTGACCGACAGCGGGCTGAAGACGGAGCCCCTGCGGATCGATATCACGTTCTACTGTTTCAAATGCGGCGGGATGGCGACCGGTAAAACCTGTCCCCACTCGGCGGCAGATCGCCTGGCGATATCGGGTACGCGATTGCGCGAGATGTTCGCAAATAACGAGCCGATACCGCCCGAGTTCAGCCGGGGTGAAGTGGTCGACGTGCTGCGGGCATATTACGACGGCGTGTCGCGCAGGTAGTTTCTCTGATTGACAGGGGAGCCCCGAACGATTTAAAAAGTACCTGCAGAAGATTAGAAAAATAGAATATTCTCAAGTGGCCGGAACCTTCATTGGGGAGATGTAATGTTCACGAGCAATCCCTTCGCCGAGTTGTCGGCGTGGATGTCACCGTCTGTCATGCAGACCTACATCGTCGTCATGATCATCCTCGTGGCGCTTGGCACGATATACGACGTCCTGCATAAAAAGAGCGCCAGGTATTTCCGCGAAAACATGCGGCGAGCGAAATCCAGGGCGACGGAGCAGGTCGGTGCCGGGGCGATGGTCTCGATGGCAATCAAGACTGCCATTGTCGATGTCGCAGCCTCGGGCGAGTTCTGCAATATGAAACGCCGAATTGCGCACTTGCTGGGGATGTACGGCTTCGTTCTCTTTGCTGTCGCGACCGCGGTCATGGTGTTCTGCTATCCGACGGGTGAAACCGCAACGCCGGCGATCTGGCCACAGTTATGGTGGCTCGGCGCAGCCATGGTCTGTGTCGGCGGCTACTGGTTCTGGTTTTTCATTCGCGTCGACGTGGCTGCCGAAGGCAGTTCGCCGTTTCGTATCATGCGGGCGGACCTGTTTGTTCTCTCCTTGCTTGGCAGCGCGACTTTCGCATTGATCTGGGCTTACCTGCAGGCCAAAGGTCACGACTGGGCGATGATCGCCTTTTGGCTGTACGTTATCTTCACGACGGTGCTCTTCGGGTCAGTTCCGTGGTCCAAGTTTGCACACATGTTCTTCAAGCCTGCAGCAGCATTCGAGAAGCGCTTATCTGCAGCGAACGGATCGAGAAGCAACCTGCCGGCTCCCGCCAATGTACCCGAGACTCTGGGCAAGCCCGCCCGTCAGCCCCGACACTATTAGAAGGAACGGACTACCATGCCGACTTTTGTATATATGACTCGCTGCGACGGCTGCGGACACTGCGTCGATATTTGCCCGTCCGACATCATGCACATCGATAAGACCTATCGCCGTGCTTACAACATCGAGCCGAACATGTGCTGGGAGTGCTACTCCTGTGTGAAAGCCTGCCCGCAAAACGCGATCGACGTACGCGGTTACGCAGACTTCGCTCCGCTCGGACACAGCGTCCGCGTACTGCGAGAGGAAGAGAAGGGCACCATTTCATGGAAGCTCAGGTTCCGGGACGGTCGCGAGAAGAATTTCGAATCGCCGATTCGAACCACCCCGTGGGGATCGATTCCCTCGCCGGCAGAACTTCCCGAGCCAACTGAAGCCGACTTCAAGAGCCAGGAGCTTGCGCATGAACCGGAAGCCCTTCATATCGATGGGTTGCCCGCATTGACACCGGATAAATTGAAGCAGGGAGTGGTCTGATGGGCCTGTTCTCAAGTAGAAAAACAATTCACGTAGATTCCGACGTTCTCGTTATCGGTGGCGGTATGGCCGGTTGTGGTGCGACCTACGAAGCTCGCCACTGGGGACGTGACCTCAACATCGTTTGCGTTGAGAAAGCCAATATCGAACGCAGCGGCGCCGTCGCGCAGGGCCTGTATGCGATCAACTGCTACATGGGCATGCAGTGGGATGAGAACCAACCCGAAGACCATGTCCGCTACGCGCGTAACGATCTCATGGGACTGGTGCGCGAGGATCTCGGCTACGATATTGCCCGGCACGTCGACTCATCGGTACACAAGTTCGAGGAGTGGGGCCTGCCTTTGATGAAGGACCCGGAGACGGGCAGGTACGTCCGCGAGGGCAAGTGGCAGATCATGATTCATGGTGAAAGCTACAAGCCGATCGTCGCCGAGGCAGCGCGCAAGGCTGCGACGAAAGTCTACAACCGGATCATGGTCACGCACCTGTTGATGGACAAGAAGAAGGAAAACCGGGTTGCCGGCGCCGTCGGCTTCAATGTCCGTACCGGCGATTTCTATGTCTTCCGCGCCAAGGCCGTCATCGTCGCGGCAGGCGGTGCCTCGCACATCTTCAAACCGCGAGCGGTTGGCGAAGGCATGGGTCGCACATGGTACGCACCGTGGAGCAGCGCCTCTGCCTACGCCTTGCCGATTCTCGTCGGCGCCAAGATGACGCAGATGGAGAATCGCATTGTTCTTACGCGCTTCAAGGATGGTTACGGGCCGGTCGGTGCTTACTTCCTGCACCTCAAGACCTACACCGAAAACGCGTATGGCAATGAATACGAGTCCACCTGGTACGAGAACACCAAGGAACTGGTTGGTGACTATATCGACCGGCACCCCGTGCCGACCTGCCTCAGGAATCACGCGTTCCTCGAAGAGGTCAAGGCGGGCCGCGGCCCAATCCGCATGGTTACCAAGGAGGCGTTCCAGGATCCGCATAAAGAGACCGTTGGCTGGGAGAACTTCCTTGGCATGACGATCGGGCAAGCGGTCGTCTGGGCCTCGCAAAATATCGATCCCAAGGAGATCAATCCTGAGTTGACGACATCCGAACCGTACGTCATGGGCTCGCATGCCACCTGCTCCGGTGCCTGGGCCAGCGGGCCGGCCGACTATGCGCCTGACGAATACCAGTGGGGCTACAACCGGATGATGACGGTCGATGGCCTGTTCGGCGCCGGCGACACCATCGGCGGTACCGCTCACAAGTTCTCGTCGGGATCGTTCGCGGAAGGCCGCATTGCTGCAAAGGCTGCGGTCAACTATGTGAAGGATCTTGGCAAGGACCGGCCAGACGTCAGCGAGGACGAGTACGAGAATCTCAAGAAGGTCGTCTTCCAGCCCCTCGAGAATTACGCGGTCGGTCGCAACGAGATTGTTGCGGGCACGGTTTCGCCGAGCTATATCCTGCCGATTCACGGTTTGCAGCGGCTCGAGAAAATCATGGACGAGTACGTCGGTGGCATCAGCGCTCACTACATGACCAATGAGGTGTTGCTGACACGCGGCCTGGAACATCTGCAGATGCTGAAGGAAGACATGGCCCACATCGGTGCCGAGGACCTTCATCAGTTGCAGCGCGCATGGGAACTGCAACATCGAGTGCTCGCATCGGAGTGCGTGACCCATCACACAATGTACCGCAAGGAAACGCGCTGGCCGGGTTACTACTATCGCGGCGACCACATGAAGCTGGACGACCAGGACTGGCATTGCTTCACCCTTTCCCAGTACGACCGGCATTCCGGCACCTGGGAAATGGAGAAGGCGCCCGTCTATCACATTGTCGACTAGGGCAAAGCCTGGCGTGACAGGACCCTGCTGGTGCTAATCGCTCAGATCAGCGATACGCACATTCTGGCGCATGGATCGGATCACCCCGCGGCTGAACTGCGGGCCGACTGCCTGCGGCAGTGCGTTGCCGATATCAATCGGCAGCAGCCCGATGCGGTAATTTTCACTGGCGATACTGTGCAGCACGCCTACGCCGAGGAGTACGCGCGCTTGCGCGAACTATTGGCGCCGCTCGAGGCGCCGCTGTTTCCTGTGCCTGGAAATCGTGACGACAAAGACGCAATGCGCCTGGCGTTCAGCGACCTGGCCTGCCTGGCGAGGACCGGTGAGTTCCTGCACTACGTGGTGGATGACTACGACACGCGCCTGGTTGGTCTCGACTCGACCCTGGCCGGCGAGCGCAAGGGTCGCTTTTGCGAAGCGCGCCAGGCCTGGCTCAATGACACTCTGGATGAACAGCCGGACCGGCCGACGCTGCTCTTTATCCACCATCCGCCTTTCGACGTCGGTGATCACTATGTCGGTGGCTACCGCAGGCCCGAGGAAGCCGCGGCGCTCGAGGAAATCGTGGGCCGAAACTCGCAGGTCGCGGGTCTGCTATGTGGGCATGTGCACTGGCCGGTGGACCGCGAATGGGCAGGAACGCAAGCGCGGATCATGCCAAGCGTTGCGGTTGACGTTCGCAAGGGTGTCGACGAGGAGGAGGCGCTGGGTCGCCCCATTTACATGCTGCACCAGCTGTCCCGCGCGACCGGCCTTACCAGTCACGCGAAGACGGCTGACGCCGAGGTTTAGTCTAAGCGGCTTTTTTGATCAGGAAGCGGTAAACGCCGCCTTCTTCTGAATGTTCGAGCAGTTCATTGCCGGTCTGGCGGCAGAACGCCTGGAAATCGGCGACGGCACCAGGGTCGGTTGCGAGAATCTCGAGGATCCCCTCAACAGGGACTTCTTTGAGCGCCTTACGCGCTTTCAAAATAGGCAGGGGGCAGTTCAGGCCCTTTGCGTCAAGAGTATGGTCAGCCATGGGTGGTTCTCCGTGAAGCTATGGCAAAGTTAAACGGGTAAATCAGATAAACAGGTTGATATCGGCCTGGGTGGCGCATTCGATGTACGTTGCGGCTCCGCCAATTTCGATGCCATCAATCATATCGTCTTTCGAATATTCGAACAGGTCGAGCGTCATCTGGCAGGCGATCATGCGTACTTCAGCTTCCACGGCCATTTCCCGCAGCTCCTCGATCGAGGCAACGCCTTTCTTCTTGATGAGATTCTTCATCATCACCGAGCAGGCGGCGTCGACACCCGGTATGGCCGTCAAAAGATTTGGCAGCCCCATGTGCATGCCGGCCATCGGCATTTTCATCGCCGGATTACCGGCGGCTGTAACCTGCAGTTTCAGATCCTTGAACAGCAGTGGCAAACCGTAAAACGTAAAGAACATCGTTACTGGCAAGCCCATCGCCGCAGCGGTCGTTGCCAGGATGAAGGGCGGATAGGCCCAGTCCAGGGACCCCTTGGTCACAATGATTGACATGCTTTTTTCTTCAGCGGACATCTCTCAATACCTCGTCTTTAAAGGGCTGCAGATCGAATCTCGTATTAGACTATCAGAATTGTCTTTATTAGTGAAATATAATATTCTCGATCGATGAGCAACGCCGCGCCGTTCTACATTGGTAGCGAGATCTATCGGAAACCCGCGTTTGGTCTCAATCACCCGCTGAATATAGTCCGTCACGCCGCGGTCGTCGACGTGTTGCACATGCTGGGTTGGCTCGACGCAACGAGCTTTCGCGAAAGCCAGCCAGCGACTGTCGATCAATTACTTGAGTTTCATAATCGTGCTTATGTTCGGGCCCTGCAATACGCAAACGCCACAGGTAAGGTCGAGCCCGATGTTCGCGAGCGCTACCAGGTGGGAACCTTCGAGAATCCCCTGTTTCCCGGCCTGTTTGAACGCGCCTCGATGACAGTCGGTGGTTCGATCATGTCCGCCGAGCTGGCGAGCAAGGGACACGTCGTATTTCATCCGAGCGGGGGAACACATCATGGTCGAGCGGATCGAGCGAGCGGCTTCTGTTATTTCAACGACCCCGTGTTTGCGATCCTGACCTTTCTCAAAGCGGGCAGTCAAAGCGTGCTGTACATCGATCTCGATGCGCATCACGGCGATGGCGTCGAGGATGCGTTCCTCGACGATGTGCGTGTGACAACCCTGTCGATTCACGAGGCCAAGCGTTGGCCGTTCAGCGGCACGCGGTCCCGTCCCGAGTGCGGTGCGTACAACCTGGCGGTGCCCCAGGGTATCAACGACACAGAGTTCGCGTATCTCGTAGACAACGCCGTATTGCCTGCCATCGACAAGGTGCAGGCTGATGCATTGGTGCTCTGCTGTGGCGCCGACTGTCTTGCGGGCGACCCGTTGTCGAAAATGGAGCTCTCGAATGTCGCGCTCTGGGATGCGGTCGAACGAGTCATCGAAAAGCACCTGCCGACGGTCATCCTCGGCGGAGGAGGCTATAATCCATGGACCGTAACGCGCTACTGGGCCGGTATGTGGGGCCGGATCAGCGGACGGGAGTTTCCGGACCGACTTCCGGATGAGGTCATCGAGTATCTGCGGGCCATGGAGTGCGACCTGATTGACGAAGACGAAGTTGAAGAGTCCTGGCTGACGACGCTGGCGGATTCCCCGTATCCCGGGCCGATTCGCGACGAGATCAAGTCGCTGTTGCCCCTGAGTTAAAGGAACG
Source organism: uncultured Gammaproteobacteria bacterium (assembly GCA_963698415.1). GTDB lineage: Bacteria > Pseudomonadota > Gammaproteobacteria > Steroidobacterales > Woeseiaceae > UBA1847. Next base: position 137,459 of record CAVOQS010000017.1, on the reverse strand, counting down.
ATCTGAATGAATTGGCTTGAATCACTGGGCAGGATTGAGGACCTCGAGGACGCGGAGCTGGATGCGGAACTCGTTGCTGAGTTTGAGCGACGTGCCGATGTTGCCGTGTCCCGGCCAATACGATTCTCGACGCCCACCTTCAAAGAATATGAAAGTACGGAGCTCGAAGGTTGTGGCAAGAACAGCTTTCCGGCGTTCTCGATCACGGCGGGCGAATGCGGCCTGAACTGCGATCACTGTCAGAAAAAGATCCTCGAGCCGATGATCCCGGCAACCAATCCGGCCATGCTGGATGAGAAGGTCCGGCACCTCGTCGCCACCCAGGATCTGAGTGGCTTTCTGCTGAGCGGTGGGTCGAACAAGAAGAATGAGATTCCGTATGGCCGTTACATGCCGGTCATCGAAGGTCTGAAGACTGACTTTCCGCACCTCAAAGTTGCCGTGCACACGGCACTGCTCGACGAACGGCGTGCCAGAGATATGGAGGCAGCGGGCGTTGATACCGTGATGATGGACGTCATCGGGGCGCAGGAGACGATCGAACAGGTCTACAACCTGCAACGCCCGGTGGAGGATTTTGAAGAGACGCTTGCGGCGCTGTGCGCCACGTCAATGGAAGTGACGCCACACATTGTTGTCGGCTTGCATTACGGCCGGATCCTTGGCGAAGCGAATGCGCTCGACATGGTGAGCCGGTACAACGTAAACGCGCTTGTGCTGGTCGTCATCATGCCGTTCTACGCGAAGCCAGGCACGTTCGTAACGCCTGACACATCGGACGTTGGCAGAATATTTCTGGAAGCGCGCGAGCGGATTCCCGACCAGCAGGTATTGCTCGGTTGCGCCCGCCCGCCCGGGATGCACAAACGCATCACGGATGCCTATGCCATCATGGCGGGGCTGGACGGAATCGCATTCCCGGCCGATGGCGCGGTTTCGGTTGCGCACACGATTGGCCGGCCGTTCGAGCAGGCGCATTCCTGCTGCTCGATCAAAATTGGCAATAATTTTTCCATACAGGGCACTTCACGATGGGTTGCATAGAACACAAGAAAGCGCCGGCGGCAGACGATACGGGTCACGACTACAACCCCTATGACGTGATGGAGCCGCGGCTGCCGGGCAAGACCCCGGCCGACCGGCGCAATGGCAAGCACGTCAAGGCCAACGACATTCCGCCGGAGGGCGTGTATCTGCCGAACAACAATATCCTGGCGCCGCACATGAAGTCGCCGGAGTATGTTCAGCTGTCGAACGCCGCTGCGATCACACTGGGTATCATGGGCGGTCGCATGTATCGCTGTGAATGCACGCGGTGCCTTAACCTGTTGCTGACCTACCCGGAAGGCTGTCGCGCCAATTGCGCCTACTGTGGCCTGGCCCGACACCGTGAGGCCGAGCGGGACTATGCGGACCGCAACTTCATTCGTGTTGACTGGCCGGCCGTCCCGATGCGGGACATCGTGGACATCGTCGCGAAGGATCCGGAGAACAGTCCGTTCCATCGGATGTGCATATCGATGATCACGCATCCGCGTTCGGAGCAGGACACGTTCGATGTGCTGCAACAATGGACCGCCAGGATCGATCCGGACGCGATTCCTGTCTCGATCCTGTCCAACCCTACGACGATGACGCGCGACGACGTGCAACGGACCAAAGACCTGGGTGCCGACATCTTCACGGTCGCGCTGGACGCGGCGACCCCGGAGTTGTTCGACCGGACACGCGGGAAAGGGGTCCAGTCGCCGCACAAGTGGAAAAAGTACTGGGACATCATGCTCGAGGCGAAGGATATCTTCGGACCGCAGAAGTTCGGTGCACATATCATCGTCGGCATGGGCGAGACCGAGTACGAGGTGCTCAAACTCGTCCAGGAACTCGTGGACCTGGGTGGTCACAGCCATATGTTCTGTTTCTTCCCGGAAGAGGGTTCGCTTATGGATCACCTGCCGGCGACGCCGCGCGACCAGTGGCGTCGAGTGCAGCTGGCTCGCTACCTCATCGACTATCGCGACGTCCGCGTGGACCACATGAGCTTCGACGAAGAAGGGCGGGTTACGAGCTACGGTATTGCCGACAGTGAGCTTGCCGACGTCATCGATGCGGGCATCGCCTTCCGTACTTCGGGTTGCCCGGGCAAGTTCCAGGACGACATTTCTGCCTGCGACCGCCCCTATGGCGACTCACCGCCGAGCAATATTGCGAGTTACCCGTTCCAGCCCAAGAAAAAAGACATCAGGAAGATTCGCAAACAACTCGATATTCCGGTCGCAGTGGAATAGGCCGCTCTGCGATGAGTAATCCGTTCCGCATCATCGATACGGGCGTCCGGGAAGGGCGGTCCAACATCGCCTTCGATGCGGCGTTGATCGAGCTGCGCCAGCAGGACCGGGTCCCTGACACGATTCGCTTCCTGCGCTTTCCGCCGACGGCACTCATTGGCCGACACCAGGACCTGTCACGCGAGGTCAATCTCGCGTATTGCGCCGAGGATGGCGTTGGCACCGTGCGGCGCATCACCGGTGGTGGCGCGATCTATCTCGACGAGGGCCAGCTTGGCTGGGAGCTGGTTTTTCATCGCAAGTCACTTGGAATCGCGGCTCTGCCGGACCTCGCGAGGGAGATCTGCAACGCGGCGGCGCTGGGCCTGTCAGCGCTTGGCATCGACGCGAAATTCCGGCCGCGCAACGATATTGAGGTCGATGGTCGCAAGATCAGTGGCACGGGAGGCTTCTTCGACGGCGACATCCTGATCTACCAGGGCACGGTGCTGGTTGACATGAACCCGGCACAAATGGTCCGGGCCCTGAATATCCCGGCGGCCAAGGTGGCGAAACACGATCTCGACACCGCGGAACAACGCGTCGTGACGCTCAAGGAACTGCTCGGCGACGACGTTCCGGACATCAAAGTCATCAAGAACGCACTGATCAGGGGATTTACGGAAGGGCTGGGAATCACGGCCGAGCCCGGTGAAATTACCGATGCGGAAGAAGAACTGGCGAAGCGTCATTACTTCGATGAGATAGGGACGGACGACTTCGTCGCCGAGATCGACAATCCCGGCGAAAGTGACAAGTTGCTGGAGGGGACCCACACGGGCTCCGGCGGAACCATTAACGCATTCGTGAAGCTCGAAGGTCCGACGCATGCGATTCTGCAGCGGGTGTTGATCACGGGCGATTTTTTCGTAACCCCGCCACGCGTTGTCTTTGACCTTGAGGCCTCTCTCGCGGGAACCCGCCTGAACGAAATGGAGGCGGCTGTCAGGATGTTCTTCCAGGCGACCGACATCGACATGCTCAGTGTGACGGCAGACGATTTCATCGGGGCGATTAACGATGCGATCGCGAAGCGCGCGGGAGCCGCGCGTGGCTGACTGCAAAAGCGAGGATGATGCGTTCGTCCTGGCCTCGGCCGAGGCGGACCCCATGAACGTTGTGGCTGTCCTGCAGCACACGGCAGGCGAATACCTGGGGTTGATAGAAGACCACCTCGAAGGCCGCCGTATTCGTTTCCAGTACTATCGCCCGTTTGCGGCAGGCAAATTGCCCGCCGCCGATTTGCCCGCCGATGCGCTGATCCTGCTTGGCGGCGGCCCGTGGGGCGCGAGCGGCACGCGGGACCTGCCCACGCTTGCGGCAGAGGTCGAACTGACCCGCCAGCGCCTGGAGGAGGGCACGCCCGTCATCGGGATGGGACTCGGTGCTCAAATCCTGTGCCTCGCGGCCGGTGGAAGTGTCGAGCCGCGCGACCTGACCCTGGAGCTGCTGACCGCCAGGCGGACGCGTGCCGACGCGCTTAATGGCTTCCTGCCCGAGTCCTTTAACCAGGTGGTCTACATGCGCGACTGGCCGATATTGCCCGAGAAGGCCTGGGTACTCGCGGAAGATAACCTGGGCCGGCCAGCCGTGTGGCAAGTCGGAGAAAATGCCTATGGTTTTTCTGGCAATCCGGGTATTAAGCTCGGGATGGTCGAAGACCTGATTATGGAATTCGAAGAGGTGCCTGTGGACGCGGCAGAGCAGCTCGAGAAATTACGCGCGCTTCAGCCTCGCCTCGAGGACGAACTGGTGCCGATAATGACCGGTCTTGTGCAATGTACGTCCCTGATGTCGTCTCCGAAGGCGGCCCGGGAATTGGATGCACAGGTAATTTAGTATATGCTAATGCGCTGTTTGACGTGCGTCTGACGGCAAGGGAATCAAGACAATGGCAGAGAAACTCATCATAGTGATGGCGAACACGGATCCTCGGAATGGCGAGGAACTTGGGGCACCGATTTTCCAGGCTACTGTTGCCGCGGCGATGGATTATGACGTCGACGTAATCTGTACAGCCACCGCGGGCCGCCTGATGAAAAAAGGCGTGGCAGAGAAGCTGTTCGTCAAGGAAGGATCGCCGAAATCGGTTTACAGCTTCATTCAGGATGCCCACGAGGCCGGTGCGAAATTCTATTGTTGCTCGCCCAATCTCGACCTGTTCGACATGACCAAAGACGATCTGATCCCCGAGTGTGAGGGCATCGTCGGTGGTGCACACCTGATCGAAGAGGTCATGGAAGGCGATTGCAAGGTCCTGTCCTACTAGTTTTTCATTCAACTAATACTCAGAGGTTCGACCAGATGTCCCATTCCTCAACGTCTCGTATCCAGGAATACATTGGCGATCCTGTATCGGATGCGCCTCCGGTAGCGCGGGAACAACTGGAAGAGATCTTCCAGGACATCCAGGCGGACCTTCGGTTTGACCACGAACTGAACGGCTGTCTCAATTGTGGCATCTGCACCGCGACGTGCCCGGCTGCGCACTACTACGACTTCAGCCCGCGCGAGATCGTACAATTGCTGTGGACGGAAAATCTCGAGGGCATCTATGACGCGATGCAGGAGAAGATCTGGTCCTGCGCGCAGTGCTATACCTGCGCGGCTCGTTGCCCGTTCGGCAACTCGCCGGGTGGTCTCGTGATGCTCATGCGCGAGACGGCAATCAAGCATGGCATGGAGTCTGCAAAGAGCGTTCTGCGCCCCTTCAGCCGCGTCATGCTCAAGCTCATTTCGACAGGCAACCAGTTGTCACCCGACATGATCAACCCGGAGGGCTTTGCCGACTGGGGGCCGAACATCTCCAAGGTTGACGCACCGCTGGAGATCCTGCGTAAGGCGATTCCGATGCCCACGCTGCACACAACCAAGACTGCATGGGAAGTAAATCTCAAGACGTCGGTCGAGCTGTACACGATCTGGGAAGAAACCGGTGTGCTCGACAGCCTTGAGACAATCGACGAAAACCTGTTCGACGTAATTCTCGACATCATGGATGAAAAACGTGATGACTATGAAGATTGGATGGACGATCAGGACGACTAGACATGAGCAGGAGCGGCCATCGGCCGCTTCTGCGATGAACATACCGGAGGGGTGTAATGGCAGGAAACGGTGAAGAGAGATTTACGGGACACGGCTCGGAGTGGGTCGATGCAAACCTTTCCAAGGAAGAGGCGCATGTAGCGACAGTCTGGGTCGACCAGATAGTCAACAAGCGTTCGATGCTCACGAACAAGGATCGCGTGGAAGATGTGCGCGATGCCATGTGGGAACTCGAGAAAGACGGCGAGATTATCGTGCATCGCGTCACGGACGAGCATGAGCCGGTTATCGCGAAAACCCTGTATGGCTGGGATAAGAAGATCCCGACGAATCAGCTGTGGCACCACAAGTCCTGCGGGCAGTGCGGCAACATCCCGGGATACCCGGCGTCACTCCTGTGGCTCATGAACAAGATGGACATCCGCTATCTTGACGAGACCGACCAGACATCCTGCACCGCGTGGAACTATCACGGTTCCGGCATCGGCAATATCGAGAGCCTGGCGGCTGTGTTCCTGCGTAATTTTCACCAGGCCTACGTTTCGGCGAAGGCGCAAGGCCTCCCCGAGGGCTACTTCTACCCGCTGGTGCATTGCGGCACATCGTTCGGCAACTACAAGGAAGTGCGTGAGTACCTGGTCCATTCAGCCAAGCTCCGCGACCGTGTCAGGACAATCCTTGGCAAACTCGGTCGCCTCGTCGACGGCAAACTCCTGATCCCGGAAGAGGTCGTGCACTACTCCGAGTGGGTACACGTGATGCGCAATCGCATCAAGGAACACCAGGTTATCGACTGCAGCAACATTCGAGCGACGGTGCACCCGGCCTGCCACGTGTACAAAATGGTGCCGCAGGACGCGATCTATGACGACGATATCCTCGAAGGCAATCGCGTCGCCGTTACAACCGGTATTCTCGAAACGCTGGGTACGCAGGTTATCGACTACTCAACCTGGTACGACTGTTGCGGTTTCGGATTCCGTCACATCATTTCCGAACGTGAGTTCACACGTTCGTTCGCCATCGATCGAAAGCTGCGTGTTGCCCAGGAAGAGGCGCGAGCCGACATGATGGTCGGTCACGACACGGGTTGTATTACTACGCTCGACAAGAACCAGTGGATCGGTGCGGCCGTTGGCAAGCCTGTCGAATTGCCGGTGCTGGCCGACGTACAGTTTGCGGCGCTGGTTTGTGGCGCACACCCTTACAAGATCGTCCAGTCGCACTGGCATGCATCGCCAACCGAGCATCTGTTCGACAAACTCGGCATTGACTGGCAGGCGGCAAAAGCAGAGTTCGAGTCCTACCTTAAGGACGTGGAAGCGGGCAGGGGTGAGTCCCTGTATGACCCGCGTTTGATGATTACGTCGGGGCCTGGTTTCAAAGCCATCGAATCGAAACCCAGCGAATAAGAGCCACAGAAAATAGGCAAGCAAACAATGAGTAAACCAGTATTGATAGTTGGTGGTGGGCCGGCAGGCCTGGCCGCGGCACACAGTCTTGCCAGCGTTGGCAAGGAATGCGTCATCGTTGAGAAAGAAGACAGGCTTGGTGGTGCACCGATTCTCTCGGGCTACGCGAAGCTCGTCCCCACAGGTGAATGGGCCAAGGACGCCATCGGCGGCATGGTTAAACGCGTCGAAGACGAGTCATCTGTCAAAATTGTGACGGGCACAAAAGTCACCAGCTTCGATGGCACGCCGGGGAATTTCGCGGCAAAGCTGTCCAATGGAGATGCCGTCGATGCCGAGGCGGTGATCCTGTGCAGCGGATTCACGCATTTCGATTCCGTGAACAAGCCCGAATGGGGCTTTGGCACGTACGAAGACGTGGTCACGACGACGCAGGTCGAACAGATGATCTCCTCGGGTAACGGTGTGCGCTGTCCGTCGGATGGCCGCAAACCCACTCGAGTTGCGATTCTGTTGTGCGTGGGGTCGCGTGATCGTCAGATTGGTCGCGAATGGTGCTCGAAGATCTGCTGCACGGTTTCCTCGAACATCGCCATGGAAATCCGCGAAGAGCTGCCCGATTGCCACGTTTATATCTACTACATGGACATCCGGACGTTTGGGTTGTACGAGACAAAGTACTACTGGAAGAGCCAGGAGGAATTCAAGGTCAAGTACATCAAGGCACGTATTGCCGAGGTCACTTCCGATGGCGAGAAGCTCATCGTCAAAGGAGAAGATACGCTCGTCAAACGCCCAATCACGATTCCGTTCGATATGGTCGTTCATGCCATCGGCATGGATCCGAATACGGAGAACCCGGAAATCGCAGAGACGTTTGGTATCGACCTCGAAACGCACGGTTACATCGATGTTGCGAATCGTTACGGCTCGATTGGAGCGACATCGCGACCAGGTATTTACGTAGCCGGATCGGCGACAGGTCCCGAGACTATCGACGATTCGATTACGCAAGGGCATGCGGCCGCGATGGCGGTGCTGTCCGATGCCAAGCACCTGAAGTCAGCGTAGCCGTAACGTGTTTATGGCCAGAAAGTCCGCACCGCAGCCGCATGAGTTCGAGCGACCCGTGCTCGACCTGTCGGGTGAGATCTTGCGTGCGGCGCTGCAGGTCGTGATTGCCGGCGCTGAAGCGCAGGGCGGCATCGAGCGTTATATCGACGCGGTCAAACTCAAAAGCGCCATGTTCAGGCAGGCGCTTGTCGAGAACGAGATCGCCGAATTGGACCTCGAGACGTTCAAGGGTCTGTGCACGTTCATGGCAACGGTTCGTCGCCGCGTCAGCGAATGGCTCAACGAAGATGCCTTTGCCGTAATGCGCCCGCGCATTGTCGAGTTATTCGACGACAACGAGCACATCGAAAACAGAATCGGACGATTTTGCGATTATTTCCCGAACGACAAAAAGCACCGCTGGGTGAAAGATCTCGCTGTTGAGATGTTGCACAACGCCGATCCGGAACGCGTGCCGCTCATGAACCGGTGGGTCTGGGACGCCAAAGCGAATACCGGCGTGATTCGCGAAATCTGGCATGCCGACAACGTGGATCACATCAGGATTCCTGTCGGCGATGGCTATGGCACCTACGTCATGCTGCGCGAGGAATTGAGCCAGTTCCTGAGTGACAACGGCTTCTTCCGCGATATTCTTTTTTACGTCGACGTGCTCTGCGCCCAGGTCTATGCGCAGTACATATGCGAGCAGGGTGGCAGCTACCTGCGCGCCGATTTCACCGCACCGGAAGATCCGATGCAGCATACACGTCGCTTGCTTGGACTCGATGGAGTTCAACCGGGCGATGGCAGAACCCGCCTCAAGTCTATCGACGGTGAGGCCTTCGTCCTCGATGACAGCAAGACGCTGAACTAGACGGAATACCCTATGCCCATTCATGAAAAATCGCTGATTCGCCCCGAAAACCTGACGACGCACGACGAGTTGATTCTCGACGGTGTGGACGTTTCGGGCCACTGGAGCACCTTCATCGAAACGCGGGTTGTGAAGGACTACAACGAGAACCTGGAGGAAGAGATTGCGGCTCTGCCGGGTGGGGAAAAGATACATCGCTGCTGGCAATGTGGTTCCTGTACCAACTCCTGCACAGTGAATGCGCTCAACCCGGACTTTAATCCGCGCTACTGGATCTACCTGATTCGCATGGGCATGGAGTCGGAGTTGCTGCGCGATAAGGACATCATCTGGCAATGCGTCTCCTGCAACAAGTGCACCTACGCTTGCCCGCGTGACGTATTCCCGGAAGGCGTTATGAAGGCGACATCGCACTGGCTCGAAATGAAAGGCCACACGGCGAAGTCGCCGTCGATGCACTTCGACGAAGTTTTCACTGAACAAATCGTCAAGACCGGCAAGATCGAGGAAAGCCGCACCATACGTCGCTTTTTCGAGCGTACCGGCCAGGGCCTGATGCAGCCGTGGATGATTGAAATGGTCAAGCGGATGCTGCGTGGCCTGCCCATCGGTCTGTTGACGCGGATGGGGCTGGCAACGCTGGTCGCACCGAAGACCAACGACTGGTCGAGGGCGTCTGCGGCAATCCAGGAATACATCGATGAACAACACGAGAAGAAGGTGCAGGCGTTGACTCTTGCAGAACTGGTTGAAACCGCCAAGCAAGACGTGGCTGCCTGACGAGGAATCGGATGACTACGAAAGACAAATACAAGAAGGTCGCGTACTACCCGGGCTGCGCGCTCGAGGGAACAGGCCATTCTTATAATCGCTCGACGAAGGCGGTGGGCAAGAAGCTTGGCCTCGAACTCGTCGAGGTGAAGAACTGGAATTGCTGCGGCGCGATGGAAGTGAAGAACATCGATCCGAAGATCCAGACCTACTTGTCGTCGCGCGTCATGTCGACTGCGGCGAACGAAATGGACATGGACGTCGTGATGGCGCCCTGCAATGGCTGCTACCACAACCTCAAGAAGGCCGAGTATGACCTCAAGAATGACAAGGAATCGGTCGAGGTAGTTGACCGGCTGTCGAAGAAGGCAGGGCACAAGACCTACGAGGCCGGCCAGGTCGAGACGATTCACGCGCTTGACTGGATCAAGGAGGCGATCGGCGAGGAAGGTCTCGCTGCGCGCGTCAAGAATTCGCTGAGCGGAATCAAGGTCGCCAATTACTACGGTTGCATGTACACGCGCCCACGCCACATCTTCCCGGAGAAAGACCAGGGACCCGGCAGTGAGTCGACGTCCAAGCCACATTTCATGGATGACTTGCTGGCCGCTGCTGGCGCCGAGAACGTCGATTTTCCGCTGAAGACGGCCTGCTGCGGTGGCGCCCATACACTGTCCGACAGTGATACGTCGACGAAGCTCGTGCTCAATATCCTCAAGGCCGCGAAACTCTCAGGCGCCGATGTCATCGCGACTGAATGCCCGACCTGCCACTCCGGTCTCGAGATGCACCAGATCCGGGCCGAGAAGACGCTGGGGGAAACCGTCGATATCAAGATCCTGTATTTCACGCAGCTGCTGGGAATGGCATTGGGTCTCAAGCCGAAGAAAGTCGGCGTGCATGAGAACATCAATGACTCGATGAAGTTCCTCAAGGAAAAAGGCCTCGGATGAGGTCTCTCGCGGAGCTCGAACTCGTCTTCGACAAGCCGATGCCGACGCCGGACATATCGGCGTCGGCGGAGAATCTGCTGAAGGCCAGTGAAGAAGTCCTCGAGCACTGGCTTGGCGCGCATGGGCAAGTACCTACCTCTGATACGCGAGAGGGCTTTCGCCTGCTGGCGCTGCATCGGCAAGGCGCCAAAGGCGATCCGAGCTTCAACGCCTGCCGCGAAACCTGCCGCGAGATTGTCTATCACTACAACCTTGTTACGATGCAGCCTGGACATTCGGATATTACGGATCGCTTATATATGATGGCTTTGGTATCCAAGCACCTGTATTTGTTTGTAAGCGGGAAACTCCAGGTCGCTGGGCTCGGCGAGTTCTGCTGTGCGGCGAAGCCGATTCGCTCGGCAATGGACAACGACTCAACCACACGAGAGGAGGCATAGGTATGCCATCTGTAAGGGGATGTAACCTTCCTGACGATCTACTGTACGACGTCGACAACCATATCTGGTTCACAGAGATGGGCGATGGCACGGTCAAGCTTGGTATGACGACGGTCGCGACAGCGATGGCCGGAAAACTCGTTGCCTACACGCCGAAGAAAGTAGGTCGCAGTGTTCGCGCCGGCAAATCCTGCGGCACGCTGGAATCCGGCAAATGGGTCGGGCCTGCCAAGTCGGCGGCCGGCGGCGAAGTGGTTGCCGTCAACGACGACCTCGTGGCCGATCCGAGTATTGCCAATGACGATCCGTATGAAAAAGGCTGGCTTGCCATTCTGAAACCGGAGGACTGGGACTCTGTGAAGAGCAGCCTGGTGCCCGGCAGCGACGTAACGGCAGCGTATGAAGCCAAGATGGACTCTGAAGGCTTCGGCGGCTGCGGCGAGTGAAGAACGCCGAGCCAGCGAATTCCGCGGAGAACACCAAGAGCCTCGGGGAGCTTCACGACGTAGCAGCGCATGCTGTCGAATTGCTCAAGGCCATGGCGAATGAATGGCGGCTGATGATCCTGTGCCAGTTGGCCGAGGGGGAAAAAACCGTTTCCGAGTTGCAGTCAATCCTGGGATTGAGCCAGTCGGCACTTTCCCAGCATCTCGCCGTATTGCGGCGGGAGAGGATTGTTAAGTCCACTAAGCACGCGCAGTCGGTCACGTACTCGCTGGCCGGCGATGAGGCGCCCAAGGTAATGAACACGTTACACGAAGTATTCTGCGAAACGCAGGGAGAAAAGAAATGAAAAACACAGCAAGAACGGTCACAGCGGCGCTGCTGGCCACGGGGTTGTTCGCCTTCAGCAGCGCTGCATTGGCGACCAACGGCTACTTCACACATGGCGTTGGCGCCGAGTCGAAGGCGATGGGCGGTTCTGGTGTCGGTTCCAGTGAAAACATGGGTGCGATCAGTTCAGCAACCAATCCCGCACTGGCCGTATTCGCGGATGAAAAGTGGCAGCTCGGTCTGTCTGTATTCAGTCCGATGCGCTCCTACACGACGACGGGTGGCCTTGGCGGCCAGAATGGCGCGTTTACGCTGAGCAATGGCGAATACGACAGCAAGAACGAAGCGTTCCCGATTCCGTACGTTGGCAAGAACTGGATGTTCTCGAACGGCAGTGCGCTGTCGGTCATATTCTACGGCCGTGGCGGCATGAACACGGAGTGGGACGGTGGCCAGACGGCAACGTTCGATCCGTTTGGGCAGGGGCCAGCGCCGTTCGATGGCGTTTACGGCGGTGGCATCTCTGGTCTTACGGGCACGGCACTACCGGTTGCCGGCGTTGACTTGATGCAGGCATTCCTCGGCATCACTTATGCCGGGAAGATTGGCGACAACTTTGCCTGGGGCATTGGTCCGGTCATGGCTGTACAGATGTTCGAAGCGACGGGTTTGTCGGCGTTCGCGGGATACACGCAGACCTATGCCGACTACCTGCTTTCGGGTGGGGATCAGCAAACGCCTCCCTGGCTTGTCGCCACGAGTGGGACCGATAACGGCAGCGACCTAGCGACCGGATTTGGCGCCTCGGTTGGCATCTGGACGGGTAACGACAAGATCAGTTTTGGACTGGCCTATCAGACCAAGATGTCGATGAGTGAGTTCGATGACTATGCCGACCTGTTCGCGGAAAAGGGTGGTTTCGACATCCCATCGACGTTGAAGGCTGGACTGTCGTTCAACACAAGCGATGCCGTGACCCTGAATTTTGACGTAGAGCAAATTGGCTACAGTGACGTCGATTCAGTCGCAAACCCGATCATGAATTTGCTGACCGGTTGCTTCACGGCGAACCCGCAGGTTGCGCCGGCGACGAACGGCTGCCTCGGCGGCCCGGCTGGTGCAGGATTTGGCTGGGAAGACATGACGGTCTACAAGTTGGGCGTGTCCGTGGCCTCCAGCGACACCAGCACCTGGCGTTTCGGCTACAGCTACGGCGAGCAGCCCATCCAGAGCAGCGAAGTGCTCTTCAACATCCTCGCACCGGGTGTGATGGAACAACACTTTACGCTCGGTTGGACCGGCGTGCGCCCGAACGGCAACGTCATGTCCTTTGCGTTCATGTATGCACCCGAAAACTCGGTGTCTGGTCCGAGCACGTTTGATCCGTTCCAGACGATTGAACTGAAAATGACCCAGCTCGAGTTCGAGTTTGCGTATCGATTCTAGGAGCAGATGATGAAGGCCAGACTATGGATGGCCGTAATCACGATTACGGCGCTGTTATCAGCGCCGTTTTCGTTTGCGGCAGATGAGAAGATTGGAATATTTGAGACCGTTCACGCGTCGTCAGTTTCTTTTGAAGAAACCACATCGGCAATCGATGCGGCACTGGCGTCGTCAGGTCTTGTGCTCCACGCGACGCAGAATGTTCGCGTGCCGGAAAGTAACCACCAGGCTCGCGTGTATGTTCTGACGTCTCCGGCCTATGCGGCTGCCGCAAAAGATGAATCGCCACGTACGATTTCGGCGCAGATTTTGCGTCTTGCAGTGTATACGCAAGGTGACGAACAAAAGACGTTCATCAACATGGGAAATCCGGTTGCACACGCCATGGTGTTCTACACCGATTCGCAGAACTACGATGCAATGCAGGTAGCGGCGGGCAAAGCCGCGGATGAAATCCGTGCGCTCGTCGCAGCGGTCCCGGGTGAAGCGATGTCTGTGCAGCAGGAGCCAATGCGCAAGGAGAAGCACTACCGCAAGTACAAAGGCGATGGGCCGGCGCGCATGATGGCCGGGTTTCGTACCTACGACAAAAGCCAGCAGGTGATCATTGAGGATACGGCAGACAACTTCGATGCGGTCGTCGAGCGCGTGAGTGCAGCGGTTTCCGCGAGCGAAGTCTCCGGGCCCGACACGTCGACCGGGTGGGAGCAGGTCACGCGGATTCGACTGAGTGATGACGCCGTCTACCTGGGGCTGACCAACCCGTTTATCGAAGACCGCATGGTGCGCATCAACTCGCGGCATCGAAAAGACGGCAAGAGCGACGCATCCCCGTATCCGGGTGTGGACCACGTGGCCGCACTGCCGACTGACGTCCTGATCCTGAAAGAAGGTGACAAGACACTGGTGCTGCACTACGGCCAGATGTGGCGCATGCAGTTGTACTTCTGGGATTCAGGGTACCGGGCATTCACGGCCAACATGGGCGTGCCCGGCGATATCGAGAAATCAATCGAAGAAACGATCCAAGCCGAATAGCAAAAGAAGGCATAATACGCCGGGGACGGTAAGCGATTTGCCAGCTTACCGTCCCCGGTTTCGTTTATTCCAGGCCCCCAGGTCACGCGCATGAGTAAAACAAAACTCGATCCCGCCTATTTGCGCCAGCAAATCGTAGGCGTGGACTCCACGTTCGAAACGCCCTTTGGCGAGCGCCTTATGGTGTACTGCGACTATACGGCGTCGGGGCGTTGCCTGCGCTTTGTTGAAGCCTACCTGCAGAGTCTCCAGCGCGTGTACGCGAACACGCACACCGAGGACGATATTACCGGCCGCAGCATGAGCCAGTTGCTGCACGAGGCAGAGGCGGCGATCAAGGAGTCCGTTAACGCGGGACCGCAGGGCAGGATTATCGCCTGTGGTACCGGGGCCACCGGGGCCATCGACAAGCTGCAACAGATCATTGGCGTGACGCTGCCACCAGCGACGCGTAAGAACCTTGGAAGCATGCTTGACGACGAGCGTTTGCGGCGTACACAGCCGGTCGTTTTTATTGGGCCCTACGAGCATCATTCGAACGAACTTTCATGGCGCCAGTCGCTGGCGACGACAGTGCAAGTGCGATTGGATGCGACGGGCCACGTCGATCTCGCGCACCTCGAAGAGTTGCTGCAGGATCCTCAATATCAGAATCGCAAACTCATCGGCTCTTTCTCCGCGGCCTCGAACGTCACGGGCATTCGGTCGGATGTCCGCAGGATTACCAGCCTGTTACACAAATATGGTGCGATTGCCTGTTTCGATTACGCGGCCTGTGCTCCGTACGTCGATATCGACATGAATCCCGAGCCGGAATTCGAGGGGGAAGATCCGAGTATCGATGCGATCTTCATTTCCCCGCACAAATTCCTGGGTGGTCCTGGTTCCAGCGGCGTACTCGTTTTCAATGAGCGCATTTACGACCGGGATCTGCCGCCAAGCGTGAGTGCCGGTGGCACAGTCGACTATGTGGGTATGATCGACCAGGATTTCATCACGCAAATTGAAGAACGTGAGAAAGCGGGTACGCCTGGCGTGCTGCAGACGCTAAAGGCCGGTCTCGTTTTCCAGGTAAAAGACGCGGTTGGTGTCGACGTAATCCACGAGCGGGAACTTGAGTTTACCCGGCGGGCGCTGAAGAGCTGGGGCGAGAACGACAGTATCGAGGTCCTCGGCAATCCGGATCCGGACAGCCGGGTAGGCATCATTTCATTCAATATTCGGGATGTTAACGGCAAGTACCTGCACCACAAGTTCCTGACCGTGTTGCTCAACGACCTGTTCGGAATCCAGTCGCGAGCCGGCTGCTCCTGTGCAGGTCCTTACGGTCATCGACTGTTGAATATCGACAACGACACGTCCGAGAAATACCGTTCTGCCGTGCAGGAAGGGTATTGCGGCCTGAAGCCGGGATGGTGTCGGGTCGGCTTGCACTGGGTTATGGACGACGCGGAAGCAAACTATGTTATCGACGCCGTGCACTTTCTGGCGCGCGAGGGCCACATGTTCCTGAGCCTGTACGACTTCGATCTCGAGACCGGAACCTGGTCGCACAGGTATGGGGCCGGTGAATTGCAGCGCTTCTCACTCGATGCCGCACTCTCCCTGGAAGAAGGCGAACCGGCAACCCTGGGTTTGGCGTTACGCGAACAGTTGTACCGCCACTACCTGGCGGAGGCAGAGAGACTCGCCGGGCAATTGCACACTGAACCGGAAGCGAAGCGCAGGTTGCTGAGTGGCAAGCTTGCCGATCTGCAGTTCTTCTCGATGCCGGACGACGAGCGGCAGCCTCACTAGGCAACAGGCGGAGCAGGCACCTAGTTGTTCTTTGCTCCCTGGTCGATCCACAAACCGATCGTCTCGATCTGGTTGGCAGACAGCATTACGCCACGACCTTCCGCGAAAGACTCGTCGTTATGCGGCGGCATCCTGATTTCCGGGGCCGTCTTGCCCGCGACGACGAGATAAAGCGAACTGGACATCCTGCTGCCGGGAACGACCACAGGACCAAACGTGGTTCCCTTCATGATGTTGTCATAGTCGGTCATCAGGTAGGCGCTCATTGTCACGCCCTCACCGGAAGTACTGTGGCAGCTGATGCAATTCTTGGCGAATATTGGCTGCACGTCGTCAGCGAAACTGATCCCACCCTGACCGCATCCAGCCAGTAGAAATACAGGTACCAACAAAAGACCGCCGCGGAGTATCTTGTTCATCACACTCACCTTCTCAATGCCTAAGGAACAACTGCCAAACCTGCAAAAACTATCCTCCCTGACCGCGGATCCGGTCAATGCGTGGATGTACGCACGGCAAATATCTCGTTCCTTACCACCTCACTTTGCAGGGCGCCTTCGAAATCGGGAAAGCCGGCGGTGTCTGCATACTGGCGATAAAGTGGCATGAACAAAGGGGTTTCAATAAGCGAGTCGAACTTGGCGAAAAGCTCGGGGCCCGACCAACGCCGTTGCGAGGGAAGGCAGCAGCGCTGGAAACGGTCGAGGACCACATCGAGTGACTCGGAGCCACCTGATCGTTCGCGCAGGCCAACGTCGGCCAGTAGCGCGATTGCAGCGCCGCTCCAGTAGATCTTGTAGCGGGCCCGGCGCACGCCTTCCTGTGCCGCCTCGTTCATCGACAGCTCCGGACGCGACCCGCGACCGCGGCCAAATCCCCGTTCGAGCATGTCGATGGCCTGATCGGGCGTGTAGCGACCGGCACGCGCCATCAAGACGTTCTGGTAATAGCTCGCAAAGCCTTCGGAGATCCACTTCTGGCGCCAGCTGATGCGAGGCAACAGGAGATGACTGAATTCATGGGTTGCCGTCCAGTCGTCTGACAGATCGGCCAGCGAGCGATCCAGGTCGACATACAACTCGACAGTTTCGCCGTCGCTTCGTGTCACGCGACCGAAGGGAACGGGCGAATCGTCGTCCCACCGACTGCCCTGGCTCGGCACGATTACGACGCGTACCGCCGGCACCGGGAAGCGGCCGTAGGCCAGCACGATCTGCCCGGCGCTTTCCTGGACCCAGCGTTCCAGTTTGGCGGCATTCTTGTGATCGACCGAAGCCTTGATCTCGAGATCAAGCGTCGCCCCGGGGATCTGAATACCGTGCGGCTGGAGCGTCGCATTGACCGCGGATCCAGAGGTCAGGAGCGAGATCAATATCAGCAAAAAGGCAGGTGAGCGCATTCGTGTGTAGACCTGTCAAGGATGTGCGAAGTGCAAAAAAAACTCCATCACTCCATGATAGTGGGTTGGAGAGGTCGGGTAAAACCCCACCCCAAGAATGGGGTGTTTCCGACCGAACTTACCCGCAAAAGCCGGCTGCATTGGCCGCGGCAAATCAATAGTTTGTCACGAATTAGAAAAGCGTCGCCGCACTGTGTGGACAGATATCGCGCAGTCATTACAGAAAAATTTCAAATTCGAGATTTGTGGGGTGCAAGGCATGAATGCAATCGGCAGAGACAAAACGATGCAATTAGTAAGCAGGGGATTGATAGCAGGAATGCTAACGATGCTCTTCGCGGCGTTCCCGGCGAGCGCACAGGACAGCAATATTGTCGTGCAATGCCCGAAAGATGTGGGCACAGAGTTGCATCCGGCAGGAGATCCCGCCATCAAGTGCGACCATCTCACCGCCGGTGACGGCATGGTGACGATGGCGGATGGCTATCCACAGTACATCTTCAGTTTCGCGAGAGTGCCGCTGCCAGGTGAGGGTGGTGCACCTACAGAAGCCAGTGGTGAGTACCCTGGATGGGTAATGGCGCAGGGCAACCTGGCGGCAAACGCTCCGGCGCCGACGATCGTGGTGGACGAGGATGACGAACTTTTCCTCTCACTGACCAACGTCGGCATGACGATGCGGCCCGATCTGTTTGATCCACACACGGTTCACTGGCACGGCTTCCCGCAGGCCTCGTCAATATTCGACGGTGTTCCGGACTCCTCAATTTCGATCAACATGGGCGCCACCCTGACGTACTACTACAACGCCAAGGACGCAGGCACATACATGTACCACTGCCACGTCGAGGCGACCGAACACATGCAGATGGGCATGCTCGGCAATCTGTTCGTTCATCCCCGGCAGAACAAGCTGGGCAATGGTGACAACCTCTTCACGGAGTTCGCAAGTAACGCCGCCAATACCGCCAACGGCGGTACCACGCCACCGCCTGCAATCAATACCGGCGCGACGCATGCAAACGGCAACACCTATGCCTACAACGATGGCGACGGTACGACACGCTACGATGTCGAGTTCCCGATCCAGATGGGTTCATTCGACCCCGATTTTCACGACGCCAGCCTGAACGTCCAGCCGCTGCCATTTGCCGGCATGAACGATCGCTACTTCATGCTGAACGGACGCGGTTATCCCGACACGGTTAATCCGGCGGTGCTCAGCACGACGGACCCTCTCGGAACATCCCAGCCGTCACAGCCAATTGACAGCCTGATCGAGGCGACACCGGGTCAAAGAATCCTGCTGCGTATCTCGAATCTCAACATCACCGAGTTTTACACGCTCGGTACCACGGGCCTGCCGATGGAAGTCATAGGGCTCGATGCGCGCCTGCTGCGCGACGATGCGGGCAACAACATGTACTACAAGACCAATTCCGTGACACTCGGCGGTGGCCAGTCTGCTGACGTGATTATCGTCGCTCCATCTGCCCCGGGTAGGTACTTCCTCTATTCGCAAAACCTCGATCGCTTGTCAAACAACGCCCAGAACTTCGGCGGAATGATGACCGAAATTCGAATTAACTAGGAGACCGGCAATGACCAGATTCGAATCAAAACTGATCGGTGCCGGGTTTGCCCGGTCACTCACAAACTTAATGGTGCTGGCGGCGTTGCTGATTTCCGCATCAGCACAGGCCCGCTATCGATGGCGTACCAGGTACCAGCTTCAACCTTAACCGCGAGCGAAGGTTACATCTCGATCGCAGACGGCGGGTCCGTCTATTCGTGGGGCTACAGCCTCGACGGCCAGATGCAATTGCCTGGTCCGACGCTGATAGTAACCGCCGGTCAGCTTGTCACGGTGACGCTCACGAATGGCCTGCCAGCGGCTGCCGGCAACGTCTCCATCGTGTTCCCGGGACAGGACGTCTCCATCTCAACGACCGACCAGGGCGTTCAGGGTGAACTGACTCACGAGGCGCCCTCGGGCGGCACCGTGACGTATTCGTTTACGGCCGCCAATCCCGGCACCTACCAGTACCACAGCGGCACGCAGCCGGACCTCCAGGTTGAAATGGGCCTCTACGGTGCGCTGATCGTGAGGCCGGATTCGGCGGGTCTGGCGACTGCCGCTTGCGGCGTCCCGAGTTACGCCGACGCGCTCAATGCCGGTGCTGCGTACGCCCATACGGACACCTGTTTCGACCGTGAATACCTGTTCCTTCTCAGCGAAATCGATATCGATATTCACCAGGCAGCCGAATTGCAGGCTGGCGGTGCCGGTCCGATCGTATTGCCTGCAGGGGCATACCATTCGGAGTACTGGCTGATGAACGGACGCGCGGCGCCCGACACGATGGCCGCTCCGGGCAAAACGCTGCTGACAAGTCAGCCCTACAACATCCTCCCGCGTATGCACCCGGGCGAAAAGCTGTTGATCCGCCTGGTCAGTGCGGGCCGCGAAATGCATCCCTTCCATACCCACGGAAACCACGCACGCGTATTGGCGCGTGACGGTCGCTTGCTGACAAGCAATCCGGGTGGCACAGGGCCGCTCGCAGGACCGCTGCTGTTTACGATTCCGTCGGTACCCGGCGGAACCGTTGACGCGATTTTCGAATGGACCGGCAAGGACCTTGGCTGGGATATGTACGGCCACGCATCCACGGATCCGGTAGAGCCACATGAATGGGCGCCGGATCACGGAAGACCGATCCCCGTGGACCTGCCAAGCCTCAGCTCACTCGCGTTTGGCGGTTTTTACAGTGGTAGCCCGTACCTGGGCGCGCTGGGCAGCCTGCCACCGGGCGAGGGCGGACTCAATCCTGACGCCGGATTTACCTACATGTGGCACTCGCACAACGAGCGAGAGCTCGTGAATAACGACGTTTTCCCGGGCGGCATGATGACCATGCTGATTGTTGAAGCCCCGGGCATCACGATAACCGAATAAGCGGAGGAGAAGAGCCATGAGATCGATCTTCCCAAATGACAATACGGATCCCGGCCACGCCCAGGGGCGTCTCCTGCAAGAGGAACGGCTAATGAGACTGACAACAAAAATGACCTCGACACCGCTTGCCATACTATCGGTGCTCCTGATGACGGTTGGATTTGCCGGGTTCGCAAACGCGGCCACCGTTGATGTATACCTGCAAGCTCAGGGCTTCGAAAAAACCATGCCGGATGCTGCCACAGTGTCCATGTGGGGTTTTGCGTCCTGTGCTGACGATACTTTCACCAGCTGTGTCGATTCGGCACCCGGACCGCAAATCAATGCGGTTGCAGGAGACACGCTGAATATTCACGTGCAGAACACCCTGAACGTACCGGTGTCGGTCGTAATACCGGGACAGACAGGAGCGAGTGATGGCGCTCCCACGATGATGGGAACAGCCCCGAATCGTGTCCGTTCGTTTACGAGCGAAACGGGACGGGCGCTGTGACCACCTATACCTGGGCCTCGCTGAATGCAGGAACTTACCTGTATCAGAGCGGAACCTTTCCGTCGATCGAAGTGCCTATGGGCCTGTACGGCGCGCTTGTCGTCGCCGATGCACGCTGGTCCAGGACGAGGCACTACGGCCACGCCGTTGATGCCGAGGCCGTGTTGCTCCTGAGTGAAATAGACCCGATGCAGAACAACCGGGTTGCCGCTGCGGCGACTGGGCTGCCCGGCACGGATTGCGTCCCGCTGGCCGACTACGAACAATTCATGACCGCCGGCTATCCGTGCACGGTCGACTACAGTCCTACGTACTTCCTGGTCAACGGTGGAGCTACTGCCGATCTTGCCAGCTGGCGACCCGGCGGCGTCCGGCGCAACCAATACTGCGGTATTGAGATTCCTGAATGCCGGACTGCGTTCACACACGCCGTCAATCGTTGGCGTCGAATTGTCATTGATTGCCGAGGACGGCAATGCGTATCGCGGACAGCCGCGAAACCAGAGTGCCGTGCTGCTGGCGGCGGGCAAGACGCTCGACGCATTGATCGCGACGCCAGACGCCGACCATACGTTTGCACTGTTCGACCGCATGCCCACTTTCAGCAACGAAAACCTGCCGAACGGCGGGTCGTTTGCGACCTTGCAAGTGGGTACCGGTACACGGTCGTCCCGCCACCGACAAGCGAGGCGACTGATGATAACTATGCTGTCACCGAGGATGTGCCACTACCGTAGCCGCACCAGGTGTGCTTGATAACGACGGCGCTCTCAGTGGCGGGACCGCCACAGTCCTGAGTGGCGTGGCCCACGGTACGTTGGAATGTGTAGTTGGAGATCCGCTTACGACTCCCATTTGTGCAAACGGCTCGTTTACTTACACGCCGCACGAGAACTTCTCCGGCAGCGACAGCTTTACCTACAGCGCCAGCAACGGCACGAACAGCGGCGGCGCCCAGGTCATGCTCAACGTATCGTTCGAGAACGATGCGCCGGTGGCCGCGCCAGATGCTTACACGAATAACGTCGGCTCGACCATTACTGTCGAAGCACCGGGCGTTCTTGGTAATGACGCGGACGCAGACGGTGACCAGTTGTATGCCGTGCTGGATACGGGTCCCGGCGTCACGTTGAACCCCGACGGTTCCTTTACGGCTGGCGCGACCGGTAGTTTCACGTACACAGCTTGTGACAGCCCGTTGGTTGCAGGTGCCTGTGTTGGCTCAGCCAGCGCCCCAACAACAGTGGATCTCACCGTAAGGCCCGCATCCAACATCACCCTGACGGTGAGGGAACCAGGAGGCCCAGGCAGCCCCTGAGGTAAGTGATTATCGCTGGACCCTGGAAGAGGACACGACCTGGCACCCGGATCCGAGTATTCCAAACGGCGAGTCACTGGCGAAAACATTCCACAAGAGCTACATGCCGGTGGTAGCGCAGGGTTGTGTCGGGGCCACCGCCTGTGCCGCGGACGAAACGCAGACACCGTTTAACGATGTCGCGCTCGACCCGGCCAAGCACTATTACGTGTCGGTCCTGCCGGCCGACGCAATGGATGAGAACGGCGACGGCGAACGCCTGGGCCACACGGTAGGTGGCGCGCAGGTTCCACCGGGTGCCACAGCAGTCACCGTGGAAGTCAATCCGGAACCGCTTCCTTACGCGCAGATCAGTATCTTCATTTTCGATGACAGCAGCCCGACCAATGGCGGTGTTAACGCCAACGAGAGAGGTCTCGGTGGTTTCCAGATTACGCTCGAGGACGCTGGCGGCCGCTACGGTATTTCCGCTGGAGCAATGAGCCAGGATGCCGACGGTAACCCGCTGACGAATGCGCTCGATTGTTTCGGCGGCACCGCGCCGCCTCCTGGCATCATTCTCAGCTGCCCGGATCTCGATCCCGACCCGAACGTTGTTTCGCCGCTCGCAGGACAGGTTCTCATCAAGAATCTTTGGCCCGCGAAGTACGGCATCATAGCGACCCCTCCGAATGCCAGCGATTGGGTGCAGACCTCGACCATCGAAGGCACGAAGGTCATCGATGCCTGGGTGAAAGCGGGCGAGCCGCCTTTCTTCACGGAATTCGGCCCGGTGGGTTGGCATGCATTCGTGGGTTTTGCGAGCCCTGAAGGAATCAACAGCCGCAGAACTGCTGGTACAAATACGGCTACGATCACCGGCGCCATCACCAATCACCACATGTCGCGCCCACCTGACCAAACATTGTGGGGCAGCGAGGCAGGGAACACCTACGAAGCGCTCGCCCACACCCGGCCGTGGGTTGGCCTGAACAGCGTTGGTGGCGTTGGTCCCAATATCGCGGCTGTGCAGGCTGACATGAACGACGACGGAACGGCCACGTTCACAATTGATAACGTGCCGCAGGGCTTCGACTATCAAATCGTCGTTTGGGATTCCTATCTCGATCAAGTCATCGCGTATCGCAGCGTGACCGCCGCTCAACTCGCGGCTAATCCTGACGTCGGTAACATTCCCGTGTTTCAGTGGTTCGCGCGCTGGAAAATCATGTGTTCCTGGATGCGAACGGGAACGGCATTCGCGAAGCTGACGAGGACCCGCTCTCCGAGCAGGCTGTAAACCTGCGCTGGCGCGACGGTAGTGTCTATCAGTCTTTCCCGACCGACCTCGAGGGCTTCGTGCCGTTCGATCAGGTATTCCCGTTCTTTAACTGGCTGGTGGCCGAGGTGGACTACGCACGCTTCGAGGCAACCGGCCTTACCGTGACGGTAGACCACGGTGGCGACACGCGCGGCTATAACAACGTGCTGAATCCTCAAGCTCAGCTCGAAGATTGCACGTCGGTCGATTGCATGTCGCGCACTGAAACCGGCCAGGTGCTGACGCAGGGCTTCCAGGGATTCCTGGGACAGACCAGTGTCTTTGAATGGGGTAAGAGACCCTACGAGCCCGGCGTCAATGGCGGTATCTCGGGCATCGTCTACTACGGTGTGACCCGTGCCGAGGCCGACCCGCGGCTTGCTGCGGCCGAGCCCTGGGAGCCCGGTATCGCACGCGTTCCTGTTCGGCTCCACCGCGTGGTTGAAAAGGCCGACGGCACGACCGGATTGGCGTTGGTGGCGGAAACGCTTACCGACAGCTGGGATGACAGCTTGCCGACCGGTTGTCCGGGTGCTGCGCCGATTGATTCGGACATCGTCGGATTCGACGTGGACCAGACCAGCGGTATTACGACCAAATGCTACGACGGACTGCGCAACTTCAACCAGGCCCGACCCGCGGTATTTGACGGCGGCTATGCCTTCAACGATATCCCGGCTGGCGAGTACGTCGTCGAAGTCGTGGTTCCACCGGGCTACGAGCTCATGAAGGAAGAAGACATCAATGTCACTTCCGGTGACGGCTATGCCTCCGTGTTCGTACCGGCGCCAGTTGGTCCCGCGGTACCCCTCATCCTGCCCGACTACGCGATGGTCGCGGAAGCCATGGCGCCGGAGCCGGGGCTGGCGCAACCGCCGTGTGTTGGTGAAGATAGACTGGTACCCGACACGCTGAGTCTCTTCCCCAAGAGAAACGAGGAAGCGCCATTCAGAAGGGCTTTGCGGCCACTTTGCGATCGCAAGTACGTCGTTCTTTCGGATCAGGGACAGGCGGCTGCAGACTTTACGCTGATGACTGACGCACCGATTGCCGCGCATTTCACGGGCATGGTGCTTGACGATGTCGCACAGGAGTTCAACCCGTTATCACCACAGTTCGGTGAAAAGTGGGCACCGCCGTTCGTTCCCGTCTCAATCCGGGACTACAACGGCGAAGAGATCTCGCGCGTCTACTCTGATCAGTGGGGTCGCATCAACGGTCTCATGCCGTCGACATTCACCGCGTACATACCATCGCCAAGCGGCTTCTCGCCGGCGATGCACATGACGTGCATGAACGATCCGGGCCCGATTCCCGATCCGGCTAACCCGAATACGATGATTGTCGATCCGCAGTACAACCCGGCGTACAGTAACTTCTGCTACACGTTCCAGTACATGCCGGGCACGACGACGTATCTCGATACGCCGGTTCTGCCAGTGTCGGCCTTCGCGTCCGGATACAATCCGCCGGATTGCTCGCTGGATGCAGGCACGCCGATGATCTATTCGGTTGACGGCGACCGTGATGCGGGCATTGGTCCGATGGTGGATCGCGAGCACAGCTGAATGGAAACTCGGGGACCGAGAGGAGAGAT
Source organism: uncultured Gammaproteobacteria bacterium (assembly GCA_963698415.1). Lineage (GTDB taxonomy): Bacteria > Pseudomonadota > Gammaproteobacteria > Steroidobacterales > Woeseiaceae > UBA1847. The sequence goes on along the minus strand of CAVOQS010000017.1, from coordinate 112,460 downwards.
CACAATCACCTCGATGGGAACGGTAGATGTGCCGAATCCAGCCTACGAAGGACCGTTGTCGGGTCAACCCAAGACGATCACGCGTGACTTCGGCTTTCGGTGCCAGTCAGGGAGCGGGTACGGTTACGATTGGTGGGCGTTCGCTCAACATCCAGAGCTGGGACAACGACACGATCGTCGCCCGCGTCCGCGGCAATACGCTGACCGGTCAGCTCGTCGTAACACGTGACAATGGCAATGCTTCCGAGCACGCCATTACGGTTACGGTCTACGACGGCACAGCGCCGGATCACAGCTTCGTATCTGCCGGTCAGTCCATCCAGGCGGCGATCGACAATGCCGCTCGAGGTGACCTGATCATGGTTGAGCCGGGCGTGTACAACGAGTCGATCATCATGTGGAAGCCTGTTCATCTTGCAGGGTGCAGGTGCCGGATCTACGATGATCAATGCGGCCAAGCGCCCGACCCAGGTCCTGACCGACTGGCGCAACAAGATGGACGAGGTGTTCTTCGACGTGCCCCAGAACCAGGCAGTCGATTCCTTGCCAAACCAGGCCGAAGGTGCCGCCGGATTCACTGTCTCGGAGGGCGCGGCCATTACGGTTCTGGGTAGAGACACCAACGGGAACTTTGGTTTCGGACGGAACGACTCTCGAGTTGACGGCTTCTCGATCACCGGCGGCGACGTTGGTGGCGGTATCCTGGTGAATAGCTACGCACACGGTCTCGAGATTTCGAATAATCACGTGTACGGCAATAATGGTTCCTACCATGGCGGCATTCGTGTCGGTCAGCCTTACCTTGAGTTGGCAGCCCCAACGCGGGAGCCTGGAGAAAACAACTCGACCTACGAGCTCAACACTGACCTCGACATCCATAACAATGCCGTGACGCTAAACGGCGGTCTGGGTGGCGCAGGCGGTGGCATCTCGCTCACCACCGGTTCCGATCGGTACACGGTCAGCGAGAACTTCGTCTGCGGTAACTTCACGACAGGTGATGGTGGCGGTATCGGCCATCTCGGTCTCAGTGACGATGGCCGTATCCTGAACAACACCATCGTTCACAACCAGTCCTTCAACCAGGCGGTAACCGTGTCGGGTGGTGGCGTGTTTATCGGTGGTGAGCCAGTGGTCAGGGAATTCCTCGAGCTGGACAATCCTGATCTTCTGAGTACCGGTGCCGGCGATGTACTCGTCAGGTTCAATCATATCCAGGGTAACCAGGCCGCGGCAGGGCATGGTGGCGGTATTCGTACCCAGGATATCAACGGCGAGGACATCGGCATTACCGGGGATCGGCCCAAGTGGTACAGCATGAGAATCCTCGACAATGTGATCGTCAACAACGTGACTGGCTGGTCAGGCGGTGGCATCTCGCTGCACAACACTGTCAAGGGTGTCATCAGGCGAAACACGATTGCACGCAACGACAGCACAGCGACGGTTGGTGGATTGATCGTGAATAACCTGTCCGCCAAGCAACCTGCGGGTGTGTCGACAGAGCCTCACAGTCCTGCACTTGCTGCTGCGATTGCGATGTACGACGGCAATATTCCCGACCGGGAGTTCTCGACCCCCTTCATGGACGAGAATATCCTCTGGGAGAACCGCTCGTTCAACTATGAGGTCGCGAACGGAACGGCTCAGTTGAGTCCGGTCCTCGCGCAGGCGACGGTCGGTGCGTGCGACGCCAATGCGGTGTACTGGGATCTCGATGCCCGTGTTGCAGACTGGCGGGCAACGGACGCCGGTGCGCCTGGCCCGACCTCAGCGGATCCGGGCTTCGTCGCCAATTCGACCTACTGCAACGGCGGTCGCACGCTGGCGACAACACCGGGACCGATGTACGCTCTGCCAGCTCTCGACGAGGGCGGCAACGCGTGGATCGATGTTCGCTTCGGTCCGCTGACAAGAGCATGGCCGGAGGGTAGCGCGCCCTGGAGCTATGAAATAGCGCCGCCGGCACCGTAATGGAATGCGCATGAAGGTCTTGCACTCAGCCCGTTCAGGGTGGCGTATCTGGCCGCTGGCGATGTTACTCGCCGGCGGCCTGATGTTCGTCCTGTCCGCGCCTGTCGTCGCGGACGCGGGGGCAAGCCACCCGCGCAACAAGACCTTCATGAAACGCGAATGGGGTATCGAAATCGTGCATGTGCGGCAAACAGCGGCCGGCTACATGCTCGAATTCCGCTACAAGGTAGTGGATGCAGAAAAAGCGCAGGCCCTGTTCGAGCGCCAGACCAAGCCGATGTTGACGCACAGCGAAACAGGGGCACAACTTATCGTGCCAACGCCGGCCAAAACCGGTGCGCTGCGAAATTCGAATCCACCAAAGAACGGCAATACGTACTGGATGTTCTTTGCCAATCCTGGCCAGCTGGTGAAGCCGGGGCAGCACGTAAGCATTGAGATTGGTGAATTCCTCGCCGAGAATCTGGTAGTACAATAAGGGAGATCGGGAGGACGAGTGATGTCGAAGAAGGTAATCGCGATAGCGGTCGTAGTCGCGCTGGTGGCGAGTGTTCTTGTCTACAATTCCGACACCATGAAAGACCGGCGTGCCGTCAGGGCGTTGGCCGCCAAGAACATCGAAGCGCGCGGTGGGGCCGATGCCTGGCAGGCCGTGAATTCACTGCGGGTCACCGGCCAGATGGACCTGGGGCAGGGGATGCACGTGCCCTACGTCATGGAGCAAGAGAGGCCCGGCAAAATGTGCCTCGAATTCGTCTTCAACGAAGAGACGGCAATTCAATGTGTTGATGGCGAGACGGGCTGGAAACTCCTCCCGTTTCGCGGCCGAACAGAACCCGAGCCCATGACCGACGAAGAACATCGCGAGATGGCAGGCGGGGTTTCAATTGACGGATTGCTGGTCAGCTCGCTGAAGAACGGCAACAAGGTAAGCCTTGTCGGGAAGGAAGTGGTCGCCGGAAGGTCCGCGGCCAAGCTTGAGGTGACGCTGCCAAGCGGTGTGACTCGCTGGATCTACATTGACGAGGAGACCGGGCTGGATGTCAAGCTCGAATCGACGCGCGTGCTGCGCGGGCAAGAGCGACTTGTCGAGACCTTTTATTACGACTGGCAGGAAACGGATGGCTTGCTGATTCCACGACGACAGGAATCCCGCACGCAGGGCGATGACGAATTTCACTTCGTCACGGTCGATAGTGTGCAGAGCAACCCGCCGATCGACAGTTCTCGATTCACGATGCCCGCGACAGCAGAAGGAGGCGCCTCATAATGGACGCTCGGCACATCATGATAAGTCTTGTATGGCTGCTTGCTTTCGCCAGTGCCTCATCCGATGAGCACGCCGCGCATCAGCAAGATCAGGCGGTGCCCTGACAAGCACGCGGCACATCGTGCAGCGATGAAGAAGACCAGTTACGCGGCGACGACGGAAGATTATTCGATTCCTGATGTTGAACTGATCGACCAGATGGGAGCGTCTGTATCGTTACGGTCACTGCTCGAAGTCGAACACCCCGTTGCACTGAACTTTATTTTTACGACGTGTACGACGATTTGTCCGGTCATGACAGCAACGTTTGCCCAGATGCGTCATGAGTTGGGTGATGCCGGCAACGAACTAAGGCTGGTGTCGATCTCGATCGATCCCGAGTATGACCGACCGGACAAGCTCAAGGCGTACTCCGAACAGTTTCGTGCCGGTGAAGGATGGGATTTCCTGACGGGCGACAGTGCCGACATCGTGCTCGTCCTGAAAAGCTTCGATAGCTACGCCGGGTCGAAAATGAATCATCAGCCAATCACGCTTGCTGAAGCGTCCTGATAATATGTCATGGACTCGTATCGAAGGACTGGCGAGTGGTAAGGACCTGGCGAACGAGGTGACAGCACGGCTCCTGAACTGATGTCGGTGAAATCCATTTCCAGTGTGTGGCGCCTGCTGCCGTTGCTTGCGGTGCTGGCTTGGCGCTTGCGATTCCGCTAGACGAGGACCACTCAGTCCGCGCCGCGACTCAAGCTGACGCTGGTCGGCAAATGTATCGCGACGGAATCCTGCCCTCCGGCGAGCCAATGACCGCAATCGTTGCCGGCGACGTTCCCGTACTCGGCTCCCAGTTCAGTTGCGAAAGTTGTCACGGTCGCAGTGGTATGGGTGCCGCAGAAGGGGCTTATATCGTGCCACCGATTGCGGGCCGATTCCTGTTTGCCCCATCTCCTCAACCCGCCAGGCCTGCGTACACGCAGGAAAGTCTTGCCCGATTGCTGCGCGACGGTGTTACCCCAGGTGGGCGGGATCTCGGCGAGCTGATGCCGCTCTATAAGCTCTCCGATGAAGAAGTCGCGGCGATGACTGCCTATCTCGCAAAACTGTCATTCGGTATATCGCCTGGCGTGGATGACAATGTCATCCGATTCGCCATGGTCATCACGGACGACGTCAGTGCCGAAGAGCGCGAGGCTGTCCTTGCCGTATTGAACACCTTCGTAGAAGAGAAGAATCGCAATACCCGGCTGGAAAGCGAGCGCTGGGACCGAGGCCACACGCCAGCCAGTCGCCTGGCCACGGTCCATCGCGACTGGGTGCTCGAGGAGTGGGCGCTTACCGGGTCGAGCGATACCTGGAATGAGCAACTCGAACGGCGTTACCGCGATGCTCCGGTATTTGCGATGTTGAGCGGCTTAAGTAACAGCTCATGGGGGCCGATCAGCCGCTTTTGCGAACGCAATGAAATACCGTGCCTGTTTCCTGGCACCGACTTGACTGACGCAGCGCAGGGAGACTTTTACACGCTCTACTACTCGCGCGGACTCGGAACTCGAGGCCGATCTGATAGCGAGCCATCTCGCCGACTCACCAGTGCTCTGATGTGGTTCAGGTCTACTGTGCCGATGGCACCGGCTCAAGCGGCTGCGCACCTGAAAGCGATGCTCGAGAAGTCGAAGGTCACGGTTAGCGATGTTGAATTCGATTGCGATGATACGTCTCCACTTGAAGACGTACCGGATCACCTGGCGACTGCCAAGGATGCGGCATTCATCTTGTGGCTGGATCGGGAAGAAGTCGCAGCGATAGGCGACGGAATGCCAGCAGGGCGCGTGTATTTTTCATCGACGCTGCTGGGCAGAGAGCTGGACGGAACGATTCTCGCCGAACCAACAGTGTCTGCATTTGTTGCACATCCATTCCGACTGCCCGGTCAGGTCGATCCGGCTTTCGCTCGATTCAAGGTTTGGGCAAAAACCCGCGGCATTGAACTGACCTCACCCAGACGTCAAGCGGAAGCGTTTCTTCGCGTGCCTTGCGATGAAAGATGCGGTCGCCCATATTGGTCGATTCTTCGTACGTGACTTTGTACTCGACACGCTCGACCACGCGCAGTCGATCGTCGCGTATCTGGCTTTTTATCCACGACCAACACTCGGGCCGCAGCAACGCTTCGTTAACAAGGGCGGCTATGTGTCTGCCGATCGTTGACGGCCAACCTGATCCTACGAGACGTGGCCTGGATCCTGCCGTAAGCCTGGCGCCGTCCCTCGCGTACAGACTGTTGAACATTCTGCGTCCATTTACTACGGGTTTTCACCCAATCTGACACCAATAGTCACCCAATTCTGGCTTCAGATATAGCGTGGTAGGGGATTCAACGTATAAAAGAGAGATGTACACAAGCGATTTGCAGAGGTGTCTATGAGTTCGCCGCGACGGGCTGCCGTGACTTCGCTGAGAAGCCTGTCACTTCTTGCGATTGCCTTGTTGTCGCTGTCGTCGCCACAGGAAGCGTCGGCCCAGAGCTTGACTGTCGGCAACTGCGTCACCTCTACAACAGCTTTCAACGATACTGAAACGGTTTGTGCAAGTGGAACAACTGGGGGCAACTCCGGTTCGGACCCGGCACTCGTATGTGTTCTGCCATCGACCGGCGGTGTTGCGGCCGACGACGTCACCCCGGATGGATGCAACGAGGTCCCTCCGGCGTCCGCCTTCATTGATGAAGTTTTGTGGTCGCCTCCGACAGCGCCGGACAATTATGTCGTCGTTTTGTTCGCCAGTAACGAAACCGTACATTCCCAGCTCATCTCGATTACTTCGAGTACGGGTAACACGGCCCCGACGGCCACCCCGCAGTCGGTGTCGACCAGCGGAAGACACGGCGCTGGCGATCACGCTGACCGGTACCGACCCGGAGTCCGATCCGCTGACGTTCGCGGTGGTGACGCAGCCAGGCAATGGCACGCTGAGCGGCGTGGCCCCGAACCTGACGTACACGCCGAACGCCAACTACAACGGTGCCGACAGTTTTACGTTCACGGCCAGTGATGCGACGCTCACCAGTGCAGCGGCGACCGTCTCCATTACGGTTACCGCCGGCAACGATGCGCCGACGGCCACGCCGCAATCGGTGTCGACCACGGAAGACACGGCGGTGGCGATCACGCTGACCGGTACCGACCCGGAGTCGGATCCGCTGACGTTCGCGGTGGTGACGCAGCCAGCCAATGGCACGCTGAGCGGCGTCGCCCCGAACCTGACGTACACGCCGAACGCCAATTACAACGGTGCCGACAGTTTTACGTTCACGGCCAGTGATGCGTCTCTAACGAGCGCGCCGGCTACCGTCTCCATTACCGTCAACCCCGGCAACGATGCGCCGACGGCGACGCCGCAATCGGTGTCGACCGCGGAAGACACGGCGGTGGCGATCACGCTGACCGGTACCGACCCGGAGTCCGATCCGCTGACGTTCGCGGTGGTGACGCAACCAGGCAATGGCACGCTGAGCGGCGTGGCCCCGAACCTGACGTACACGCCGAACGCCAACTACAACGGTGCCGACAGTTTTACGTTCACGGCCAGTGATGCGACGCTCACCAGTGCAGCGGCGACCGTCTCCATTACCGTTACCGCCAGGCAACGATGCGCCAACGGCCACGCCGCAATCGGTGTCGACCACGGAAGACACGGCGGTGGCGATCACGCTGACCGGTACCGACCCGGAGTCGGATCCGCTGACGTTCGCGGTGGTGACGCAACCAGGCAATGGCACGCTGAGCGGCGTGGCCCCGAACCTGACGTACACGCCGAACGCCAACTACAACGGTGCCGACAGTTTTACGTTCACGGCCAGTGATGCGACGCTCACCAGTGCAGCGGCGACCGTCTCCATTACCGTCAACCCCGGCAACGATGCGCCGACGGCCACGCCGCAATCGGTCTCGACGGCGGAAGACACGGCGGTGGCGATCACGCTGACCGGCACCGACCCGGAGTCGGATCCGCTGACGTTCGCGGTGGTGACGCAACCAAGCAATGGCACGCTGAGCGGCGTGGCCCCGAACCTGACGTACACGCCGAACGCCAACTACAACGGTGCCGACAGTTTTACGTTCACGGCCAGTGACGCGACGCTCACCAGCGCAGCGGCGACCGTCTCCATTACCGTCACCGCCAGGCAACGATGCGCCGACGGCCACGCCGCAATCGGTGTCGACCACGGAAGACACGGCGGTGGCGATCACGCTGACCGGTACCGACCCGGAGTCCGATCCGCTGACGTTCGCGGTGGTGACGCAACCGAGCAATGGCACGCTGAGCGGTGTGGCCCCGAACCTGACGTACACGCCGAACGCCAACTACAACGGTGCCGACAGTTTTACGTTCACGGCCAGTGACGCGACGCTCACCAGTGCAGCGGCGACCGTGTCGATCACGGTCAAGGCCGGCAACGATGCGCCGACGGCAACGCCGCAATCGGTGTCCACGGCGGAAGACACGGCGGTGTCGATCACGCTGACCGGTACCGACCCGGAGTCGGATCCGCTGACGTTCGCGGTGGTGACGCAACCAGGCAATGGCACGCTGAGCGGCGTCGCCCCGAACCTGACGTACACCCCGAACGCCAACTACAACGGTGCCGACAGCTTTACGTTCACGGCCAGTGATGCGTCGCTCACCAGTGCAGCGGCGACCGTCTCCATTACCGTGAATCCAGGCAACGATGCGCCGACGGCCACGCCGCAATCGGTGTCGACCACGGAAGACACGGCGGTGGCGATCACGCTGACCGGTACCGACCCGGAGTCCGATCCGCTGACGTTCGCGGTGGTGACGCAACCAAGCAATGGCACGCTGAGCGGTGTGGCCCCGAACCTGACGTACACGCCGAACGCCAACTACAACGGTGCCGACAGTTTTACGTTCACGGCCAGTGACGCGTCGCTGACGAGCGCAGCAGCGACCGTGTCGATCACGGTCACGCCCGGCAACGATGCGCCGACGGCGACGCCGCAATCGGTGTCGACGACGGAAGACACACCGGTGTCGATCACGCTGACGGGCACCGACCCGGAGTCCGATCCGCTGACGTTCGCGGTGGTGACGCAACCGAGTAATGGCACGCTGAGCGGCGTGGCCCCGAACCTGACGTACACCCCGAACGCCAACTACAACGGTGCCGACAGCTTTACGTTCACGGCCAGTGATGCGTCACTGACGAGCGCAGCAGCGACCGTGTCGATCACGGTCACGGCCGGCAACGATGCGCCGACCGCCACGCCGCAATCGGTGTCGACCGACGGAAGACACGCCGGTGGCGATCACGCTGACCGGTACCGACCCGGAGTCCGATCCGCTGACGTTCGCGGTGGTGACTCAGCCAGGCAACGGCACGCTGAGCGGCGTGGCCCCGAACCTGACGTACACCCCGAACGCCAACTACAACGGTGCCGACAGCTTTACGTTCACGGCCAGTGATGCGACGCTCACCAGTGCAGCGGCGACCGTCTCCATTACCGTGAATCCAGGCAATGATGCGCCTGTAGTCGCTGCTCCTATTGCGAACCAGGTCGCTATCGAGGGAACGCCGTTCAACCTCGATGTTTCCGCTAATTTCGTCGGATCCGGACAACGATGTGCTTACTTTCGGCGTGAGTGGCTTGCCGGTGAGTAACAACCTCAGTTTTGATCCGCAAACAGGCGTTTTTTCCGGAACGCCTCGCGTGGAAGATGCGCGTGATAACGATCCCTATACCATCGTCGTGACGGCTTCAGATGGTCAGCCGGGATCGACACCGGCACAGACCGATTTTGAACTCAGCATATCGGCGCTCGATCGAGCTAATGTATCGCTTGATATCAGTGTCGCGCCGAGTCCCTGCAATGCTGGATGATGAATTGCGGTGGACACTGACGGCGAGCAATGCGATTGGCCCTCAGGCAGCGACCAATATTGAACTCACGGGCAGCTTCGTCGGCTCAGGATCTGAGCATATCGTCCACAAGTAGCTGTTGATTCATGCCGCTGTTGGTCAAGTCAGCGATTTTGACTGTTCAATGGGAGACCTCCCTGTCGGCAGTTCTGCAAGTGCTGTGTTCACCACGACGGCAAGTAGCGGGGGTGACGTTGTTATCTTCGCCTCAGCCTCGAGCGCCGACGCGATCCCCATTGATCCGAATATCGCTGATAACTCCGCTCAGATAGCGGTCGGCGTTGCAGAGGCATTCAGTCTTGGAGCGGTTCAGGTGCTTGGCAACTCCGAGATTCGCTCTTTAGCGGCAGGCGACATTAATGGTGATGGTGCGGTCGATCTGGTTGCTGGAACAGCTGCCGGGGAGCCCGTACTGATTTACCTGAGTGGCGGCTTTCGCGATTTCGTGGAGACGGCGATTTCCCTGCCGGACTATTCTGCCAACGAAGGTGTCGCAGTCGCAGACTTTGACAGGAATGGGACTTTGGACCTGGTTGTTGCGAACGGTGGTGGTCAGGCCGATATTGTTTACACCAACGATGGTGTAGGCAACTTCACACCAATGGCGACGCTGGGACAATCGTTTAGCCGGGATGTTGCTGTGGGCGACTTTGATAACGACGGATTCCTGGATATCGTTTTTGCGACCAGTCAAGGTAATCCAGTTTATCTCGGCAACGGTTCCGGCGGTTTCGCACTTCACGCGACGCTGGGCAATGCAAATAGCCACGCGGTCGCCGTAGCGAAATTGAATGGCGATGCACGAGACGACATCGTTTTCGCCAATACAGGCAGTGACAGCCAGGTATGGATCAAGAACGCGGGTGCTGGCTTTACGCAAGGCGATAGTTTGGCAATCGGTGATGCGGTGGCAGTTACCACCGGTGAGTTTGGCGGAGATATGCGACCCGATCTTGCGTTTGGCCGGGTTTCCTCCGGAGCCGGAGATCTGCCAGCAAATCCAGTGATCATCAATAACGGAACTGGCGGGTTTGGTACCCCGTTTGCTGTCCTGGGCGCATCCCCGACCAACGATATTCATGCAGGGGACGTCAACAGAGACGGCTTGACCGACCTGGTATTTATCAATTCAAGCAACGTGCACCAGATTTGGACAGCGACGGGCAGCGGCTTCAACCTGCACCGCGAGCAGATCGTGGACGCCGACTCCATGGTGGGTGTCGTAACAGAACTCGGGATGACCGACGTCGGTGATCCCGGAGGCGTCGACCTTGCGATGGGCGGCGCCGTACTGTCCGGCGTTGGCATCTTCCTCAATGATGGTTTCGGCAACCTGGGCTTTGGTGATGCTGTACCACCCGTGCTTACCCTATCGGGTGCTGCAACGGTGACGCTGCAAGCCGGCAGCGCGTACGCAGATGCGGGAGCAACTGCGCTGGACAACATAGATGGCGATATCAGCCCGTCAATTTTGACGACCGGTGCAGTCAATACTGCGGTCGCCGGCAGATATATTCTGACTTACCATGTTGTTGACCGTGCCGGCAATGCCGCGACCCCGATAACGCGAACGGTCACAGTGACACGTGCTTCTCAACCTCGCCGTAGTAGCGGTGGTGGTGGCACTCTGAGCCTGTTCATGTTGCTGCTACTGATGCTCGGCGCGATAAGTCGATGCGTGCGACGCCGAGACTCTGCCCAATCAGCGCAAAGCTTTAGCAATAACTAATTGATTTAAAAAAAGACATGACCGAGAATCTCGGCATGCAAACCCCTGTGCCAGTTTCTGTCGCCCCCATGATGGACTGGACCGACCGGCATTGTCGCTATTTCATGCGGCTGTTAAGCCCATCCGCGTTTCTGTATACGGAGATGGTCACGGCGGCGGCGATTGTGCACGGTGACGCCGATCGCTTCCTGCACTTCAATGCGGAAGAACATCCGCTTGCGCTGCAATTGGGTGGTAGCAATCCCGCCTGGATGGCAGAAGCGACGGCGAAGGCCGCCGGCTACGACTACGACGAGATCAATATCAATGTGGGCTGCCCGAGTGACCGTGTCCAAAGCGGTCAATTCGGAGCGTGCCTGATGGCGAGTCCGGACGTAGTAGCCGAGTGCGTTGTCGCCATGCGCAAGGAAACCGATATTCCCATCACCGTCAAATCCCGCATCGGGATTGATGACAGGGACGACTACGCCTTCCTCAGGGCCTTCATCGAGCCGGTGGCTGCAGCCGGGTGCCGGCGATTTGTCATCCACGCGCGAATCGCGATTCTCGAGGGGCTCAGTCCGAAAGAAGAATCGAAGCGTTCCCCCGCTGAACTACGAACGCGTGTATCAGCTCAAGCGCGACTACCCGGAATTGGAGATCATCATCAATGGCGGGCTCGAGAGTATCGGGCAGGTCGACGTGGTTCTCGGACACGTGGATGGCGTAATGATCGGACGGCAGGCGTATCACCAGCCGTATTTTCTTGCTGAGCTCGAACAGCATTTCGATACCGGGTGGGTCATGCCGTCCCGGGAGGAAATCGTTGAGAAGATGGCGCCTTACGTTGACCAGCAGGTGGCGAGTGGCGCATCGCTCAATAGCATCTCACGTCACATGCTGGGCTTGTTTGCCGGCCAGCCGGGTGCGCGGGCATGGCGGCGCTACATTAGCGAGCATGCGCATCGCGACGGCGCTGGCAGCGAAGTGCTAATCAACGCACTAAACGCTATGCCTGCGGCCGCCTAGACGGATACAATGCTCGACCCCGTAGCCAAACAACCTGGACCAGAGCCTGAACATGAGCGCTAAATCTGCGAGCAAGCACCCGACAATGGCTGAGAAGGCCGATATCCATGAGCTCTACGAGCTGTCGGTGCAAAATGTCGAACATGAAATCGAGTTTCTGCAGACGACGTTCAAGTCCCTGACCGGTCGTACGGCCTATCTGTTCCGCGAAGATTTCTGCGGCACGGCGAGTGCATCGTGCGAGTGGGTACGCCAGGGGCCGGACTACCAGGCAATTGGTGTCGACATCAATCCCACTGTACTTGAATGGGGTCGGGAGAATCGTCTCGGTAAGCTGGAGCCCGAGGACCGCGCCCGCGTCAGCCTGATCGAATCGGACGTCATGACAGTCGAGACACCCAAGGTCGACCTGCTCGCTGCGTTCAATTTCAGCTATTTCATTTTCGATACGCGCGACTCACTGCGCGCGTATTTCAAGCGTGCCTATGACGCGATCAAAGATGACGGCGTGTTCTTCTGCGATATCTTCGGTGGGCCGGAAGCACAGGAAGTGACACGCGAAAAAACCAAGCACAAGAAGCACGGCTTCACGTATATCTGGCACCAGGCGAAATTCCACCCGGTGACGCATTTCATTCGCTGCCACATCCATTTCAAGTTCAAGGATGGCTCGAAGATCAAGAAGGCCTTTACCTACGAGTGGCGGCTATGGACCGCGCCCGAAATTCGCGAGTTGTTGCTGCAGGCGGGTTTTCGCAAGGCGACCGTCTATTGGGAAGGCGAGGATGAGGACGGCGAAGGCAATGGCGAGTTCACGCCGGAAGAGAAGAGGCGAGGCCGATCTTGCGTGGATTGCGTACATCATCGCTGAGAAATAGCGTGAGAAATAGTAGTATTATTAAACGCTTGGGCTAGGAAGTTGTGAGCCGGGTTATGGCAAAAGATCTTGAAGTCGCTATCGTGTTTGCTGATGTTGTCGGCAGCACGCAGCTATACGACAAGTTTGGCGATACCAAAGCCAGCGAGACCGTCGCCCTGTGCCTGGACGTTATGAAAGACGCGACGTACCAGTACAACGGTACGGTCATCAAGACGATCGGTGATGAGGTCATGTCGACGTTCGGTACCGTCGATGAAGCAATGGGCGCGGCCGTGATGATGCAGTCCCGCATCACCACGGAAACCAAAAAGAATGATGGCATTCCGGTGTCGATTCGCATCGGTTGCCACTTCGGGCCGGTCGTCCAGGAGCAAAACGACATTTTTGGCGCAGCCGTGCATACGGCAAACCGCATGACGTCGCAGGCGAAGGCAAGACAGATTGTGATCTCCGGATTCACGGTGGAGCAGATGAGTCCCGAGTTGCGCAAGCAAACCCGTCAAATCGACGTGGCGACGGTGCGCGGCCGCCTCGATGAAGTCGCCCTGTACGAACTCGTCTGGCAGCCCGAAGAGGCGACCAGCATGCTGCCGACGATCGAGTGGGAGAACAAGGAGCGGCGCGCCTCGAAATTGCTGCTGAATTTTCGTGACACGACAGTCGAGGTCTCCGACCGGCGTAAGTCCATCAATATGGGGCGCGCCGATGACAACGACGTCGTCGTGAAGGGCAACCTGATCTCACGCATTCACGCCAAGATAGAAATGCGGCGTGGCAAGTTCATGATCGTCGACCAGAGCACCAACGGTACGTTCATTCGGGACGTTCAGGGTCGGGACAACTTCGTGCGCAGGGATTCAGCCGAATTGAGCGGTGAGGGCACGATTGGTCTGGGCCGGACTGAAGAGCCCGGCTCCAGCCTCGCGATTTATTACAAGACCATCGAGTAAAAGGGTGTCAGTCACCTTATTTCGAGTCTAAAGGTACCAGTTACCTTAGACTGGAAATAAGGTGACTGACACCGCATTACACCGCCTCTGCGAGATCCTCGTTGAGCGCATCCGCGATTATTTTCTGCTGCCGTCTGAGTTCATCTGGCAGGCGATCGCCATAGCTTTCCAGGTATTCAAGTATCGACGCCATCTCGGCGCGCCACTGCTCGACGTCGATCGAAGTCAGCTCATCCAGCGCCTCTGCACTGATGTCGAGCTGCTTGGTATTCAGGTCCTCGATATGAGGCAGGAAACCAATCGGTGTTTCCCTGGCGCCGGCGCGATTTTCGACCCGGTCGATAATCCACTCGAGCACGCGTATGTTTTCGCCGAAGCCCGGCCACAGGAACTCGCCAGCATCGTTCTGGCGGAACCAGTTGACGTGAAAGATCTTGGGGAGATGCTGCCGAACGTTCCGGGAACGACAGCCAGTGCGCCCAGTAGTCCGCGAAGTTGTAGCCACAGAAGGGTTTCATGGCCATCGGGTCGCGGCGAACCTGGCCGACTTCGCCAACCATCGCAGCTGTGGTTTCCGAGGCTGTACCGGCCCCGACCAGAACACCGTGCTCCCAGCTTTTTGCCTGATAGACGAGGGGCGCCAACTGCTTGCGGCGGCCACCGAAAACGATGGCTGAGATCGGCACGCCCGTCGGCGCATCGGCGAGAACCGAGTACGCCGGATTGTTCGTCGCCGGCACTGTGAACCTGGAGTTCGGGTGAGCGGCCTTGCCCACCGAAGGATCGTAGTCGCGGCCCTGCCAGTCTCTGGCGGGTGTGCCCTCGTTCTTGCCTTCCCACCAGGGCTGGTTGTCTGCCGTGGTCGCGACATTCGTGAAGATCGCGTCGTGCTTGATCATCTCGTAGGCATTCTTGTTCGTCTTCTCGTTGGTGCCCGGCACCACGCCGAAATAGCCCGCCTCGGGATTGATCGCGCGCAGCTTGCCGTCGTCATCCAGGTGCAGCCAGGCGATGTCATCACCCAGTGTCCAGGCTCTCCAGCCTTTCATGGATTCCGGTGGAATCAGCATCGCGAGGTTGGTCTTGCCGCAGGCTGACGGGAACGCGCAGGCGATGTAATGCACGTCGCCGTCCGGATTCTCGAGGCCGACGATCAGCATGTGTTCGGCGAGCCAGCCCTCCTGGCGCGCCTGGTAGCTGGCGATGCGCAGCGCATGGCATTTCTTGCCAAGCAGCGCGTTGCCACCATAGCCGGAACCATAGCTCTTGATCGACAGCTCCTCCGGGAAATGCATGATGAAGCGGCGATCCGGATCGAGTTCGCCGGTCGAATGGAGCCCGCGAACAAAAGTCCCTTCTTTTTCAATGCGTTGCAGTGCATTGTTGCCCATCTTTGTCATCAACTTCATGTTGGCAACGACGTAGGCGCTGTCCGTAATTTCGACACCACAGCGCGAGTAGGGCGAGTTGATTGGGCCCATGCAGTAGGGAATCACGTACATGATGCGGCCGCGCATACAGCCTGCGAAAAGCCCGTCCATCTTCGCGTGGGCTTCGGCCGGTTCCATCCAGAGGTTGTTCGGACCCGCATCGTCCTTTTCATGCGTACAGATGAACGTCAGGTGCTCGACGCGAGCAACGTCGTTCGGGCTGGACAGGTGCAGGTAACAATTCGGATGGGTTTCGCGATTCAGCGTGGTCAGGGTCCCGTGTGCCAGCATCAACTCGATGAGATCCTGGTACTCCTGCTCGGAGCCCGTGCACCAGTGAATAGCCTCGGGCTGAGTGTGTGCAGCGACCTGGTCGACCCAGGACTGCAGCGACTCTAATTTACTTGTCATTTTTTATGGATTCTCGAACTGGGTGGCCAGCATCTTCGGCCAGCGCGAATTGGTAAGGCCATTATACGTGGGGCGCGCCCGGAATCATTACCAGAAAGCCGGTAATTTTGGGCGTTCTTCGAAAAATCTGGCTTCCTGCCAGAAACCGGCGCGCGAGTTTCTGCTGAACGGTGTACCCTTGCGCCGTGATCAATCTGACGGAATTTTTTGGCGAGAACAGCCCGCTTAAGGCCTATCTTCCCGGCTTCCAGCCGCGTGCCGGACAGGCCTGGATGGCCGAGGCAGTCGCCGAGGCGATCGAGGGCTCCGAACGCCTGGTCGTCGAGGCGGGAACCGGCACCGGCAAGACCTTCGCCTACCTGTTGCCGGCGCTGCAGAGCGGTCGCAAGACCATCATCAGCACCGGAACCAAGGCGCTGCAGGACCAGCTCTACCATCGCGATCTGCCGTTGGTGGGCAAGGCGATCGGCCGCCCGGTCACGGCTGCCTTGCTCAAGGGGCGCGCCAACTACCTGTGTGTGCACAGGCTGGACCTGGTGACCGAGCCGGCGGCCTCGATTGCCGATGATCTGAATGAAGTCAGGGAATGGCGCTACCGCACCGCGAGTGGTGACAAGTCAGAGCTCATCGAAGTGCCCGAGGATTCCCCGGTTTGGCCGCTGGTCACGTCGACTGCCGATAATTGTCTCGGCCAAAAGTGCCCGGAATATTCAAAATGCCACGTGGTGAAGGCGCGCAAGGCAGCCCAGGAAGCGGACCTGGTCGTTGTGAACCATCATCTCCTGCTGGCCGATCTCGCGATGAAAGAAGAGGGCTTTGTCGAATTCCTCCCGGGTGCGGAGGCCGTGATTATCGATGAGGCCCATCAGATACCGGATCTTGCCGTCCAGTTCTTCGGCGTGTCTCTCGGGACCCGTGAGCTTGAGCGCGTGCTCGAAGACCTCAGGGCCGCGACATTGCCGTTCTCGCAACCCGAGCTGAACCGTCGCGTCGACAAGTTCCAGACAGCGATTCGCTCGCTGCGGGCCGACGCGCCCCGCAAAGAAGGACGTTACGAGCTCGGTGAGGTCATGCGAGACGTGCGCGAAGCGCTCGATAATCTTGCCTACGCCATCCACGATGTTCAGGCGGCTGTTGCCGATCTCGGCGACGCGTCCATCGAACTGGAGAAGCTGCATGAACAGCTGCTTGGCATGAGCGAGCGGCTTGCGATCCTGGTCAGTGAGGACAGTTGGGATGGCCTGCGCTGGCTCGAGGTCAATCCCCGGAGTTTGCGTTTGCACCTGACACCGCTCGACGTATCGTCGAAGCTAAACGGGCTTATCGATAACGGCTTCCAGTCCTGGATATTCACCTCTGCGACGCTGGCGGTCGGCGAGGACTTTTCGCATTTCGCTTCGCGCATGGGCCTGGCCGGCGTCTCCGGCCTGACGTTCCCGAGCCCTTACCGCGTCGAGGACAACGGGCTGATATTCCTGCCGCCGGGACTGCCACAACCGTCCGATCCGACACATACCGAAGCGATGCTCGAAAACGTCACGCCACTGCTCGACATGACGAGCGGTGGCATGTTCTGCCTGTTCACGAGCCACCGCGCGCTCAACACGGCGAAAAAGTGGTTCAAGGCCAATAAGTCAGTGCTCGGCAAGCGCAAGCTGCTTGTCCAGGGCGACTCACCCCGCGACGATTTGCTGCGTCGCTTCCGCGAGTATGGCAATGCGGTCCTCCTGGGGACCGGCAGCTTCTGGGAGGGCGTCGACGTGCGCGGTCCGGCGCTCAGCGTTGTGGCGATCGACAAACTGCCGTTCGCGTCTCCGGCGGATCCCCTGATGATGGCGCGTCTCGAGTACATACGTCGTGAAGGGGGCAACGGGTTCATGGACCACCAGTTGCCACTGGCCGCTTTGTCGCTGAAACAGGGCGCCGGACGCCTGTTGCGCGATGAGAACGACTATGGCGTCATCGTGCTGTGTGATCCAAGAATTACCGGCAAACGCTACGGTGCCAGGTTTCTCGAATGCCTCGCGCCGATGCCCACCACCTCATCGCTGAACGACGTCGCAAGCTTCCTGGCGCATCGTGAGCGCCGCGGAGCGGTCGCGTGAAGCTATTGGCAATCGATACGTCGTCGCTGGCCTGCTCGGCCGCGTTGGCCGTGGATGGGCTGGTCTGCGAACGGCACGAAGAGCAAGCCAGGGAACATACCCGCCTGCTGATGCCTATGATCCAGGCGGTCCTGGCTGAAGGGGGCCTTGCGCCGGACGAACTGGATGCGGTCGTGCTGGGCAACGGGCCGGGCTCGTTTATCGGCATGCGGATCGCGGCATCGGTCGCGCAGGGAATCGCCCACGGCGCCGGGCTGCGTATCGTCCCAGTATCGTCATTGGCCGCCGTCGCGGCGCAGGTATTTGCGGAAACCGATGCGGCAGAGGTTGTCGTCGCACAGGACGCGCACTTGAATGAGGTCTATCTTGGTGCCTATCGGCGCGGGTCCGGCGACGATCTCGTGGAAATATTCCCCGAGCGCCTGCAGACACAGACCCTGATCGGGGAACTGACCCCGGAACTTGCTCAGAGTCGGGCGGCGGCCGGCTTTGGCTGGGATCGGTATCCGGATCTTGCCGCGGCCAACGCGACGCTCATCGGGCAGCGATCACGAATCCAGCATCCGCGTGCCCGTTACCTGTTGACGCTGGGTGAACGGGCGCTTGGGCGAGGTGCTGCGATCAGTCCCCAGGACCTGGTGCCCGCGTACCTGCGCAGCAAGGTGGCACAGAAACCCGCCACGGAAGGGGCGTAACAGAACTGTAATATACTGCTGTTGAAATGCGCAGTTTGAGTTTGCAGCAGAATTGTATGGCCACCGCAAAGATCCTGATCATCGAGGACGAACAAGCGATTCGCGAAATGATAGCGTTTCACCTGTCGCGCGCAGGCTTCGAGACCTTCGAGGCGGCTGACTGTCGCGAGGCCCGGCAACTGCTCACCGACAATCGACCGGATCTTGCGCTCGTCGACTGGATGTTGCCGGATATCAGCGGTCTCGAACTGACGCGCATGCTGAAACGCGACAAGGAGTACGAAGACCTGGCAATTATCATGTTGACCGCGCGCGCGGAGGATCGGGACAAGGTCTCCGGTCTCGAAGGTGGCGCCGATGATTACATTACGAAGCCGTTCTCTCCTCGCGAACTCGTGGCGCGTATCAAGGCCGTACTGCGCCGCGCAGGCGCCTCCGCGAGCGAAGTGCTCAGGGAAGGCGTCCTCGAACTCGATTCAGCCGGGCACAGGGTGCTGGCTGCCGGCACCGAGATCAAACTCGGGCCGACCGAGTATCGCCTGCTGCACTTCCTGATGACGCATGCTGAGCGCGTATACAGTCGTGCCCAGTTGCTCGATCGCGTGTGGGGGGCAAACGTCTATGTCGAGGAGCGCACGGTTGACGTTCATGTCCGCAGGCTGCGCAAGGCTCTGACCGACGCGGACGCGGACCGCTACATCCAGACGGTTCGTGGTGCGGGCTACCGGTTCTCGACTCGCGATGTCTGACGCGGCCAGAAAATTCCTGTTGGGCATCCTGCTGTTCCTGGCAGCGGGCGGCCTGGTCGGCGCCATTTATGGCGAGGCTGCGCTTGGTCTGTTGATCGCAGCGCTCCTTGCACTGCTATGGCAGGTGCGGCAGCTCTTGAGTTTCGACCGTGCGTTGCGCACCGGCAATTTCGATGATTTTCGCTACGGCGAGGGAATCTGGGAGCAGCTGTTCTCGAGGTTTCGACACCAGGACGAGAAAGCGACGCGCCGGAAGCAGGAGTATCGCCAGCTACTCAAGGAAATTCGCAAGTCGACCAATGCAATGCCCGATGGCGCAGTCGTTCTCAATGCGGACAACGAAATTGTCACGTGCAACCGCGCCGCCAGTGAGTTGGCCGGACTCAAACGCAAGAAAGACCGCGGGCAACGAGTCGACAACATTCTGCGCGACCCGGATTTGGTCAAACTGCTGCACTCGGAAGACCAGTCATCGAGGGTCGAGATACCGTCACCGGTTGTCGACGGCAACTGGCTGAATTGCCGCGTAGTTCCTTACGGCGCTGACCAGAAGTTGCTGCTGCTGCGCGATGTGACGGAGCGTTTCCGGCTGAGCAAGATGCGCCGCGATTTCGTTGCCAATGCGTCTCACGAATTGCGTTCACCGCTGACCGTTATCACCGGCTACCTCGACGCGCTGTCCGACGACGATCAGATTCCGCCGGCCTGGGCCAAGCCCGTGTCACAGATGCAGGCGCAGGCGAAGCGCATGCGGCATATCCTCGGCGAATTGCTCGAGCTGTCGCGGCTGGAAGGCGCCGGAAAATCGGAGACCGACCAGGTCGTTGACATCGTTGGGCTGCTGAACCACGTGAAACAGGCTTTTGAAGGGCACGCCCGGATCGCGCCGATTGAGGTGCGCGACGAGTCCAGGGCGAAACTGACCGGCAATGCGGCGGAGATCGAAACGGTCATTGTGAATTTGCTGTCCAACGCAGTCCGGTTCACGCCCGATGACGGACAACATCACGCTGACCTGGCGCTCGGACGTCGATGGCGGCGACCTCATCGTGAGCGATACGGGAGAGGGTATCGATCCCGAGTTCATTCCCCGGCTTACGGAGCGCTTCTTCCGCATCGACAAGAGCCGCAGCCGCGACGCAGGCGGGACCGGTCTCGGCCTTGCGATTGTGAAGCACGTGCTGGCTCGTCACGACGCCGACTTGATTATTACGAGTGCCGTCGGCGAGGGCAGCGAGTTTCGCTGCCATTTTCCCGCGGAGCGCATCGTTATAGAACCTCCTGCCGTTCTGTCATAAAACGGCAACAATTCTGTCATATTGTCGACACCTGACGTGGCCAGCGTGCCGCCAAAATTAATCCCAACAAGGGCTTGCGAATCATGAAACGACTCCTATCCATGGCGGTGGCATCGTCCATCGTCCTTTCTTCCGGTGCATTTGCCGCAGTGAGTGACGAAGAATTCGCGCTCTTGCGTGAGCAATTGGCGGCGGTTTCTGCACGTCTTGACCAGCTGGAGGCTGAAAACGCCGAGCTGAAAGCGGGGCAGAACCAGGTTGACGCCGAGGTTGACGAGGTAAAGACCGCGGTGGCGGCGATTCCGGCCTCATCTTCAAGCTGGACTGACCGCGTGAGTCTCGACGGCGATTTTCGCTATCGCTACGAGCGCATCGATGCGGAGGGCTCCGATACACGCAAGCGCAACAGAATTCGCGCGCGCGCCAACATCAAGGCTCAGCTGGACGACCGGACCGAGGTCGGATTTGGCCTCGCGACCGGCGGCGACGATCCAGTGTCAACCAACCAGACACTCGGTGGCGGTGGGTCGACAAAGGGCGTCGGCCTGAACCTGGCCTACGTGGATTGGGAAGCGACCGATGGCCTGAACCTGATTGCAGGCAAATTCAAGAATCCGCTCCTGCGCGTCGGCGGACAGCAGCTCACCTGGGACAGCGACTGGACGCCAGAAGGACTGGCGGTGAAATACGAACGCGACTGGTTCTTTGTCAACGCGATCGGCACGTTTCTCGAAGGCGACAGCGGACGCTCCAACAGCAACTTCAGCTGGGGCGGCCAGGTTGGCGCCAGCGCGGTCGTGGGTGACGTAAACCTGACCGGCGGCATCGGTTACTACGCGATTCCGACAAAGGGCGAAGCAACCACCTTCGGCGATCCGAGCGACCCGGGCGATTTCTACGGCAACACGGCTGTCCAGGCTGATGGACAAGCCTGTGGCACAACGCCGGGTGAGTCCTGCGTGTACCTGTACGACTACAACCTGGCCCAGGCATTCGGCGTGGCCTCTTTCGATGTGGGTGAATTGCCGGCGAGTGTGTTCTTTGAGTACGTCCTGAACAGCGACGCGTCGGACAACGATACGGGCTGGGCACTCGGCGGAACTATCGGCCAGGCCAAGAATCGCGGTGAGATGGAGTTCACGTATTACTACGCGGACAAGCAGGCTGATTCGATGCTGGGTCTGCTGACCGACTCCGATTTCGGTGGCGGCGGTGCTGACAGCAAGGGCCACCGGCTGCACTTCACCTACGGCATGAGCAAGACATGGGCCATCGGTGCGCAGTACTTCATTAACGAGGTGGATGTCGCTTCGGGCAGCAAGAGCGACTACGATCGCCTGATGTTCGACTTCCAGTGGAAATGGAAGTAGGCTTCGACAACACTTGTGAGTAAAAAATCATCATGGATGCAACGGGTTTGACCGATCATATTTCGCGTCGATTCAACAAGGACATCGAGGACCTGCGCAACAATGTCCTCGCCATGGGAGGCCTGGTTGAATCGCAGCTGTCCCTGGCAATCACTGCAATTGTTACCGGCGATAGTGCGCTCGGACTTCAGGTTGCAGAGGACGACTACAAGGTCAACAACCTGGAGGTCGCCATTGACGAAGAGTGCGGTCGCATTCTCGCTACGCGTGCGCCGACGGCGCGTGACCTGCGCTTGATTGTCGCGATCATCAAGACCATTACGGATCTTGAGCGGATTGGCGACGAAGCCGAGAAAATCGGCTTCCTTGCCTCCCAACTGGCGGCCATGGACCGGCCACCGGACTCCTATCGCGAGCTCAAGACGCTGGGCCAACACGTCGCGCACATGGTGCGCGATGCGATGAATGCTCTTGCCCGTCTCAGTGTGAAAGACGCCTGGGATGTCGTTCGCGAAGACGGACGCGTTGACGAGGAATACGAGGCGATCCAGCGGCAGTGCATCACTTTCATGATGGAAGATCCACGATCCATCAAGCGCGTCATGAACGTTACCTGGTGTGCGCGCTCGCTGGAGCGTATCGGTGATCATGCCAAGAACATCTGCGAGTACGTGATCTATATGGTGCAGGGCAGTGATGTGCGTCATACTGCCATTCCCGATGCGCCAGATTCTGACTCGTAAGTAATGACATTACCGAATCGTCGCCTGCTCAATCTCGCAGGCTTTCTCGCCTGCGCGGGCATGATGGGCTTCGCCCTTTATGCCCAGTACGTTCTGCTCCTGGAGCCTTGCCCGCTGTGCGTCTTCCAGCGCATCGCGACCATCCTGCTTGGCATCGTATTTCTGCTGGCTGCTGTCCAGAACCCGGGCAAAGCCGGCGCGCGCGTCTATGGCGTGCTCGTCGGACTGGTCGCGGCTTGCGGTGTTGCGGTTGCGACCTGGCACGTCCGCTTGCAGAACATGCCGGCGGAGGAAGTGCCATCCTGCGGTCCTGGTTTCGAGTACATCATGGACAACTTCGCGTTGTTCGATGCACTGAGCCTGATATTCAAGGGTTCAGGCGAATGCGCCGAAGTTGTCTGGCGCTTGCTGGGGCTCTCGATGCCCAGCTGGGTCATCATCGGACTCGGTGGCCTCGGCATTGCCGGTATCTGGAACAACCTCCGGAAAAGCTCGTAGGGACGAGCAGGCCGCTAACGCAGCATCAACTCCATAATGCGCCTGTACATTCCGGTCAGGGCAACAACATCCGCAATCTTCACGTGTTCGTCGACCTTGTGAATCGATGCATTGATTGGCCCGAGTTCCACGACATCGGCGCCGGACGGCGAGATAAATCGGCCGTCTGACGTGCCGCCGCCGGTCGAGAGTTCAGGCGCCGCGCCGGTGTATTCCGTAACGGCCTGGTGCACCGCGTTGATCAGCTTGCCAGGCTGCGTAAGAAACGGTTCGCCCGACAGATGCCATTCCAATTCGTAATTGATGTCGTGTGCGTCGAAAAGAGAGTGGACCTTTTCCCGCAACGATTCATGGGTCCATTCGGTTGAATAACGAAAATTGAAACGCGCTGTCAGTTCGCCGGGCGTGACGTTCGGTGCCCCGATGCCTGCGCGAATGTCGACCACCTGGAAGCTGGTCGGTGGGAAGAATTCATTGCCATCGTCCCAGACGGTGTCATGCAGTTCCGCCAGGACCGGCGCGAAACGCCGGATCGGGTTGTCGGCCAGCTGCGGGTAAGCCACATGGCCCTGGACCCCTCGCACCGTCAGCATACCGCTCAGCGAACCGCGACGGCCGACCCGCACGAGGTCACCGAGCCTGTCCTGGCTGGACGGCTCACCCAGCACGCACCAGTCAATATGTTCGCCGCGTTCGGCCAGTGCCTGTACGACCTTCAGCGTGCCATCGCGCGCGCGGCCCTCTTCGTCACTCGTGATCAGGAATGCAATGCTGCCGGCGTGGTCGGGATGCTCGCCAAGAAACTCCTCAACCGCGACGATCATTGCGGCCAGTCCGCTCTTCATATCCGCCGATCCGCGACCGTAGATTTCACCGCCCTTGAAAGTCGGCTCGAACGGGTCTGTTTGCCAGTCCTGCTCGTCGCCGGGTGGTACGACGTCAGTGTGGCCGGCGAAACACAGTATGGGTGGACTGTCGCCCCGTCGCGCCCAGAGGTTCGTCACGTCGTTGAACAACATTGTCTCGCAGGTGAAGCCCAGGCGCTGCAGGCGCTCGGCCATCAGGGCCTGGCAACCGGCGTCTTCCGGTGTGATCGATCGGCGTCGTATCAAATCGCACAAGAGGTCGATTACGGGTTCTTCTCGGTCGTGAGCCATTGCTTGAATGAGGTCCAGTAACTATATGAAATATATATAAAAAAACGTTTTGCAGCTAATGCAATCAGACCACTTTAATTGGTCGATTGCAACAAATCGGTAACAATTCATCCTTAAGCTTTGCGCATGAATTCCAACCCCCTGGAGATCTCAATTGAGTATTCATCAGTAAAACTTTCGCCCTGGTCGCAACGCTACTCGCTGGCCTGGCATTTTCGGTCAGTGCCTTTGCGCAGGCCGGCCGCGACTACGTGTACGTCGTCGGTTCATCGACAGTCTATCCGTTCGCAACGGTCGTTGCCGAGCGATTCGGTCGCGGCAGCGAGTTCAAGACGCCGAAGATCGAGTCCACCGGTTCGGGCGGCGGTCTGAAGCTGTTCTGTGACGGTGTCGGCGTGGACTATCCTGACATCACCAATTCGTCACGCGCCATCAAATCCTCAGAGGTAGCGAGTTGCGCTGCGAATGGCGTTACCGAGATTATCGAAGTCAAGATCGGTTACGACGGTATCGTATTTGCGAACGCAATTGGCGCGGCAACGATCAGTCTGTCACGTGCGGATATCTTCCTGGCACTCGCCAAGCAAGTTCCTGGTGACGCCGAAGGTGAGCTCATCGATAATCCGTACACGACCTGGGCGGACGTTAACCCGGACCTCCCGGCGATGAAGATCGAAGTACTGGGTCCTCCCCCGACCTCCGGTACACGCGACGCATTTGTCGAACTCGCGATGGAGGGCGGCTGCAAGGCAACGCCGTGGATCGCTGCTTTGGGTAAGTCAGACAAGAACAGGTTCCAGACCGTGTGCCACACGATTCGCGAAGATGGCGTGTTTATTGAGGCCGGCGAAAACGACAACCTGATCGTGCAGAAACTGCAGGCCAACCCGAACGCGTTCGGCATATTTGGCTTCAGCTTCCTGGACCAGAACATGGAGAAAGTGAAGGGCGCGCTCGTGGACGGCGTTGCGCCGACTTTCGATGCGATCGCCGATGGCGATTACCCTGTGTCGCGACCCCTGTACTTCTACGTGAAGAAAGCGCACGTCGACGTTATCCCGGGCCTGAGAGGCTTCCTGCGTGAGTTCACCAGCGAGCGCGCATGGGGAGAAGAGGGCTATCTCTCTGATCGTGGGCTGATTCCCATGCCCGACGACGAGCGCGCGGCAGTTGCCGCTGCAGTGCGTGACCTGACGCCGTTGTCATTAGCTACAGAATAAGGCGCTATAGTATCGGGTCTGGCGGCGATCCGTTGTGGGTCGCCGCCGTCCGTTATTGAACGAATAAATGCAAAGCACGACACTCATACTGCTGCTTGGATTCATGGCGACCGCTGCGTTCTATTATGGACGTGGACGATCGCTTTCCCTCGTTGGGGGGCCGGGACACGGCCTGGCGCTGCATTCGCTGCCCGGCTACTACGGCTACTACGTTGCAATCTGGGTCGTGTTGCCCGCGCTGGCATTGCTGCTGGCCTGGGTTCTTATTGAGCCGAAGCTCATTGTCGCGCTCGTGGTCAGCGGCTTGCCAGAGTCGTATCGCAACCTGCCGGCCGGCGAACTCAACCTGCTCGTCAACAACATCCAGAATCTCGCAGCCGGTGACGTCATCAGCGTCGCGGCTGACGATCTTCTGCAGGACGCTGCTACCCAGTTCCTGGATTATGCCGCCAGGAGCCGACAGGTCCTCGCGGTGCTGGTCATTGGCCTGGCCGGACTTGGCGGGGCTCACGCCTGGCGACGGATCCATCCGGATTTGCGCGCACGCAATCGGGTCGAGCGCGTCATTCGCTGGTTCCTGATCGCCGCCTCGAGTATCGCGATCTTCACGACGATCGGCATCGTACTGTCGGTACTCTTCGAGGCCATTCGTTTCTTCCAGAAAGTCCCTGTCACCGAGTTCCTGTTCGGCCTGAACTGGAGTCCGCAGACTGCGATTCGCGCTGACCAGGTTGGCTCGTCCGGCAGTTTCGGTGCGGTACCGCTTTTCACCGGTACCCTGTTGATTACCAGCATTGCGATGGTCGTCGCGGTCCCGGTGGGTCTCATGACAGCGATCTATCTTGCCGAGTACTCGAGCGCCCGCGTTCGCGGTATTGCAAAGCCACTGCTCGAAATCCTGGCCGGTATCCCAACCGTGGTTTATGGCTTCTTCGCGGCACTGACTGTCGCGCCCTGGGTTCGCCAGGCAGGCGAAGCGGCCGGCATCGAGGTTGCGTCGGAGAGCGCGGTTGCGGCGGGGCTGGTCATGGGCATCATGATTATCCCGCTGGTTTCCTCTCTTTCCGACGACGCGATCAATGCCGTACCATCCGCCATGCGTGACGGTGCGCTCGGGCTGGGTTCGACCCGTTCCGAGGCGATGACCAAGGTCATTTTGCCTGCGGCATTGCCCGGTATCGTTGGCGGCATATTGCTGGCCATCTCACGCGCCATCGGCGAGACCATGATCGTCGTGATGGCCGCAGGTCTTGCGGCGAATCTCACGGCGAATCCGTTTGAAGCGGTAACGACGGTAACGGTGCAGATCGTGACCTTGCTGGTCGGTGACCAGGAGTTCGACAGCGCGAAGACGCTGGCCGCATTTGCGCTCGGACTGGTGCTCTTCGTCGTGACGCTGTTTCTTAACGTCATCGGTCTCAGCGTCGTTCGCAAGTATCGCGAGCAATACGAATAGGCGGGGATGATGAGCACAGGCAAATTTACAAAGGAAAAAGTTGCAGCCGGCTTGCCGCGACGGCGTCGCAAGGAACGTATCTTCAAGCTTGTCGGCCTGCTCGCGACGACTGTCGGTATCCTGTTTCTTGGCGTGTTCTTCGCGACGCTGATAGCCAACGGATCGTCGGCCTTCAAGCAGACCTTCCTGCAGCTCGATATCGAATTGTCGGCAGACGTGCTGGCGCCCGGCGGCGAGCTGGACCTTGTGTACGCAGACTTTGACGGTGTCGTGCGTATGGCCCTGCGTGCGCAGTTTCCGGACGTGTCGAGCCGCAGCGATCGACGCGAGTTGTATCGCATCGTGAGTGTCGGTGCCGCATACCAGGTACGCGAGCTGATCGCTGCAGATCCGGAACTGCTTGGCACCACACAAACGATCTGGGTGCCTGCGTCGTCGAACGTGGACATGCTCATCAAGGGCAATATCGACGCAGAACTCGACGAAGCGTTGCGGCCCCTGTCGGACATGCAGATTGAGTGGGTCAGGCAACTGCAGGACGCCGGTCGCCTCGAGACGCGCTTTAACATGGCGCTGTTCACCAACGGTGACTCGCGTGAACCGGAGCTGGCGGGTATCAAAGGCGCTGTCATGGGGTCGTTCTACATGTTGATAGTGACACTGGTGATGTCCTTTCCAATTGGCGTTGCCGCGGCCATCTACCTCGAGGAGTTCGCACCCCGGAATCGATGGTCGGACCTCATCGAAGTGAATATCAACAACCTGGCTGCAGTGCCCTCGATCGTTTTTGGATTGCTCGGCCTCGCGGTCTTCATCAACTGGGCGGCGCTGCCGCGGTCGGCCCCGCTTGTGGGTGGCCTCGTCCTGACACTGCTGACGTTGCCGGTGATCATCATCGCGTCGCGCGCTGCTATCAAAGCGGTCCCCCCATCGATCAGGGAGGCCGCACTGGGCCTCGGCGCATCGTCGACACAGGTGGTATTCCACCATGTTCTGCCGCTGGCCATGCCCGGCATGTTGACCGGCGCAATTATTGGCATGAGCCGCGCGCTCGGAGAATCCGCGCCGCTGCTGATGATTGGCATGGTCGCGTTTATCGTCGATGTGCCGGCGCGACTGACCGATCCGGCCACCGCTTTGCCGGTACAGATCTATCTTTGGGCGGACAGCCCGGAACGTGCCTTTCGCCGAGCGCACATCCGCGGCGATTATCGTTCTGCTCGGCTTTCTCCTGCTCATGAACCTGACGGCCGTCATCCTGCGGAAGCGAATGGAGCGAAAGTGGTGAGGATAGCGATTGAGCTACCGGGGAACCTGTATGAGAATGACTGCAATGACTAAAGCACCCGCCGACAACCCGCCGCCGCCTGGAATGCAGGAAACCGAAGTCGAGCCGACGAAGACCGCGCCACGCGACCGGAGGCGCGTGGTCGCGTATCCGAGCTCGGTCGCGAGACCGTCGGCGATATTCACAGCGAAAATCCGTTCATGGTGGCGCAAGACGTCAACGTCTACTACGGCGACAATCACGCTATCCAGAACGTGTCCCTGGAAATCGGCAAGAAAGAGGTCATCGCGCTGATCGGGCCGTCGGGTTGCGGCAAGTCGACGTTCCTGCGTTGCCTGAATCGCATGAATGACACGATCGAGTCGGCGCGCGTAACCGGGACTATCACGCTGGATGGCCAGGATATCTACCGCAAGGAACAGGACCCGGTAGCGTTGCGTGCGCGTGTCGGCATGGTGTTCCAGAAGCCCAATCCGTTTCCGAAGAGCATCTACGACAATGTCGCTTACGGTCCGCGTATTCATGGTCTCGCCGGCGATCGGGCAGAGCTCGACAACATCGTGCACACGAGTCTCGAGCGGGCCGGCCTGCTCAAGGAAGTGAAGGACCGCATGGACGAACCCGGGACCAGTTTGTCCGGCGGTCAGCAGCAGCGCCTCTGTATCGCGCGCACGATCGCGGTGGATCCCGAGGTGATCCTGATGGACGAGCCCTGCTCTGCGCTGGACCCGATCGCGACCGCTCGCATCGAAGACCTCATGGACGAGCTATGTGAGGACTACGCGATCGTCATCGTGACGCATTCAATGCAGCAGGCGGCACGCGTCTCGAAGCGAGTTGCCTACTTCCACCTCGGACTCCTGGTCGAGGTTGACGAGACGGACCGGATCTTCACCAATCCGCAGCACAAGCTGACCGAGGACTACATTACCGGCCGGATCGGGTAGCGGCGTGACTGACACCTGTCGATTACGGATTCGCTTTCGTCCAGTAGTCGCTAAAGCGCTTCTCCGAAAACCCGACGGCCAGGAAGCGGTCAGATTCCAGGACAGGTCGTTTCAGCAGTGTCGGCTGATCGAGTATCAACGCGAAAGCACGATCTCTGCTCATCCCGTCGCGATCGACCTCCGGGATCTTCCGCCAGGTCAGGCTTTGCCGGTTGAGCAGTTTCTCCCACGCGATGCGATCGGCCCAGCGTTCCAGCATCTGGATATCCAGCCCGTCGTCGCGAACGTCATGAAATCGAAACTTGATGTCGTTCTCGGCAAGATACTTGCGCGCTTTGCGGCAGGTGTCGCAGCTCTTGATTCCATAAACAGTCAGCATTGCCTTAGTCCAGGTTTCGCAGCAGGTCGTTGAGGCCGGTCTTCGAACGGGTCCTCGCATCGACCTGTTTTACGATGACGGCGCAATACAAGGAGTATTTTCCGTCAGACGATGGGAGGTTGCCGGAGACGACAACGGAACCGGCGGGAATGCGCCCGTAGGTGATCTCGCCCGTCTCCCGATTGTATATGCGGGTGCTTTGTCCGAGGTAGACACCCATGGAAATGACAGATCCTTCCCCGACGATAACACCTTCGACGACCTCGGATCTTGCGCCAATGAAACAGTCATCTTCGATAATTGTCGGCCCGGCCTGGATCGGCTCAAGCACGCCACCGATGCCCACGCCACCGGATAGATGCACGTTCCTGCCGATCTGTGCGCAACTGCCCACCGTTGCCCAGGTGTCCACCATCGTGCTGCTGTCGACATAGGCGCCGATATTCACGAAGCTCGGCATGAGAACGACATCCGGGGCCACGTAGGCGCCGCGGCGAACGATGGCGTCAGGCACGACGCGAACCCCGTCAGCCCGAAATTGCTCGTCGGAGTAGTCCGCGTACTTCAACGGCACCTTGTCGTAAAAGCGGCTGTGCCCGCTCTCGAATACGCGGTTATCGGCAAGTCGGAAACTCAGGAGTACCGCCTTCTTCAGCCACTGGTTCACATGCCAGTCGCCATCCCGTTTTTCCGCAACGCGCGCCTCACCGGAGTCGAGGAGGCCGATGGCTTCCTGCACGGCCTGCTCCACCAGTGCGCGATCGTCGAAGCCCTGCGCACGATTATCAAACGCCTGTTCGATTACCTGTTCAAGTTCCTGCATGCTTGTTCGCTCTTATGAGTTTGCATTGCTTCCAAGGCGGTCCAGCAACGCTTTGCCGAGCTCGTCCTGCTGAGTCTGGTTCAGGGCGCCACCGCCCGATTCGAGGCACACATAGAATACGTCTTCCGCGCGCTCACCAATAGTCACTATTTTGGCCGCCTCAATATCGATGCCCTGTTCGATGAACACCTGCCCGATTGTACTGAGCAGGCCGGGACGGTCCGCGGCGCGCAGTTCGAGGACCGTGTGATCGTCAGACGTGCTGCGACCGAAGTCGACGCTCGTTTTCGTCGTGAACATCCGCGCCTGCCGTGGCGCCGCTCGCGTAACAGGCGATACCTTGTCGCTCGGCGCTGTCAGTATTCGTGTCAGTGACCTGCGAACCTTGTTGATGCGCGCTTCATCGCTTTCCACCCGGCTGTCCAGTTCCATGAACACCAGCGTCACAATGCTGCGACGCTTATCGAGCGGCACAATGCGGGCGTCGATAATGGTCATTCCAAGCTCATCGAGAACAGCGGTCGCATGGGCGAATGTGCGATTCTCACGCGGCGTGTATAACACGGCTTCGATGCCATCCCCGGTCTTCCTGCGGCGGACATCGACCAGGCCGATTGCGGATTCGGTGTCGGACTCGGCCAGCCACTCGGTATGCCAGGTTATCTCCTTAACACGGTGCTTGATGAAATAGTTGTCGTTGAGCAGTGCCCAGACTTCATCGATGCGCTCGTCCGAAATGCCCCGTTCGACGAGTATCGAGCGAGCCTTCTCCTGTTTTTCGTTCAGAAGTAATTCGCGGTCGATCGGATTCTCAAGGCCGCGGCGCAGGGCGCGACGCGTCAGCGTATACAGATCGTTGAACAGCTGTGCCTTCCACGAATTCCATAACTTGGGGTCGGTACCGCGCACGTCAGCGACAGTTAGCAGGTAAAGATAATCGAGGTGCAGGGGATCTCCGACCAGCGTCGCGAACTCGTTAATCACCGCGGGGTCATGAATGTCCTTCTTCTGCGCCGTCATGGACAGGGCCAGGTGATTGCGCACCAGCCAGGCGACGATTCCTGCCTCGTACTTGCTCAACCCGTGCTCAAGACAGAACGCTTCTGCATCGACAGCCCCGAGTTCCGAATGATCCCCGCCGCGACCCTTGGCAATGTCATGAAACAAGCCACTCAGGTACGCGATCTCGGGTCGTTCCAGTGCCTGCATGATCTCGCTGCACCGCGGAAACTCGTCGTCGAACCGGGATAACGCGAAGCGCCGCAGGTTGCTGACGACGAACAGTGTGTGCTCATCCACGGTGTAGGCGTGGAAGAGGTCGTACTGCATGCGACCGACAATGCGACCGAATGCCGGGATGTAGAGACCGAGGACCCCGTACAGGTTCATGCGGCGCAGTTGGTGCGTGACGCCCTCTGGCGCACGCAGGATTGCGAGGAACAGGCGATGGTTGCGCGGGTTTTGCCGGAACTCGTCGTCAATCAGGTGGAGGTTGCGCTTGATCAGCCCGACGGTGAACGCGCTGACGCCCTGTATCTCGGGATGCTGCTGCAACAGCAGGAAGAGTTCGAGCAATGCCGACGGGTCCTTGCGAAATACCCGGTCGTTCGCAGTCTGGAGAAAGCCGTTCTTGACCTGGAACCTGGCATTCAGTGGCTCGGCGGGTGCGCCGGGATCCATGAGGATTGCTTCCTCGAAGAGCTGCAGCAGCATCTCGTTGAGGCGGCTGAGTTCCATTACCGTCCGGTAGTAGCGCTGCATGAGTTGTTCAACCGCAAGCGTATAGGTCGCGTCCTCGTAGCCCAGCATTTTGGCGAGGTTCTTCTGGTGGTCAAATAGCAGGCGATCTTCGCGTCGTCCGGTCAGGATGTGGAGCGCGAAGCGAATGCGCCAGAGGAACGCCTGGCCGTCCTCGAGACGCTGCAACTGGCCCCGAGTCAGGAACTTGTGATCGACGAGTTCTGCCAGCGTGGCGGCGCCAAAGTGCCGTTTGGCCACCCACCCGATCATCTGGATGTCGCGCAAGCCGCCGGGGCTACCTTTGACATTGGGTTCGAGGTTGTACGCCGTGTCGTGGTAGCGATGGTGGCGAACAATTTGTTCCTTGCGCTTTTCCTCGAAAAAACGGTCAGATGGCCACATGTTGGCGGGCGAGATCAGCTCCTGCATTTCGCTGAACAGCTCTTCTGGGCCGGCAAGCAGCCGCGCTTCCATCAGCGTCGTCGCAATGGTCAGGTCCGCTCGCGCTTCCTCGCGGCACTCTGCAATCGTGCGCACGCTGTGGCCGATCTCAAGACCAATGTCCCAAAGTGCCGTGACAAAGGCGGACAGGGACTCTTCGCCGCCAGCCGGTAATTTGTCCGGAAGCAGCAACATGACATCGACATCGGAGAAGGGGTGCAATTCGCCCCGTCCGTAACCGCCGACGGCCACCAGGGCGGCGCCCGTATCTTCGACATGCTCGCCCCACAAGCCGAGCAACGCGTCATCGATCAGCGCCGCTCGCGCGTGGACCAGGTCGACAACGGATTCACCCTGCTCAAAGCGCACCCGCAAGTCCTCGCCTGCGGTGGCCAGTGATTCGCGAAGTGCGCTATAACTCATTGAAAAGATAGTCTGTTTACGGGCGTTCAATCGCGCCGAGCGTCAGTACTTCGAAGCCGTCGGCCGTGATCAGGCAAGTGTGCTCCCATTGGGCTGACAGGCTGCGATCCCGGGTCACAACCGTCCATCCGTCGGGCAGTAGCCGTACGGCAGCCTTGCCCGCATTGACCATGGGTTCCACGGTCAGTGTCATGCCCTCCTTGAGTTCTATCCCGGTGCCGCGCCTGCCGTAGTGCAGGACCTGGGGGTCCTCGTGGAAGACCTCACCAATGCCGTGACCGCAGTATTCGCGGACCACCGAGTAGCGGTGGCTCTCCACGTGTTTCTGGACGGCAGCGCCGATATCGCCAAGACGCTTGCCAGGACCGAGCTCCTGGATGCCCAGCCACATGGCCTCCCTGGCGACGGTCGAAAGCCGGCTTGCCAGGATATTTTCCTTGCCAACCATGAACATACGACTGGTATCGCCATGGAAGCCGTCCTTGATCACGGTGATGTCGATATTCACGGCGTCGCCCGATTTGAGCTTCTTGTCGCCCGGGATGCCATGACATACAACGTTATTCACCGAGGTACAGATCGATTTCGGGAAGCCGCGGTAGTTCAACGGGGCAGGGATCGCTTCCTGTTGCCCAACGATGTAGTCGTGGCAGATCTGGTCCAGTTCACCCGTCGTGATACCTGGTTTTACATAATCCCCTATCATGTCCAGGACGTCAGCCGCGAGCCGGCCGGCGACGCGCATTTTGTCCTGCTGCTCGGGTGTTTTGATCGTTACAGTCATAGCGAAGAGGTGGCATAAATAGGGTACCGGACACCGTATTTCGAGTCTCGGTCAATCATCAAGGCTAGAAATACGGTGTCCGGTACCCAAAAAAAGGATCCAGCTGAAAATAAGGGGTTACCGTCCCCGGCCGGCTATGGTATAAAGCGCGCGCGCCAGTATCAACAGCTTGATCCTGGTGACACTAAATCACACGCACATCGACACGTCCTGCTGGGTGCCCTGTCAAAAAAGGGGTTGTGGGATGGGATATGCGGAGGCCTAACCCGGAGATATCGAAATGGCAGACGTAACCATGCGCCAGATGCTAGAGGCTGGCGTGCACTTTGGTCATCAGACCCGTTACTGGAACCCCAAGATGGCACCGTTCATCTTTGGCGAACGTAACAAAATCCACATTATTAACCTCGAGAAAAGCCTGCCGCTGGCCCGTGAAGCCAGCGCGTTCGTCAAGGCTACGGTCGCCGATGGCGGCACCGTCCTGTTTGTAGGCACCAAGCGCGCAGCGCGTGAAGCGGTTCGCACCCACGCGATTCGTTGCGATATGCCGTTCGTCAGCCAGCGCTGGCTTGGCGGCATGCTCACCAACTACAAGACCATTCGCCAGTCAGTAAAGCGCCTGATGACGCTGGAGCAGATGGCCGAAGAGGGTGGTTTCGACGGACTTACCAAGAAAGAGGTCCTCGGCCTTTCTCGTGAGCAGGAGAAGCTCGAACGAAGCCTGGGCGGCATCAAGAAAATGCACTCACTTCCCGATGTCCTTTTCGTTGTCGACGTGGATCACGAAGACATCGCCATTCGCGAAGCTCGCAAGCTGGGCATTCCGGTCGTGGCGATCGTAGACACGAATTGCTCGCCCGAGGGCGTCGACTACATCATTCCCGGCAACGACGACGCGATGCGCGCCATCGAGCTGTACGCTGGTGTGATTTCTGACGCAGTACTGGAAGGCAAGGCATCTCTGCCGGAAGTCGCGCTCGGTGAGGACGACTTCGTTGAACTGGACGAAGACGGCAAACCGAAGAAGGCCTCCGCGCGGAAGAAGGCTGCCAAGAAGCCGACGACCAGGAAGAAGGTTGCCAAGAAGGCGGCCGGCAAGGCCCCTGCCGGAGACCAGAAGAAGGATCCAGCCGACAAGGCAGCAGCCAAGTCGGATGAGAAGGCTGAAGAAAAGGCAGCAGCCAAGTCGGATGAGAAGGCTGAAGAGAAGGCAGCAGCCAAGCCGGATGAGAAGGCTGAAGAGAAGGTAGCAGCCAAGCCTGAAGAGAAGGCTGAGGAAAAGGCAGAGGCCAAGCCTGCAAAGAAGGTCGCGAAAAAGACCACGAAAAAAGCAGCGGCCAAGCCCGCCGAGAAAGTCGAGAAGAAGGCCGAGAAGAAGGTAGAAGCCGAGAAGAAAGCGGAGGACGAGTAATGTCTATCACTGCATCCATGGTAAAAGAGCTCCGCGAGCGCACCGGCGCCGGAATGATGGAGTGCAAGAAAGCACTCGTCGAAGCGGGCGGTGATCTCGACGCTGCAGCGGAAGCGCTGCGTATGTCGGGTGCGGCGAAAGCTGACAAGAAAGCGGGTCGCGTTGCTGCAGATGGCCGCGTCGTGATTGAGAAAAACGACAACCAGGCGGTAATCGTTGAAGTGAACTCGGAGACGGACTTTGTCGCCAAGGACGAAAACTTCGCCGCCTTCGCCGACGCTGTGGCCGCTGTCGTGTTGGCCACTGGCGAGACGGAAGTCGGGGCCCTTGCGGCAGCCGACATCGGGGGCGGCCGTACTGTTGAGCAGGCGCGTACCGATCTTATTCAGAAAGTGGGCGAGAACATTTCGGTCCGCCGCGCATCAGTCGTTGCGGCGAATGGCCCGATTGGTGTCTACACGCACGGTGTCCGCATCGGCGCAATCGTGGCGCTCGAGGGCGGCGACGAGGATCTGGCTCGCGATATCGCAATGCACATTGCGGCGATCAACCCGACCTGCATCGACGAGTCTGGCGTACCGGAAGACATGCTTGAGCGTGAGAAACGCATTTTCTCTGAGCAAGCCGCAGAATCCGGCAAGCCGCCCGAGATTGTCGAGAAGATGGTTACAGGACGTGTGGCCAAGTTCCTCAAAGAGATCACGCTCGTTGGTCAGCCATTCGTCAAGGATCCCGACGTAACGGTTGGCAAGCTGCTCAAGAATGCTGGTGCCGCGGTAGCCGTTTTCGTTCGTTTCGAGGTCGGTGAAGGCATCGAAAAGAAGGAAGACAACTTCGTTGAAGAGGTTATGGCCCAGGTTCAGGGCGGCTAGAGCCCGGTAGCTTAAGCCGTTGATTTTAGTGAAGGCATTGAGCTATTACGCTAGAATCAACGGCCGTTTGCCTGCGGGCATAATCACGATGAGGCCAGTGTATGAGTGACAGTCCGGTTCAGTACCGACGTGTATTGCTGAAACTCAGCGGTGAAGCGCTGATGGGGGAACTGGATTACGGCATCGAGCCGAAAGTCATTCAACGTATTGCGGCTGAAATCGCGGTTGCCCGCAACACGGGTGTGGAAATCGCCATTGTCGTCGGCGGCGGCAATATCTTCCGCGGCGCGGGT
The DNA here is from genome assembly GCA_963698415.1 of uncultured Gammaproteobacteria bacterium. Lineage (GTDB taxonomy): Bacteria > Pseudomonadota > Gammaproteobacteria > Steroidobacterales > Woeseiaceae > UBA1847. The sequence continues at coordinate 76,180 of CAVOQS010000017.1, read as the reverse complement.
CTCGCGCGCGCGGGCATGGACCGGGTAACCGGCGACCATATGGGCATGCTGGCGACGGTAATGAATGCGCTGGCCATCCAGGACGCACTTGAATCGCTGGATGTTCACGCGCGCGTTATGTCTGCGCTCAAAATCAACGCGGTGTGCGAAGACTATATTCGGCGTCGCTCCATCCGGCATCTCGAGAAAGGGCGCGTGGTCATCCTGGCTGCCGGAACGGGAAACCCGTTCTTTACGACCGACACGGCGGCGAGCCTGCGGGCGATCGAAATCGGTGCCGACGTGTTGCTCAAGGCGACCAAGGTCGATGGTGTATACGACGCCGATCCGGCAACGACGCCCGACGCGAAGCGTTTTGATGTGGTGACGTACGACCAGGTAATTGGCGACAAACTGAACGTAATGGACGCAACCGCAATCGTCATGTGCCGCGACAATCACCTGCCATTGCGTGTATTCGACCTGACCCGGGCAAATGCACTCGTACAGGCCATGTCGGGCGACGAAGTAGGAACACTGATATCTGGCTGAGTTGCTTGCGGGCGAGTCAGCAGTGCAACGATAAGAAGTAACAGGAGAGGGCAATCAATCGTGTTGGATGAAATCATGAAAGATGCCGGCGCGCGCATGTCGAAGAGCGTCGCCGCACTCAAGTCCGAACTGACAAAGATACGTACGGGCCGTGCTCACACCAGCCTGCTCGACCACATAACGGTGGAGTACTATGGCAGCCAGGTTCCGCTCAACCAGGCCGCGAACGTGGGAGTGGAAGATTCCCGCACGCTTACTGTCACGCCCTGGGAAAAGAGCATGGTCCAGGCCATCGAGAAGGCCATCATGGGCTCCGATCTTGGTCTGAATCCCGCGACCGCTGGTACGATTATCCGCGTGCCGCTGCCGGCACTGACCGAGGAGCGCCGCAAGGACATGATTCGGATCGTGCGCCACGAAGCCGAGGGCGGTCGTATTGCCGTACGCAACATTCGTCGTGACGCCATGCACGATGTGAAGGAACTCCTCAAAGAAAAGATGATCGGCGAGGACGACGAGCGTCGCGCCGAAGGCGATATCCAGACGATCACGGACAAGTACGTCGCCGAGATCGATGAGCTCCTGGCGGTCAAGGAAGCGGAGCTTATGGAGATTTGACGATTACTCGTCAATCGCCCTTAGCCGCTACAGCCCGTGCCTCTCGATCCGGTCAATATTCCCACTCACGTCGCCGTCATCATGGATGGCAATGGGCGTTGGGCGCGTGCGCAAGGCAAGCCCCGGCACGCAGGACACCGGGCGGGAGTGAAATCGGTTCGCATGACAGTAGAAGCTGCGGCCGAGCGTGGCGTCAGCCACCTGACGCTGTTTGCCTTCAGTAGCGAGAACTGGGCGCGACCCGAAGAAGAAGTCAGCAGCCTTATGAGCCTGTTTGTCGAGGCGCTGCGACGAGAAGTCGGCGAACTGCATCGTAATAATGTAAGGCTGCGATTTGTCGGTGCACGGGAGCAGCTCAGTGACGGGCTGGTCAGGAAGATTGCGGAGGCTGAAGCCAGAACGGCGGGCAACACGGGCCTCAAGCTTAATGTTGCGGTCGCCTATGGCGGGCGATGGGATCTTGTAAATGCGGCGAGAGCCGTGGCTTCGCGAGTGAAGTCCGGCGAGCTGGCACTAGCGGACATCGATGATGCCGCTCTGGCGGCGGAGCTGCAGCTTGGTGATACGCCGGATCCGGATCTCCTGATTCGCACAGGAGGAGAGCAGCGCATCAGCAATTTCCTGCTGTGGAACCTTGCATACGCGGAACTCTGGTTCACGGACGTACTGTGGCCGGAGTTCGATAAGTCGGAGTTTGATCAGGCACTGGCCTTCTACGCGGCCAAAGCAGCGACGTTACGGACACACAGGCGAACAGGTAGAGGCCGCAGAATGCTGAAACTCCGGATAATCACCTCGATCATTGCGCTTCTTGCAATCGGCATCGTTTTGTTCGTTCTTCCGGCAGGCTATGCCGAGGTGATCATCGGCCTGTTGCTGGTAGCGGGCGCCTGGGAATGGTCCGGGTTTCTTGGGCTTTCCGGAAATGCGGTGCGTGGACTCTACACGGCGATCGTCACCGCCTGCCTCGCGTTCGTTTATTTCGCGGGCCCTGAGGTAACGGGGACGATCCTGACGGTGTCCTTCATCTGGTGGCTTGTGGCCTTTATCTGGACACTTTTCTACCCTACGAACATCGCGCTGCCAGTGAGATGGGTCTGTGGCCTGCTGGTTCTTGTCCCGCTGTATACCGCCCTCGTGTTGCTATTCCGTCTTGGTGTCGATTACCTGTTGTTCACGCTGATGATCGTCTGGGCAGCCGACGCCGGTGCGTACTTCGCGGGCAAGTCCTTCGGCCGGGTCAAGCTGGCGCCGGCAATCAGCCCGGGCAAGACCTGGGAGGGTGTGATCGGCGGGCTACTACTTGTCGCCGCGCTGGCCATTGGTGTCGGCATCTGGCGCGACCTGAACATTGCCGTATTTCTGCCGTTCGTCCTTGCCGTCGCTGCCTTATCGGTGGTCGGTGACCTGACCGTCAGCATGTTCAAGCGGACGGCCGGGCTGAAAGACAGCGGTTCACTGTTTCCCGGACATGGCGGGGTGCTTGATCGTATCGATTCGGTGTCAGCTGCAGCGCCATTGTTTGCGCTGGGCCTTGGCTGGCTGGGACTGGTATGACGATGCGTTCAGGTAACGTTCATTCAGCGCCGCATACCGTCGTCACTAATCTAGCGGGAACTGCGGCTGTCAGCATCAGTCAACTAGGAGACGATGCCAACCATGAGTAGTGCTTTGATTAATCTCCTGTCATTTGTTGTCGCGATCAGTATTCTGATCGCGATTCACGAGTACGGGCACTATATTGTTGGTCGATGGTCCGGCATGAAGGTCCTGCGTTTTTCTATCGGTTTCGGCAAGCCCATCTGGCTGCGTCGCTCCGGGAAAGACAACACGGAATACTGTATCGCGTCGATCCCGCTTGGCGGGTACGTGCGCTTCCTCGACACTCGCGAAGGACCCGTCGCGCCGGAGGATGAGGGACGCGCGTTCAATCAGCGTCCGGTGGCCGCGCGCATTGCAACGCTCCTGGCCGGGCCGTTATTCAACTTTCTTTTTGCGATCCTGGCGTACTGGGTGCTGTTCATGCCGGGTGCCATGGTGATGATGCCGGCGATCGGCGAAGTCACACCGGACTCGTACGCCGACCGTGCAGGCCTGCAACATGGCGACAAGATCGTCGCGGTAGGTGAACAGCAAACCAGTGACTGGGAATCCACCCTGGTTGCGATTCTCGATGCAATGGTGGCGAGTGGCGAAATCCCGCTGACGCTAGAGGACGAACACGGCGGGCAGCGGCGCGCCGTGCTGAGTGTTGGCGATGACGCATCTCGACTCACCGAGCCGGGTGCCCTGTTCGATGGTCTGGGTTTTGCGGTGTGGCAGCCCCTGTCCCGGGTAGGGCAGTTGACGCCGGGCGGTGCTGCGGAACTTGCTGGCATAAAGGCCGGTGACGAGATCCTTTCGATCAATGGTGAGTCTGTCCGTTACTGGACCGAGTTATTGACCGCTGTGAGATCCAGGCCTGGCGAAACGGTGGATGTCGAGTACGCCCGCGATGGCTATACGGCATCGGTCAGCCTGACGCTCGGCGATGAAGGCACGGGGACCGATCGGCACGGACTGATCGGCATTGGCCTGGCCGACACCGCTGCCGATTACTACTATCGGCGCACGTATTCACCGCTCGAATCTCTCGCGGCTGCAGCGGACAAGACTTGGACGTCAACGCTGTTTACAATACGCATGCTCGGTCGCATGGTGACCGGTGACGTCTCCATCAAGAACATCAGCGGACCGATCAACATTGCCCAGTTTGCCGGTGAATCAGCAGAACGGGGCCCAAGCTACTTCCTGGGCTTTCTCGCGATCATCAGCATCAGTCTCGGGGTCCTGAATCTGTTGCCGATACCTGTCCTTGATGGCGGGCAGATCGTGTATCAGCTGGTGGAATTGGTGAAAGGCAGCCCGTTGACCGAACGTGCACAGGTACTCGGTCAACAAATAGGCATATTCGCATTGCTCCTTTTGATGAGCTTTGCGTTTTATAACGACATAGCAAGAATCCTGGGCTGACCGGGGCGCGGTGGAATAACTTTGCAGATAAGACACACATTGCTCGCTTTGCTGGTCATGTTGCCCATCTCCTCGATGGCGGCGAATGACTTCATTGTCAAAGACATGAGAGTCGAAGGACTGCAGCGAATCTCGGAAGGTACGGTCTTTAACTACCTGCCGATCAATATCGGAGACCCGGTAGACGCTATCCGTATTGGTGAAGCTATTCGTGCGCTTTACGGCCAGGATTTGTTCGACGATATCGAAATGCGCCGTGACGGCGATACGCTCGTAATTGTTGTGCGCGAACGTCCGTCCATTGAAAGCTTCGAGATCGACGGTAACAAGGACATCAAGACGGAAGACCTGACAGATTCTCTGCGCAGTGTTGGACTGGCGCGCGGACGAACGTTTGATCGTTCCGTGCTCGACAATGTCGAGATGTTCCTGCGGGAACAGTATTACAGTCGCGGTAAATACGGGGTCGCCATCGATACGGAGATCATCAATCGCCCGAACAACACCGTGCGCATCAAGGTGAACGTCAAGGAAGGCGACCGCGCGAAAATTCGCCAGGTGAATATCGTCGGCAATGAGACATTTGACGAAGCGGACATTCGTGCCGATTTCACACTCGATACAGCGAATTGGCTCTCCTGGATTCGTCAGGACGACCGCTATGCCAAAGAGGCACTCGAGGGTGATCTTGAAATTCTGCGTTCGTACTACATGGATCGCGGTTATGCGGATTTCGAGATTGAGTCGACGCAGGTTGCGATTTCGCCGAACAAGAAGGATATGTTCGTCACGATCAATATCGATGAAGGCGACCTGTACACAGTATCGGAAGTCAAGCTCGTCGGTGAGATGGTCATTTCCGAGACTTACCTGCGTGCGCTTATTCTCGCTCAACCCGGCTCCATATTTAGCCAGGGGCTGTTAACGCAGTCTGCCGAACTGATGTCTTACAGGCTAAGTGAAGAAGGCTACGCAAACGCGGAAATCGAGCCGGTACCTGAACTCAATCACGAGACGAAAGAAGCGGCAATCACGTTCTACGTTAACCCGCAGAGTCGTGTCTACGTTCGCAACATCAATTTTAATGGTATCGATCAGATCGATGACGAAGTGCTGCGTCGCGAGATGCGACAGTTGGAAAGCGCGTACCTGTCGAATACACAGGTCGAGCGTTCAAAAATTCGCCTGCAGCGCCTGCCCTATGTTGAAGCTGTAGAGTCTGAAAATGTGCCGGTTCCAGGCAGCCCGGATCTTGTCGACGTTGAATTCGACATCGAGTACCGCATGCCCGGGCAGTTTTCCGGTGGCATCGGTTATTCCGAGTCGCAGAAGATCATGCTGAACGGCAGCATTGTGCACACGAATTTCCTGGGTACAGGAAACCGGGTTGCTCTCGAGTTGATGTCAGGCAAGTACCAGAAGCTGTACAGCCTTTCGCACACGGATCCCTATCGCACGATGGATGGTGTTCGCCGCACGATGAGTATCAACTATCGTGACATTACACAGTTCACTTCCGCGACATCGGATTTCTCGACGACGAGCGCGGGCGCGTCGATCGACTACGGTTACCCGATCAGCGAGTACCAACAGTTGTCGTTCGGTGCGACTTACCAACATTCTGAATTGCTTTCGTCGACCAATAGTACGCAGCAAGCCCAGGACTGGGTTTCCAGTAACGGCAATCCGTTTCTTGAGGATGTCGGCAATGGTGCGGTCTTCTTCGGCACCGAGTTTGATACGTTCGAACTGATAGCCGGGTGGACCTACGACAGCCGCAACCGCGCGCTGTTCGCAACCCGCGGAACCCGGCAGACGTTCTTCGTCTCGGTCACCGCCCCGGGCAGTGAAGTGGATTTCTACACGGCGCGCTATAACTTCACCAAGTACCTCCCCTTATGGAGCAATAAGTGGGTACTGCTCCTGAATGCGGAAGTCGGCATCGGCGAGGCCCTGGGCGACACGACGGCACTACCGCCCTACAAGCAATTCTATGGCGGCGGGCCCAAGTCCGTGCGTGGTTTCAAGGAATCCTATCTGGGGCCACGTGACAGCTTCGGCAGACCCTATGGTGGCAACATGTTGGTCGCAAGCCAGCTTGAGCTTATACTCCCGATGCCGGAAAAATTTGCGAGCCAGGCCAGGGCAAGCATTTTCTATGACGTTGGCAACGTGTTCAACACAGGTGAAGTCAGGTTTACTGACAAGCTGGGAGCACCGGTTGAATACAAGCCGGATTTGAATGAGCTCCGGACATCAGTTGGTGTGGCGGTAGAGTGGCTGGCGCCGTTGGGATTGTTCCGATTTAGTTATGCGTACCCGCTGAATCCCTATTCGGGTAACGACAGGTACTTCGGAGATGAAATCGAACGATTCCAGTTCTCCATTGGACAAGCGTTTTAATTAAGGTATGGATTGTATATGAAGTTCGTAAAGCAACAGGTGATTAAGGCTGTATTGGGTATCGCTCTCGTTAGTGCGTTCGCATTTCCGGCGGTGGCACAGGAATTGAAAATTGGTGTTGTCGACCTGCAGGCCGTGATCCAACGGGCTCCGCAAACCAAGGCTGTCCTCGATGCCTTGCAGGAAGAATTCGCGCCACGTCAGCGGGAGTTCCAGGCGAAGCTGACCGAGTTCGAAGAATTGCGCGCCAAGACGGAGAAGGATCTTGCCGTCATGGGTGAGACTGAACGCCGCAACGCGGAAAGGGACCTGCGAGAATTGCAGCGCGAACTGGCCCGCCTCGAGAACGAGTCTCAGGAAGACTTCAACCTCCGTCAGAACGAAGAATTCGGTTTGCTGCAGCGCGCCATCCTCAAGGAAGTGCAGGACTATGCAGAAGCCCAGGGTTTCGACCTGATCGTAGGCGACGGCGTACTGTACGTGACGAGTAACGTCAACATCACCGATGAGGTGCTGCGTGCGGTCGAGGCCAACTACCAGGCGGCCAGCGCCCGCTAAAGCTATTTCCGATGCCGATCAGCCTCGGAGAACTTGCCACGCGCTTTGGCTGCGAGCTGATCGGCGATCCTGATATCAAAGTCAGCGGCGTCGCATCGTTGTCGAATGCGACCTCGGAATCGCTGACTTTTCTTGCCAGCTCCGCTTACAGGCAGCAGCTGTCTTCGACGAAGGCAGCTGCTGTTATTGTGCGCCCGGACGATGCGGGCGATTGCCCTGTCGCTGCGCTACTGCACGCCGATCCGTATGCTTGCTACGCGCGCATGGCTGCGGTCCTGTATCCACCACCCGCGTTTGAGCCCGGAAGGCATGAGTCCGTGGTTGTCGATGCGACCGCGGTCATTGCGGAGAGCGCCTGGCTTGCCCCGAATGTCGTCATTGGCGAGCGCTCGGTCATTGGTGAGAACGTGTACGTCGGTCCTGGAACCGTTATCGGTCCCGACTGTGTCATCGGAGATGACTGCAGGTTCATCGCCAATGCGACCCTGGCGCGCGCAACACGCATCGGCAAGCGCGGTATCTTCCATCCTGGTGTTGTCCTGGGTTCCGACGGCTTCGGGAACGCCATGACCAGTGAAGGCTGGGTCAAGGTCCCGCAGGTGGGCGGTGTGGTCATTGGTGACGATGTCGAAATCGGGGCGAACACGACGGTCGACTGTGGCGCTATCGGCGATACGGTCATCGAAGACGGTGTGCGGATCGACAACCTTTGCATGATTGCTCACAACGTTCACATCGGCGCTCATACGGCGCTGGCCGCGACGGTGGGTATCGCGGGAAGTACGACAATTGGCAAGCGCTGCATGTTCGCCGGCAATGCGGGCGCGGTAGGCCATATTTCGATTTGCGACGATGTCGTTGTTCTCGGCAAATCCGTGGTGTCAAAGGACATCACGAAGCCAGGCCCCTACGGCGCAATCTTTCCGGCAGAACCGGCGAAGGAGTGGTCCAAAAAAGTTGGCCGCTTCCGCCGTATTGATTCCCTGATTGATCGCATCAAGCGATTGGAAAAGAAATGATTCATTCAACTGCGATAGTGTCGGACTCAGCCCTTATTGCTGATGATGTTGAAATCGGTGCCTACACCGTCATCGGTGACAATGTGGAAATCGGTAGCGGTACCCGGATCGATAGTCACGTCGTCATCAACGGGCCGACGAAGATTGGCAAGGACAATCACTTCTACCAGTTCACGTCGATCGGCGACGACCCGCAGGACAAGAAGTACGCGGGTGAACCCACGCGCCTGACTATCGGTGACCGCAACACGATCCGCGAGTTTTGCACGATCAGTCGCGGCACAACACAGGATACCGGCGATACGATTATTGGCGATGACAACTGGATCATGGCCTATGTACATATCGCGCATGACTGTGTTCTCGGCAACCAGACCATCCTGGCGAATAACGCGACGCTGGCCGGGCACGTGCATGTCGGCGACTGGGTGATCTTCGCGGGCTTTTCGGGTGCCCACCAGTTCTGCAGGATCGGCGCTCATGCGTTCCTCGGCATGTACGCCGGCGTCAACAAGGATGTACCCGCCTATACCCTGGTGTCTGGCCAGCCGGCGGTTGCACGCGGTATCAACAGCGAAGGGCTCAAACGTCGCGGTTTTACGGCCGAGCAACTGCGTAACATCAAGAACGCCTACCGTATTACGTTCAGGAGCGGCAAAAAGAAGACTGAAGCCATTGAGGAAATCACGGAGCTGGCAAAGACCCAGCCCGAACTCGAACCGTTCCTGGATTCGCTGCTCACGTCCGAGCGCGGAATCCTGCGCTAGGGATTTTCAATGAAGATAGGACTGGTTGCTGGCGAGGCATCCGGTGACGTACTTGGCGCCGGACTGATACGCGCCATCCGTGCGCGCGTTCCCGATGCGACCTTCGAGGGTGTTGCAGGACCGGAGATGCTCGCGGCGGGCTGCGTGCAATGGGAGCCATCCCAATCGCTCGCCGTTATGGGCCTGATCGAGCCACTTCGGCACATTCCACGCCTGCTCCGACTGCGGCGCAACCTGGTACGTCGCTGGTGCGAATCGCCGCCGGACGTCTTTGTTGGCATTGATGCGCCGGATTTCAACCTGGGGCTCGAAAAGAAGCTGCGTAAGGCCGGCATTCCGACAGCACACTATGTGAGTCCTTCGATTTGGGCCTGGCGCGCCGGGCGGGTAAAAAAGGTTCGGCAGGCGGCCGACACCGTGCTGTGTATTCTGCCTTTCGAACCGGCCTTGTACGAGGCGCATGGCGTCCACGCAGTCTTCGTCGGCCATCCGAGTGCGACGGCCGCGCCCGCGATCGTTGATACCGCGTCGGCGCGGGAGGCGTTGCGGCTGAACGCACGCCAGGTTGTCGCGGTCCTGCCCGGGAGCCGGGCAGGCGAAGTTGGGCGCATTGGTGGCATTCTGGCAGAGGCCGCGAAGGCCGTGCACGCAGCCCGTCCCGAGGTACGCTTTGTGACCCCGGTGGCGACGCCGAAACTGAAGACCGTCATCGAGCAGCAACTGCAGGAGGCAGGCATTGCCAGACACTTTACATTGCTCGAGGGCGACTCACGGGCCGCGATGAGTGCGGCGGACGTGGTGTTGCTCGCGTCCGGAACAGCGGTGCTCGAAGCGGCGATGCTCACCAAGCCGGCCGTCGCAGTCTACAAGGTGGCTGCGCTGACCTACTGGATAGTCAGGACACTGCGCCTCATCAAACTCAAGTACTACACGCTGCCTAACCTGTTGATCGAAGAGCCGCTGGTACCGGAGTTCATGCAGAATGATGCTCTGCCTGGCCCCATTGCTGACGCGGTGGTCGCCTTGCTGGACGATCCGCAACGCCGTCAATTCATCAGTGAGAGATTTGGTAGACTCAGGAGCGAACTGGCGCTGGACGCAGACCAGCATGCTGCCGACGCGGTTCTGAAACTGGCGCAGCACTGACAAGGCACTCTCACCACCCATGCAGCAGGCAAATTTGTTCGAACTAGGCGGACTCATCGCCGGTGTCGATGAGGCAGGCCGGGGTCCACTTGCGGGTCCTGTGGTCGCGGCTGCCGTGATCTTGCGGCCCGATGACAGGATCGAGGGCCTGGCGGATTCGAAGAAACTGTCCGCAGCGCGGCGCGCGACGTTGGCGCGCGAGATTCGGGAGCGTGCGCTGTCGTGGTCCGTTGCCTGGGCCGGGCCTTCGGAAATCGACTCTATCAACATCCTGGCGGCAACGATGCTGGCCATGCGGCGCGCGATCAGCGGCCTGTCTGTTACGCCGCACGGCGTAAAAGTCGACGGGAATCGCCTGCCTGACTTGTCGTTTGGCGAGATAACACTCGAAGGTGAGGCAATCGTCGGTGGTGACGGCAAAATTCCCGAGATCAGTGCCGCATCGATCATTGCGAAGACAACCCGTGATGGCATCATGGAGTTCCTCGACCGGATCCATCCGGAATACGAGTTTGCACGCCACAAGGGCTATGGCACCGAGATCCACTGCGCGCGCCTGCGCGAGTACGGTCCCTGTGAGCAACACCGACAGAGTTTTGCACCGGTGAGGGAGGCCTCGTGACAAAACCTGCGTTCGTGCACCTGCACGTTCATACCGAGTACTCGATGGTGGACAGCACGGTCCGTATTCCCGGGCTCATGGCGGCATGTGCAGAAAATGACATGCCTGCTGTTGCGCTGACTGACCAGAACAACCTGTTCGGTCTCGTCAAGTTCTACCGCAAGGCGATTGCAGCCGGCATCAAACCGGTTGTCGGGGTCGACCTGCATATCCTGAACGAGGATGAACCGGATCGTCCGTACACACTGCTGCTGCTCGTGCAGGACAATGCCGGTTATCGCAAGTTGTCCGAGCTGGTGACACGCAGTTATATCGAGGGACAGGTTCGCGGCGAACCGATGGCGCGCCGCGAATGGCTTACCGCGGAAAGCTGCGCCGGGCTCATTGGTTTGTCCGGTGGCCTGCACGGCGACATCGGGCATGCGTTGCATGCGAATCACTTTGACCAGGCTCGCGAGCTGCTTGATGGATGGCGGACCGTCTTTCCGGATCGTTTCTACCTGGAGCTGATCCGGACCGGTCGCGCCGGCGAAGAAGATTGCGTGCGCGCGAGCCTGCAACTCGCAAGCGCAAGCGGTACGCCGGTGGTCGCCAGTAACGACGTGCGTTTTCTGAGTCCCGACGATTTCAATGCACACGAAGCGCGAGTGTGTATCCACGATAGTCGTGTCCTGGCGGATAGTGATCGCCCACGGATCTACAGCGCTCAGCAATACCTGCGCACACCTGCCGAGATGGCGGAACTGTTTGCCGATATTCCTGAGGCGCTGCAGAATACGGTGGAGATTGCGCGGCGCTGCAACCTGGACCTGCGGCTCGGCGAAAGTGTGCTGCCGGCGTTTCCGGTCCCGCCGGGCCAGAACGAGGCGGAGTACCTTGAAGCGGAAGCCAGGCGCGGCCTGGCGACCGCGCTGGATCGCATCTATGCGGTCAGGGAGATCCCCGAGAAGGAGCGGGCGGCTTTCAGCGCACCCTATTTTGAGCGACTCGATATCGAACTGGGAGTCATCCAGTCGATGGGGTTCCCCGGGTACTTCCTGATCGTCGCCGACTTCATTCGCTGGGCACGTGAAAACCATGTGCCGGTAGGTCCCGGGCGCGGGTCGGGCGCGGGTTCACTGGTTGCCTGGGTCCTGGGGATCACCGACCTGGACCCGCTGGAACACAATCTGCTGTTCGAACGCTTCCTGAATCCCGAACGTGTATCGATGCCTGACTTCGACGTCGACTTTTGCATGGAAGGGCGCGATGCCGTCATTGACTACGTTGCCGAGCGTTACGGACGGGATCGCGTGTCGCAGATCATCACCTTTGGCACGATGGCAGCGAAAGCAGTCATTCGTGACACCGGGCGAGTGCTGAGCCAGCCGTACGGATTCGTGGACCGCATCGCCAAGCAGGTGCCCTTCGAGATCGGCATGACCCTGGAAAAGGCGCTCGAACAGTCGGACGAACTCGCATCGATGTACCGCGACGACGAAGAAGTCACTGCGATCATCGACCTTGCAATGTCGCTTGAAGGCCTCGTCCGCAATGCCGGCAAACACGCGGGTGGCGTCGTCATCTCCCCGGGACCGCTGACGGATTTCGCGCCGCTCTACTGCGAGGAGGGCGGCACCAATGTCGTGACGCAACTCGATAAGGACGACGTTGAAGCGGTCGGACTCGTCAAGTTCGACTTCCTTGGTCTCAAGACTCTGACGATCATTGACTGGGCCGTGCGCATCGCGAACGAGACGAACCCGGATATCGATCTCGATATCACGCGGATTCCGGACTACGACGCGAAGACCTTCGAGTTATTGCGCAGCACTCGCACGGCGGCGGTATTCCAGCTTGAATCGAACGGCATGCGCGACCTGATCAAGCGCATGCGACCGGATCACTTTGATGACCTGGTTGCCCTGGTCGCGTTGTTCCGGCCTGGCCCGCTGCAGTCGGGCATGGTCGATGACTACATTACCCGCAAGCATGCATCGAACAAGGCAGACATCGACTACCTGCATCCCGAACTGAAGCCGGTTCTCGAAGAGACCTACGGCGTCATTCTCTACCAGGAACAGGTAATGCAGATTGCGCAGGTCCTGGCGGGTTATTCGCTTGGGGCTGCTGATTTGCTGCGCCGCGCGATGGGCAAGAAGAAACCCGAAGAGATGGCGAAACAGCGCGAGATCTTCGTCAGCGGCGCGACACAGCGAGGAGTCACCGACAAGACCGCGACCCGTATCTTCGATCTCATGGAGAAGTTCGCGGGTTACGGCTTCAACAAGTCGCACTCGGCAGCCTACGCCGTGCTTTCCTACCAGACCGCTTACCTCAAGGCGACATTTCCCTGCTGCGTTCATGGCGGCGGTGATGAGCGCCGATCTGCAAAACACTGATCGTCTCGTCACGCTCAAGGATGACTGCCGGCAACTGGGACTTGAGTTACGCGCCCCGAATATCAACGAGTCGTACTACCATTTCAGCGTGCCCGCGGAGCGCACGATCCTGTATGGGCTGGGTGCGATCAAGGGCGTGGGCAAAGGCGCGGTTGAATCGCTGATCGCCGACCGGGATGCGCGAGGTCCTTTCAGGAACCTGAGCGATTTTTGCCGCCGCATGGATCACGAGAAGGTCAATCGGCGCACACTCGAGGCGATGGTCAAATCCGGTGCCATGGATTGTTTCGGCGAGACGCGGCGCAGCCTGATGCACCAGGTGCCTGAAGCATTGCGGAGTGCGGACCAGGAGGCGAAGGCCAAAGCGGCCGGACAAAACGACATGTTCGGCCTGGGCGAGGCGGTCGCGGAGGTGCAGGAACACCACAAACCCGTGCAGCTTGCAGAGTGGCAGGAGCACCTGTTCCTGAGTAATGAGAAGGAAGCCCTGGGCCTGTACCTGACCGGGCATCCCTTCGATGCTGTGCGCCACGACGCGCGGTATTTTGCAGACGGCAAGCTGGGAGACATCATTGCCGAGCCTGCGCCGCAAACGAATAAAGGCGAACGCGACTACGCGTCTCGCCGGGAAGCGACAGTCGCAGGTCTGATCGTCGATCTTCGCAAGCGCGGCAATCGTGTCAGTGTTGTGCTCGACGATGACACGGGCCGCATGGAAATCAGTTTCTTCAGCGAGGCCTTCCAGGAGTTCCGGCACCTGTTACAGAAGGACGAGATCGTCGTCGTGTCCGGCGCGCTCCGCTACGACGATTTCATCGGCAGCTGGACCATCAATGCCAAGAGCGTTCTGCACATCGATCGTGTGATCGAGTCCCGTGCCAGGACCTTGCTCCTGAGTATTGCGCACAACGGGCAGGGCGAGGCACTTCTCGTCAAGCTGCACGACCTGTTACTGCCGTTTCGCGAGGGTAACTGCGATGTGTCGGTCCGTTACATCGGCGATAGTGCCTCGGCGCGCCTCTCATTGGGCCCGGATTGGGCCGTCCGACCGAGTCGCGAGTTGCGTGACAAGTTGACGGAACTGCTTGGGAACAATAATGTTCGCCTTCTGTATGCTCCAGCGCGCGACTTGAACTGACCCAAAGGAGCGGCCACCGGCCGCGATACCTTAGTTATGGACACGAAATTTCTGGATTTTGAGCAACCGATCGCCGAACTCGAGGCGAAGATCGAGGAGCTGCGCTACGTTGGTGATGATTCCGAGATCAACATCAACGAAGAGGTCGCGCGCCTCAAGGCCAAGAGCGAGTCGCTGACCCGGAACATTTTCGCCAAGCTCAGCCCCTGGCAAATTGCGCGCGTGGCGCGTCACGAGTCACGTCCTTATACGCAGGACTACCTCGAGATCATCGCGCCGGACTTCCAGGAATTGCATGGCGATCGCATGTACGCCGACGATCCGGCCATCATTGGCGGTATTGGCCGTATCAACGGGCGCGCGGTCATGTTTATCGGCCATCAGAAGGGCCGGGACACCAAGGAACGTGTACGTCGCAACTACGGCATGCCCAAGCCCGAGGGCTACCGCAAGGCACAGCGGCTGATGCGCATGGCCGAGAAGTTCTCCCTGCCGATCGTGACGCTAATCGACACACCGGGTGCCTATCCCGGCGTGGGCGCTGAGGAGCGCGGCCAGAGCGAGGCAATTGCCTACAGCCTGTACCTGATGGCAGGACTCAAAACACCCATTATCAGTGTGGTCATCGGTGAGGGCGGTTCCGGTGGCGCACTGGCCATCGGCGTCGGCGATCGACTGCTGATGCTGCAATACAGCATCTACTCGGTAATTTCGCCCGAGGGTTGTGCGTCGATCCTGTGGAAGAGCGCAGAGCGCGCCGAGGAGGCGGCCGAAGCGATGCGCATTACAGCGGGCAGCCTCAACAAGTTCGGGCTGGTCGATGAAGTCCTCGAGGAACCACTGGGCGGCGCGCACCGCAATCCGAAGCAAGCCGCGGAAGTGATACGCAATGCCCTGATAAAGAACCTGGAGGAGCTTCAGGCGTTGCCGACCGAGAAGTTGCTCGAGGAACGGCAACGTCGGCTCGCGAGCTTCGGACGGTTCAAAGACGCGTGACCTTCTCGCCCGAGCGCTTGCAGGCCCAGCTTGCCGAGCTCGAGAACCAGGCGGCCAGACCTGCTCGTTACGTCATAGCGTTCAGCGGCGGACTGGACTCGACCGCGCTCGCGCATGCCCTGAGCTGCACGGGAACGGGTGTGCCGATCCTGGCCATCCATATCGATCACGGACTTCACGACGACTCGCAACGCTGGAGCGATCATTGCAGGCGGTTCGCGGCAGCCCTCGGCATCGAGTACCGCAGCCGCAAAGTGACTGTGCAACTCGAATCCGGCATGGGTCCCGAGGCCTCGGCCAGGGAAGCGCGTTACACGGCGTTGCACGCGGAACTCACGCAGGGTGACTGGCTCTTGAGTGCGCACCACCGCGAAGACCAGGCCGAAACCTTGCTGCTGAATCTCGTGCGCGGCAGTGGGCCCGCCGGGATCGCCGGAATCGGTGCGATGCGGCGTTTCGGGCCGGGCTGGCTCGCGCGACCGCTGCTGCAAATCGACAGGGCATCGCTGCAGGACTACGCGGACCGGAACGGGATCGAATGGATCGAGGACCCGTCCAACAAGGATCGGCGATTCGACCGTAATTTTTTGCGTCACGATATCCTGCCACGCTTGCGGGCCCGCTGGCCCGATATCGCGGCCCGGCTGCAACGCAGCGCAACGCATGCGGGGGAGGCCGCAAGCTTGTTGGCGGACCTCGCTGCAATCGACCTCGAGACCCTGGGCGGCCAGCCGGAGCGTCTGCCGGTTGACGGCCTGCTTGCCCTGACAGAGGGACGGCAGAGAAACCTCATCCGCCACGTTCTGCGCCTCCTCGGCCTGTCGACACCGACCGCGCTGCAGCTCGAGCGCATCCTTGTCGAGGTACTTCCTGCGCGTGAGGACGCGCAACCGCATGTCAGTTGGCCCGGTGCGTCGGTGCGTCGTTATCGAAATGGACTGTATTTGTTGCCCGAAGTGTTGGCGCCAACCCCGATTGCTGCGCCCGTCGAGGCTGATAACGTGCCGTTGGGCGCGGGTCTCGGGGTGCTGAACTTCGAAGCGGGCGCAAAACGGGGGCTGTCCGCGGCGCTGTTTGAGCGCGGTCTGCGCCTCGATATTCGCAAAGGTGGAGAAGAAATTCAGCCGTATGGTCAAGCACATACGCGTAAACTAAAGAAACTGCTTCAAGAGGAGGGCGTGGTCCCCTGGATGCGAGATCGCCTGCCGCTCGTCTACTCGGGTGAGCGGCTGGTGGCGGTGGCCGACCTGTGGCTGGCAGCCGACGCGACCAGTGAACCGGGTGTGGCCCTGCACTGGCGCGGTCGCCCCGCGTTGCATTAAGCAAGATGAATCGTTGTTAAGGTGCATGCTCTTCGGTAGACTTTAATACCGTCTTTTATCCAACGACGGCGCGGACACGAAGGGTTGGAGAAAGCACATCGCTGGCAAGGCAGTGCTTTGATCCGACCCTTTTTCGTTGCTGAGTTGATCACCTGGGCGCGAGGCCCTGAGCTCACACATGACATCTTATGTTTTCATCACCGGCGGTGTGGTTTCTTCCCTCGGGAAAGGCATCACGTCGGCCTGCCTCGGCGCCATATTGGAAGCCCGCGGCCTCACGATCAGCATGATCAAGCTTGATCCCTACATCAATGTGGATCCCGGTACGATGAGTCCCTTCCAGCACGGCGAGGTTTTCGTGACCCATGACGGCACGGAGACCGACCTCGACCTGGGTCACTACGAGCGCTTTGTGCGAACGGCGAGGGGTGGGCGCCACAGCAACTACACAACCGGACGCATTTACGAGAGTGTCATAGCCAAGGAGCGTCGCGGCGACTATCTTGGCGCAACCGTGCAGGTCATCCCGCACATCACCAACGAGATCAAGGAAAGTGTCCAGAAGGGTGCAGGCGATGCCGACATCTGCCTGGTCGAAATCGGCGGCACGGTTGGCGATATCGAGTCGCTGCCGTTTCTTGAGGCGATTCGCCAGATGGGCGTCGAGCTCGGCAAGGATCGCGTGGTCTACGTTCACCTTACTCTGGTGCCCTATATTCCGACGAGTTCGGAGATCAAGACCAAGCCGACGCAGCACTCAGTGAAAGAGCTGCGTTCTATCGGTATTCAGCCGGACATCCTCGTGTGTCGTTCCGAAAAGCCGTTGCCGTCGGAGGAGCGCAAGAAGATTGCGCTCTTTACGAACGTTCCCGAAAAGTCCGTGATCTCGGCTTACGATGCAGACGATCTGTACAAGATTCCGGCCATGATGCACGAGCAGGGACTGGATGGAATCGTTACGCGCCAACTGGGTCTGGATCTGCCGAGTGCGGATTTGCACGAATGGGATGAGGTCGTCGAGGCGAAGCAGAACCCGACTGGCGAGGTCGACGTGGCGATGGTCGGCAAGTACATGGACCTCAAGGACTCGTACATTTCCCTCGTAGAGGCCCTGCAACACGGTGGCATTCACACCCGGACCAAGGTCAATATTCATTTTCTGGATTCGACAGAACTTGAGGGCCAGGGCCTTGAATGTCTGCGTAACATGGACGGAATTGTGGTGCCTGGAGGATTCGGCGATCGCGGTATTGAGGGCAAAATCGAAGCGGTACGCTATGCGCGCGAGCATGGTGTCCCGTATCTTGGAATTTGTCTCGGCATGCAGGTCGCCGTAATCGAGGCTGCTCGTAACCTGGCCGGTCTCAAAGGCGCGATGAGTACCGAGTTCGACAGCGATACACCGCACCCGGTCGTCGGCCTGATTACAGAGTGGCAGGACGAGGCGGGTCGAACCGAAGAACGCAGCGAAGAATCGGACCTCGGCGGCACGATGCGCCTGGGCGCGCAGTCGGTCACGCTGGAGCCTGGTTCGCTGGCGGCGACCAGTTACGGCAAGACCGAGATTGTCGAACGTCACCGTCATCGCTACGAAGTGAACAATAACTACCGCAAGCAATTGAGCGACGCAGGACTGCGATTCTCGGGCCTGTCGGTTGACGACCTTGTCGAGATGGTCGAGTTGCCAGGACACCCGTTCTTCCTGGCGAGCCAGTTCCATCCGGAGTTCACGTCGAACCCCCGCGATGGCCACCCATTGTTCAAAAGCTTTATCGCTGCCGTACGCAAGTACCGGGAAAGCGATCTGCCCGAGGTTGCACAAGCATGAAGCTCTGCGGTTTCGATGTCGGTAACGACCGACCTGTCTTCCTGATCGCCGGTACCTGTGTCGTCGAAAGCGAGCAGATGACCCTCGACACGGCCGGCGCGCTCAAGGAAATCACGACCCAGCTCGGTATTCCGTTTATCTACAAGTCGTCGTTCGACAAGGCGAACCGCAGCTCGCGCGATGGCTTTCGCGGTCCCGGCATGGAAGAGGGTTTGCGGATTCTTGGTGAGGTCAAGAAACAGCTGGGCCTGCCGATCCTTACAGACGTCCACGAAGATACGCCGATGGATGAAGTTGCGGACGTTGTTGACGTACTGCAGACGCCGGCATTCCTGTGCCGGCAGACAAATTTCATCCTGCGCACGGCGGCGACGGGCCTGCCCGTGAACATCAAGAAGGGGCAGTTCCTCTCACCCTGGGAAATGCAGAATGTCGTCGACAAGGCGAAATCGACGGGCAACGACAACATCATGGTGTGCGAGCGCGGCTTCTCGTTCGGCTACAACAACCTTGTCTCCGACATGCGCAGCCTCGCGGTAATGCGCGGGACCGGCGCGCCGGTCGTTTTCGACGCGACGCATTCGGTGCAACAGCCGGGCGGGCTGGGTTCCGCGTCGGGCGGGCGTCGGGAGTTCATCCCGGTCTTGGCGCGGGCCGCAGCCGCAGCGGGCGTCGCTGGCTTCTTCATGGAAACGCACCCGGATCCGGAAAACGCGCTCAGCGACGGGCCAAATGCCTGGCCGCTCGACAAGATGAAACAACTATTGGAAACGCTCCTGTCGATCGACGAGAGTGTCAAGCAACATGGCTACCTGGAGGCAGACTACGGCCTCGGAGTACCCAAATAGCCAAAACATCAGGAACCAAGATGATCAAGATGACGGAAATACGTGGTCGGGAAATTCTCGACTCACGCGGCAACCCTACTGTTGAAGCGGATGTCACGCTTGCAGACGGCACGACGGCGCGTGCGGCCGTTCCATCGGGCGCATCGACAGGTACGCGCGAGGCTGTGGAATTGCGCGACGGCGACAAGTCACGCTATCTCGGCAAGGGTGTGCGAAAAGCTGTCGGCAATGTGAATGGCGTACTGCGTGAGGCGTTGCTTGGCCAGGAGTTTGCGAATCAGCGCGCGCTCGACCAGGCAATGATCGATCTCGATGGCAGCGACAACAAGGGTAATCTCGGCGCAAATGCGCTGCTTGCCATTTCGCTGGCCGCAGCGCGCGCAGAAGCGATGTCCAAGGGTGTTTCGCTGTTCCGCCATCTTGGCAACAGCACGACGATGCCAGTGCCGATGATGAACATCATCAACGGTGGTGCGCACGCGGACAACAGCGTGGATATCCAGGAGTTCATGATCCTGCCCGTGGGTGCGCCGAACTTTGCCGAAGCGCTGCGCTATGGTGCTGAAATTTTCCACAGCCTGAAGAGCGTCCTGAAAGGGATGGGCCTCAATACGGCCGTGGGTGACGAGGGCGGCTTCGCGCCTGACCTGCCATCCAACCGAGCGGCGCTCGATACGATCATGGTGGCCATCGAGAAGGCCGGCTACAAGGCAGGTAAAGACATTCTGCTGGGCCTGGATGTGGCCAGCTCCGAGTTCTACAAGGATGGCGTGTACGACCTCGAGTCCGAGGGCCGGCAGTTCGATGCGTCAGGGTTCACCGACTTTCTCGCCGAACTTGCCGATTCTTACCCGATCATCACGATCGAGGACGGCATGGACGAGAGCGACTGGGAGGGCTGGGCAGAACTGACGCGCCGGCTGTCCGATCGGGTGCAACTCGTCGGCGACGACCTGTTCGTCACGAATACATCGATCCTCAAACGTGGCATCGATGAAAATATTGCCAATTCCATATTGATAAAACCCAACCAAATCGGTACCTTAAGCGAAACTCTTGATGCAATTACTATGGCAGATGAGGCGGGTTACTCCGCGGTGATCTCGCACCGCTCCGGCGAAACGTCGGATGCAACGATCGCAGACATCGCAGTGGGCACGCAGGCGACGCAAATCAAGACCGGATCCCTGTCCCGGTCGGATCGCATCGCCAAGTACAATCAGCTGCTGCGCATCGAAGAGGAATTGGGCGAAGCAGCAGGGTATGCGGCGCGCGACGCGTTCTCGGTGAAAGTCGGATAGACGCAGACGTCGAAGGTTGGGGTACAGCTTGAACGGTTCACGCTGGTTACTGGTGGTGTTGGCGATAGCCGGGCTCGGTCTGCAGGCCGAACTCTGGTTTTCCGACGACGGCTATCGCAAAACACTGAAGCTGCGCGAGGCGGTCGCCGAACAGCGTGTCCTCAACGAAACGCTGCGTGATCGCAACGCGGCGCTCGACGCCGAAGTGATCAATCTCAAGCAGGGGCAGGACGCCGCAGAAGAGCGTGCCCGCACCGACCTCGGCATGATTGGCAAAGCAGAGACCTTTTACCAGGTCGTGCCCGTCGCCAGCAACGCGGACTAGGCACTCCCAATGCTACTTCCCGACTGGGCCCGTGTTTGCGGTGCTCCGATGTTCGCCGCGCGTATGCGCACGACACCTGCGGATTTCCAGGTCACCGAAAACCTGGGTTTCGAATTCACGGGCGATGGCGAGCATGACTACCTTTGGATTGAAAAGACCGGTACCAATACCGAGTGGCTGGCGAGGCAACTCGCACAATTTGCCGACGTGCCGGCCAGGGACATCGGTTACGCGGGTCTGAAGGACCGCCATGCCGTAACGCGCCAGTGGTTCAGCGTGCCGCGCTGGAATTCGCCCGACTGGACCTCGCTCGATGTTGCGGGAGCACAAATTCTCGATGTCCAGCGTCACAGCAAGAAACTGCGCAGGGGCGCCCACAAGTCCAATGCGTTTCGCATCGTGCTGCGCGGCGATGACATCGAGCAACATACGGCGGGGATTGAGCAGCGTATCCGGCTGATTCGCGAGCAGGGTGTACCGAATTACTTCGGGGAACAGCGCTTTGGCCGGGAAGGATCGAACCTTGGACTGGCTGACGCGTGGGCGAAGGGTAAACGGCTGCCCCGCCACAAGCGCAGTCTTGCGATCTCAACGATACGATCCTTTGTATTCAACGAGTCGTTGGATGTGCGGGTTCGAGGCGCAACCTGGAACGTTTTGCTGCCGGGCGATAAAGCCAATCTCGACGGTTCAGGGAGTGTGTTCGACGTGGACGAAGTCGACGATGAGTTGCGACAGCGCTGCGCCGCAATGGACATTCATCCTGCCGGGGAACTGGTGGGAGACGGGTCCGGGTCAGGTCCCGACGAGTGGCTGGCCGCGCTGGGCAAGGCGCGGGTTGAGAAGGGAACACGGAGTCTGCGACTCAAAGTGAATGACCTGGTCGCAGTTATCGCAGAGGATTCTGTGGTCCTGTCGTTCACGCTCGGCCGCGGCACGTTCGCGACATCCGTTCTGCGCGAAATTGCCGATACGAGCAGCGCCTAGGTGTATCCCGGATGGAGGTCTTCGACGGCATCATCTCAGACCGCGGTTCCAAGTACGCCGTGTCGGGCGGGGAATGCCGTTCTGCCGATGAGGCGAAGGAGTTTGTAAAAGCCCTTTGTCGCAAAAAGAAGTTCGCCAGGGCCACCCACAATACCTGGGCGTTTCTTGGCGAGGCGGGTCCCGTCAAGAATGACGACGGCGAAGCCGGGGCCGGCATAGTCATCGTGCGGATCCTGGAACGCGAGAAGCTCAGGAACCACATCGTCGTGGTCACTCGCTGGTTCGGTGGCAAACAGCTTGGCGGGGACCGCTTCCGGCATGTTCAGGATGCGGTGCGCTATTATCTCGACAAGCGAACAACGTGACTGATCAGGGGGAAGAGCATGAATCTGGGTGCATTTTCAACGAGTCTTGCGGTCAAGGACCTGGCTGTTTCGAAAGCGTTCTACGAGAAACTCGGGTTCGAGACTGTCGGCGGCAATGCCGAACAGAACTGGCTTATCCTGAAAAACCGCGGCATTGTGATCGGCCTGTTCCAGGGAATGTTTGAGAAGAACATACTGACGTTCAATCCAGGGTGGGATCAGCTTGGTGAAGAGCTGGACTCCTTCACCGATATCAGGGAAATACAGCGCGAGCTAAAGGCTTGCGGAATTGCTCTTGATAGTGAGGTCGACGAGTCGACCTCTGGCCCGGCAGGCCTGATGCTCACCGATCCAGACGGCAATACGATACTTATTGACCAGCACCGCTAGCCGAGCGGCGAGCCACGAACCACGAGTGCAGCAGGAACGACAGGCTCATGCCAAGCGCCAGGATCGTCACCGTGATCTTGCCGCGGTGTGGTGTCTCAGTCGTCCAGACTTGCCCGTGCTCCAGCCAGTAAAGCGCGTACATGGAAAGCAGCCAGGGTGTCACGGCCACGGCGACCTGAAGCGCCTTCCTGGCCCGGGTTTGCATGGCATTCAGCATCGCTCGATCTTAGCATGCGTGTTGCAGGCATCTTCTCGGCCTATCGGAACAGTCGCTTGCGG
Source organism: uncultured Gammaproteobacteria bacterium (assembly GCA_963698415.1). Lineage (GTDB taxonomy): Bacteria > Pseudomonadota > Gammaproteobacteria > Steroidobacterales > Woeseiaceae > UBA1847. The sequence goes on along the minus strand of CAVOQS010000017.1, from coordinate 53,344 downwards.
GCAGACAGAATGAGAAACTGCCAAACATGTCTGCCCTGACGAACAAAGCGCTCAACGGCTGGCCGCTGTTCTGGCTTATCTCGATTCCGATGTCCCTCGTCATGGTCGTCGCCATGCTGGGCGTTGACCTGTCCACCGGACCGGGCGTTTCGGCCATGATCGGTTTTTCCGTTCGCTGGGCGGTGCCATTCATCTTCCTGGTCGTCGCCATTTCCTCCCTCCAGGTCCTGTTTCCGGGGCCGATCCCTGCGTGGTTGCTGCGCAATCGAAAGTACCTCGGCTTGTGCTTTGCAGTAGCGATGGCCTGGCAGGGTGTCTTTATATTCACGATGTCAATGTTCTTTCGCGACTACTACTACGAGGATATCTACTTGCTTCGCGACGAGCTTGAAGGGAGTGTGGGCTACATTTTCCTCGTCGCGATGGTCCTTACATCTTTCCGCTTCGCTCGCAAACACCTGACATCGAGGCAGTGGAAACTCATCCACAAGAGCGGACTGTACTTTCTGTGGGCCTATCCATTCAGCGTCTACTGGTGGAATCTTTCCTACTACGAAGACCCGCAAGCGATCGACTACCTGTTCTACTGGATGGGTTTTCTTGCATTCGCGCTCAGGATCGCGGCCTGGGCCAAACTACGCCGGAAACGGGCACGATCAGACCTGTCCGGGAGCCGCACGCCTGCCGCACTGAAAGTACTCGGCGGCGCCTTCGTCATATCGGGTCTGCTGGCGGCTGCCACTGGTCTGCAATGGCAAAAACCGGTCAGCGAATTCCTGACCGCGCCGGCATGGTCTGCCAGGCTGGAACTGTGGTTGCCGTATTGGCCCCTCGAGCCGTTTCTACCGCTCTTTGTCATCGGCTGCGGCGCAATGTTGCTGTCGATGCCCCCAAAACAGGCGGCGGCTCCAGCAGGGTAACGTGGCGGGACGGACCGGTCGGGCGCAGTCAGGAATCCTGCAACAGGACGTATACCGCGCCCGTGCCGCCATCGACCTGTGGTGTGGAGACGAATGCCAGAACGGTGTCCCATTTCCTTAGCCACCGGTTTACCGCGTTCTTGAGGACCGGTCCACGCTCCCCGGATCCGTTGCCCTTGCCATGCACAATACGCACGCAGTATTTCCCCTGCGACGCATTGAAGTTGATGAAGTCGGCCAGTCGCGGCTTGGCTTCAGCGACGGTCATGCCGTGGAGATCGAGCTCGGCCTGCACACTGTATGCACCACGCTGGAGCTTTCTCATCGTTCGCTTACCGACATGCGCCCGCTGAAAACGCAGTGCGGCGCCGTAGCCATGCTCGATCGTATCGATGTCGTCCTCGAGACTCTCGGCCAGCACAGCACGCTCGTCTGCCCGGGAGAAGCGCGCTTTCGGTTTTGGTTTCGATTTCTCGACGGGAACGCGCGCCTCGCTCTTGAGCGGCTTGATACCGCGCATCGCCTGGTGAAATTCGTCGATGTCCTTATTACTCACGGTGTCGTCTTTGAGGCTATGGTGTGCGCTGAACAACCGGTATAGTGAGCGCGTCTCCGAGGCCAATCAAGGCTCCGCCCGTCAAAATTTTCAATGAAAAGCCTCTGCAAGTATGAAAATCCTCGTAAGTAACGACGATGGGTATCTCGCCACGGGTATCAATGCGTTGATCGACGCGCTCTCGCGGATAGCAGATGTCGTTGTAGTGGCGCCGGATCGGAATCGGTCGGCCGCGAGCAACTCGCTGACGCTGTCGACGCCACTCCGGGTCACCCAGTACGCAGAGAACCGCTACAAGGTCGACGGTACCCCGTCGGATTGCGTGCACCTGGCGCTGACCGGCTTTCTTGACGAAGAGCCGGATCTCGTCGTTTCCGGCATCAATCACGGCGCCAACCTCGGGGACGACGTCATCTACTCCGGCACGGTGGCGGCCGCGATGGAAGGGCGCTTCCTCGGCTTGCCGACAATCGCGGTGTCGCTGGTCGGGAAGACGCTGGTTGGCGCGAAGTTGCAGCATTTCGATACAGCGGCGCGGGTGGCTGTCGATCTGGTCCGGAAACTCGAACGCGGGTCGCTGCCGTCCGACACGGTCCTGAACGTCAACGTACCCGATCGGCCTTACGACGAGCTCGCCGGGATTCGCGCGACCCGCCTGGGGTTTCGCCACAAGTCAGAGCAGATTCTTACCGATACGGACCCCTACGGCCGGCCAATCTACTGGGTCGGGCCTGCGGGCGCGGGACAGGATGCCGGCGACGGAACCGATTTTTACGCTGTCGAGCAGGGCGCAGCATCCGTGACACCGCTCAAGGTGGACCTGACACGCCACGAGGCCGTAGCCGACATCGCGAAGTGGCTGGCACGATGATCGACGCCCGCCAGGGAATCGGCATGACATCGCGTCGCACCCGCGACAGGCTCGTGCAGCGCTTGCGTGACCAGGGGATTCGCAACGAGGCGGTGCTGGAGCAGATTCGCAATGTGCCGCGGCACCTGTTCGTGGACGAAGCGCTGGCCAGTCGTGCCTACGAGGATACGGCGTTGCCAATCGGGCTGGGGCAGACGATCAGCCAGCCTTACGTCGTCGCGCGCATGACCGAGGCGCTACTGGACGGTTTTCAGGGCGAGAAGGTGCTCGAGGTCGGCACGGGCTGCGGCTACCAGACGGCGGTGCTGGCACCGCTCGTAAAGAAGATTTACTCGATCGAGCGTATCCCGGAATTGCTGCGCAAGACCAGGCAGCGACTGCGGGACCTGGATATCTACAACGTACAGTTCAAACCCGGCGACGGCTGGGAGGGCTGGCCGAAGTACGGGCCCTATGACGGCATCATCGTGACCGCGGCACCGGATGAGATCCCGGCGAAGCTGCTGAGCCAGCTGGCACCGGGCGGGCGACTCATCATTCCGGTCGGGCCGCCGGGGGTGCAGGACCTCGTGATGATCACGAACTGCAACGATCACTACGAGCAGGTCTCGTTGGGCGCCGTGAGTTTCGTGCCACTTGTCAAGGGAACATAGTATTTATTTATCAATATGATACGTAATTTATTTAAAGTGATTTATATATGACAGTGTTCCGGCCGCTGTACGACAAGGTGCTTGCCTGGTCGCGTCATCCCCATGCGGAGCGCTACCTCGGGGCGATGAGCTTTGCCGAGTCCTCCTTTTTCCCGATTCCGGTCGACGTCATGCTGGCGCCGATGTGCCTGGCGGACCGGGAAAAGTGGGCCCGCCTGGCGTTGATTGCCACCGTGTTCTCAGTGCTGGGCGGTCTTGCCGGCTATGCCATTGGCTGGGGCATGTTCGAGGCCATCCAGCCCTGGCTGAGTGAGTCGCACTACTGGCCTGCTTATTTGACAGCCCGAGCCTGGTTCGACGACTACGGCGTACTGGTTGTGTTCGTTGCCGGGTTCTCGCCGATTCCGTACAAGGTTTTCACGATCGCGGCGGGCGTCGCCACGCTCTCGCTGCCCGGTTTTTTCATCGGATCACTCGTCGGGCGCGCCGCACGCTTTTTCCTTGTCGCCGGGCTCGTGCGCCTGGGTGGCGAGCGCTTCGAGACGCAGCTGTCGACGCATATCGAACGCGTGGGATGGGCCGTCGTCGCAATCAGCGCCCTGGCTATCGCGTGGCTGATGATGCGGGGCTAATGGTCTCCCGCGCGCTCATCATTGTGCTTCTCGCGGCAGTCCTCACGTCCTGTGGTGGCCAATCCACCTGGGACGATGGTTCACCAACGCACATCGTCCGGCGCGGCGAGACACTGTTCTCCATCTCCTGGCGCTACGGCAAGAACCCCGACGATGTAGCCCGTTGGAACCGGCTCGGCGATGGATCGCTGATCTATCCGGGCCAGGTGATTCGCCTGACTCCACCCGGCGGGATGTCACAACCCGCGACCACCGCGAGCAGGCCGGGTTCGAAGCCCTTGCCGCCGATCCCGGCGCAACCGGCGCCGAAGTGGTCGTGGCCGACCGCGGGCAAGATCAACGTTGAATTCGGCGCAAAGCCTGGAACGGGCACGGGCGTACTGATCAACGGCAAAATCGGGCAGCCTATTGTCGCTGCGGCTTCCGGGCGAGTGGTCTATTCCGGTAGTGGACTGATTGGATATGGGCAGCTTATTATTCTGAAGCATAACGACACCTACCTGAGTGCCTACGGGTACACCGCGTCGCTACTGGTCAAAGAGGGACAAGAAGTAGAAAAAGGCCAGAGGATCGCGACCATGGGGGAGGGGCCGGAACGCAAGCCGCGACTGCATTTCGAGATCAGGCGCAACGGCAAGCCGGTTAACCCGCGACCGTTTCTGCCTGCACGATAAGCACGACGATCACACGCAGTCGCCTCTTGCATCGAGAGGAGTGTGTTTTGGGACAGTTGCTGGATCCAACACGACAGTACCTCGACGAGATCGGTGTCTCGCCGCTCCTGACTGCGGACGAAGAAAAGGAATTCTCGCGCAGAGCCTTGCGCGGGGATGAATCCGCGCGCCAGCGCATGATCGAAAGCAACCTGCGCCTGGTTGTGAAGATCGCACGTCGCTACGTGAATCGGGGGCTGCCCTTCCTCGACCTGATCGAAGAAGGAAATCTCGGTCTGATTCATGCGGTCGAGAAATTCGATCCGGAGCGCGGTTTTCGTTTTTCCACCTACGCCACCTGGTGGATCCGCCAAACCATCGAACGCGGCATCATGAACCAGTCGCGAACCGTGCGCCTGCCGATTCATATCGTCAAGGACATCAATTCCTGTTTGCGGGCAGCGCGCCGCTTGCGCGAGGAACAAGACCGCGCACCGACAATGGCCGAGCTGGCAGAACGCCTGGACCGCGATGTGGCGGACGTCGAGCGCCTCATGGCGCTGCATGAGCGGGTGACGCTGCGTGCCAACAGTCACGACGGCGAGGGCGTCAATCCGGTTGACTGCCTCTACGCGAGGCGTTCCGCAGAGCCATCACGCTGTGCCCAGGCCGCCGATATGTACGAGGTTGTGGACCACTGGGTCTACGAACTGAGCGACAAGCATCGAGCGGTCCTGGAGCGGCGTTTCGGGCTGCACGGCTACCGGCGGGCGACGCTTGAGCAGATCGGCGAAGAGATCGGCGTGACGCGGGAACGGGTTCGGCAGATCCAGCTCGATGCACTGAAGAGTCTGCGCGAAATGCTGGAGACGCACGGCATTTCAGGCGAGACGTTGCTCGATTGATTGGGTAGGAACGCTCCTACAGGTACAGGATCGCGGCGACCCGTCGGCTTTCGTTGGCCAGCACGTTAAACGTGCGTGCCGCCGCCGCTGTGGCCATCACCTCCAGGCCGATGCCCCGGCGCGCAAACGCGAACGTTAACTCCCGCGGAGGAAACACGCTCGAGGTGCCTGTTCCCAACAGGACGACTTCCGGTTTCGTGTCGACTACCGCCGCGAAATCAGCTTCGTCCAGGTCATCAATGGGCTTGCCGGACCACGTAGTCAGTCTATCGTCCGGTGTCAGCACGATCGACTCGGAGTATTCCGAATCATTGACGCAAATACGCGTCTCGGAAACACTCCGTATCACCAGTCGAGCCGACAATTCTCTTGTGAATTTCAAGCGCGCATCCCTTAACATTCACGCCACATCGTGAACGCATCATATGACAAAAATACGGCACTCGTCGTGCTGCCGCCGGTGCGCGGCGGTCGACTTCAGGACCCGTCCCTCCGAACCTGGCTGGCGCAGTCGGAGTTGACGCTCGACACGGAACCCAGGGAGCTGCTGCTGCAACTGACCGAGGAACTGGGTCTTCCTTACCCGGAGTCGGGGCTCGCCGCTCTGCGTATGTGGGGCCAGACGGGCGACCGGCCAACAGTCTGGATCGCAGCGGCGGACCCGGTTTACCTGGAGCCGCGCCTCGATCACCTGTGCCTTCATGCCTTGCGTAAACCCGGTATCCAGGCGTCCGATTTGCGCCCCTTGTTCGATCATCTGCAGAAAACGCTGGCTGGCGACAAACGCTTCGGTTTCGCCAGGCTGGGGTCCAACGGTTACCTGCGGGCAGAGCAGGCGATTTCGACAGCGTCGGTTCCCGCTTATTGCGTCGATCAACGCGACCCCGGTGAGTTCCTGCCCACGGGCGAGCACACGGTTTCGCACCGCAACATTTTGAGCGAGATCGAAATGTCCTTGCACGAGCATGAGGTCAATGAGCGTCGCATCGCGGAAGGGCAACAGCCCGTCAATTCCCTGTGGTTGTGGGGCGGTGGTATGGCGCCGGAGAAAGTCACGAGACCGCAGCCGCCGCTGTTTGCCGACGATCCGTTACTGGCAGGTTTCTGGGAGAGTGCGACCGCGGTCTGTGACGCCTGGCCGGGCAGTTTCGCGGCCTGCGCTGATGCATCCTTGCACGGCTTTGTTGCGGTCACACCGGAGACGGACCTCAGACAGGAGACGCTCGAAGCTTACCTTGCCGAGCTCCGCCAGTTGCTTCGCTCCGATCGGTTCGGCCGCCTGGTCCTGCTGTTTCGCGATGGTCTGCGCGCCGAAGTGCGGCGGTCCCAGACACTCAAGTTCTGGCGTCGCGATAATGAGCTATTGAACTGAGCATGAGCGGCGTCCGCCCCATTATCGCGCGGCCCATGCCGAGCATCCGTGCCATCGCGGCGCTGGGTGATATCGATCCGCTGCACGCTCGCCTGTTTGCCATGCGCGGGCTGACTGCGCCGGGCGAACTCGACTACGGCCTCGCCAATCTCGCACCGATTGGTGCCCTGGAGAACATCGACGCTGCCGCCGAGCTCGTTATCGCCAACCGCGACAAGAAGATCATCGTGGTCGGCGACTTCGATGTCGATGGCGCAACAAGCACGGCGCTCGTGCTGCGCTGCCTGCGCGAATTCGGATTTGCCGATGTCGAATATCTTGTTCCGAACCGGTTTGATTACGGCTACGGGCTCACCCCCGAAATTGTCCGGGTCGCGGCCAGGCAGTCGCCGTCACTGTTGATCACTGTGGACAATGGCGTATCGAGTATCGCCGGTGTCGCCACCGCGAATGAGCTCGGTATTCCGGTCCTGGTTACCGATCATCATCTTCCCGGCGCTGAATTGCCGGATGCGGCGGTCATTCTTAATCCCAACCTGGACGGCAGCCGGTTCCCGAGTCGCCATCTCGCCGGCGTCGGTGTTGCCTTTTACCTGATGGCTCGAACAGGGCGCCTGTTGGAGGAGCAGGGCGTTGCGGGCGCCGCGAAAATTCCCGCCAGGTACCTCGACCTCGTTGCGCTGGGGACAGTCGCCGATGTCGTACCGCTGGACCACAACAATCGCATTCTCGTGCACCAGGGCTTGCTGCGCATCCGGGCCAGTCATTCGGTTGTGGGAATCCAGGCGATCCTCAGGCAGTCGGGCCGACAGGTGGCTCGATGTGTCAGTACCGACCTGGGATTCGCAGTTGGGCCGCGGATCAATGCGGCCGGGCGCCTCGAGGATATTTCCATCGGCATCGAATGTCTCCTGACGGACGAATTCGACACGGCGATGGACTACGCGCACAAGCTTGACGGCATCAATAGCGAGCGCCGGGATATCGAGGCGACGATGCGCGAGCAAGCCTTCGCGTACGTTGATTCGCTGGGGTCCCAGCGTTGGCCTGCCTGTGTATGCGTTTATGACAAGAGCTGGCACCAGGGTATCGTCGGACTGATTGCCGCCCGCGTGCGCGAGCGTTGCCACCGCCCGGTTATTGCGTTTGCCCGGGAGGACGACCAGAACCTCAAGGGTTCGGCGCGCTCGATCCAGGGTGTGCACATTCGCGACCTGCTCGAGGCCGTGTCGGCAACCCGGCCCGGGCTGATCGGGAAGTTCGGTGGCCATGCCATGGCGGCTGGCTTGACTATCGCCGAGTCGGATTTTGCAGAGTTCAAGAAGCTGGCCGCCGAGCAGATGACGCGACTGTATCCGCAGGCGGACTTCAGCGGTGCGATTCTCACTGACGGCAATTTGCCGGGGGACGCATTGAGCCTGAATTTTGCGCGTTCGCTGCGTGAGGCCGGGCCATGGGGTTCGGGCTTTCCGGAGCCGATGTGGAGCGGCGATTTCTCGGTCGTGGAACAACGGGTTGTCGGTGAGAATCACCTCAAGTTGCGGGTGCGACCGGCGAGCGGCGGCAGCACCGTCGATGCTATTGCGTTCAACCAGGCCGGGCCGGCTTATCGCGGCACAGTCCAGCTTGCTTTTCGGCTCGACGTTAACGAGTATCGCGGCAACGAGACCCCGCAGCTCGTGGTAGAACAAATTGCGTCCTTGCAGGGCACCGGCACGTGATAAGATCGCGGCCGTTTTTCTCCCGGCACAAATAGACACGCTCATGGAAACCAGCCAGATAAAACAGACGATATCCGACCTTGCCGAACGCTCTGATGCGTTGAGGAGGTATCTTTGACTATGAAGGCAAGGCTGAGCGACTGACCGAAGTCCAGCGCGAACTCGAACAACCCGATGTCTGGAGTGAGCCGGAGCGTGCCCAGGCGCTGGGGCAGGAGCGCGCGAGGCTCGAGCAGGTTGTCGCGGGACTCGACCGCATTACGACCGGCCTGACCGATGCCGGCGAACTCCTCGATATGGCCGTCGAAGAAGATGACGAAGCCACGATTGGCGAAGTCGTGCACGATCTCGACGAATTTGAAAAAGTCGTCGCTGGTCTCGAATTCAGCCGCATGTTCTCCGGCGAGATGGATCCGAACAACGCGTACGTCGATATTCAGTCGGGCGCTGGCGGGACAGAGGCGCAGGACTGGTGCGAGATGTTGCTGCGCATGTACTTGCGCTGGGCGGAAGCACACGACTTCAAAGCCGAAGTTATTGAAGCCTCCGCGGGCGAAGTCGCAGGCATCAAGAGCGCGACCGTGCACGTCATCGGTGAGTACGCGTATGGATGGCTGCGCACCGAGACGGGCGTGCACCGGCTCGTGCGCAAATCGCCGTTCGATTCGGGCAATCGCCGACACACGTCTTTCGGATCGGTGTTCGTCTCGCCCGAGGTTGACGACGACATCGACATCGAGATCGACCCATCGGACCTGCGCATTGATGTCTATCGTGCAAGTGGCGCGGGCGGACAGCATGTGAACAGAACCGAATCGGCAGTGCGCATTACGCATTTGCCGACCAACGTCGTTGTGCAATGCCAGAACGATCGCTCGCAGCACAAAAACAAGGCGACGGCGATGAGCCAGCTCAAGGCCAAGCTCTACGAACTGGAGTTGCAGGAGCGCCGTTCGGCGGCTGCCGCAGTGGAAGAGGGCAAGGCAGATGTCGGCTGGGGCAGCCAGATTCGCAATTACGTGCTCGACCAGAGCCGCATCAAGGATTTGCGTACCGGCGTTGAAACCGGTAACACTCAGGCTGTGCTTGATGGCGGGCTCGATACCTTCATCGAAGCAAGCCTCAAGCAAGGGCTTTAAAGGCAACGAATTACTGTGAGCATTGATAAGCAAGACAAGCAACAAGACGAGAACAAGCTCATCGCCGAGAGGCGCTCGAAGCTGGACGCTCTGCGCGAGCAGGGCAACGCGTTCCCGAACGACTTTCGACGCAATGCGGTAGCGGACGAGTTGCACCGGACGTTCCACGCGCACGACAACGACGCGCTGGCGGAAGAGAAAATCGAGGTCGCCGTTGCGGGCCGCATGATGCGCAAGAATGTCATGGGCAAGGCGAGTTTCATCGGCCTCCAGGATCGCTCCGGCCGGATCCAGGTGCGCGTCGAACGGGACCGCCTCCCCGAGGGTGTCTACCAGGCGTTCAAGAAATGGGACGTCGGCGACATCGTTGGAGCCAAAGGGTATTTGATGCGTACAAACAAGGGCGAGCTCACGGTACTGGCCGATGAAATTCGCCTGTTGACCAAATCGCTGCGGCCATTGCCCGAGAAATGGGCGGGCCTGTCCGATCAGGAAACCCGCTATCGGCAGCGCTATGTCGACCTGATCATCAACGAGTCCAGTCGCGCTGTATTCCAGAAACGTTCCGAGATCATCACGTACATGCGCGGCTTTCTTGAGTCACTCGGATTCCTCGAAGTAGAGACCCCGATGATGCAGGTCACGCCCGGCGGCGCTATCGCGCGACCGTTCACGACCCATCACAATGCACTCGACATGCCACTGTATCTGCGCATCGCGCCGGAACTGAACCTGAAACGACTGATCGTTGGTGGCTTTGATCGCGTCTACGAGATCAACCGGAACTTCCGCAATGAAGGCGTATCGACGCAGCACAATCCCGAGTTCACGATGCTCGAGGCTTATCGTGCCTACGCAGATTACAACGCCTGGATGGATACGACGGAAGCGATGCTGCATGGCATGGCCGAAGCCATTAATGGATCGACACGGGTTGAATACCAGGGGGAGACTTTCGACTTCGGCAAGGCATTCAAACGCATGACGGTCGAAGAGGCTATCGCGGCATACAACCCCGATTTCGACATGTCGAAGGTGCGCGACCGCGACTACCTTGCCGCTTACTGCGAAAAGATCGGCGTGCACGTCAAGGACAACTACGGTCCGGGAAAACTGCAAACCGAGATCTTCGATGAGACCGCGGAATCGAAACTGCGCGAACCGACATTCATCACGCAGTACCCGGCCGAGGTCTCGCCGCTTGCGCGCAAGAATGATGAGGACCCGTTTGTGACGGACCGCTTTGAGCTGTTCATTGCCGGGCGTGAAATCGCCAACGGCTTTTCGGAGCTAAATGACTCCGAGGATCAGGCAGCGCGCTTCCGCGCGCAGGTCGAGAATGCAGCGGCCGGTGACGACGAGGCGATGTCCTACGACCACGATTACGTTCGTGCGCTCGAGTACGGCATGCCGCCGACGACAGGTATCGGCATCGGTGTGGACCGCCTTGTCATGCTGTTGACGGATTCGCCGTCAATCAGAGACGTGCTGTTGTTCCCGCACATGCGCCCCGAGGTTTTCGAATAACACCCGCTACTGCGTCGATCTGGTGGCCACGCGGCATCACTGCCGGGTGGCTGCATCCAGGTACGTCAATGGGCGCTGCTGCAGTCGTGTTCCATTGATGGTCAGTGCGTCGCCCGCGTTTGTGACAGGGACGACTGCGAGCAACTCGTCGCCTGCCACGTTGAGGACTTCTCCGATGTCGCGGCCCTCGAGTTGCACCTTGTCGCCCACAGAGACCGGCTCACTGCTTGCAAAACGCAGGGTGCGACGCTTCGTCGCTCCCTTGTAATGCGTGCGCGCGACGACTTCCTGACCCGGATAGCAGCCCTTGTTCATGCTGATCGCGTCGAGGAGGTCGAGGTTGAGCATATGCGGAGTAAATTGCTCGACCTGGGCATTGCCAACAAAAGGATAGCCGTGTTCGACGAGGAACGCGGGGTCGACGGTCTGGCCCTCATCAACGACTTCAAATTCCACCTTGGACCGAAACCGGAACAGGGTCATACGTTTGACGATGTCGTCGGCCATCTCTGCAGCGGCCGACAGGCCGTAGCCCCCCGCGAGGGGAAAGACCGTGCCAAACCAGATCACGCGGCCTTTCGGGCTGCACCAGGCAGCCAGCATTTCGGCCTCGTTCTCGAGGCGCCTGAGGTCATTGGTCAGTTGCGCCTGCAGGAACTGGAAGGCGTCGGCGCCGGTGACCCGAATGGTCGAAATCCTGTACATACTTAAAGTCGTCACATGTTGGTACTGCAGGTTGGTGAAGCGTCTGGCATACTCTCGCCATGAGCGCACAGGACCCACAAAATACGGCCGATAAGGCCGATTCCAAGCGAGATCCTGAGTCGGATAATACCTCACCCGAGGCTGCCGATCGGCCCAGGGAGGTTGGTGGCCGTGGTGGACTCGATCCAACCCGTTACGGTGACTGGGAAAAAGCCGGGCGCTGTATCGATTTTTGATCAATGAAGTTACCTCATGACTAATCATGACAGGCCTCTGTCGCCTCATCTTTCGATCTATCGCTGGCCGATAACCATGGCTTCGTCGATCCTGCACCGCGCCACGGGAGTGGCCCTGGCGGTCGGTTTCGTCGTGTTTGCCGCCTGGCTGTTCGATGCGGCCTCTGGCCCCGATGAATATGCAACGTTCATGGCTGCCATGGATACGACGTTCGGCCGCGTGCTGCTGGTCGGCTGGAGCTATGCCTTCTTCTACCACCTTGCTAACGGCATTCGGCACCTGGTCTGGGATACGGGACGCGGTTTCGAGAAAGGGCAGGCCACGGCTTCAGCCTGGTTCGTCATTGTCACGTCCGTGGTTCTCACGGCAGTTTTCTGGTGGGTGGCGTCATGAGCCTGCGTTCACCGCTTGGCCGGGTGCTCGGCCTTGGCACTGCCAAAGATGGCACGTCGCACTGGTGGGGGCAGCGCGTTTCGGGTGTGGCGATGGCTGTCCTGGGGCTCTGGTTCGCGTGGTCACTGGCCACAATGCCGGGGTTCAGTCATGCCGAAGCGATTGCCTTTATCGGCGAGCCCATTAACGCCTTGTTGTTGCTGCTGCTCAGCGTGACGATGGCGTATCACTCCTGGCTCGGTATCCAGGTCGTTATTGAAGACTACGTACACGGTCACGGTCTCAAAATCACCTCACTTGTCCTGTCCCGCTTCGCGCACACAGTTCTCGCGGTAGCGGCCATCTTCGCCATACTAAAACTCGGAATCGGCGCATGAGCGATTACGAATTCATCGATCACAGTCACGACGTCGTCGTCATTGGTGCCGGGGGTGCCGGCTTGCGTGCGACCTTCGGCCTGGCGGAAGCCGGTTTCGCGACGGCTTGCATCACGAAAGTCTTCCCGACGCGCAGCCACACCGTCGCGGCCCAGGGGGGTATCTCGGCCGCGCTCGGCAACATGGGCGAGGATGACTGGCGCTGGCACATGTACGACACGGTCAAAGGTTCCGACTGGCTCGGTGACCAGGACGCGATCGAGTACATGTGCAAGGAAGCGCCCGATGCGGTCATCGAACTGGAGCACTACGGTGTACCGTTTTCGCGAACCGAAGACGGCAAGATCTACCAGCGCCCGTTCGGCGGCATGACAACGCGCTTTGGCGAAGGCACGGCCCAGCGCACCTGCGCCGCTGCGGATCGAACCGGCCACGCGATGTTGCATACCCTGTACCAGCAGTCGCTCAAGCATGACGCGGAGTTCTACATCGAGTATTTCGCGGTGGACCTCATCATGGAAGACGGTGTTTGCCGCGGTGTTGTGGCCATCGATCTTGCCACCGGGCGGCTGCATCGTTTCCGCTCGCACCAGGTAATCCTGGCGACAGGCGGCTACGGTCGTTCCTACTTCTCGTGCACGTCTGCCCATACGTGCACCGGCGACGGCAGCGCCATGGTCCTGCGGGCGGGTTTACCGGTCCAGGATATGGAGTTCGTCCAGTTTCACCCGACCGGTATCTACGGGGCGGGTTGCCTGATCACCGAGGGCGTGCGCGGCGAGGGCGGCTACCTGACGAACTCCGAAGGCGAGCGCTTCATGGAACGCTACGCGCCGAACGCGAAGGACCTGGCGTCGAGAGACGTGGTGTCACGCTCGATGACCATCGAAATACGTGAAGGTCGTGGCGTCGGCCCGGAGAAGGACCACATCCACCTGCACCTCGAGCACCTGGGTTCCGAGGTCATCGAGGAGCGTCTGCCTGGAATCGCAGAGTCGGCCCGTATCTTTGCCGGCGTGGATGTGACCAGAGAGCCGATCCCGGTCTTGCCGACCGTGCATTACAACATGGGGGGTATCCCGGCCAACTTCCACGGCCAGGTGGTCACGAAGGTGGGCGACGACCCCGAGTCGGTGGTCGAGGGGCTGATGGCCGTCGGCGAAGCCGCTTGTGTTTCGGTTCATGGCGCCAATCGACTGGGCTCCAACTCCTTGCTCGACCTCGTTGTTTTCGGTCGTGCCGCGGCGCATTTCTGCGCGGACGTCATGAAGCCGGGCGCGCGCCACAAACCGCTGCCGGCAGATGCCGGGCAAAACAGCGTCGCTCGCATTGACCAGCTTCGCAATGCTGACGGTCCCCGCCCGACCGCCGAAATTCGCCTTGAAATGCAGAAAGTCATGCAGGGTCACGCCGCCGTATTCCGGACGGGCGATGTGCTCAGCGAGGGTGTCGATCTCCTGCGCAAGACGTTTACGAGTTTCGCCGAGGTCGGTGTCAGCGATCGCTCCCTGGTCTGGAATACGGACCTGATCGAAACGCTCGAACTCGAAAACCTCCTGCTGAATGCGACGGCGACGATTGAGTCGGCTGCAAACCGCCTGGAAAGTCGCGGCGCGCATGCACGCGAAGATTACCCGGATCGCGACGACGAAAACTGGATGAAGCACACGCTAACCTGGGTCGGCGGCCCGGGCGAAATACGCTTTGACTATCGACCGGTTCACCAGGAAACCTTGACCGATGAAGTTGACTACGTCGCGCCAAAGGCGAGGGTGTACTGATGGCTGAATTCAGACTCCCGAAAAACTCGCGCATCAAGAAAGGCCAGCACTTCGCTGCGGCAGGCGGGTCGAGCAATACGCGGACATTCGCTGTGTATCGTTACGACCCCGATTCCGGTGAAAACCCGCGCGTCGATACCTACGAGGTCGACATGGATACCTGCGGGCCGATGGTTCTCGATGCGCTGATCAAGATCAAGAATGAGATCGATCCGACACTGACCTTTCGACGGTCGTGCCGCGAAGGTATTTGCGGATCCTGCGCGATGAATATCGATGGCGGCAATACGCTGGCCTGCACCCGCGCTAACGACGAAGTGCGGGGCGACGTCAGGATTTACCCATTGCCGCACATGCCGGTCGTCAAGGATCTCGTAACAGACCTGACCAACTTCTACGCGCAATATGCCTCGATCAAGCCATGGCTCCAGGCACGTACGCCACCGCCGCCGGACCAGGAACGCCTGCAGTCGAAAGAAGACCAGGAACTCATTAACGAGCCGGCTGCGTGCATCCTGTGTGCCTGCTGTTCGACGAGTTGTCCGAGCTACTGGTGGAATTCGGATCGTTATCTCGGACCGGCAGCCTTGCTGGCTGCCTACCGCTGGCTGGTCGACAGCCGCGATGAAGCCACGGGCGAGCGTCTCGATGAGCTCGAGGACCCGTTCCGGCTGTATCGCTGCCACACGATCATGAACTGTACCCAAACTTGCCCGAAAGGCTTGAACCCGGCGCAAGCCATTGCCGAGACCAAGAAGATGCTTGCGGAGCGAAAATTTTAGACTCGCAGCCCGCTCCCCATGCGGCGACGGCAGCGGCGCTCGGCCGCTGTCGCGCATACGACGCGCTCCCGCAAGTGGCCTAAGCAATGTCTGAAGAATCCCGCCTCAAGTGGCAATGCCGACGCGGCATGCGTGAGCTCGACGAACTGCTGCTGCGTTACCTCGAGGAAGAGTATCCGGGTGACAGCGAGGCCAATAAGGACGCATTTCGCGCAGTTCTGGAACTGGCCGATCCCGAGTTGAACGCGTATCTGTTGCAACGGCAAACGCCGTCTTCGGAGCCGATCGCTCGTGTCATCGACCGCATACTTCGCCGAAATCCGTCCTGACGCCTTACTGCGCCGCTTCGTCCTCGCGTCCGGACTGGCACTGGCGCTGGGCGGTTTGCCCTTGATCCTGATTTTGCCGGTGCCGCTCGAGATCCGCGTTGTCGGCAGCATCGGGTGGCTGGCCGTCGCCGCGAGCGAACTGGCTCGGGCTCGACTTGCCTGGAACTCCTGTCAGGCGATGCGATTCTTTGCCGATGGGACGATTGATGTACTGATTCCCGGGCAGATCTGGCAGCCGGCCCACCTGTTATCGGGTGGCGTTTTGCTCCGCCAGCTGGGCTGGATACGACTTGGGGTCACGCTGCCGACAGGGCAGAAACTCGTGCTTGGCGAGTTCCTGCGGGGCAACGGCCGCGAGAGTGCCGATTGGCGGCGTCTCCAGGTTATCTGGCGGCACATTGGAGCTTAGGTACGAAGCTGCTAACATGCTCATAGATCAGGAAATATTCACAACAATGCGGTTGCAGGGGCGATCTTCCCAAGCACGCCTGAACGGCGTCACAGAATAAAGATGAATAAGGCAAATATTCGAGAACTTATCGCCCTCAGGCCGGTCTATCCCGGTGTTGAATGGCTGAACGGAAATTCCGGCGAGCAAGCCTGAATGTCAAATCAGTCGTCCGACATAAAGCTGGTCAAACGAGTCCAGAAAGGTGACAAGGGCGCGTTCGACGTGTTGGTGCTCAAATACCAGCACAAGATAGTTAACCTGGTGATGCGATATGTACGGGATCCGGAGCTCGCGCTCGATATTACCCAGGACGCGTTCATCAAGGCGTACAGGGCCTTGCCCCGATTTCGAGGTGACAGCGCCTTCTACACCTGGATGTACCGGATTGCCGTGAATACGGCGAAGAATCATCTGGCGGCGCAACGGCGCAGGCCGATGGATGTGGAGCTCGACCTGCAGGACCCGGAGCAGTACGACCTGCATGCGAAGCTCAAGGAGATGGATACCCCCGAGGGTTTGACGCTCGGGCACGAATTGAAAGAAGTCGTAGAGCGTGCCATTGCAGCGCTGCCGGAGGATCTGCGGACCGCGATCATCCTGCGTGAGCTGGAAGGCATGAGTTACGAAGAGATAGCCGAGACCATGGACTGCCCGGTGGGCACTGTGCGGTCGAGAATTTTCAGGGCGCGTGACGCGATAGGCAAGAAAGTCGGTCCGTTGACCTAGTAAGCTTAAGGGCGGGAATGCCCGTGCGGGTGGAGTATGAATGAACAAATAAGAATGCAGATTTCCGCGTTCGTCGACGGCGAGTTACCTGATGCCGAAGCGGATCTTCTTCTGCGCAGAATGGGCCAGGATGCGGAGCTTAGAAGGAAAGCGGCCGAATACCTCGAGATCGGTCGTGCGATGCGCGACGAAGCGAGTGTGCGCGGTATTGAACGCCTGCAAGAACGCATCGCTGCGGGTATCAATGACGAGCCGCCGGCGGTCGAAGTTGTCGTTGCCGAGGTACCTGAGGGTCGCTCGGTTCGACCCCTGGTTGGAGTCGCAGTAGCGGCCTCCGTGGCGCTCATTGCTATTTTTGGATTGCAGCTCAGGCCGGGCGTCGACTCGCCGGATGCCATGGACGATGGAGCCGCCGTTGCCGATGTCGCAACAGACCCGGGCTACACGGTGCCGCAACCGGCCGATGACCAACTTAGACAGTTTCGCCTGCTGCACGGTGCGTCGACAGCAGAGCAGGGCGCCAACGGTATGAATGCGCGGCTGGTGACGCTGCGGTTCACCGATGACGCGCTGCCAGAGGAAGAACCTGACGAAACGGAAGCTGCCGATGAGGCGGCTGCAGAGTCGACCACGCCCTGATGCGCGGTCGGCGATCCAGCGCGTTACTGTGGCCTGTATTGATCGCAGCCCAGTTCGGCTGCAGTGCGGCAGCCCTCGCTGAACGCGTCAATCCGAACGACTGGCTGAATCGCATGGGCGCGGCCGTGACGTTGACAAGTTACGAAGGCACGGTCATTCGCATTCAGGATGGCAGGGCCGAAGCGCTGAAGGTCATTCATACCGTAACCGATGGCGTTATTCGCGAGAAAGTCGTTGCCCAGGAAGGCAACGGGCTCGAGATTATTCGCAACGGCAATGAAGTGCACTGCATCCTGCCGGACAGCAAGTCGGTCCTGGTAGAGGAATGGGACGATCAGTCGACCTTGTTTTCGACCTTGCCGTCGAGCGAAATTCGATTCGGCAGCGAATACGATGTGTCCATCGTGCGCGAAGATCGCATAGCGGGGCGGCAGGCGATCCTGGTCGCGATTCGGCCGCACGACGGTTATCGCTACGGCCACCGGATCTGGCTGGATACCGAAACAGCTTTTCCCTTGCAGGCCCACCTGATCGGTAACGATGGAACAGCCATCGAGCAGGTCAAGTTCGCCGACATCAGCCTGAACAAGGAAATCAGCGCCAGCGCCTTGGCCCCGTCGATCAGCACCGAGAATTTCCGTTGGCTCACCCAGCCGTCACAGCATGCGAAGCACGCAGTGGAGACACTTTGGGAAAGCACCGACCTGCCGTCGGGCTTCCGGGCAGTGGCGACCCACGGCGAGACCATGCCCGGCAGCGAGGAGGTTGTGACGCATATCCTCTACAGCGATGGCCTTGCGAATGTTTCGGTGTTTGTGGCTGCGGACGACGAAAGCAGTGCCGCGGGACCGTCACGTGTGGGTAGCTCAAATTCCTACAGCACGAGCATCGACGGCCACCGGATCACAGCAGTCGGCGATGTCCCGGCCATGACGGTCGAGCAAATCGCCACATCGATGAGCCTGCGCTAAGCCCCGCTGCGGTAAACTCCGGCCATGGACAATCCCCAGGGTCGAATTCTGTCCGTTCATCTGCATGACTCGCCACCACGTGCCGTGGTCGAAGTGGCGTCGTCGATCCAATGCGCGCGCTGCGCTGCAGGAAAAGGCTGTGGCGCGGGTCTGCTCGGCGGCGATGACAGGCCGCGACGCATCGACGCGCTGATCGCGCAGAATCTCGACGTTTGTGAAGGGGACCACGTGAGGATCGAGCTTGCGCCGAATAACTTGTTGCGCGCGTCGCTGATTGTCTACGGTTGGCCATTGCTCGGCGCGTTGGCCGGCGCCTCGGGGGCCTGGCTTCTGGCCAAGGGTGATCTCGGCGCCGCGCTCTCAGCGCTTGCTGGCGCGGCTGTTGGCATGCTGGCCGGGAGGCTGCGCCTGCAACAGTCGGGGTGCCTGCGCGCCTTTACCCCGGTCGTGACGGCCCGTATCGCCGCGCTGGGGGACTGAATGCCCCGGGTGATGGTTTACAGTCGCCAGGGCTGTCATCTGTGCGACACATTGATCGGGGAATTGCTGCCCCTGATCGAGGGAAAACTGACGCTGGAAGTGCGGGATATCGACACCCGGTCGGAATGGCACGAACGCTTTTTTATGGACATCCCGGTTGTCGAATTTGAGGGTGAGGTCGTGTGCATGCATTTTCTCGATCGTGACGCGATTACAGGTATACTCCGCGGCTGCATTTAGCCAGCGGGCACCCCACACGTGCCAGAAAATCCCTGTCAATGAAGCATATACGCAACTTTTCGATCATCGCCCATATCGATCACGGCAAGTCGACCCTGGCTGACCGGTTCATCCAGCATTGCGGTGGGCTCGCGGATCGCGAGATGGCCGAGCAGGTCCTCGACTCGATGGATCTCGAGCGTGAGCGCGGCATTACGATCAAGGCGCACAGCGTGTCGCTGAACTACGAGGCTCGCAACGGCGAGACCTACCAGCTGAACTTCATCGACACGCCCGGGCACGTGGATTTTTCCTACGAGGTGTCGCGTTCACTCGCGGCCTGCGAGGGGGCCTTGCTGGTCGTCGATGCGGCCCAGGGTGTCGAGGCGCAGAGCGTCGCCAACTGCATTACCGCTATCGATCAGGGACTCGAGGTCGTGCCGGTCCTGAACAAGGTCGACCTGCCCGCCGCCGATCCGGAGAAGGTGGCTGCCGAAATCGAGGACATCATCGGCATCCAGGCCGATCACGCCATTCACGTCAGCGCCAAGACAGGCCTCGGCGTTCCCGAACTCCTCGAACAGATTGTCGAGGTTATTCCGCCGCCGAGCGGGGAGCCGGATGGTCCGCTACAGGCACTGATTATCGATTCCTGGTTCGACAACTACGTAGGCGTGGTTTCACTGGTCCGGGTCATGAATGGCAATCTTGTTAAAGGCAGCAAGTTCAAGGTCATGTCGACCGGAGTTGCCTATAACGCCGATCGCGTGGGTGTGTTTACGCCCAAGATGGAAGATCGCAAGTCACTCGAAACGGGCGAGGTCGGATTTGTTATCGCCGCGATCAAAGACATCTACGGCGCACCTGTCGGCGATACGCTGACCATGGCGAAGAATCCCTGCGAAAAGCCCTTGCCTGGTTTCAAGATGGTACAGCCTCGTGTATTCGCCGGGCTGTTCCCGATCAGTTCCGACGACTACGAGGGCTTCCGCGAAGCGCTGCAAAAGCTGCGCCTCAACGATGCGGCGCTGCACTTTGAGCCGGAAACTTCCGCGGCACTGGGCTTTGGATTTCGTTGTGGATTCCTCGGCATGCTGCACATGGAGATCGTGCAGGAGCGTCTCGAACGGGAGTACAACCTCGAGCTGATCACGACCGCGCCTACTGTGGTCTTCGAAGTCGTCAACACAAGCGGGGAAGTACTGAAAATCGACAACCCGGCGAAACTGCCGGCGCCGAACGATATCGATGAACTAAGGGAACCGATCATCGCGGCCAACATCCTGGTGCCGGCGGCCTACGTGGGCGCCGTAATCAAGTTGTGTATCGAGAAGCGCGGGGTGCAAACGCACCTGCGGTATCTGGGCGGCCAGGTCTCAATCGAGTACGAGTTGCCCCTGGCCGAGGTCGTGCTCGATTTCTTCGATCGCTTGAAATCCGTGAGCCGCGGGTATGCGTCGTTTGACTATCACTTCCTGCGATTCGAGCCGGCGGAGCTTGTCAGGCTTGATGTGCTTATAAACGGCGAGAGAGTTGACGCGCTGTCGCTTATTATTCACAAGGAAAAAGTGAGAACTCGCGGACGCGATCTGGTCGAAAAGATGAGAGAATTGATTCCACGGCAGATGTTCGATGTTGCGATTCAGTCGGCCGTAGGCAGCCAGATTATCGCCCGTGGTAACGTCAAGGCGCTACGCAAGAATGTGACCGCCAAATGCTACGGTGGTGACGTATCGCGCAAGCGCAAGCTGCTTGAGAAACAGAAAGCGGGCAAGAAACGCATGAAGCAGGTCGGGTCTGTGGAAATTCCACAGGAAGCGTTCCTCGCTGTACTACGAGTGGACAAATAGACGCCAAGAGCAGGTAGACATTTTGATTGTTAATCTCGCATTGATACTGACAGTGCTGACACTGATTTCCGGTGTTGTGGTCGCCCTGGACAAGCTTGTCTGGAAAACCGACGAAGCCGATTCGCGGCAAGCGCCTGGTGCCAGGGATATTCTTGTCGAATACTCGCGATCCTTCTTCCCGGTGCTGGTGTTTGTTCTCGTTATCCGCTCGTTTATTTTTGAGCCGTTCCGCATTCCCTCAGGCTCAATGATGCCCACACTCGTCGAAGGTGATTTCATCTTCGTCAAGAAGTACGCCTACGGTTTGCGCCTCCCGGTCACCGAAACCAAGTTTATCGAAACCGGCTCTCCGAAGCGTGGCGACGTCATCGTATTCCGCCTGCCTTCCGATCCGAGCATCAACTACATCAAGCGGGTTGTTGGCCTGCCGGGCGACACGGTGGTTTATGAGCGCCATCGTCTGACGATCAACGGAGAAATGATCGACCTCAGCTATGGCGAGCGCGACTTTGGCAGGGTGCCCGTGTTTGTCGAGGACCTGGACGGGCGCGTACACGATATCCTGATTCACAACCCGGAGTTCTCGACCCGCGACGGCACCTACCGGGTTCCGGATGGCCACTACTTCGTCATGGGCGATAACCGGGATCGCAGCAAGGACAGCCGTTTTATCGATGCCATCCCCGAGGAATACCTCGTCGGCGAGGCGGTCCGGGTATGGATGCACTTCATCCCCTGGAACATGCCGGACTGGGGACGGATTGGTACGAAAATCCAATAATGTGGTGTCAGTCACTGATTTGCCGGGTAGTATCACGGTACGTTGGGCAATACAGCGCGGGACACACGCGGCGGGCAGAGCGGAGATTTTAGTATGTCTTTGAAATACTTGGAAAAAAGGCGCGGAAAGCGCCAGCAGGCCGGCATGACGACACTGGGCCTGGTTATCCTCGCGACATTCATCGGCCTGTTCGTATTCGCCGGACTCCGCCTGACTCCCGTGTATCTCAACTACATGAAGGTTGTTGGTGTCGTTGACGGTGTCACCGCGGAATTCGATGGTACGAACGCCAGCCGTGCGGCGATTCGCACGTCGATTTCGCGACGTTTTGATATCGATTCCGTCGGTCAGATCACCGCAAAAGACGTCAAGGTCACGGCCGTTGACGGTGGTTTCGAGGTGGCGGCGACTTATTCGCATAAGGCGCCATTTATCGCGAATGTCTCCTTCGTGGTGGATTTCGATAAGCGGAACCTGGTCCGTCGATAGACTTTTCCGGCCGTGCACAACGGCCAGGCAAACCAAGAGCGATAAAATTGGATAAGGCCGAAAGCTGGCTCGAAAAAACGCTGCATTATCGGTTCCATAATGCCGGGCTTTTCGTTCAGGCACTCACACATCGAAGCGCGACCGGACCCAACAACGAGCGCCTGGAATTTCTTGGCGACGCCGTCCTTGATTTCGTCATCTCGGATGCCCTGTTCGATCTGCGCCCCGAGGCCGATGAGGGTGACCTCAGTAAGCTGCGGGCATCACTTGTCAAGGACGCTTCGCTTGCCAAGCTCGCCGTTGAACTCGGTCTCGGTGAGTACCTGATTCTCGGCAGCGGTGAACGCAAGACCGGCGGGCATCGTCGCGAGTCGATCCTGGCCGATGCGCTGGAAGCGATTTTCGGCGCTGTCTATCTCGATTCGGGTTACAACGCCGCAAAAGAACTCATCGATCGCGTCTTCGAGCAGCGCCTCGAGTTGTTGCCCGATGCCGACGACCTGCGCGATTCGAAAACCCGTTTGCAGGAGTGGCTGCAGGCGCGCAAACTGTCACTTCCCAACTACGATCTTGTCAGTGTGAGTGGCAAGGATCATCGACAGAAATTCGTTGTGTCGTGCACCGTGATCGAACTCTCCCAGACAACCGAAGGAAAATCGACGTCGCGCCGCAAAGCAGAGCAGCATGCGGCAAGCGATATGCTCCGGATCTTGTCCGGGGAACGTCCTTGAGCGCGCATCGTTGCGGCCTCGTGGCCGTCATCGGCCGGCCGAACGTCGGCAAGTCAACGCTGATTAACGCGCTCATGGGCCGTAAGGTCAGCATCGTGACGGCGAAGCCGCAAACGACGCGTCATCGTATTCTCGCCGTCCACACGTCGCCCGATGTGCAAATAATATTTGTCGATACGCCGGGCCTGCATCGCAAGGCCGGCAAGGCGATGAACCGGATGATGAACCGGACCGCCGCGAATGCGCTGGCCGATGCTGACGTCATCCTGTTTGTCAGCGATGCAAACCAGTGGACCAGCGAAGACGACGACGTCATCAAGCGCCTGGCGCAGGTTGAGACTCCGGTAGTGGCTGTGCTGAACAAGGTGGACAAAGTGCATCCGAAGGAGAAACTGCTCGATGCGCTTGCGTTGATGTCGGCGCGCCGCGATTTCGCTGAGATCCTCCCGGTTTCGGCACTGAAACGTGACTACCTCGACAAGCTGATGGACTTGTTGCCACCGTTTCTTCCCGAATCTCCGCCGCTGTTTCCGGAGGATATGCACACCGATCGCAGCCGTGAATTCCACGCGTCCGAAGTGATCCGGGAAAAACTGACGCTACTGCTGCACCAGGAACTGCCCTATGGGCTGACCGTGCAGATAGAACGCTACCTCGAGGATGAAAAGGGCATCACCATCAATGCTGTTGTCTGGGTCGAGCGCGACAGCCAGAAAGGTATCGTTGTCGGCAAGAATGGCAGCGTGCTCAAGAAGGTGGGCAGGGCGGCAAGACTTGAACTCAAGGAGCAGTTGCAGCGTAACGTGCACCTGGAGCTCTGGGTCAAGGTCAAATCCAATTGGGCCGACAACGAACAGGATCTCCTGAATTTCGGCTACGAGTCACCCTAGCTACGCGACGATGAGTAATCCGAGGCGCGTACAGCAACAGCCAGCGTACCTATTGCACCGGCGTCCGTTTCGCGATTCCAGCCAGATTATCGATTTGCTGACGCGCGACCACGGCACGGTCGCAGCCGTGGCGCGCGGCAGTCGTGGCTCGAAGTCCCGGCTGGCGGGCCTGTTGCGGCCATTCATGCCCTTGCGCATATCGTGGGTCGCCAAATCGGATCTCGGCACGCTGACGGGCGCCGAAGCCAACGGTCCGCCGTTGGGGCTGAAGGGCGATGCCCTGTTGTCGGCCTACTACATCAATGAGTTATTGCTGTATTTCCTGCACCGCCACGATCCCCAACCCGAAATATTCGAGCTCTATGCGCAGACGATTCCTGCGCTGTGCGGCAGCCCGAATATCGCGTCCTGCCTGCGCAGCTTTGAGCTCGAATTACTGAGCCTGCTCGGCTACGCCGTGAATCTCGGGCACATCGCCGGCACGAACGACGCTATCGTTCCGGACGGCAATTACGAGTACCGCGTCGACCAGGGTCCGGCGCCAGTGGCACGCGCGGATGGCCCGCTGGTATTCCAGGGATCGACGCTGCTCGCTATTGCGGCCAGGGATTTTGCAGACCCTGACGTGTTGCGTGCGGCAAACCGCCTGTTGCGGGCCGCCATGACTCACCACCTGGGCGGCAGGGAATTGCAGAGTCGCAAGGTGCTGCGCGAAGTACATCGCGGTAGAATTGCGCCTTCCCAGGATCGGAATCCGCTTGATGACTGACGCAAAGCCGATATTTCTCGGCGTCAATATCGACCATGTGGCAACGCTTCGCCAGGCCCGCGGCACCGTCTACCCGCGACCCGCTGATGCGGTGCGCCTCGTCGAAACAGCCGGGGCCGACAGCATTACCGTGCACCTGCGCGAAGATCGGCGCCACATTCGGGACCGCGATCTGGAGGAAATCAACGAGGTCATGACGACGCACATGAACCTCGAGATGGCCGTGACCGACGAGATGATCGCGATTGCGAAGCGTGTACGGCCGACCGATGTGTGTCTCGTGCCAGAGAAGCGGGAGGAGCTGACGACGGAGGGCGGTCTGGATGTCGCGGGCCAGCTGGACAAGGTGCGGGCAGCCTGTCGTGAGCTGGCGGACGCGGACATTCGCGTGTCACTGTTCATCGACCCCGATCGCACACAACTCGATGCGGCCGTCGCGGCCGGGGCGCCGGTTGTCGAATTGCATACCGGCAGGTATGCGGACACCGACGGGGAAGCGTGCGCGGCCGAACTCGAACGTATCGAGGACGCCGCCAGTTACGGACACAGCCTCGGACTGGTGATCAATGCCGGTCACGGGTTGCACTACCAGAACGTCATGCCCATCGCGCGCATTGATGAAATCGTTGAATTGAACATCGGACATGCCATCGTCGCTCGCGCGGTCTTCGATGGATTGTCGCTTGCTGTCAGTGAAATGAAGCGGCTGATGCTCGAAGCGCGCGCTGAGTGACGAGCCGATGATTTTCGGAATTGGCACCGACATTGTCGAATTGAGTCGGATCCAGGGTATTTATGATCGCTACGGCGATCATTTCGCGCGCCGGATCCTGATGGATGAAGAGCTTGAACTCTACAAGCGCAGCAAGAACCCCGTGCGCTTCCTTGCGATGCGCTTTGCAGGCAAGGAAGCCACGGTAAAAGCAATGGGCACCGGGTTCGCCCATGGTGTCTGGTTGCGTGATGTTGGCATCCTGAACAATAACTGGGGTCGCCCTGTCATCGTTTGGTCAGAGCGGGGTAGCCGGGTTTGCGCCCGCCTTGGTATTGGCAGCGGTCATGTCAGTCTTACCGACGACGCGGGCCTGATCATGGCTTTCGCAGTCGTTGAACATGCGGATCACAAGGATTAACCAGGGCAGGGGCCTGTATACGCCATATGCATTGTTTTTCATTCGATATTGAAACGGTACCCGACGTCGAGTCCGGGCGAGCCTTGCTCGATCTCGACGGCTTGTCGGACGAGGACGTCGCCACGGCGATGATGTTCAAGCGGCAACAGGCTGTCGGCCACGATTTCCTGCCATTGCACCAGCACCGCATTGTCGCCATATCCGTGACGTTTCGTACGGCAGATACGTTCAAGGTGTGGAGTCTCGGCGACGAAGCGTCGGATGAAGCCGAGCTGGTGCGACGCTTTTTCGACGGTGTAGAGCGTTACACGCCGGACCTGGTCTCGTGGAATGGTGGCGGGTTCGACCTGCCGGTCCTGCATTATCGTGCCCTCAAGCACGGTATCCAGGCGCCACGTTATTGGGAGCACGGCGAGTCAGATCGCGACTTCAAGTGGAACAACTACCTGAGCCGATATCACTGGCGGCACGTCGATCTCATGGACGTGCTCGCCAACTTCAATAATCGTGCGTTTGCGAAACTCGATGAGATCGCCGTGATGCTCGGATTCCCCGGCAAACTCGGCATGAGTGGGGCCAGGGTTTGGGATACGTATCGCGAAGGCGGTATCAAGGAAATTCGTGACTACTGCGAGACCGACGTCCTCAACACCTGGCTCGTGTACCTGCGCTTCGAGTACATGCGAGGAAACCTGGATGACCAGGGTTTGCAGCGCGAATTTGCGTTGGTGCGGAGCACACTCGCAGGGATGGATCTGCCGCATCTCAATGAATTCCTTGCCGCCTGGCCAGAGAGCAGCTGACGGTGGCACGCAGGAAGCGCCGCGAGCCGGAAACGGCCACGATTGTGGCTGTCGCGCACGATGGCCGGGGCATTGCCGATAGCGACGGCAAGAAGACGTTTGTTGCAGGCGCGCTCGAAGGCGAGAACGTCACTTTCGTGCGACGAAAATTCCACCGCAACTTCGACGAAGCCGAATTGCTCGAAGTCCACGAGGCATCGCCTGACCGGATCGAAGCGAAGTGCGAGGCATTCGGCCGATGTGGCGGCTGCTCACTGCAACACGTCACTGCACAGCAGCAACGTGTCATAAAGGATCAGGCGCTCAGGGACAACCTTGAACGCATCGGTCGTGTCGAGCCGGCGTCATGGCTCGAGCCGATGACCGGGCCGGTTTGGAATTATCGTCGCAGAGCGCGGCTTGCAGTTAAAGACGTGTACGGTAAAGGCCGTACTTTGGTCGGTTTCCGCGAGCGTCACGCGCCATACATAACCGACATGAATCGCTGCGAGGTGCTCGCCGCGCCACTGGACTCGATGATCTCCGAGCTGAGCGAACTCATTGGCGGCCTTTCGATCCGAGCGCGGTTGCCCCAGATAGAAACCGCAGTCGCAGAGAATGACATCGCATTGGTTTTTCGTGTTCTTGAATCGCCGAGCGCAGAGGACGTCGCGCGTTTACGCGCTTTCGGCAAGCACCATGACTTGCGTATCTATCTGCAAACAGGTGGACTGGACACCGTCGCCCTGTTGTATCCGGATGCGGTCGCAGAGTCCCTGTTTTACACGTTGCCCGAATTCGACATTCGGGTGGATTTCGAGCCGATCGATTTCGTGCAGGTCAACAACGATATCAATCAGCGCATGGTGCATTTTGCCGTAGAGCAACTTGATGCAGGTGCGGATGACCGGGTACTCGACCTGTTCTGCGGCATCGGCAATTTCTCGTTGCCCCTGGCCCGCAAGGCTGGCACCGTGCTCGGTGTCGAGGGCGAGCAGAGTCTCGTGCGGCGGGCAACCGAGAATGCGGCGCGCAACGGGCTCGCCAACGTCACGTTTCGGGTCGCAGACCTCGGCAAGATCGACGGGACCGAATCCTGGGTTCGTGAGGGCTGGGAGCGGATGCTTCTGGACCCGGCGCGCAGCGGCGCTGCCGAGGTCGTGACGCGCATGCACCTCTTCAAGCCGGAACGCATAGTGTACGTGTCTTGCCACCCCGGCACGCTCGCGCGGGATGCCGGTACGCTCGTCCACGAACAAGGCTACAAACTGGAAACAGCCGGGATCATCGATATGTTCCCGCACACGGCGCATGTAGAATCAATCGCGGTATTTACGAAATCCTGACCGGAAGCTTTGAGGCGCAAGGGATGTCACTCGGACCCGTAATGCTGGATATAGAAGGGCATTCTTTGAGCCCGGCCGACCGCGCCCTGCTGCGGGAGCCGGCCGTGGGTGGCGTCATTCTGTTTACGCGGAACTACGAGTCCGCAGACCAGATCGCCGACCTGGCCACCGAAATCCGGGCCCTGCGGAGTCCACGCTTGCTGATTGCCGTCGACCACGAGGGCGGCCGGGTGCAGCGTTTCCGCGACGGATTTACGCAGATACCGCCGATGCGGGGCATTGGCCGGGAGTACGACCGTGATGCCGAGTCAGGACTTCGCGCGGCACGCGAGGCGGGATGGCTGATTGGCTCGGAACTGCGTGCGGTCGGTATTGATCTGTGCTTCGCACCCTGCGTGGATCTCGACTGGGGCGTGAGCGAGATCATCGGCGATCGCGCGTTCCACGATAAACCCGACGTCGTGGCCGACCTCGCCAATGCCTTCGCTCGCGGCCTGCGCAGCGCCGGTATGGCTGCCGTCGCGAAGCACTTTCCCGGTCACGGGGCAGTACTTGCCGATTCGCACCTGAAACTTCCCATTGATCGCCGTGACTACGGCCTGATTCTCGACGATATGCGACCGTACGAGCGGCTGATCGGTAACGGCGCCATAGCCGGTGTGATGCTCGCACATATTGTTTACGAGCAGATCGATGCGCAGCCGGCCGGGTTTTCCGAGCTATGGATTCAGCGTGAGTTGCGTTCGAGGCTCGGCTTCGGTGGCGCGGTGTTCTGCGACGATTTGAGTATGAAGGCGACCCGGGGCTACGGCAGAATGGCCGAGCGTGGCCGCCTGGCGCTCGATGCCGGTTGTGACATGATCCTGGTCTGCAATGATCGCGATGCCGCACACGAAGCTGTCGACGCGCTCAATTCCTATTCGAATCCGCTGTCGCTGGTGCGGCTGGCCAGGTTGCACGGCACGGGCAAGCTGTCGCGTGAGGCGCTAATGGCCAGCGAGGAATGGCAAACCATCAACAAACGCTTTGCGCACTGGAGTGACCGGCCCGAGTTTCACCTGGACGCCTGAGGAGCAGGAATGGCTTCGACATACGCACTCATCATCGGCAGTGGCTGGAACATACTGGCAGGTGAGGATAGCGGCACGGAGGTGCAGACGGCCTGGGGCGTTCCGTCCGCGCCGGTGCATCGTTTGTGTTTCGCGGATTGCCAGGTGCTGTCGATAGCCCGTCACGGTGAAGGCCACACGCTGCCGCCTCACAAGATCAATTACCGTGCCAATGTCGTGGCGCTCAAGAAGATGGGTGCCGAGTCGATCATCGCGCTGAACACGGTCGGCGTGGTGTCCAGCGTTCGCGACTCCGGCCAGATCGCGGTGCCCGACCAACTCCTCGACTACACCTGGGGGCGCGAGCATACGCTGTACGACGGCAGGCGCGGAGTGGTTGAGCACATCGATTTTACGGAACCGTTCTCGCCGCATCTGCGCGCAGGCCTGTTGGCCGCCGCCAGCCGAGCAGGCATTGACTGCTTTGACGGCGGTGTCTACGCGACCACCCAGGGTCCGCGTCTTGAGACAGCGGCCGAAATTGATCGGCTGGAACGCGATGGCGTCGACTACGTCGGCATGACCGCGATGCCGGAGGCCGCGATTGCCCGCGAAGCCGGACTCGACTACGCGTGTATCGCGATGGTCGTCAATCGTGCAGCTGGTCGGGGCGAAGTGCCGATTCACGATGACGTAGAAGCCAGCACGGCAGCGGCACGACATGCGACAATGGCAACACTGCAGGCCTTTTTTCGGGCACTAAAGTGAGTTTTCAATGAAACCCGTGAAACGCGAAGTTCTCCAACAGGTGCTGGCCGGAACAACTGAACCGGTTCTGGTTGTACGTATCGACCACCCCGACTGGCCGGTGGCGCTCGTCAATCCGGCGTTTGGCAAGATTTGTTCCGATGACGTGGTCGACAAGCCGTTCGCGGACGTCGTTGAGGACATGGGCGGACGAGACCTGGCACTGGAGGTCAGCGAGTCGGTTCGATCAAAGGAAGAGACCAGTTTTCCAGTAGAGTCCAACAGCCGCGAGTATCTGCTGGTACTGAAGCCGCTCAATGACGAAGACAGTGACGCGGTGTCTTACTATGCGGCCTATTGGCGCAGCAGTAACAGCGCATCGCCCGCTGACGGCGCGGAGATGCATCACGCGCTGCTCAAGGCGAAACGCCGCATCCGCGACCTGGCTCGCGACGACCCGGTTACCGGCCTGTTGAACAAGCAGGCGTTCCGGGACGTGTTCGAGCACGACTGGGCGGTCGCGAGTCGCGAAAAGAGCCGTATGTCATTAGTAACGTTTCGCCTGAACGAATTCGACGCTTACATCGAGGTCTTCGGGCGCCATGCCTCGGATTCGTGTTTGCGACGGGTTGGGCAGGCAATTCGCCGTTGCCTGAAGCGGGCCAGCGACGTCGTCGCGAGACCGGAGGGCGCGTGTTTCGTGGCGCTGTCGCATGCGTCCGAGGAGGACGGTGTGCGGGAATTTGCGGCAAGCATCGCCACCGCCGTACGCGAACTCGGTTTGCACCACCCGCGCTCGAGGTCTGGCAAATTCGTTACCGTGAGTTTCGAAATCACTGTCGCGGACGCGGCCAATGAGACACGCAGTGCGGCTCGATTCCTCGATGAATTACTCGGGACCGTAGCCGAGTAGTTCACCGCTGTCGTCGAGATCTTCGTCCTCTTCCTCGATACGGATCACCGCGGCGAGCACACCGAATTTCGGATGATCGTAGTAACGCAGCTCGCCACTCTTGAGAATTCGGTTTTCCTGGATGCGGTAGCGCACGGCCGGTAGTTCAGCTTGACCTCCCAATGGTGGCTGGACTTCCGCGTAGCCAAGAAACTCGCCGTCCGTTCTCGAGTCATCCCGGCTCTGGATATCGGCTTGCGGTGGCGCCTTGAGTTCGAGATCCACGACAAGATGCAGGAAACGACTCAGGTACAGGGTCAGGTTGCCGTCAAGGTCCTCGGGCGGCACGGCGAAACGGTGCAGGGGAATGGCTTCGGTTTCTTCCTCGGGCCAGGTTGCCTGGGTCCAGCCGAAATGCATGACCGGCTCATAGGCGTCGAGGCGCGTCAGGTGGTCGATAACTTCGCCAAGCTGGTAGTCCTCCTCGGCGAGCAGCATGAACTCCGTATCAGGCAGTGGCTCCGGTTCTTCTTCGAGTGCCGGGTCCGGCGCTTCGAGGATGTCGAGTTCCTGCTCAAGGACCCGGTCTTCGAGAATCTGCTCCTCGGCGATTTCGTCGGGGACAAACACCTCGGTACCGGCGGAGACGGATTCTGCGTATTTGAAGATGATCACTTCCACCGAGTACCGGCGTATCTCGGGTACTTCGCTCTCCGCGTCCGTTGTTTCCTGGGCAATTGCCGGCAGCAAGAGCGCCAGGGATAACAAGCTGGCGACTAATTGAGGTATCGGTTTACGCATCGCTTCCTTCTTTGACTGCAAGTCGGCCCAACAGGTTCTCGATTGTATCGAATCGTTTGCCGATATCACCCAGTTCTTTGCGGAATTGCAGCCTGTGGGACCCCTGCAGGCGGTAGTGCTGGCTTTCGGATTGCACGAGCTGAATGAGCGCCAGCGGGTCGACGCGGCTTTCGGAACCGAATACGAGGTAGCCGCCGGCATCGGCCACATCGATCTTCTCGATACCCAGCCGGGTCGCTGATTTCTTGATCGCCGCAATACGCATCAGGTTCCTGGCGCCATCGGGCAACAGCCCGAAACGGTCGATCAGCTCAACCTGCAGCTCCCGCAGTTCGTCCGCAGTCTCAGCCGCCGAAATTCGCTTGTAGAGGATCAGGCGCAGGTGCACATCGGGCACGTAATCGTCCGGCAGGAGGGCCGGGATGTGAAAATTGATATCCACGCCCGCATGCAACGGGGCCTCGAGGTCCGGTTCGTTGCCGGCGCGCAGTGAATCGACAGCCCGGCCAAGCAGTTCCGTATAAAGCGAGAAGCCGATCTCCTGGATCTGGCCGCTCTGTGTATCGCCCAGCAGTTCGCCGGCACCGCGGATTTCGAGATCGTGCGTCGCCAACGTAAACCCGGCGCCCAGGTCTTCGAGGGAGTCGATCGCTTCCAGCCGCTTCACGGCATCCGCGGTCAATTGGGCCTTCGGAGGCGCCATCAGGAAGGCATACGCCCGGTGATGCGACCGTCCCACACGGCCACGCAACTGGTGCAACTGGGCCAGGCCGAAACGGTCTGCGCGATTGATGATGATCGTGTTGGCTGTCGGTACGTCGATACCGCTTTCAACGATGGTTGTGCAGAGCAGGATATTGAAGCGCCGGTGATAGAAATCGAGCATGACCTGTTCAAGTTCGCGTTCCGGCATCTGGCCGTGACCGATGCGGATCCTGGCTTCGGGAACCAGCTTCTCGAGGTGTTGCTCGATACGACCGATGTCTTCGACACGATTGTGAATAAAGTAGACCTGCCCGCCGCGCTTGATTTCTCTGAGGCAAGCCTCGCGAATGATGACGTCGTTCCATTCAGAGACGAATGTCTTTACCGCCAGACGCTCGGCAGGTGGCGTCGTGATCAGCGACATTTCGCGCAGGCCGCCCAGCGCCATGTTGAGTGTTCGTGGAATCGGCGTTGCGGTGAGCGTCAGGATATCAATCTCGCTGCGCAGGGATTTGATCGCTTCCTTGTGCCTGACTCCAAAGCGGTGCTCTTCATCAACAATGACAAGCCCGACATCGTGAAAGTCTTTGGTGTGTTGCAGCAGTCGGTGGGTGCCGATGACAACGTCGACGGCGCCGGACCGCAGGCCAGCAACGATGTCCTTGACCTCCCTGGCTGTGCGGAATCGCGAGAGAACCTCGACCCGGACCGGCCAGTCGGCAAAGCGGTCGCGGAAACTCTGACCGTGTTGCTGTGCGAGCAGAGTGGTTGGTACGAGCACGGCAACCTGCTTGCCGCCGTGAACCGCGGCGAATGTTGCACGCAATGCGACCTCGGTCTTGCCAAAGCCGACGTCGCCGCAGACGACGCGATCCATGGGCTGATCTGATGCGAGGTCTTCGAGTACGTCGTCAATCGTGTCCGCCTGGTCTTCGGTCAGTTCGAACGGGAAGCCGGACTCAAACGTGCGGTAGTCCGACTCGGGCCAGCGAAAGCGATGGCCCGGCCGTGCGGCCCGCCGCGCATAAACGTCCAGGAGCTCCGCCGCCACATCCCGGATCTTCTTGATGGCGCGTTGTTTTGCCTTGCTCCACTGGTCGCTGCCCAGGCGGTGCAGGGGGGCATTGTCTGCAGATGCACCGGTGTAGCGTGAGATCAGGTCGAGCGCGTGTACGGGCACGTAAAGCTTGTCGCCGTCGGCGTACTCGAGATGCAGGAATTCCGCCTTGATGCCGCCGGCTTCGAGCGTGATGAGTCCGTGGTATCGCCCGATGCCGTATTCCTCGTGAACGATTGGCGACCCCGGCTCGAGGTCATCGAGTTGCCGGATGATCGTTTCGGGGTCGCGTTCGTTCTTGCGGCGGCGTTTCCGTGCCCGGGTGCGCTCGCCGAATAACTGCTGCTCGCTGATGACGGCAATGCGTGCGCCTGGCAACAGTACGCCATTGTCGACCGGCGCAATGGCGACACCGATTCGATGCGGGTTGTCCACGAACGCCTGCCAGCCGTCGATGCGTGCCAGGTCCAGGCTGCGGCCCGATAACATGTCGAAAAGCTGTTCGCGGCGGCCTGGTGAATCGCTTGCAAAGAGGACGCGTCCATCGAAGCTGTCCAGGAACCGCAGCAGCGACGCAGCGGCGTCATCGTACCGAGCTTCGATCTTCATGGCCGGCGGCATGCGTGTATCGAGGTTCAGGTTATTGCCGCCGTCCGCGAGTGACTGCGACGAGTAACGGATGCCCGCAAACGAGGAAAGCGCCTGCGGTACTTTGTCGGGCGCAATAAAGGTTTCGTCGACGCTCAGTATCGGTCGTTCCTTATCGAGGCTGCACAGTTCGTAGCGTTCCTGCGCTTCCACCCAGAACTGCTCGACCAGGAATTCGAGACCGGCCGGCGCGAGGACCACGCAGTTGGCAGGCAGGTAGTCGACCAGCGCAGCGCTGGTCTTGAAGAACAGCGGCAGGTAGTACTCGATGCCACCGTGCGCGATTCCTTCGGAGACTTCACGATACACGCGCGACTTGCCGGGTTGGCCCTCGAAACGTTCGCGATACTTGTCGCGGAAGAGATGGATCGCTTCACTGTCGAGCGGGATTTCGCGCGCGGGAAGAATGTCTACGCTGTCGAGGCGCTCGCCGGATAACTGGTTCTCAACAGAGAAAAGGCGCAATGATTCAATGTCATCATCGAAGTAATCGATTCGTACCGGTGCGTCCGCACCCATCGGAAATACATCGATCAACGAGCCGCGAACGGCGAATTCGCCGTGCTCCGAAACCTGTGGCACACGCAGGTAGCCGGACTCGACGAGCAGGTCAGTGAAAGGTCCGCGCGGCAACGCCTGTCCTTGCCGTAAAGACAGCGCGCGCGCGGCAACGTAGTCCACGGGCGGGAGTCGCTGCTGCAGCACGGTGGTCGCGGCGATGATCACACCGTGCGTCATGCCTGGCAGTCCAGCCAGCACGCGCAGACGCTGTGAAATAATGTCCTGGTGCGGTGAGAAGCTGTCCCAGGGCAGGGTCTCCCACTCCACAAAATGCTCGACCGGCATCGTCGCGCCGGCAAAAAACCGGATCTCGGCCTCGAGCTGGTCTGCGTGCCTTGGATCTTCGGCGAGCACGAGTATGGGCCGCGCCGCAAGCTGCGCCAGTTCCGCCGCGGCAAGCGCCAGGCTCGCGCCAATCAACCGGCCCCACGCGGCATTTGCGCCGGGCGCAGGCAGCTTTAGATTGGCAGGCAGAAGTTGGTGCGTAGTCACGGTATCGCTCGGCGAGACAGGCTTAAAATTTGGGGCCGCGATTATTACACAGGCGCCGGTGCCGGCGTGGGAATCAGGCACAAAAAAGCCCGGGTCGCGAGCGGCCCGGGCTTTCTGAAAGATGTCGCTGCTGTTAGCGCTTCAGGACAGCGTGGATAACCCTGTCGTACTCGAAAAAGACGACGAAGTCGGGATATTCCCAGCGCGTGATTGGCGGTTCACCCACCGGCGTCTTCACCGCAGACGGGCTACCGTACTTCGACTCGACACTGGCCTGGGTCATGCCGCGAATCGGGCGCCCATCGTTGGTAGCAGCGGTAGCGCCACCCATGCTGACCGTGTCAGCACTCGCTGTGCCCATTGCCGCCAGCAACAAGGCGACCAATGAAATCTTGCGCAAGTTGGCCATGTTCTTTCTCCACCACAGGTTCATTTTTTCGGTCCTGCGACTATAGCATCGCTGCGCGGGATGAGGCATGCGAACTGTGTCACAATGCGGCCCAATGCTGAATCCAGTCGAATTATTCATCGGGCTGCGCTACCTGAGAGCCAAGCGGCGCACCCGATTCGTGTCGTTCATCACGCTGATATCCCTGATCGGGATCTCGCTCGGTGTCGCCGCGTTGATCGTCATCATGTCGGTCATGAACGGATTCGAGGGCGAGCTCCGGAACCGTTTGCTCAGCATGAGTGCGCACGGCACCGTGACTGGCAGCGAGGGCCCTGTAGCGGACTGGCGGCCGCTCGTGGATGCCGTTGCGGCCGAAGAGGGCGTGAAGGCAGCGGCGCCATTCGTGCAGATGGAAGGAATGATCCAGTCCGGGCGGAAGCTGATCGCCGTAGCTGTGCACGGTATCGACGCCGATTTTGAAGAAGGCCTCTCCGGCGGCGTGATCAACATGGTGGAGGGTAACCTCGGCGTACTCCAGGCTGGCGAACGCCGCATCATACTGGGCCGCAATCTTGCCTACGACCTGAGCGCCCGCATCGGTGACGGCGTCGTGTTGCTGATCCCGCGGCCTGTCGGCGACGGCACGCTTGAGCCGGTGCTTGAGCGTTTCGTGCTGGGCGGCGTATTCGAAGCCGGCGTTATTCAGCATGACACGTCACTTGCCCTCATTCAGGCGCATGACGCAGCTCGTATTCTCGGCATCGGTGACGCGGTCAGCTCAGTGCGCTTCCGTTCCGACGATGTGATGGCTGCACCGGCAATTGCGGCAGCGTTGCAACAACGACTCGGTGATGCCGTCGTGACGAGTGACTGGACGAAGGAGAACGTCAGTTACTTCCGGGCGATTCGTGTCGAGAAGATGATGATGTCACTGATTCTCTCGCTGATCATCGGCGTCGCTGCGTTCAATATCGTGGCAAGCCTTGTCATGGTAGTCACTGACAAGACAACCGATATTGCCGTCTTGCGTACCCTGGGCATGGGTCCCGACGGGGTCGTCCGCGTCTTTTTTGTGCAAGGCGCAATGATCGGCTGGGCCGGCGTTCTGATTGGAGTCGTGCTGGGCGTGGTACTCGCGATCTACGTTCCGGTCATCGTGCCGTTCCTCGAAAAGCTGTTTTCGTTCCAGATCATGCCGGGCGATGTGTACTACGTGTCGCGCATTCCCTCGGAGCTTGAACTGCCGGACGTGACGGTCATCGCGATCGCGGCATTCATTCTTACGTCGCTCGCGACCCTGTACCCGGCACGCCGGGCTGCGCTGGTGAATCCCGCCGAAGCGCTGAGGTACGAGTAGTGAGCAAGCGTTTCGAGCTCTGGATTGGTGGTCGCTATGTTCGCTCGCGCAGCCGAAACAGTTTTGTATCGCTGATTTCTGCGATTTCGATGCTTGGCATAGCCATCGCTGTGCTGGTGCTGATTATCGTCATGTCAGTCGTTAACGGCTTTGAGAGAGAACTGCAGGAACGCCTGCTGGCGATGACCTCGCACGCGGTGATTGAACATCCTGAAGGCAAACTGGCCGATTACGACGCGCTGCGGGAAACGGCCCTGCAGAACGAACGCGTCGCGGGCGCGGCGCCGTATGTTCAGGGGCAGGCATTACTCGTCGCGGGCATGCAGTTGAGTGGCGTCGAGTTGCGTGGCATCGACCCGGAATTCGAAGCGTCAGTGTCGGGTGTCGGCAGCGTCATGCAGGAGGGTTCGCTGGACGACCTGCTGGCGGGCAAATTCAACATCGTGCTTGGCGTCGAGTTGGCGGAGGCACTGCAGGCCGGTGTCGGCGACAAAGTGACGGTGACGCTGGCCGATGGCATGGTGACGCCCGCTGGTGTGATCCCGCGCACCAAGCGTTTCACGGTGAGCGGGATCTACCGTGTCGGGATGTACGAGTTCGATCGCAGGCTTGCGTTTATCAACCTGGGTGATGCACAACGGCTGTTCCGCATGCAGGAGCAGGTGTCGGGCGTTCGCCTGGCGGTGACAGAGATCTACTCGGCGCCGAGTATCGTGCGCGAAGTGGCTCGCGAACATGGCGCACACGTCTATGTCTCGGACTGGACGCGGCGCCACGTCAATTTCTTTCGCTCGATCCAGATCACGAAGTCGATCCTGTTTGTCATTTTGTTGATGGTCGTTGCCGTTGCCGCATTCAACATCGTGTCGACGCTGGTGATGGTCGTGAAGGACAAGCAATCGGACATCGCCATCTTGCGGACGGTTGGGGCAAAGCCGTCGAGCATCCTCAAGATCTTCGTCACGCAGGGCAGTATTGTCGGCCTGGGCGGAACGCTTGCCGGTGTCGTACTCGGGGTGCTGATCGCATCGAATCTCGAGGCAATCGTCGGTTTCGTGGAATCGGCGTTCGGCATCAAGTTCCTCGCGGCCGACGTGTACTTCATCAGCGATTTGCCATCGGACCTGCACTACAGCGATGTGGTACGGATTGGGCTTATTGCTTTCGTGTTGGCGCTTGTTTCCACTTTATATCCGGCCTGGGTTGCATCAAGGACATCCCCGGCGGAGGCTCTGAGATATGACTGAAGCAGTTCTGGAGTGCCGCAACGTTGTGCGCGAATTCAGCGAAGGTGCGACGACCTTGCAGGTGTTACGTGGCGTGAATCTCGTTGTGAAACCGGCGGAGCGGGTGGCGATTATCGGTACGTCGGGCTCGGGCAAGACAACCCTGTTGCAGATCATGGGGGGGCTGGACGAACCCACTCATGGTGAGGTGCTGGTTAACGGTTCGCCGATGCACGGGAGGTCCGAGACCGCCAAGGGGGAGCTGCGGAATCGCTATATCGGGTTTGTTTACCAGTTTCATCACCTGCTTCCGGAGTTCACTGCCGAGGAGAATGTTGCGATGCCGCTCCTGATTCGGCGAGAGTCCAGGGAGGCCGCATTTGCGAGTGCCCGCGAGTTGCTTGGTCGCGTCGGCCTCGGCGAACGCCTGACACACAAACCCGGCGAACTGTCCGGCGGCGAACGCCAGCGCGCCGCGGTGGCGCGGGCCCTGATCACGAGACCGCAACTGGTACTCGCTGACGAGCCGACGGGCAATCTTGATTCGGGAAACGGCGAACATGTTCTCAAACTCATGCTCGAGCTGAACCAGGAAATGCAGACCAGCCTCGTCATCGTTACGCACGATCACTCGATTGCCGAGCGCATGGATCGCATCCTCGTGCTCGAGGACGGCATCCTGCAGCAATCAGGCTGAGTCCTGGTCCTCGCGCCGGCCGCGTTTGCGTGCCTTGTAGTCCGCCAGTGACAGGCGCCAGAGAATGTCGAGCGTCACGTAGCCAACGAGGGCGGCTGCCGCACCCAAAATGACGCTGCCCAGCAACATCGGTTGCCAGATATTCACGAACGTATGCGTTACCCAGTCCCACGACATTTCAAAGGCAAATGGCTGCAATTCCCAGCCGAGCAGCCCTGAACCCAGGCGATAGGCAAGGTAGTACATCGGGAACATGGTGGCCGGGTTGCTGACCCAGGTCGAGACGGCCGCAATCGGGATGTTGACACGCAGCGCCAGCGCGAGCAGCGCCCCCGCCAGTGTGTGCCCCGGAAATGGCATGAATGCCACGAACAGGCCGATCGCGAAGGCCGGCACTACCCAGCGCCGGCGGATGCCCCACAAACGATGATCGTTCAGCAGGTGCCGGAACGGCGCCATGAACCACTGCCGGGCCATGCGGTGCCGTTTAAAGGCGAATTTCTTGAAAATGCGTCTGGGCATCTGCTGGTGATCCGGTTTTTATGGAAGCTGCCTGCGGAGTTCGCTAGTGCTTGTGATCAAGACCTGTTGCCTGCTATTGCTGGGCGGTCTGGCGGCGCAGCATACCACGCTGCCACTAGTCTCGGACCTCCAAATAGCCCTTATGGTTGCATCGCTATTCGCCGTGTACTGGACCCGTACGCGGCCAATCGCGGTGCTGGTTTTCGGCTACGCACTTTTCACGCTGGCAGGGCAGGCAACAATCGCGAAGCGGCTCGATCCTGCGTTCGCCGGCGACAGCATGCTCACGACGGTTCGTGTCGTCGATTTTCCGCGGAAAGCCGGAGACTCCATCGTCATGGATATCGAGCCCGTCGATGACAGCCGCATTCCCCGGCGAACCCGTGTGAGCTGGTTCGAGGCCCCGGTCCAGCCGGTGATCGGTGACATCTGGCAGCTCGAACTGCGGCTGCGGCAGCCTCGCGGTACGCTCAATCCGGGTGTGTTCGACTACGAGTCGTACCTGTTCCGCCAGAAGTACCAGGCGTCAGGGTATGTCGTGAGCGGTACACGCAATCGCCTGGTGGCGAAAGGCGCACGGTCACGCCTGCAGACCTTCCAGGCCAATTTTATCGCAGCTGCCGATGCGGCAACCGAGTCAGAATCCGCTGCTGCGGTACTGGCGGCAATCGGCGTGGGTGCACGTCATGGCATCACGCGAGAGCAGTGGGACAGGTTTGCGGCGTCGGGTACCAGTCACCTGATGGCCATATCGGGCCTGCACGTAGGGCTCGCGGCCCTTGCTGCCTTCGTGGTCGCGTTCGCAATCCTGACGCCAGTGGTGCACACGAATGGCTACGTCACCGCGATTGCCGTTGGCGCGGTTTGCGCGTTCGCGTATTCCCTGGTCTCGGGCTTCGGCATTCCCGCGAGGCGTGCCATCCTGATGTTGTCGGTGGTTGCCTTGACCGTATGGCGTCGCCGCCAGGCCCGTCCCTCGGCCGTTGTGGCATTGGCCGGCATCGTTGTCTTCCTGACCGATCCGGTTGCCACGATGCGACCGGGATTCCACCTGTCATTCGCAGCAGTCGTCCTGTTGTTGTGGCTGGCAAAACGCAAGGATGTTTTGCGCACGGGCTGGCGCGTCGTCCATGTCACGCGCCAGTTGTGGGTCATGCAGGTGTTCCTGCTGTTTGGGCTGCTACCCCTCACTGCGCTGATCTTCCAGCGCTTCGCAATTGCCGCGACGCCGGTAAACCTCGTCGCGGTGCCGGTCTTCAGTCTCGTCACGGTACCGTTGACGCTGGCCGGAATGGTCGGCAACAGCTTTTCGCCGAGCGTTGCTTCGTTCCTGTTGAAGCTGGCAGCGCACAGTGTAGACGCGATCGAAGGGCTTATCGGGTACGTCGTTGCTTTGCCGTTCGCCAGCATCTCGCTGGCACAGATTCGAGGCGGCGCATGGGCGTTCGTCTGGGTACCGCTGGCGTGGGTGGTTCTGCCGCGCGCCTGGCCGGGCCGCCAAATAGCGCTGCTCGGAATTCTCGCAATAGCCACGTGGAAGCCGGCCGCGCCTGCGGAGGGCTGCTTCGACGCCTGGATTCTGGATGTCGGGCAGGGCCTGGCTGTAGCCGTACAAACACGCACGAGTGTGCTGCTCTACGACACCGGGATGGCGTGGCGTGGAGGCGGCAGCGCCGCCGATCAGGTCGTGCTGCCATTCTTTCGGTCGCGACGCATCGATCGGCTCGACCGATTGGTCATCTCACATGCTGATCTCGATCACAGCGGCGGAGTGTCGCGCATCCTCGGTGAGCTGACAGTCGGCGATCTGCTCACTGGAGAAACCCTTGGCTTGCCACGCGAACGACCCTGCATCAGCGGGCAGGGATGGATCTACGACAATGTCCGCTTCGAAGTGCTTTATCCCACGCGTTCCAGCACCGGGTCGCGACACTCGCGACGGCAACGCGTCGTCGTGCGTCCTGCGGGTCTCGGCGGGCAGCTATTCCCTGCTCCTGACCGGTGATATCGAGGCGAGCTCGGAGCGTGAGCTCGTGCAGTCACGCGCGTCATTCGCCGCGGATATTGCACTCGTTCCGCACCACGGCAGCCTCACATCTTCGACTGTGCCATTCGTGGACTCTGTGTATCCCGATTTCGCGGTGGTTTCGGCCGGATATGCCAATCGCTGGGGATTTCCCAAAAAGGGGGTGGTCGAGCGCTGGGAGGCTATGGGAGCCGAGGTCCTGAATACCGCGACGTCCGGTGCACTGTATTTTCGAGTCTGTAGCGACGACGGTGTGGTCCGAATGCGCGCGGAGCGCGACCAGCGTCGTCGCTTCTGGCATGCCCAGACCTGAATACTGATGTATATTTCCTTTTTGCGATTCGTTCTGGGTTTTTATGGTTGAGATAGTCAAATCCGGCGGCTGGTTGATGTTGCCGATAATCCTGTGCGCGATTGTCGCGATGGGCATCATTCTTGAGCGTTTCTGGACACTTCAACAGAAGCGTGTCATTCCCGAGGACCTGACGAGCAAGGTCTGGGGATGGGTCAAGAAGGATCAGTTGGACCAGAAGCAGATCCAGACGCTGCACCAGGGATCGGCACTTGGCCAGATCCTGGCAGCTGGACTGATCAATCGAGACCGTGACCGCCTGGTCCTGAAGGACGCGATCGAGGACACCGGTCGGCATGTCGTGCATGAACTCGAGCGTTACCTCGAAACGCTGGGTACGGTAGCGGCGGTCACGCCATTGCTGGGGCTGTTGGGCACCGTTATTGGCATGGTCCAGGTATTTACGGCGATTACGACGCACGGAGTTGGCAATCCGACCGTGTTGGCCGGCGGTATCGCGCAGGCGCTGATTACCACAGCAGCGGGCCTGTCGGTTGCTATTCCTTCGCTGATCGGCTATCGCTACTACCGCTCGCGCGTCGATACGCTCGTGGTCGACATGGAAAAGGAAGCCATCAAGCTCGTCGAAGCACTGCACCGCCGCCAGGATAAAGATGGCGGCAGCAAGAAAAAGGCCACGAAGTGAAGCTGAGCCTGCGGCAGCGCACCCAGCCCGAAGTTAACCTGACGTCGCTGATCGACGTCGTGTTGTTGCTGCTGGTTTTCTTCATGGTCTCGACGAGTTTCGTCAAGCAGTCGCAGATTACGATCAGGCTTCCCGAGGCCGAAAGCACAGCCATCGTCCAGGAAGTACCCGACCAGATCGATATCATGATCACCGAGGCGGGCACTTACCTCGTCAACGGTCGCGAACTCATCAACAATCGTGCGGAAACGATTCGCAACGCGCTGCAGAAGGTGTCGACAGGACGTAATGACATTCCACTGACCATCAGCGCCGACGCGAACGCCCGGCACCAGGACGTTGTTACGGCAATGGACGTAGCGGGCCGTCTCGGTTTCAATCAAATCAGCATTGCCACGGTAAACGACCCGGTCGAGTGACTTGAACAAGCGCATCAATCCCGAGGTTCGAGTTATCTACCGTCGACTGTGGCGCTACGTCACGCCGCACAAACTCATCGGCTTTATCGCCGTCGTCGGCATGGCCTCGACAGCCGCTGTCGAGGCGGGGCTGGTTGCTCTGCTGGCACCGCTGACCGATGAAGC
The DNA here is from genome assembly GCA_963698415.1 of uncultured Gammaproteobacteria bacterium. GTDB lineage: Bacteria > Pseudomonadota > Gammaproteobacteria > Steroidobacterales > Woeseiaceae > UBA1847. The sequence goes on along the minus strand of CAVOQS010000017.1, from coordinate 10,781 downwards.
GCTGGTGGCGAAGCAGCTCGAGACGGTCAGGTGGATACCGTACGCGTTCATGACGATCTTCATCCTGCGTGGTATCTCCGGATTTGCAACGGAGGCCTCGCTGGGCTGGATCGGCCGGCAGGTAATCAGTGACCTGCGGCGTCAGCTTTTCCACAAGTTCCTGACATTGCCGGCCAGTTTTTTCGATGCGCAGACGTCCGGGCCGCTGTTGTCCCGCATGACCTACAACGTCGAGATGGTCGCCGAGTCGGTAACCAGCGTCGTCACGATCGCGGTACGCGACGTGCTCACTGTCATTGCCGCGTTCGGCGTCATGATCTGGTACAGCCCGAAACTCACGATTTTTGTTGCCGTCCTGTTTCCCATCGTTGCCATTCTCGTGCGCCTCCTGGGAATTGCGTTTCGCCGGTACAGCGGTCGCATCCAGGACTCGGTCGGCGAAGTCACCCAGGTCACCGAGGAGGTGGTCCGGGGCAACTGGGTCGTGAAAGCGTTTGGCGGACACGACTACGAACGCGAGCGATTGGAGGATGCCGACGGTCGCAATCGCAAGCAGCATTTGAAGATGATCCGGGTACGATCACTGGGCGTGGCCGTTACGCAACTCGTGTTCGGACTCGGTATCGCGCTCGTCATCTATATGGCGGCACGCGAGTCAATCAGTGACAGGTTAAGTGCCGGCGAATTTATCGCATTCTTCTCGGCAATGATGCTCATGCTGCAGCCGGTACGCCGCATCACGAATGTGAATGCGACGCTGCAGCGCGGGGTTGCAGGCGCGGATAGCCTGTTTGCGATCATGGATGAAAAGGATGAGGAAGACACTGGCACCGTCGACGTCGAACGCGTTCGCGGCGATGTGAGTTTCCGGGACGTCGTGTTTACTTACGGCGGGGAAAACGAGACGGTGCTCGACGGCATTAATGTCGATATCGCCGCAGGCAAAACCCTCGCAATCGTCGGGCATTCCGGCAGCGGCAAGACGACGATGGCGAGCCTGCTACCGAGGTTCTACGAGCTGAGTTCGGGTCAGATACTGATTGATGGCGTTCCACTGCGCGACTACACCCTCTCGAGTCTGCGTGGCAACATTGCGCTGGTCTCACAGGATGTGGTTCTGTTCAATGACACCATTGCCAACAACCTTGCCTATGGGCAGCTCAGGAACAAGACCGAAGCGGAATTGCTTGCTGCAGCCGATGCGGCGCACGTGCTCGATTTTGCCAACGACATGCCGGATGGATTGAATACCATGGTCGGGGATCGTGGCGTGTTGTTGTCTGGCGGCCAGCGACAGCGAATTGCGATCGGGCGGGCATTGCTGAAGAACGCGCCCATCCTGATACTTGACGAGGCGACATCGTCGCTGGATTCGCACTCGGAACGGCGCATCCAGGGCGCGCTGCAGACGTTGATGAAGAACCGCACGACGCTTGTCATCGCACATCGCCTGTCAACGGTCGAAAGGGCGGACAAGATTATCGTGCTTGATGCGGGACGCATTGTTGAGTCGGGCACCCACCGCGAGTTGCTGGCATTGGACGGCAAGTATGCCGATTTGTATCGCATGCAATTTAGTGACGAGTCGCGAAGCGAGTGAGGGCAGGCACAGCGTACAACTGGATTCATCGCGTGTGGTACGAGGACGCGCCCTCGGGCTGGATCCTGGTGCCGCTCAGCGGCCTCTACTGGCTGGTTCTCGGCCTGCGCAAATTCCTGTATGACTGTGGCGCGTTCCAGACGCGCAAAGCCGATATTCCTGTCGTCGTGGTTGGCAACATCACTGCCGGTGGAACCGGGAAGACGCCGACGGTCTTATGGTTGGTCGAACAGCTGCGTGCTCGTGGTTTCACCCCGGGTATCGTGAGCCGTGGCTACGGCGGCAGCAAGGCCAGCACTTCCATGCGGGTGGAAGCGGACACCGACGCCGCGGTTGCCGGGGATGAGCCCGTGCTGCTCGCACGGCGAGGGCGGTGCCCGGTGGTCGTCGATCCGGATCGGGCGCGAGCAGCGGCAATGCTTGCCGCAGACGGAGCGGATGTCGTGATTGCCGACGATGGCATGCAGCACTACCGCCTGGCTCGTGATTACGAAATATGCGTTATCGATGGTGCGCGAGGCCTGGGAAATCGGCGCCTGCTGCCGGCGGGACCGCTGCGCGAAGGTGTGCAGCGCCTTGCCGACGTGGAGCAGGTGCTCGTGAACGGCGTCCTGCAACGCAGTGACCGGGCACTGACGACGGCTGAGCAAAATGCCATATCCTTCGAGCTCGTCGCGACCGAGGCCTGCCGCCTGAATGGCTCGCTGGCGCGGCCGATCGACCGCTTTGCTGGTACGACAGTGCACGGGGTGGCTGCGATTGGCAATCCGCGCCGATTCTTCGACCTGCTGCGCCTGCATGGCATCCAGGTGATCGAGCATGAGTATCCCGATCACGCCGAATTGAGTATGGCCGACCTGGAGTTCGGCGATGACTTCGAGGTTTTCATGACGGAGAAAGATGCCGTTAAACTGGGCCGCGGCAGCAAGGATAAATTCTGGTATGTACCTGTGGAGCTAACGATGGACCCGGTGGAATCGGCACCGCTGCTCGAGCAAATTGAATCGCGTCTGCGTGCGAGGCAGCAATGACGGGTTTCGTCGTTGTCATTCCTGCGCGCTACGCGTCGACGCGATTGCCCGCGAAAGCGCTGCGCGAGATCAACGGCAAGCCGATGCTGCAACACGTCTATGAGCGTGGTCTGGAAAGCGCGGCAACTGAGGTTGTTATTGCCACTGATGACGAGCGCATAGCCGAAGCGGCCGAAGCCTTCGGAGCGACCGTCTGCATGACTGGCGATCAGCATCAGTCGGGCACTGAGCGAATCGCAGAAGTCGCGGATTTGCTCGATTGGCCAGATGACCAGGTCGTTGTGAATCTGCAGGGCGACGAGCCCACCATGCCAGCGGTACTGATCGATGAATGCGCCGCACTGCTGGCTGACGCAAGTGCAGATATTGCGACATTGGCGTCACCGTTTCTTTCGCAGGACGATTTTCGCAATCCCAACTGCGTGAAAGTCATTCGGGATGTCCATGCTCATGCGATCTATTTCAGCCGGGCGACGGTGCCATTTCCCCGGGATGAAGGCAGCGACGACCGCGCGGCGAGTGCAGCATTGCATCACCATGGTATCTACGCGTATCGCTGCGGTGTGCTGCGGCAATTCGTTGCGGCGGAGCCTTCCGAGCTCGAGGTGTGCGAACAACTCGAACAGTTGCGGGCATTGTCGCTGGGTATGACGATCGCGGTCGGCATTCCGTCGGAGCGCCCGGGCGCCGGCGTGGATACGGAGAACGATCTGCAACGCGCCGCAGCGGAATTGGCGAAATGACGCAGGCAACCAGCGTGCTGTTCGTCTGCATGGGCAAGATACGAATACCGTGTAGATAAAGGGTTGCAGCCAAAGAGATAGGAGGCTGCGTCTAATTTCGCTATTTAGGACGAGTCGAAGATTATCCGATGCCCCAGAATATGCGCCCGTAGCTCAGCTGAATAGAGTACCTGGCTACGAATAAAGTGCTCTATATAGGAAAGACGTTTAGGATAAAGAAGTTACAAACACCTCGTGTCCAAGAAATACGGGGTTGTCCAATATAATCAGACAATGCGCCCGTAGCTCAGCTGGATAGAGTACTCGGCTACGAACCGAGCGGTCGGGAGTTCGAATCTCTCCGGGCGCGCCATATATCAAGGGGTTACGAGTCTTCGTAACTGTGCCTATCGTTTAATCGTCCGTGTTGATTTTACTGGAGTTTTTCGAATCGGCCATTTAGATTCGACGGATGAATAAATGGCTTCCGATTCTTCTACATTTCTTCTTTTCACTGTTCCGGACTCGCCGCGATCTGGCCTTTGAGAACCTGCTCCTTCGTCAGCAGCTGGCTGTTTTGAAGGAAAAGCGTGCTCGGCCTCAGCTTTCTGCGACTGATCGGTCGTTTTGGGTGCTCGTCGCAAGACTTTGGCCCGAAGTGGCGCGACGCATTGCACATCGTCAAACCAGAAACGGTTATTCGTTGGCACAGGGAAGGATTCCGGCGTCATTGGGCCCGAAAATGCAGCAAGAAGGGTAGGCCGGGGCTTGATCCGAGGATCAAGGCGTTGATCAGACGGATGAGCCTTGCCAATCCCCTGTGGGGTGCTCCAAGAATTCACGGGGAACTCTTGAAGCTTGGAATCGAAGTGTCCCAGACAACGGTTGCCAAGTACCTGGTTCGAGAAAGGAAACGCACCGTTACAGACCTGGCGCACTTTCCTTGAGAACCACGCCAAGAACATTATCGCCACCGATTTTTCACGGTACCTACGGCGACCTTTCGTGTCCTGTTTGTTCTGGTCGTGCTCAGTCACGATCGGCGGGAAATTCTCCACACCAACGTGACCGAGTCACCGACGGCGGCGTGGACGGCGAGGCAAATCATCGAGGCAGCTGGCCTGGAGGAAGCGCCCAAATACATTGTTCGCGATCGAGACCGAAAATTCAGCACGTTTTTCAGCAGGCACGTCGAAGCGATTGGATTGAGCGAAGTATTGACGGCGCCGGCCTCGCCATGGCAGAACGCATACGCTGAGCGTGTGATTGGAACGATCCGACGCGAGTGCCTGGATCATACGATCATTCTGGGAGAGCAGCACCTGCGACGGACTATCGAACGGTTCGTTGTCTACTACAACGGAGTTGCGCACGCACCTTTCACTGGAGAAGGACGCACTAAAACGGCGTCCCATTCAATCTCCTAGTCGCGGCGTGATCCGAGCGCGCCGCCATTGAGGCGGATTGCATCATGAATACTACCGGCAGGCGGCCTAGGACGAATAAACGATAGGGACAATCAGTGGTTTCATTTCTACTCCAATCGGCCAGATTTGGCCGGTGCGTATCAGTCACCTAGAGCTAATAATAGCTCATGCTTGCTCGTCTATACGTAGAGGCCCTGTTAGCCGACACAGACCCGGCCGATGCCATCTGGGAGGTATGGAACGCTGAGCTAGTCTCGGACGAGACTGCTATGGCGATATGGGCAGTATCTGTATTAGCGCTCAGTCTTTTCGCAAACGCTCAAGCCGTAATTGCTGTCGTACTCACAATTAAGACCGCACTCGTAGTCGCCCGAGTTCTGCCAACCGGACCTGACCATTAGATTCTGCGCGCTGGCGCGGCAAGCCTCCAACGAATCGAACTCACCGATCTGTACATCAACTGCCAAATTACTCCCGGTCCGGATAGACCCAGCCTTCCCACTTATCAGCTTCGCACCCGGCTAGGAAAATCAGCGGTAGCAAATATCTCCACATTGCTTTCTCCTTGCTTGTGCCTACCTTGCAAGCCTGCGCCCCGGCTTGGTCGCGTAAAGCACAGTTTGTTAACGAATGCACTCGTCTACACGAACCTGACCAAGTAACGACCCGTCACTGCCATGGAACCTCATGACAGTGATTACTCCGAGGTCAGTCATTGGCCAGTTAAACTCGTCGGCACAAAAGCCATCTTTATTCTGTTGGAGCCATTCTTCGGGGGGTGGCAACGCGATTCAAATTCTGCCTTGGCTAGAGGCAAGTGATAGCCATACCTGACCTCTACCCGACAGCACTGACGGCCCGCAGTTCCGAGCCGTTTACTATCGAGCCGACCCGCTCCTGATGGTGGAGGGCTAGATCCGCGGCGCAGAGTGTCGCAGTCATGCAATAGGACGCGTCGTGATCGTGGCCGCTGTGCCCGTATTCCTCCTCGTGACTTGGCGGCGGCACGTATGTCACCAGCCAGTCCCTCTCTATACGGATTTGACCGGTGTAGTACATCTGACAAGGACAATGGCTCCAAGTAGGACAATGACAGCAACAATTCGCATAACGCTATATTAGCAGCCCGTACAGGCGCATTTGAGTACGTTGACCAGGTTGGACGCTGCGTGAGAGCGCGTCGAGGCCACAAGCTAAAAGGGGTTAACCCAGTTGGGTTGACCTCCAAATACCGCCACTCGACGGGCTTGCGTTAGCTGATCTGTCTGGCCTCTTGCCGTTCGAAGTAGCGCAGCCAGCCCATCGGGGACTCGGCGTTTCCAGACTTCGTCAGGACCGGGGGCTTCTTGTTCATCGCGACGACGAAGTCGTCTACCGGCTTCCCATCGTAACGCTTGATCGCGGCGAACCATTTGGCTAATTCGAGTGGCACCATAGGAACTTGATCCAGGAGCATGGTAAATCCGTTCACCCTTGCTGTTGATATTACCCTTGATCTTGCAGCCCGCGGGAGCGCCTGTCTGATTACCCACACGACGCCCCACTCCCACGGCGGCACAGCCTGCGCCTCTGAGGTGCCCCACAACCCCCTTCTATCGGCCTGTGCCTGCGACCCAAGGGTCGGTAGACCCCTGTCCTTCAGGTATGTAGATTTGCACCGAAATCTGAGCCGAAAATGGCACTTATTTGCATCGAAAAATAACCCGTCCGCTGTCCCCTGGATCTTTGAAAAGGCTGCGATTCCTTTTGCTCGAGGCGGGCTATTTCCAGGTTGCAAAAGTAGAGTCAATCCAGCATGCAAATCAACAATGCAAATCAACAACGTACTTCACGTACGGCACCTGTGCCACCAAACTGGCGCCAGTTTGGTGGCAGTTTTGGTGCCAAAGAACCCACAGTATTCACCATCAACGCTTCCCTTTTATCATCATCTCACGTCATTTCTCAGGTTCCAGAAAGCATCCTGTGAAACCGTACTCAGGACATTATATTATTATTGTCATGGGAACGAATAAAACACTGTGCAAATTTCCGTAGTTCGCTACTCATTCACAGGCTACAACGCAATGCCGAGATACACTAACAAACCCAATATGGAAATGATTCGTCACGCGCAACCAGTGTTCGACGATCGCGATGAAATTATCTTGAGCATTACATCCATTATCGTGCTTGATACCTGCTGCGGGTAAAGTGAGTCCTGCGGAGATATTACTGACCGTCATTGGAACGGGGGGGGCTGATATGATTGGCTTTGTAAGAACAACTGGGACCATTGGGCGACCAGTTTGAGCATCCCCAGAACTTCCCGTACTTGCTAGTGCGGGGTTTCATGCCGCCACCACATTCAGGACATACTGCCTCCCATCCGTCGCAGTCTGGGTCAATGCACAAGCGATATGCATCGGTCCGCGACATTGGAAGACCACACTCCGGGCAGCCGCTCTCTCTGTGTTTGCAGCGCGGGTAGTAATTGCAGCTGTAAAAAGCACCATACTTACCGTTACGCTCGACCAACGTGCCAGATTGGCATTCGGGGCAACGTGTATCTGAGGCATGTAACTGCTTTATCGACGGTACGAACCCCTCTGTATCGAGAAGGTAGCCACCCCTCCAGCAATTCCTTGACGAAAACAGACCCCTTGGCCATGTCTGTGATAACAAGAACCTGGTGGCGCGCCCTGGTTACAGCAACGTAGAAAAGTCGGCGTTCCTCGGCGTGGGGAACCATCGTCTTTCGGTAAGAGAGCCTCGAGCAGAGGGTGCGAGACTCCTTTCGAAGGGAGACCGAACTTCCCGCTGACAAGGGCGAGTAGAATGACATAGTCAGCTTCCTGTCCTTTGGAGCGATGAATAGTCAATGACTTGAGCGAAAGGTCAGGGGTCTTCGCTCTTGAGGTACTTGAGTTCCTGACGGGTGGGTAAGTAGAAGCTAAACCGACTGAGAATAAGGACGCTAGACTGGTCGTCCGCAGTTTCCTGAATGGCATCAAGGGCCATCCTTAGCGAGCGTCCCCAGACGTGTTCCTTCCTAGGTTGTCCTGCATCAAGATGCTGACAGCAGGCTCTCTACGCCGAGTATGTGTACTAATAGCTTGTTCGCTTGATTCGGGTTGGCCTGAATGAATCTTGAGGCGAGATCATTGATCTTGTCATTGAACCGAAATGTTTTGTCCAAGACGGTAGTTCTCGTAGTGCCAAAGTGATCAGCGAACTTCGTCGTGTAGGAGATGTCACTTCCAGTGAATCGATAGATTGATTGCCAATCATCGCCGACGCAGAACAGAGACGAATTCTTGCTCTTACGGCGAATCTCTCTCACTAGATTGGCACGAGGAGCCGCGATGTCCTGGAATTCATCGACGAGAACAAATTTCCACGTTGGGACATACGCCCCATTCTTTACATAGCCTGTCGCACGCGAAATCATTTCATCGAAGTCGATATCACCGGCGTCACGGAGGGCCTGACAATAGTGGTCTAGTATTGGTGACAAGATTTCCAACGCAGCGCGCATTTGCTGCGGGTCAGGGGCGGAACTGGAATCGGCCTGCAGTTCCTCAATAGTTTTCCCCCCTGTGGCTCGAACTCGGAGCAGCACGTCCGTTAAGAGCTTCGAGAACTCCGTTAGTACTCCTTTTGCCTGCAGTTGATCTAGAATCTGGTCGTCCGGCACGGGTTCGAAGACGACGCCCTCCGCAACTAACTTCTTCTCCAGCTGTTCGAGTAGGCTCCCATCGAGTCGCTCGTAATGATAGGCATCAATCAGCGTCGTTTCGTTTTCCACATGTAGCTCTCGCTTCCATCGCATACTTTCCTGGTAACGCTGCCTATTTATGTATGGCGCGACATTGCCCTCGCGATCAGTACCCCAGTACTCGATATAGATGCCGTAATCGGGCAGGTAAAAGTCGGGTCTGTATTGGCGAAAATCGATCGACCGAGTGTCAATTTCGTAATTTGCTTCGTACTCATAGTTGAGACCCATACGGAAGAGGAAGTTGGCAACGATGAGTTCGCCGTAGCTCTTTACCTGTTCTCCCATAAACGTGCGAATATCGTTCGTTTCGAGGTATTGGAAGTAGTCTCCCTCGGATTCGAAATCCCACTCGTTTGGGGCCGTGTACAGGTTTTCCGAAAAGTACCTAGTGACTCTGTTTCCGGAAAGCGGGCTTTTCCATTTCCTGGCCCAGCCAATCATCTACCGCACCGCGCAGAGCAGCACCGTCTTCAGCGTATGGCGTTATGGATGGCTGCACACCCTCAACATGGCGATGATGCTCTCCGAGCGCATGGAACGTCCGAATGCATATGTCCTCGGTCCCAAACTTTTTCGCTGCCCTTTCCCCGCAATTCAGCCGCTGCACTGTTTCCGAAGGCGAGCATTAGGATTTCGCTAGGCTCAGCCTGGTGGTCCTTTATTAGGTAGCCAGCACGGCTGATCATTACGCTGGTCTTGCCTGTTCCAGCACCGGCAAGAACAAGGTTGTTGTCTTCGTCAACGATACAGGCCATTCGCTGATTCTCCGTCAATGGATTTGACTCAACTGTGTCGAAGAATGCCTCGAACTCGTTCAGCTGCTGCTCGATGTAGTGCTCTCGAATCGCCTCACAATAAGAAGGGCTCGCCTTGGCAAGGCGAAATACGTGCTGGAATGTCTTACAGAGTTCGGCAGAGACGAGGTCACTCCTGGGCGCGCGAATAATGCGCGCACCAGGGCCTTCGCGGAAGATTGGAATTCTCGCCACTGAGATGTACGCAGATAGCCACTTCTCATTTTTTTTTTGGAAGCCTGTGGTGAAACGTCGAGCCTCGGGTTCGAGTTTCGAATACCACCATCGACATATTGAGTCGTAAGCTTTCGATGCGACGTCCTTTGGGAGACGGCGGACTCTGACGGTGCCGTTTTCTGTGCGGATGATGAGCGTGGCAGAGAAAAGCCGCTTCTTGGCCCCGCACTTGGGAGATAAAGTGCCAGACGAAATTCGCTGCGACTCACCCGTGTTTGAAGTAAGTAGAATCTGATTTTCGTAAAATTCGATCGTCGCAGCGCCAGAGACGCGGAAAATCCAAAATCGACGCGGCTGTAGGCTAATTGGGTCTGCAGGATCGGGTTTCGGCAAGGAACTTCTCATCCGCAGTGGCGCTGTCGCGTGTTGAAGCCGCAACATGGACATTTGAGCCACAGGATTCCCGTCATTACAACAACAGATATTGCGTGGCCGCAGGTTATGCACTTGACGGTTTCGGCAGAATAGGGGAGGTCGGCGGGCAGTATCGGCCTGGATTTCGTCGTCCGACCGTGACCCTTGCTCACTGGTGCCTCTTGGCTGGCCTTCGCCTGACCGCGGCCAGGGGCTGCACTCTGGTATCGATTATTGGCTCGGGCGTAGTTTCTAATGTACCCATCGGCTTTCGCAATAGTCACTGACTGAAGGTGCTCAAAGAGACTCAGCGGGATATCTTGGAGACTTTGTTTTACAAACTTGCGCTGCAGCGTTTGTTCCATCGCGGTCCATAACCTTGCTGTCATCTCTGCGTCAGCCAGCGCTCTGTGGGCATTGCTGGGGAGGGTAAGTCCGACGTGCTCCACAAGCGTTGCCAATTTGTAATTGGATGCGCTCCGGAGGACACGTCGCGCGACTCTCATCGAACAAATAAAGTCTTGGCGACGTGTCCTTCCGATTCTTTCGAGTTCAGTGTCCAGAAATTTCTTATCGAAGCTCGCGTTGTGCGCGATCAACGGTACATTTTCCGATCTTCCTGTGCAGTTCCTCCATGACGGACTCGACCGAAGGTGCATTTCGGACCATTTCGTTGGTAATTCCTGTTAGAGACGATACGAATGAAGGCACAGGCCGGCCCGGATTAGTCAGGCTCTGAAAGCGGTCGACAATCTTCTGATCACGAATAAATACGACGGCCACTTCGGTAGGCCGATCGCCACTAAATGGATCCAGGCCGGTGGTTTCGAAATCGATGACTGCGATCGTGCTCGTC
>CAVOQS010000016.1:0-44550 GCA_963698415.1 uncultured Gammaproteobacteria bacterium | reverse complement strand
GCGTAGCGTTCCGTTGCCCGCTTCTCGACGTCCTCGCGATAGAACGCAACCTCTTTCCATGCGTGCCCTGTATAGAGCGCCACCTGGTCAGTGAAATGCGGTGAGGCCGGGTCATTGCTCTGCCCGCCGACCAGGATTGACTTCGCACGCAGCTTGTCGCCGAACTCCACCACGGCCGCAAAGCTGTTGCCGTTCAGTCCGTAGAGTCGCTTCGTGCCGGCAACGCGACGAGCACCGAAATCCGCCAGCGCTCCCCAGTCGCTGTTCGCCATGTCGACAGGCGTACTCGGCTTGTCATCGTCGAACTCGAGGTCAATGTCGCCGGTCAGCCGCTGGAAGCGGTTCACCTCACCCCACGGAAGATTCCAGGTGTCGAAGTCGGCCTCAAGCATGCGGACGGTCGCCAGGAAAATGTCCAGCCGCTCGGCAGGCGGGGAGCCGGTACCGAAGAAGTTCACGGTCTCCATCTGGCTCAGGCCGTCGGGTGCCTCGCCCAGAGCGATGCTGTTGCGGCCATAAAAATGTGCGAGTGTCATCGCGACCGAATCGATTCCTGTCGTCATGTCCCACGCGCGCAGCGTTTCGATGGGGCCGGCCAGCAGCGGATCAGGGGCAGCGTCATAGGCCTCAATCAGGCCCGGAATCAGCTGCTCGAATCCGGGCAGGTAAGGGTCATGAGCCAGCTGAATCAGCGTGTCGATGGTCAGGTCTTCGATGTCCGACAGGACGCGCACCGCATGCACGCCGCGGAAGTTCTCGCGATCGGGTGCCATATAGACGGGATAGTCCTCACGCCGTGGACTGAATTCCATGGCCGCCGTAAACGGTGTTGAATTGGCATTCTGTATCCACCCGTTGCCCGGGTTCAGGATGGTGATCGTCTCATCGACCGTGTGCAGTCCCTGCCAGTCAGTTGCCGGGTTGCTGCCATCGACGGGCTTCGAATAATCGAGCTGTGGGTCACGCCTTGGCACGAAGTTGCCGTGGAAGTAGGCGATATTGCCTTCGCTGTCGGCGAACACCGTGTTGTTCGACGAATTCGAACGCAGCCCCATCATGTCGCGGAACTCGGCGTAATTCGCCGTCTTGGTCCGCGTGTACGACTGCGTGAGCGCAGTCACCGGATCCCAGTTGATGCGTGTCGCGACCCAGTTGCCGTTGACCTGGTGCGTGATCGGCCCGTGATGCGTGCGGTACAGGGTGAAGACCCGTTCGCCGATTCCATCGCCGTCTTTGTACTTGCAGGGCAACGTCAAACGCTTCCACCGGCCGCATCTCAGTACCGTAACGATACTCAAGCACGCCGTCGGTATCGCTCACGTCCTCGATAAATTCATCGATGAAATCGACGTCGGTCGAGGTGTGCATCCAGCCCGTGTCCTCGTTGAAGCCCTGGTAGATGAAGAATTGGCCCCAGGTAACCGCGCCGTAGGCATTCAGTCCCTCTTCGCTGGTCACCTGCATCTCGCCGCGAAAATAGAACGACGTGTGGGGATTGATCAGCAGCATCGCATCGCCGGATCGAGTGTGCTCGCCGGCGATCGCAAATCCGTTTGACGCGTTCTGCACACCTGCGAACAGCGATAGCGGCGCTACGGCCAATTCCTCACCCCCATAAAACTCGGCGATACCTTGCAGTGGAATCTGTTCGATGTCACCGCCGATCGATCCTTCGAAGAAGTACATCGGCATCCACGGTTCAAAGCGTGCAAGGAGCGCAGGCTGCACCTCGGGATGTGTTGCCAGGTAGAAGTTCAGCCCGTCAGCAAAGGCGACGCAGAGTTCTCTCAACCACTCGGGCGCGGCTGCATAGGCTGCCCTCGCCTCGTCGGTGGTCATATACAGGCGCGCGCGCACATCGCTGTAGATGGCCGCTTCGCCATCGACTTCGGCCAGACGGCCGATCGCCCAGATGTAGTTGCGCTCGACGCGCGGGAAGTCATCTTCCGCCTGCGCGTACAACATGCCAAACACAACATCGGCATCGGTCTTGCCGTATACGTGCGGCACACCGAAGTCGTCACGGATAATCTCTACACGCGCAGCTCGTGCGCTAGGCGGTCCAGTTCCGCTCCGTCGTGTCCGGTGGCGCCTGCTCTTTTGGTGAGCATGCGAATAACGCGAACGCGAGCAGCGGAAGGACGAATTTCGTTACAGCTTGCATCCCGGGAATCATAAGCGATACTCGACCTTGCTGCCCGATACCGGGCACCTGAATGCCAGCAGGTAGGCTGTCAGCTGGAGGTCTGCGCCGTCCTTCGCTCCCGTGCCATACAGGCGATCGCCGATGACCGGGTGACCGAGGTCGGCCAGGTGCCGGCGAATCTGGTGCTTGCGACCGGTTTCGATCCGGACCTGAACGAGTGATTGTGATCGGTCGGCGCTAACTTCCTCGAAGGTTATTTCGCTCACCGCGCTTTTGCCGTCAATCGGGCTTTCTACGCGTAGCGGATTCGCCTGGTCTGACAGGTCACCGGTTACGTAAGCCAGGTAGCGTTTCTCCACTTTGCGCGACTGGAATAGTTTCGCCAGCGACGCGGCCATGCTCTTGGTATGGGCAACGAGAATGAGCCCGTTGGCAGCACGATCAAGGCGATGCACGGTGAAGGCTGGGCGCTCGGGCTGCAGGTGCTGCTCCGCCCAGCGGACAAGCGTGCAATGATCGCCCCACTTCGAGCCCTGCGAACGCAGGCCATAGGGTTTGTTCCAGACGGAGTAGTCACCGACGTCGGCGATCAGGATTGGCTCAGCGGGCCTTTCTGCGAGCACATCCTCATCGTAGTAAAGATGCAGCTCATCGCCTTCGCGAAGCTTGCGTTTGGCGCGGCGCAGGCGTTGTGTGTGACCGTCGCGAGTGACCCAGACTGCGCCCTGGGTCATCGCGAACTTGATCCGTTGTTTCGAAAGCCCCGAGTCGAGCTGCAGCAGGTCGACCGCATTCTGGTCAGACGACTCGACAACTACGTGAGATTCAGTTTTCACGCAGTCAGCGAACGACAATCAGCCTACCGCGGCTTCCGGTGCTTCTTCGCGGATCTCGACCCTCTTCTTGTCGACTCGCACGTAGTCATACAGGCCGGCTTCGTCATAAATGACGCGATCTTCGTAATCGTCAAACCAGATGGCATCCGGGTTGCGCCCAACAATGCAGACCTTGCCCTTGTCTGGCGCGTCCAGGGCATTGCGCAGGATCTTGAAGATCAGCACGCCGTTTTCCGATCCCGGCACACCCGGTATCGGCTTGTTGGTTACCGCGGCGACTTCGGTCTTGCCCTTGTAGTGGGTAATCGACAGGCGCGCATGCGCTTCGACGCCCGACAGACCCTTCTGCGATTCATTGAGGAGATTCCATACCGTCTCGATGGGCACGTTGAAATGCCGGTACGCGACGATGTCCCGACCACAGAAGAAGTAGTGGTTATTAACGCCAGCGCGATAGAGGGCGCGCTGCATGATGCGCAGCGCATCGGCGTCGTCATTGATGTTCTTGATAATCGGTGCCTGGTTCTCGACCACGATCCAGCCGCGTGCCGTGACGCCTTCGATCGCTTTCTTCGTGTCCGGATGCCACATCATCGAGCCGTTCGGATTCTGCAGGTACTCACCATCCTCACCCTTGAGGAGGAACTCGTCCGGGTGGTTGAAGTGGATCATGAGGCGGAAGCCGACGTCCGGGTAGGTCTCGTGGAAGCTGTCCATCATATTCAGGAAGGCTTCGTCGAAGCGCTTCGGATGGAACGACATTTCCTTGGTACCGAGACGAATCGACTCGACGCCTGCTTCGGCAAGCGCTGCCATCCAGGCACCGATCTTGTGGTTCGGCAAGGCCATCGGGTCACCACCGGAGAGGAGAACTTCGCGCAATTTCTCGCGTCCGGTCTCCGGATGACGTCCGCCGTTCGCGGCGACGATCCTGTTGTGTGCCTTGATGTAGTCGGTGACCTCGGGAATCTTCGCCAGGCCCTTCTTGGCGACGGTGCCGTCCTGCCGCTCGACTTCCTTCTGGCTGATCAGTTCCTCGCGGTAGCAGAAACGACAATGCGCCGAGCACGTGGATACCGCGTACAGCAGTCCCATTTCGTACTTGTGCAGCATGCCTTCAACCGGGGCGAAGTCCATCTGGTAACCGGGGTCTTCGGAGCCAGCGAGATTCAGTGTCTCGTCCGGGTTGGCCTTGACGAGGTTCTGCAGCGGGATGCTGTGCTGGGCCATGTCGAAGAAGTGGCGCGTCATTTTCACCGGCATGCGGCTTTCGACGTCGCGTGGCGTCCCCTTCAGCGCCAGCAGGGCTGCCAATTCGTCTTTCGAATAGAAGCCCTTGATGTCGTCCGGCGCCTTGTCGGCGAAGAACGGCTTCAGGCCATTGATGATTTCGCGCTCGTACTTGGGATTTTCGATCGTATCCCTGAACGCCTGCTCTCTTTCTGTCGGAACGTATGCTGCCACGTCACACCTCGGAATAGGGTTTGCCTTTGAGACCAATGTAACACATTGAACGGAAGAATTGTGATAATGTAACAATATGAACAGGCCCGTTCCAGCCGTGTCTACCCTGGACCTTATTGCTGCGGTCAGCGGTGATTTGACGCCCACGCAGCGCCGTATCGCTGAGGCCGCGCTGGCCGACCCCACACTCCTCGCTTTTGGCACGGTTTCGGACCTGGCTGACCGGGTTGGCACCAGCCGGCCGTCCATCGTGCGCTTCGCCACCAAGCTCGGCTTCGACGGCTATACCGACCTGCAGCAGCACGTCCGCAGCGATCTGTCGCGTCGGCTGTCCCGGCCGAGCGAGCGTATCCGCAGCGGCAGCGGACAGGTCGCGGCTATGCGGGCGACGATCAATGACGCCATCAAGTCGGTGTTCGACGCGGTCGAAGGCAGTCGCATCACGGAGCTCGTGACACCGATCGTCCAGGCCAGGAATGTCTGGGTGCTGTCCGGAGAAACCTCACAGGCCGGCGCCCTCGCGCTGCAGAGCGGCCTGTCGATGGTGCGGCCTGGCGTGTACCGGCTTGAGGAACACTCGTTCGGAACCGAACTCAGCGACGCCGCGCCCGGCGACACCGCCGTGCTGATCGATTTTCCGCGCTACCGCAAGCAGGTAACGCTCGCTGCGCGCGTGCTCGCCGAGGCTGGCGTGACGATCGTGGCCATAACAGACAGCCCCCTGTCGCCATTGGCCGAGTTGGCTGATACCTGGAGCCAGATCAACGTGCCGGCCATCGGACCCTTCGACAGTTCCGTACCCGTCGTGGCGATGTGTGAACTCATCGTGGCGCAGGTTGCGAGAGAACTCCAGGACGTCGCAACGGACCGAATCGACAGGATCGAAGCGCTTTGGGAACAGACAGAGACATTCGTGTAGTCGCAATACACGGGAGAAGCAATTAGTGATTAACAAGCAATACACGTCAGTCGCGGAAGCCGTCGCCGACATCCCCGATGGCGCAACCATCATGGTCGGCGGCTTCGGTGCATCGGGTAGCCCGATAGAACTGCTGCATGCACTGATCGACCAGGGAGCAAAAGACCTGACCGTGATCAACAACAACACCGGCAACGGCGAAGTTGGTCTGGCCGCCCTGATCGGCAACGGCCAGGTCAGCAAGATGATCTGTTCGTTTCCGCGCTCCAGCCAATCCAGGGTATTTCCGAAGCTGTACCGCGAAGGAAAGATCGAGCTCGACCTCGTTCCGCAGGGGACACTCGCTGAGCGCATTCGTGCCGCGGGCGCCGGTGTCCCCGCGTTCTACACGCCGACGACGGTTAACACGGTACTGGCCGAGGGCAAGGAGCACCGCGAATTCAACGGCCGCACTTATGTTCTGGAGCCGTGGCTCAAGGCCGACTACGCATTGATCAAGTGCGAGGTCAGCGACCCGCTTGGCAATCTTCTTTTCAACAAGACGGCACGCAATTTCAGCCCGCTGATGTGCATGGCTGCAACGACGACGATTGTGCAGACAAAGAAGCTCGTCGCGCGCGGCGACATCGACCCGGAGCATGTCGTCACGCCCGGCATTTTCGTTAATCGTATTGTCGAGGTGACTGACCCGGTCCATGAAGACATGCTGATCGCCGAAGGGAGGACCTACCCATGAGCTGGACAAGGGAAGAAATGGCCGCTCGGGCTGCACAGGACATCCCGGACGGTTCGTACGTCAACCTCGGCATCGGTATTCCGGAACTGGTTGCGCAGTCCGTTCCCGAAGGCCGGGAGTTTATTTATCACACCGAGAACGGCCTGCTCGGAATGGGCCCTGCCCCGTCCGAAGAGGATCGTGACCTCGACCTCATGAACGCCGGCAAGAAGTATGTAACCGCGCTGCCCGGCGCCGCGTATTTTCACCACGCCGACAGCTTCAGCATGATTCGTGGCGGTCATATCGACGTCTGCGTACTCGGCACCATGCAGGTGGCCGCCAATGGCGACATTGCCAACTGGTCCACGGGCGAACCGGACGCGATACCGGCGGTCGGCGGCGCTATGGACCTGGTGCAGGGCGTGAAGAACATCTTCGTCATCACGCAGCACACGACCAAGACCGGCGAACCAAAGCTTGTCAGTGAGTGCACCTACCCGTTAACGGGTGCGGGCGTCGTCTCACGGATCTTTACGGACCTCGCGGTCGTCGACGTCACCGACAAGGGATTCCAGGTCGTCGAACTCGCGCCCGGGGTCACATTCGAAGAAGTGCAGGAAAAAACAGGCGCGCCGCTTCTGCCGGCGACCCGAAACAACAGGACAACACCATGACTGACGTATTCTTGATCGATGGCATTCGGACCCCGGTGGGGCGCTATGGCGGTGGCCTGGCGCCGGTGCGAACCGACGACCTTGCGGCGATTCCCATCACGGCATTGATGGCACGCAATCCGGGCGTTGACTGGGCCGCGGTTGAAGACGTGATGCTCGGCTGCGCCAACCAGGCCGGCGAGGACAACCGCAATGTGGCGCGCATGGCGAGCCTGCTGGCCGGGCTCCCGCAGGAGGTGGCAGCCACCACGATCAACCGTTTGTGCGGCTCGGGCCTGAACGCGGTCGGGAGCTGCGCGAACGCCATTCGTGCCGGAGAAGGCGACCTGATGATCGCCGGTGGCGTCGAGAGCATGTCGCGATCGCCGTTTGTAATCGGCAAATCCGATAGCGCGTTCGGCCGGACACAGGCCATGTATGACACCACGATGGGCTGGCGCTTCATCAACAAGAAACTCGACGCAGAGTATGGCAGCGAAGTGATGCCGCAAACCGCGGAAAACCTGGCCATCGAGAAGTCGATCAGCCGCGAGGACCAGGACAGGTTCGCGTTGTGGAGCCAGGAGAAAGCCGCCGCGGCCCAGCAGGATGGCCGACTTGCCGGCGAAATCACGCCGGTATCAGTGCCGCAGCGCAAGCAGGACCCGATCATTATCGATACCGACGAGCATCCGCGCAGCACGTCGCTCGACAAGCTCGCGGCATTGCGCCCGATCTTCCCGGACGGGACCGTCACGGCCGGCAACGCTTCGGGCATCAACGACGGTGCCGCAGCCCTGCTGCTCGCATCCGAGGCCGGCGCTGCGAAACACAAGCTGACGCCGAAAGCCCGGGTGCTCGGCATGGCCGTCGCCGGCGTACCACCCCGGATCATGGGTATCGGCCCGGTCCCGGCAACACAGAAACTGCTGCAGCGCCTGAACCTGTCGCTGGACGACTTCGACGTTCTCGAACTCAACGAGGCTTTTTCCGCGCAGGCCCTGGCCTGCACCAGGGAACTCGGGCTTGCAGACGACGACCCGCGAATCAACACGCGTGGCGGCGCAATCGCTCTGGGTCATCCGCTTGGTATGAGCGGGGCGCGTCTCGCAATCACCGCAATGGATCAGCTTTATACGGGTGGCGGCAAGCTTGCGCTGTGCACAATGTGCATCGGCGTCGGCCAGGGAATTGCCGTCGTTCTTGAATCGGTAGCCTAGGCACAAAACATGGACGCAATGAATGTAAAAGCGGTACTGAAGGGCGCGATCGCAGACGCACAGAAACGCTACGAGCTTGCAAACCCTTTGAGCGCCGCCGCAGAAAAAGACGCGCTGCGGTACCTGCCGGGCGGTAATACGCGGTCGGTGTTGCACTTCGAACCCTTCCCTTTGACGATGGTCAGGGGCGAAGGCGCCGAGGCGATCGACCTCGACGGTCACCGTTACGTGGATTTCGTCGGCGAATACTCGGCCGGGCTGTTTGGTCATTCCGATCCCCGCATCATGGCCGCGATCGACGAAGCGCTCGACCGTGGCATTGCGATGGGAGCACCCACGAACTACGAGAGGAAGCTGGCCGCACTGTTGTGCGAGCGCTTCCCGGCGCTGGAGCAGCTCCGGTTCTGCAACTCAGGCACCGAGGCCAACCTCATGGCACTGATGACGGCTTGCGCCGTAACAGGCCGCAAGAAGCTGATGGCGTTCCGCGAGTCCTACCATGGCGGAGTTATCAAGTTTCCAGCCGGAAGTTGTGAATTAAACGTCCCTTTCGACTGGTTGCTTTCTGACTTCAACGACATCGAAGGAACGGCAGCGCTCATTCGTGAACATGGCAACCAGCTTGCCGCTGTCATCGTCGAGCCGATCCTGGGCGCGGGTGGCAACATCCAGGCGAATCGGGATTTCCTGAAGATGCTGCGCGAACTCACCCGTGACGTCGGCGCACTGCTGATCTTTGACGAGGTCAAGACCGGGCGACTCGGCCCCGCGGGCATACAGGGGATGCTCGATTTCGTACCCGACCTTGCGACTGTCGGCAAATTTATTGCCGGCGGTTTGCCGGCAGGCGCTTTCGGCGGTCGCGCCGATCTTATGGCACGTTACGACCCACGCCACGAACAGGGCTGGAATCACGCCGGGACGTTCAATAACAACGTTTGCTCCATGGCCGCCGGCTGCGTTGCGATCGGTGAAGTGTATACGCCGACAAGAGCCGCGGAATTCCTGGACTGGTCAGAGGCATTTCGCAACTCGCTTAACGAGATGTTCGCGCAGCGTGACGTGCCGATGCATGCCAATGGCATGGGTTCGATCATCGCGATTCACTTCTCGAGAGAACCGACAAAGGCGCCGTCGTACATCACGTCGGGTTGCCGGTCGCTGCGCCCGCTGCTGCACATGGAAATGTTGCTCGAAGGCGTGCTCATTTGTAAGCGCGGTGATTTCTTCCTGTCACTGCCCATGCACGAGGCCCACCTGGACAAAGCGCGTGCTGCGCTCGGAGTATTTATTGACAAGCACAAACTGCTGATCGAGAGCGTATTGGCATCGTCGTAACGCGCGCTGAATTGGAGAAATGGACATGCGTGTGGTCGTTTTGGGTGGTGGACTGGTTGGCGGCCCCATGGCCGTCGACCTGGCGGAGGATGGCGAATTCCAGGTAACCGTGGTGGACAGGGATCGGGCCTGCCTCGACGCAATCAGGCAGAAAGACCCTGCTATCGAGGTGCTGGAAGAAAGACCTTGCCAAACCCGGCGCTATCGCCGAGTTGGTGAAACCGTTCGACCTTGTCGTGAGTTCGGTTCCGGGGTTCATGGGATATGAAACGGCCAGGTCCGTCATCAGGGCCGGCAAGGACTGCGTCTGTATCGCATTCTACGAGGAAGATCCGTTCACCCTCGATCAACTCGCGATAGACAACGGCGTAAGGATGATCATGGACTGTGGCGTCTACCCGGGCATGGGTAGCACCCTGATCATGCACGCAGCGCAGAAGCTGGACAGTGTGGACACGATCCTGACTTACGTTGGGGGCTTGCCGGTGATTCGCGAGTGGCCCAGCCAGTACAAGGCGGTGTTCTCGCCCATCGATGTTATCGAGGAGTACGTTCGGCCGGCGCGCTACAAGGAAAACGGCTTTCATGTCGTACGGCCCGCCCTCTCCGACCCCGAGTTCATCTTCTTCCCGGGCATTGGCACACTCGAGGCGTTCAACACGGATGGCCTGAGAACCCTTGCCCGGACCGTTGACGCACCGAATATGAAAGAGAAGACGCTGCGTTACCCGGGGCATATCGAAGCGATGGCCATGCTGCGGGAGCTGGGTTTCTTCAGCAAGGAAAAGACCCTCGAAGTTGAAGGCGTCAAGGTCAGCCCCATGGACCTGACCGGCCAGGTACTGTTCCCTAAATGGCAACTGCAGAAGGGCGAGCCGGACATCATGGTGTTCGAGTCGACCGTGAAAGGAATGAAGGACGGCCAGGAAAAGACGTACAAGATCAGCATGCATGACCGCTACTGCCCGGACACGGATGTGATTTCGATGGCCCGCACCACCGGATACACGGCAACCGGCGCGTTGCGCATGCTCGCAAACGGAACCTACACGCATCCGGGCATTTCGCCGCCCGAATACCTGGGACGCGATCCTGCGTGGGTCACCTTCTTGCTGAATCACCTCGAGGACAGGGGCGTGCGGTGGGAGATCAACGCACTCGGGGAAACCGATTGAGCAGAAACCCTCGCTACGACATTCTCTTTGAGCCTGTGAAGATCGGTCCTGTCACGGCGCCGAATCGTTTCTATTGCACGCCGCACGCGCTGGGCACGGGCAACCAGATGCCGCATACGCGGGCAGCCATGCGCGAAGTTCGTGCAGAGGGCGGCTGGGGCGTTATCAACACGGGTTACTGTTCGATTCATCCGAGCTCCGATGACTCGCCACTTCCCAATGCGCGCCTTTGGGACGACGAAGATGTCAAAGTGCATGCCCTGATGACCGATGCCGTGCATCGCCATGGTTCACTTGCGGGTGTCGAACTCTGGCACGGCGGTGGCGGTACCGGAAACCGCATGACGCGCATGCCACCCATGTCGGCGTCCGGCATCGCGGGTGAGTCGACCTATTCGGGCTGGATCAATCTCAACAAGTCGCGGCCCATGGACAAGCAGGACATCCGCGAATTTCGCCGCTGGCACGTCGATGCTGCGAAGCGCGCCAAATCGGCAGGCTTCGACATCGTCTATATCTACTCGGGCATGAACTTTGGGCCGTACCAGTTCCTGCTGCCGTCGGTTAACCGACGTACCGATGAATACGGTGGCAGTCTCGAGAACCGCGCCCGGCTGACACGCGAAATCATCGAGGACATGAAAGCAGCGATTGGCGATTCCTGTGCCATCGCGTTGAGATTCAGTACCGAGGAATTACTCAAGATTCCCGGAGAGAACATGGAATCGGAAGCACATGAAGTGATCTCGATGCTGTCCGACCTCCCCGATCTGTGGGACCTCAAGTCATCCAGCTGGGTCGTGGAAACCGCGTCGGCGCGATTCAGTGAGCAGGGCGCACAGGAGCCGCTCGTTAGTTTTGCGAAAGCACTGACGTCCAAACCCGTCGTCGGCGTTGGCCGCTTCACATCGCCGGATGCCATGGTCAGCCAGGTCAAACGCGGCATCCTCGACCTGGTCGGCGCGGCGCGGCCTTCCATTGCGGATCCGTTCCTGCCGAACAAGATTGACACAGGCCGTGAAGACGAAATTCGCGAGTGCATTGGCTGCAACATCTGCGTGTCGGGCTATCACGATTGCGTCCCGGTGCGCTGCACACAGAACCCGACGATGGGAGAGGAATGGCGGCGCGGCTGGCATCCGGAGCGCGTCCCCTCGGGAGACCCCGACAAGAAGATTCTCATCGTGGGCGCGGGTCCGGCCGGGCTCGAGTGCGCCCGGGTACTCGGCCAACGTGGCTTCGCTGTGACGCTGGCCGAAGGCCGCGAAGAACTGGGCGGCAGGGTGACCGTCGAGTCAAAGCTGCCAGGGCTCGCCACCTGGGCTCGCGTTCGTGACTACCGCACAAACCTGATCCAGTCGATGAGCAATGTTGATATCTATCGGGACAGCCCGCTGTCGGCCGAGGACATCCTCGACTTCGATTGCGATCACGCGGTCATCGCGACCGGCGCCACGTGGATGACCGATATCCTCGCGCCCAATGGCTACCCGTTTGCCGGGATCACCGGCGAAAACGTCTTTACGCCGGACGATGTTCTTGCCGGTGCCACGCTCGAGGGCCCCGTCGTCATCTACGACTTCGACCACTACTACATGGGCAATTGTCTCGCCGAGATTCTGCGTGGCAAGGGGCTCGACGTGACGATCGTCACCAATGCCAGCGCCGTGTCCGCATGGACGTTCATGAACAATGAGCTCGCGGAAATCCGCTCACGCATGATCGAACTCGGCGTGCGCATCGAACTCGAGAACACCGTAAGCGCATTCGCGAACGGCACGGTCGAACTGACGAGTATCTACCGCGACAAGACCGTGAGGTCGATCGACTGCGCGTCGCTGCTTGTCGTTGGCGCAAGGAAACCGAACGACGCGATCTACCAGGAACTGCTTGCCGACCCCGACAAACTTGCCGATGCAGGTATTAAGGGGGTGCGGTGCATCGGTGATTGCCGGGCGCCGGGCGCGATCGTGCATGCCGTCTATTCGGGGCATGAGTGCGCCCGCACGATCGATGCGGACGGGGAACCCGAGGCGATCCTGTGGGAACGCCCGAGGATCTGATCAGGCTCGCGCCTGGCTCACCAGGCTGTGCACGGCGCGATGCGCCTCCTCGATAGCGGACTCGGTCATCGCATTGGACGCCGCGTCGGTACCTGCGAATGCAATGTTCCCAACGCGTTGCCGCGCCGCCACCCATGGCCGCCTTTCGTGGTGCCATGCCTCCGGCGACCAGGCCACATCTCCGGATTCCTCATCGATCGAATAGGCATAACCGTGCGACCAGCGGTTGACAGTGATACCCGCAATGTCGCGCTCCTGATCGAAGCCGCCGGGCCCAAGCAAGCGACCGAGCTGGTCCCGTACGTGATACTCGAAAGTCTCGAACGGCGTCTCGAGCAGCGCCCGGCGCCCTTCGCGAAACTGTTCGGGTGCCGGCAAGCCCGGGCTTGAGCGGAATGTGCTGCAGGTGCAGGACGACTGGCTCACCGGGTTCGGGAACTCGTAGTCGCCGATACTGATCGGGTGCGTTAGCAGCATGGCCTGGAAGAAACCGCCCGGGAAGTAGGCACGCTGGATACCGAGGTTTACGAGACTCGTCCAGTTGCGAATGAGTACGTTCGTATAGACCAGCGGCGCCCTGTCAGAGGCGCCTTGTGCCGCCGCCTGCTCTGCAGGTATGTCGGGGCACACATACGGCAGCATGGCATGGTAGCCGGCCCAGATGATCTTGCTGGCAGTGACCATCCGCGCTGCGCCGTCATGCACGTAGGTAACGTCGACGTCGGCATCGAGCTTGCCGTCCCGGTGATGCAGGTCGACCACGGTGCTGCTCAAGCGGATGCGGGTCGGATTCTCGGGCCGGTCGAGCTTTGAGTAGTCGAAGGGCGCAGTAACAATATCCTCCATGGAATCGCCCGGCGCGATGCCCGGCACCTGCTTGCGTACCAGCATGCGAGCAATCGATGCATTCCCATCGGGAAACCGGAAGTACGGCTCGTCACCGTCTATCTTCGTCGTCGTAACCGAGATCCATCCCGGCGAACCCGGGGTAGCCTTCGCTCCATGCCAACCAGGCGGGCATGGCGTCGGCGCCAATCGCCCAGACGCCGTGCGGCCATTTCTGCACGAAGGCGAGTACTTCGTCGCCCATGCCGGCGAATGTCCCGAGGTACTCGCGCCAGCTGGAGGACTGGAGAACGCTGCGGCGCTCGAGCGGCGTAAGGTCTGCCAGGTAGTTTTCCTTGTCTGCGAACAGCCGCCGGAGCTCGCCCTTTGCCTGGTCTGACAAGGGCAGGTCGTCGATCCCCTCGCCGGCACTGAAATCGCCGGTCGCCAGGTGATCTGCACCAAAGGTCTCCTGGTCGAAGAAATTGACGCGGCCCAGGCCGAGCGACGCCATCCGTCCGTCGAGGTGAAACTCGTCGTGGCGCCCAACGTCGATGCCGAGCTCCCGGAAGACCTGCCTGGAGACTTCCGGGTAGGTCCCCGGCGCCTCGATCAACATCGTGCCGCCAAAACCGATCATCGTCCGGCCATCCAACGTGAACTCGTTGCGTTTCGCGTGACCGCCGAAGTCATCGTGATTGTCGAGGATCAGGATGCGGGCATTGGGGTCGACGTCGCGTCGGTAGATGTACGCGGCCGACAATCCGCTGATGCCCGCGCCAACGACGACGAGGTCGTAGTGCTCGTCGCTTTTCCCGGCCGTCCAACGCTCGCCCTGCACCGCGGCATGCGCAACTTCAAATGAACCGGGATGGGACCCGCGCAAGCCGGTTTTGGCCGGCGGATAGTAGGCAAAGGGCACGTTTGCAACAGGCTCACCGCTCTTGCCGCAGCCGGGCAACAAGGAGGCACCGATTGCAACACTAACGCCGTTTAGAAAATCACGTCTCGAGATTTTCGAGTCCATGACCGGATCCCCCGCTTGTTCTGATTGGCCTAGATTATCAGCCCTCGAGTGTCGAGCGCGAACAAGTCGAGTAAGCTAGCCCCATGAATAGCGGATTTTCCTCCCCTGCAACCACCGAGCGGTGGTCATCGCGACGTGGCTTCCTCCTCGCTGCGATCGGCTTCTCCGTTGGCCTCGGCAACATCTGGCGCTTCCCCTACGTCGTCGGCGAAAACGGTGGCAGCGCGTTCGTCATCATCTACCTGCTGTGCGCCTTTGCGATCGGTCTGCCCCTGCTCGTGACCGAACTGGCCATCGGACGTTTGGGGCGGAGCAATCCCAGCGAAAGCTATCGCGCAGTGGCACGCAACAGCGGTCGCTCGACGATCTGGGGCGGCGTCGGGGCGCTGGCCATTGCCTGCGTGTTCGTCGTGCTTTCGTTTTACACGGTTCTGTCGGGCTGGACCTTCGACTATTTTGTCCGTGGTGTCGCAGGGGACTTCAAGGGTCTTGATGCGGCGACCTCGACCGAGATGTTCGCAGGGCTCATGAACAATCCGTGGCGCCTGCTGTTCTGGCACACGATCGTCAATCTGCTGGTCATCCTGATCATTCGCCGCGGCGTGCAAAAAGGCGTTGAGCAGGCTGCCAACATCCTCATGCCGACATTGTTTGGGGCGATCATCGTGATGGTCCTCTACAGTGCGATCGCCGGTGACCTCGGCAGTGCGATTACGTTCCTGCTCGAACCGGACTTTTCCAAGGTGACCGCCAAGACCATCATGATCGCTATCGGCCAGGCGTTCTTTTCCGTTGGCGTGGCGATGGCGACGATGATTACCTTCGGCTCTTATTTGCCCGACAACGTTTCGATTCCCCGATCGGCCGTAATCATCATCCTCGCCGACACAGGCGTTGCCATGCTGGCAGGCTTCGTCATCTTCCCGCTCGTATTCGCGTTCGGCCTGGCACCGTCCGAAGGCGCCGGCCTGGTTTTCCAGACGCTGCCGCTCGCGTTCGGCCAGATGGCCGGCGGTCAGCTGTTCGGGGCGGTGTTCTTCCTGTTGCTGATCGTTGCGGCCCTGTCCTCATGCCTCGGCGGCGCGGAAGCCGTCGTGTCGTGGGTCGACGAACGCTGGCAGATTCCTCGCAAGAAGGGTGTGCTCTATTTTGTCGGAACCATCTGGTTGATCGGCATTACAACCATCCTGTCGCTCGGCGAGTGGTCCGATTTTTATCCGCTCAGTTTTATTCCGGCGCTGGCGGAGGAGACGATTTTCGATCTGCTCGAGTGGTTTGCGGCCAACATCCTGTTGCTCATTGGTGCTGCATTGACCTCCGTCTTCTTCGGCTGGGTCGTGCCGAAGAAGACGAAACTCGAGGGCATGGGCATTCGTGATGGCAGGTTCTATGCGTTTGCGAACACGATGATGCGCTACGTGATCCCGCCCATTCTTCTCGTCGCGCTCGTGCTCGGATTGCTGGAGCGCTGACCCTACAGCGCCCAGCTGAACATGAGTGAGACCGACTGGCCCGGATCCTCAACGAAGGTCACGATACCGTTACGCTGAATTTCCATCTCTTCGCCGAGGAGGTTTCTCGCCCTGAGCTTCAGCGTCATCCTCTCAGTCGGATACCAGAAGTAAGTGAAGTCCAGGGAGTGGAAGGGTTGCTCGTACCCGTCCGGCGCGCCGTTGCGACCCGCAACATACAGTCGCTCGCCGGAAACATTGTAGATCACTGAGGCAGAGTGCTTGCCTTCCGGCGAATCGAATCCGAGAACCACGTTCGCGATGTAGTCCGATGCGCCGCTTAACGGCCTGACCGGATTCGTCGGCGCGTCTGCCGCGCAGCTGTTCGCTGCGTCGATCGAACACACCAGCTCCGAGTCCTGCACCGTGATGTTGCCCTGTATGAACAAGGTATCGAAGAAACCACCAAGGAAAGCGAGTGACTTGAGGCCTTCCAGTTCAATACCCTGCACTTCTGCGGAGGTTGCGTTGACGATTTCCCTGGCGACCGTCGTATCGCTGGCCGCCGACTCGAAGAACTCGATCGGTTTGTCGATTTGCTTGCGGAACAGCGTCACCGACAGGTTGTCGCCGCCACCGAAGAACCATTCACCACGCAGGTCGAAGTTATGCACATCGGCCGGCTCGACGCCGGGGTTGCCGCGGGTAAGGTCCCCGGTGATGGGGTCGATGTAACTCGCGGCGGTAATTTCCCGGAGGTCGGGCCGCACCGCCGTTTCACTGTATCCCAGCCGCAGCTGGAAGGTCTCGGCCCACCAGTCGGACATGTAGGTGATCGAAGCCGACGGGAAGATGTCGTCGCTCTGGTATGTTCCGGCCGCCAGTACGTCCGGGTCGGTCGTGATCTGGGGGTTGTCCGGCGTATACCCGTAGGGGTTCCAATCCACGGCCGCCTGCCGATAGTCCTCCCAGCGAGCACCTACCACGGTTCTCCAGGTCTCGCTCCAGGTCCAGTCGACCGCAGCAAAGACAGCGTCCGTCATCGTCGCCGCAATATAGCTCTCGTTGTTCGTGCCCTGGCGATCGAACAGGTAGTTGTTCGATTGACTGGTAACGTTCGGATCCGAAAATACGTCGTCCAACGGTCCCTGCAGCACGGCGTTGTCGCCCACGGCATTGGCGCCGAGACTGAACTGTGCCTGCTGATACGTCCTCGCTTTTGACACGTGACTCCAGCCGCCGATGAGTTCGATCGCACTGTTATCGGCTTCGATCGGCAGGTTGAACGACCAGCCGTAGTTCAACACCTCGTCATCGAGTTCCGTGAAGCGCCAATCGCCGGCCGTGTTGCTCAACAGGACCTGCTCGGCCTGCACTGCCGTTGTGATCGGGTCCGTAACGGTCTGCGAGGAGACTGTCACCTGGTTGGGGATGTCCGTGGTGGCGTCGGAGTCGGAGTAGAACCAGTCGATCCTGGTTTCTTCCGGGAATGGCTTCAACAAACTCCCCAGCCAGGAAAAACGCTCCCGCGTATCGGCGCCGAAGTAGTGCGTGCCACGAACCTGGTTCGTCAGCATGTTGCGTTCTTCGAATTGCAGCCGGTAACCGCGGAACCCGAGCCCGTCCGGTATTTCCCGGTTCTCGTTGAAGAAGTCCGTTACCGCCGTCTCGTCATCGGTAACACGTAGCAACAGGCTGGTCGTGGAAATCTCGTGGTCCCGGAGAAACTTGGCGCCAAGGTTGAGGGTACCGGCCGTGTTCACCGAGTAAGTCGTTTCCTGCTCGATGTCCGTGCGTGTGTCCGGGAAATTGAAGTTGCGAGCCTTCGCGGTCGTCTGCCGCCAATCCGAGCGATACGAAGCGCCGATACCGAAGCCGAGTTCCCAGTCGGTGCCAATCTCGAAGTTGTTGCCGACCGATGCGCGCAGCGCGAGATCGTAGGGCAGGCTCTTCGTTTGCACGCCAATGTCACGATTCAACTCGAGCCCAAGTGAGCGGTTGATCGCCTGGGCTTGCTCAAAGGTGGCGTTCGGGTCCTGGCGCAACAGCGTGGAGTAGATGTTCTGCGTGCTGACATCGCCCTGGTATTCAGTCAGTGCCTGCTGGATGACCGGCGACAGCGCCCGCGAGCCGTCATCGACGCCACGCCAGTCGTCGTCACCGCCCTGGTACGAGAAGCCGTTCTCGCCGGAACTCAGGGAGTTATAGCCACCGCCGATTTCAAACGTCATCACGAGCGCGTCCGGCACTCCCTTGGTGCGGATATTTACCGCGCCACCACCGAAGTTGGCCGGCAAGTCCGCCGACCAGGCTTTCTGCACTCGCAATGACTGCACCACCGATGTCGGGAAGATATCCAGTGGAATGACGTTGCGGGTCAGGTCCGGCGAGGGAATCTGCGCGCCATTCAGGTAACTTGCCGAGTAGCGCTCTCCCAGGCCGCGGATGTAGACGAACTTGTCCGCCACCAGCGTGATGCCGGGTACCCGACTCAAGGCACCGCCGACAGTGCTGTCACCAAGCCGTTTCATTGTTTCCGCGTCCAGCAGATCGGTCACCGATCCATCGGCAATGCGTTCGTTCAGCACCTGCTGGCTCGCGCTGAGATAACGGCCCGTTACGGTCACCTCCTCGATCGGCTCTTCGCCGACAACACTTATCGCTTCGAGGGAAGGCGCCTCCTGGGCCAGCGCCAGCGGGGAACCCGCCATCACCAGGCCCAGGACTGCCGCTGTATGTTTCTTGTAGTTATTCATTTCACAGTTCGCCCGGGAAAATCAGAGACCTTCGATCCACAAAGGCTGCGCCCTGTTATCGGCGTGGATTCCGTAAGTCCAGCCAAGGGTCCAGTCGGTGCCGCCGCTGAAGACGGCGCCCAGGTAGTCACCAGCGCCAACCGGAGCAGACGTTGCCACGGGCGCGCCGTTGTTGATCGCCGAGGTGCTCCATGGCAGTGACAGGTAACCAGCGCCGGCTTCGAGAAGTTGCAGCTCAGGATCGGCGGTGGACGTCGGGCTGGTGGCAGCGCCGGCGACGACTGCGTGGAACTCGCCGCCCTGCCCGATCGTTGCATCATCGGTAGCAAAGGCTTCTTCGGTGATACCGGAACTCACACCGGCCGGATCCGACAGGGTCTGTCCGCGCGTGTTTTCGCCACACGAGTAGAGAATGGAATCAAGTGTCAGGGACCCGTCGAGTGCAGCGCCCTGCGAGCGGTTGTCGATGCGCAGGCAATAGTTGTCGTTGCCGCTGGTCGCATCGGTGGCGCCGTAGCTGGCAATGAGTATCGAATCGGTGATGCTTCCGGCCAGGCCCTCGCGAAGTCTCCAACCTGCACCCGGATCGTGCGTTGCCGTGGCCGCGCCATTGGCAGAAACAATACAGGTCAGGTTGCTGATCGCGAAGTTGCTGTTCAGCCCGCGCGCAATGAAGTCCTCAACGACCGCCGGATCGAGGCTGCTGAACGAGCCAATGCCGTCCGCTTCGATGCAGTGATTGCCGTCCGTCTCCGACTGGATGACGAGGGCGTTGTCGATACTGCCGATCCAGCCTTCGTCCACGTCGATCGAGTCGTCGCGCACATAAAGGGCAACGTAATTTTCGAAGTTGACCGCGCCGCCGAACATCTCGATGCCGTCGTCGTAGGTCGAGTACATCTGCAGATTTCGCACGACCGTGTTGCGACCGACGGCGCCGAACGTGATGCCGTTCAGCTCGTCGCCGTTACCAACCGTTGCACCCGTGTGCTTGACGACGACGTATTCGAGCTGGCCCGAGCTGTCGTTGTCATTATTGCCGCCGTACTGGTTCTCGTCGTTGCCGCTGGAGCCTTCCGAGTCCACGTGGCATTCGCCGGCCAGCGCGAGGTCAACGCCGCGCGTGCCCGTGTAGCTGCACTTGTTGGTAACGCCAAAGCCGTTGATGACCATGCCGCCCCACTGCTGAACATCTTCAGGACCGACCGTTCCGAGGACATCCGACTCCGATGTAAAGGTGATCGGGGCGTCTGCGCGGCCAACCGCGACAACGCGCGAACCACGATTGACGACAAAGAAGTCCCTGCTGGTCTTCCATGCCAATGTGGCGCCGGCTTCGATCGTGAGTGTCGGTCCGTCACCGCCCTGGAAGATATTGGCCGCCTGCATGGCCGCGTCGTTATTGTAGGAACGACCAACGAACAGGCTGGCTTCAAAAATGTGGGCAGCACCGTTGTCCAGCGCCGGAATGGTCATATCGACCTGCAGCGGCAGGAGATTTGAGGCGAAAGACGTTCCGTATACGCAGTTTCCGTTAGCGTCGACTTCGCCGGTGATGGATTGTCCTGCCGAGTTGACATAGGACGCGCAGACATCATTGGGGCTGCCGCCACCGCCAATATTTACTGTGTTATTGCTGTCTGTAACCGTCGTCGCCGGGGCAATGTTGATATCCCCGCTTTCACAGGCGGCAAGGGCTGCCAGGGACAGAACGGCGGTTAAAGCGGACTTGCGATTCATTATAATATCTCCGGGATTTCATCCGTTATTTGATCCGCGGAAATCTAGAGCAAGTCTGTGACTTAAATGTGACGCGATTGTGAAGTAATTGTTACACCGCGCTGTGCGGCGAAGTACGGGCATTTCTAATGACACCGTCTTCTTCATTGATAGACTACGCAGATGCTCATGTTCATCGGCGCCCTGCTCGGCGCGATCTTCGGTGGTTTTTCCGGCCTCATTCTTGGGGGCCTCATCGGTTATGCCGTTAGCGCTGCCGTGCGGCAGCTCATCATCGGCAGCCTGAAAGTCGCGCAGTCGTCCTTGCTCGAGTCGACGTTCTCCATCATGGGGGCGCTGTGCAAGGCGGACCGCGTCGTAACACGCGACGAGATCAATGCCGTCGAACAGATCTTCGTCATGTTGAAGCTGCAGGGCGAGGCGCGCGCGCTGGCCAAAGACGCTTTCAATCGAGGCAAGCAGGCCGATTTCGATCTCGATGCGGCAATCGATCAGTTTGCACAGATCAGCCGCGGCCGTGGGCCGCTGCTGCAACTCTTCCTGCAGCTGCAATGCATGGCGGTCGCCGCGGACGGACGCGTCGATCCGGCAGAACACGCCATGCTCGTGCGTATCGCCCAGCGACTGGGGCTAACGGAGCGAGACGTCTCGCAACTCGAGGCATTGCTGCGTGCGACTGTGGGTGGTCCGTCCGCCGCGGGCGCTCCGCCGCGAGCAGACAAACTCGCGGATGCCTATGCCGCCCTTGGACTTGCAGCAGACGCAAGCCCGGCCGAGATCAAGCGTGCCTACCGCAAACTTATCAGCCAGAACCATCCGGACAAGTTGGCGGCGCGCGGGTTGCCCGAAAGCATGCGTGCAGTGGCCGAGGAGCGTTCGCGGGAACTCAATTCCGCCTATGACATGATCAAGAGTGCGCGGCCTGACGTGAAGTGACGTCACGCCCCAGCCACGTACGTCGGTTCCCTCGCCTACCTGACATTGCTCGGCCGATCCGGTGAGCAGGGCTAGCGGTTCGCCTGCTCCAGTTTTTCGCTCGCCTCCAGCCAGTCCCACTCGAGCGACTCGATAGTCGACATGGCGGCGGCGCGGTCGCGAGTCAACTGGGCAACCTCATCCTGCCGGTCCGGATCCGCGTAAATCGATTCGTCGGCAAGGCTTGCCTCAAGTTCGGTCAGCCTGGCCCGGCTTGAGGCAAGTTCCTTCTCGACGTCCCGGACTTTGTCGTGAAGTGGCTTCAGGCGTTGCCGCAGCTGCGCCTGCTCCTGCCGTTGCTGTTTCTTGTTGACACTCTTGGTTGACGTATCCTGCCATTTGGCGACGCCCCGCTCCGCTGCCTCTTCTTGTTCCTTCAGCCACGTCGGATAGTCGTCGAGGCTGCGATTGAAGCGATCGACGACGCCATCGTGAACGATAAGCAGTTCATCGCAGACGCTCCGTAACAGGTGGCGATCGTGCGAGATCACGACCAGCGCACCCGTGTACTCGATGAGCGCAACACTCAATGCCTGGCGCATTTCGAGGTCGAGGTGGTTGGTCGGCTCGTCAAGCAACAGCAGGTTGGGTCCCTGGCGAATCATCAACGCCAGCACCAGCCGCGCTTTTTCCCCGCCCGAGAAAGGTGCGACCGGCTCGAAGATCCGCTCACCACTGAAACCGAAACGACCCAGGTAATTGCGATGATCCTGCTCGCGGTCGTTGGGCGCATAGTCCCGCAGATGATCGATCGGACTTCGCTCCGGTCGCAGCAACTCGAGCTGGTGCTGAGCGAAGTAACCGATCTGCGTGTCCTTGCTCAGGATCCGCTCACCTTTTAACAAGGTGCTGCCGGTAGAAAGTGCTTTGACCAGCGTCGACTTGCCGGCGCCGTTTACGCCAAGCAGTCCGATGCGATCCCCGGCCGAGAGATTCAGCTCGATGTTGTCGAGAACGACGGTGTCACCGTAACCGACGCTCGCATCCATGAGCCCAAGCAGGTGCTGCGGCTGCTTCTTTGGCTCGATGAAGTGAAACCGGAACGGCGAATCGACATGCGCCGGGGCAATCTGCTCCATGCGTTCGAGCATCTTGATGCGGCTCTGGGCCTGGCGTGCTTTCGATGCCTTGTAGCGAAATCGATCGACATAGCTCTGGATATGCTTGATCTCTTTCTGTTGCCGGGCGTACATCGCCTGCTGTTGCGAGAGCTGCTCTGCGCGTTGTCTCTCGAACTGGCTGTAGTTGCCCGTGAACAGGCTGATCGACTCGTTCTCGATATGGGCGATACGGGTACAGACCTCGTCGAGGAAGTCCCGGTCATGAGAGACCACCAGCAAGATGCCTTCGTAGCGTTTCAACCAGCGCTCGAGCCACAGGATAGCGGGCAGGTCGAGATGGTTCGTAGGTTCATCGAGTAACAGGATATCCGAGCGGCACATGAGCGCCCGTGCAAGGTTGAGTCGCATGCGCCAACCGCCCGAAAACTCCTTGACGGGTTTCGTGTACTCGTCGGCGGTAAAGCCGAGCCCGTGCAACAGTCGTGACGCGCGCGACTCCGCGGTAAATCCGTCGATGGCTTCCATGCGTTCGTAGAGAAGATGCAGATCCGGTTTGTCTGCTGCAGCTTCGCCTTCCGCGATTGCGGCCTGCACGGCGCGCAGTTCACGATCGCCGTCCATGACGTAGTCGACAGCGGCACCGCTGCCGTGGGGGCTTTCCTGTGCGACGTGCGCGATTTCGTCTTTGGGATCGATGGCCAGTTCGCCATCGTCCGGCTCCAGCTCACCCAGGAGCATGGCGAACAACGACGACTTGCCACTGCCGTTGGCACCGATCACGCCCATGCGCTGTCCGGCATGAATCTGGAAGCTGGCGTTTTCGATCAGAACCTTGCGGCCACGGCGAAGCGCGATGTTGGTGAGGGCGAGCATGACCGGCGCGATTATAGGGTACGCCCGGTTCCGGCGACAGGCGGTATACTGGTGCGATCGAAGTCACAAGCGATCGAACAATGAGTCTGCAGCAGGATTACTTACAGATGCGGGTACTCGAACTCGCGCCCCAGGTCTACGTGTGCGGGCAGGTGTTCGAGACCGATTTGAAGCTGATTGCGAAACAGAACGTGCGCAGCATCGTGAATAACCGCCCTGATGGCGAAACACCGGGGCAGCCAAAGTCCGCGGATCTGGCGAAAGCGGCGGAGGAACTTGGCATGACTTTTGTGCACTTCCCGGTCGAGTCCAGGTCAATCAGCAAGGAGGCCGCGGAGGCGTTTGCAAGGGTCTGTGGCGAACTGGAAAGACCCCTCCTCATCTTTTCTGCATCCGGCGTTCGCTCGACAAAAATCTGGGAAATGTCCGAGTAAGTGGTACAGTTCGCGCCCCTTCGCGCCGCTGGCCACCCCCATGAGCAAACAGAAATCCGAAACCCCGTCGTTTCGCGAGCTGCAACTCGCTGAGCCCCTGCTCCGGGCGCTGGACGAGATTGGCTACGAGACGCCCTCGCCCATCCAGGCGCAGGCAGTACCGCACTTGCTGGAGGGCCACGATCTGCTGGGCCACGCACCCACCGGCACCGGCAAGACCGCCGCATTCGCCCTGCCACTGCTTTCGCGGCTCGATATGACGAGCAAACACGTCCAGATCATGACGCTGACGCCGACGCGGGAGCTCGCGATCCAGGTCGCCGAGGCGTTCCAGCGCTACGCGAAGCACATCGATGGATTTCACGTCCTGCCGATCTACGGCGGACAGGAGTACTCCGGGCAGATCCGCCAGCTGCGCCGCGGCGTGCAGGTCGTGGTCGGCACACCCGGGCGCGTCATGGACCACATGCGCAAGGGCACCCTGAAACTCGATGGGCTGCAGGCCCTCGTGCTCGACGAGGCCGACGAAATGCTGCGCATGGGCTTCATCGACGAGGTCTCATGGATACTCGAGCAGACACCGGCCAGGCGCCAGATGGCGTTGTTCTCGGCAACCATGCCCAAAGAGGTTGAACGCATCGCGCGGAAGCACCTGAACCAGCCGCGGGAAATCTCGATCAAGGCGAAGACCGCAACCGCAGAGACGATTCGGCAGCGCTACTGGCAGGTGAGCGGCTTTCACAAGCTGGACGCACTGACCCGAATCCTCGAAGTCGAGCCGTTTGACGCGATCCTGATGTTCGTGCGCACCAAGACCGCGACCAGCGAGCTCGCAGAAAAGCTGGAAGCGCGCGGCTACCGGGCTGCGGCCATGAACGGCGACATGGCGCAGGCCCATCGCGAGCAAACCGTGGAACGCCTGAAGAAGGGCGCGCTCGACATCCTGGTGGCAACCGATGTTGCGGCTCGTGGACTCGACGTCGATCGGATCAGCCATGTCGTCAATTACGACATACCTTACGACACCGAAGCCTATATCCATCGCATCGGTCGCACGGGCCGTGCCGGACGCAAAGGCGAGGCGATCCTCTTCGTTGCTCCGCGCGAGCGTCGCATGCTGAGCGCAATTGAACGCGCCACGCGCCAGAAGATTGAGCCGTTGCAGTTGCCCACAACCGAGACGGTGAACAACAAGCGTATCGCCGATTTCAAACAGAAGATCACCGACACCCTTGCGCTCGGCGAACTGGCCTTCATGCAGAACCTCGTCGAGCAGTACCGCAATGAGCACGACGTACCCGCGCTCGATATCGCAGCGGCACTGGCGAAGCTGTCTATCGGTGACAAGCCGCTGTTGTTGGCTCCGGACAAGGAGCGGAAAGCGCAGCGCATGGAACAGAAAGCCGCTCGCAGCAAAGACGACAAGCCACGCGGCAAGGGTCGGCGTGATCGATCGCTACCGGAACCCGACGCCGACAAAGAGCGATACCGTATCGAAGTGGGTCACGAGCACGGTGTAAAGCCGGGCAATATTGTCGGCGCAATCGCCAATGAAGCGGGACTGGACGGTGAGCATATTGGTCACATCGAGATTGATCAGCAGTTCAGCCTGGTCGATCTGCCGCAGGGCATGCCAAAAGATATCTTCATGGATCTGAAGAAGGTCCGGGTCTGCGGCCGACCCATGAAGATCACGAAGCTGGGGCAGCCCGACAAACCGCGCAAGTCCGACAAGCCCCGCAAGTCCGATAAACCCCGCAAGTCCGGCAATCCCAAAGCAAAGAAACGCAAGCCACCTGAGCGCTAAACCAGCAGGGCGGCCACCGACACGTAACAATTCGTTACAAACTTGTACATCAAGGCAATAGGCAAGAAACACGACTACAGCATGTTTTCACCGGGGCGCAGTTTCATCAACCACTGATGATCAACAGCAAAGAGGTGGAAACAATGAAAACCAGACTAGTACTCAGCCTTTTAGGTTCAGCTGTCGTCGGCACTTTTTGCCTGAGCGGCAATGCACTCGCACAGGGAGACGTGCCCGACTACGGCGACCTGGTTGTTCTTCACAGGGATATATCGGGTGTCCCTATTCTTGACGCGTCGTCGTGTCAGCAACCGAAAGCATTTCCCGAGAATGTCGGATGCCCAATTCCTGTAGGCTGTGACGGGGCCGATCCCTGTCTCATCCCGATCGACACGGAAACATGTACGATACCGTTCGAATACGCAACGTGTTCGAATGAAGCGGATTTCGGGCGCACGAACCTGTCTCGCGCAAGCGAAGACGTGCTCGATTTTCAACTGGACGATGTTCTCATCAAGCTCGCGACAGCCGATTGCGTGTCACTCGACCCTGCAGGTCGGATGGTCTACGGCCAGTATGCCGGCGCTCGAGCTGAAGATGGGCACGATCGATTCACCACTGCAAAATCTGTCTGTATACAAGCACCTGATGCGCGATGGCACTATCGGTGTCGTACTGCCAGAGGGCGCTTCCACGCTCCAAACGGCAGCCAGGGGGCTCGGCGTTGCCATGGATAAGGCGGGCGCCGTCAATATGGATCTACTCGTGTACCTCAATGAGATCCTGGGCCTGACCGAAGGCACGACGATTCTTGGTGATCCGACTTGCATCGACGTCAAGCAAGAGGTCATGGGGGTCATGCAGATGGTCGAAAAGTGCTTCCTGGACTACAGCAGTTACTTATACGACCGAACGAGCAACTTCAGTGCACTTCCGTCACCAGCCTATATTCCCCAAAGCGACCCGGAGGACGGCACATTCGAGTTCCTGATGGAAATCGGAGACAACCTTTACAAGGTTGCCGAGGACTCGATCATGACAACTGTCTTTCAGGGCGATCCCGGACATACGGGTGGCAACATCGGTGGTTTTGTACAAGCCGCCGATGACACGCGGGCAGTAATCAGCTACATGCATAACAACCCGGTGCCGGCCGCGGCAGCGACCCCGGTACCCTGCGCGGCGATCCCGAACCCGACTGATCAGTACGATCTTTCGATCAGCAGCCGGTCCGGATTGAAGGTTCCGAAACAGGTCGTATCGACGACGGAAGGCCGTGAGTTTGTCATAACTGTCGACAACGGTGGCCCGGATACCGCCGCCGGCACACTCGTCCTTACGGCTACGCGTGCTGATGGAGGCCAGGTTCTCGTTGATGGCGCACCGGGACCGTTCTTCTTCCCATTCGACGGTCTGCTGCCAGGCATGAGCTATACGACTGGCCCGGTGTTCTTCACGCTGA
The DNA here is from genome assembly GCA_963698415.1 of uncultured Gammaproteobacteria bacterium. Classification (GTDB taxonomy): domain Bacteria; phylum Pseudomonadota; class Gammaproteobacteria; order Steroidobacterales; family Woeseiaceae; genus UBA1847. Next base: position 17,607 of record CAVOQS010000016.1, on the reverse strand, counting down.
GTGAACCGCACCTCGGCACCACGATCGACTGGAGGGCAGAGGCCATACCAGAGTCCATGGACCCCAATACGGCAAACAATGTGGTCGTCAAGACCAGCAATGTCAGGGCGGGCGGCGGCGGCGGCCACTAGGCCTGCTGTAAACGACAATGCCAGCCGGCAATAGTCGGCATTACTTCCCCGGGCCACAACGGTCCGGGGATCCAGGAGGGCAGCCATGAAGACCCTGTACCAGCAGCGATTGTGTGTGCTGGGCGCGGCGATGATAGCGATAACGGCGCTGGCCGCGCCAAGACCTGAAACTCCGTTCGAATGGACCGTCGTCGTCAACAACAACGACCTGATACCGCCACTCGAACAGAGGACCTTTAACAGTTACAACCAACCCTCGGTGAACGCGAACGGCCTTGTGGTCATGCGTGCGCGCAGCCGTGGCGGCCCGCCACTGGGCCCGGCAACGCACGGTATCTACACGCGCGACATGTCAATTGCCAACAGCGAGATTATCCGAATCCTCGACAGGACCACATCGGTTCCACACCCGAACAACCTCGGATCCAGTTTTGTGGAAACCCCTTCTTTCCCGCGTATCGATATGCACTCGGCGACGATAGCAACGCGCGGTAATCACGCGCCGGTGCATCGCTATCTTCTGGATGACGGCAGCGAGACACGGGCCGGCACTACGGGAATCTATACAAACGCATTTGACGACCTGACAACCGGCGCGGCCAAGCTTGGTCACGTTCCGGGATTCGCTTTTTTCGGTGTGCCCGAATTCGGCGACATCGCGTTCGAGGTTTTTCCCGGCGCTCCATCAGTAACGAACGGCAACACCATCGTGTTCAAGGCCAACTACACCGCCGAGGGCATGTCCCGGACAGGCGTTTACTACCGCGACCTCGAAGACAGCCCGGCAGGAGGCACGTCGCCGTCCGTGATGATTGCGAATAGTGCTCACACACTGATACCGGGAACCGAGGTTTTCTTCGGCTCGACGGCGCCGCCGAATGCTGCGGACAGCAAGGTCGTGTTCGCCGGCTTCGACAACGAGGAGGCACCGACGTTCGGCGGCATCTACCTGGCCCCTGTGCAGTACCAGCCGCCGCTAACAACACTCGTCGAGATCGGCGATCGCGTTCCTGGCCTCTCGAACAAGAACCACTTCAATGCAATCGGCGAAGGTCTTGCGTTCGACGGGCGCTTCGTCGGTTTCTGGGGTGCTTGGGGCAACCAGACCAGGACCGTGAAACTTTACTGCAAGGAGGAAGGTAACAAGGATCGCATCGCCTACTGCAACCAGGCGCTCTACTGCGACGCGACGGGTGAAACCCTCGGAGATCCAGGCAGCATTTGCGATGACGAGAACGATCCCAGGTTTGGCAGGAGTTGTTACACGACACGACAGGTGCCGGCGAACCAGGGAATCTTTGTCCACGATGTGTTGACGGAGAAGACGTTTCTTGTCTCAGAACGCGGCCAGCAGTTTGACGACTTCCTGTACTGGAATTACTCCGGCCGGGTCCCTTGCGCGAGCCATGGCCACAGTGCGGAAGGCGGCGAGGATGACGGTGAGTCGATCAGATGGCGCTCGTCGGCGTTTGTGGCCATATCAGCCGGCGTTGGCGCAACATTCAACACAGCATTCAAAGCAAGATCCGGCGGTCTGCGTAACGGCGTCTACGCAGACCCGGTCGACGGGATCTATTTGCGCATGGGGCCGGGGCAGTCGCCGATCATTACTGTTGTTGACACAACGATGAACGGTCAGGTGCTGGACCCCGAAGCGCCGCCGGACTCGACAATCGCAGAAATCGGCCTCGAGCGTGAAGGGCTCCGCGGCCGCTGGCTTGCGATCAATGCAAGCATGGAGGTTGAGGACGGCGAGGAAGAGGACGGAATGGCCGGCATCTACATTACGCAACTCGAGTAGGCGCACTTCGATATTGCAGATAGAAAGGGAGACCGAATATGAGCGACAAGAACAGATTCTGGCACTTCTCAGGCTGTTGCTTGCTTATCCTTGCTACTGCCATCGAGGCTCAGGAACCCTGCCCGGCCGGCACACTCTGGGAGCCATACTCGGAAATCTGTGCAGAAGTCCGGGACATCCAGGGTGAGTTTCTGGCGACGCCGGTGTCTTCGGCTACCGAACGTGGCGTGGCACCGGTACCCGGGTCGATGAGTGCCGGAACTGCCTATGCGGAGGACCAGCTTGTCGCCCTTCATAGTGGTCGCTTGCACGCACGCATGTTCGTGTACCCGGACGGCCTCGAACGCGACGCGCCGTTGCCTGCCTGGTTGTACACGACCGCCACGGCACGCGTCGACAACGGTCTCGAAGTGCTTGCCATGTACACCGAAAGCCGGGACGAGGGTAACCTCGGTCTCTACTCCTGGACCTGCGTGCCCGGTTCTCCGTGCCCCAACGGCTCAACGACGCCTGCGTGGCAGTGGTCTCGGCCGCTTCCGGAGCTTGCCTGCCATATCACCCAGATTGTCGACCAGGGCGGACACGCGCAGAAGCAGCTCTATTATGCGAACCACTCGGATCGCATGGATAACGGATCACCACCCTTGTGGAGGAGCGCCGCCTATCTCTGGAATTACTGCGACGAAGCCTGGGACCTGGCCTGGGAGCATCTGTACAGACAGGACAAGAGCGACTGTTCGGTTCCGGGCGCCACGTGTTCATGGTGGGGACCGTCGGTCGAGATCTTTGGCGATGCGATGTATCCACAGATCGGCGAGCTGGGTTATGAGGACTCGCTCCTGTTTCACGATGGAACGTGGAGTCAGCTGCTGCCACCGGAGACGGAATTCAGGGACCCGGCGAACCCGAGTTGGGGTTCGCTGACGCCCTGGCAAACCTTTCATCTTGAACCGAACCGCAGCTTCGGTGTGGGTAGCTGGTTCAACATGAACGATGCGCCAGTCATCGAGGACCAGGCATCGCTTCACACGGACGTGGGACAACCGCTGGCACTCGACACGAGCGTTCTCACGATCAGCGACGCGGACGTCGATCCTGCCTATCACGTCGATTACCAATTGACGGTGTATGGCGGCAATAACTACACGTACGCCGATGGTGTGCTAACGCCCGATGCCGGTTTCTCGGGCACGCTTAGCGTTCCTGTTTCGGTAAGCGATGGCGCCGCCGAGAGCACGACATTCGATCTGCTCGTCATCGTGGGTCAAGGCAGCACCCCGCCTGTCATCCAGGGACAGTTGCCGCTGCAGACCCGGGAAGACCAGTCGATCACTATCAGCATTGACGATCTGATCATTGAGTATCCGGGCAACGACCCGGCAAACCTGACTGTCATCATCCATAACGGCCAGTTCTATACGTACATCGGTACGACCGTGACGCCGGCGGCCGACTTCTTCGGTGACCTGGCTGTGCCGGTGACGGTCAGCGACGGCGGGCTTGAAAGCAATGTCTTGCAGCTCGCGATCACCGTGACACCTGTCAACGATCCACCGACTGTCGACGGTCAGCTCCCGGTACAGACTCTCGAGCGCACGCCGCTAGAGATAACCACAGCGCAGCTGATCCTGTCGGATCCCGACAACGATGCCTCCGAGCTGTCGGTCCGCGTATTGGATGGTGCCGATTATCAGCGCGCGGGCAACACCATCACACCGGAAGCAAGTGTTGTCGGTCAACTCGGCGTGAACCTGGTCGTGAGCGACGGAACGCTCGATAGCGCTGTATTTGTACTCAATGTGCAGGTAGGTGCGGTCACCGTCCCGCCGGTGATCGTCCTGTCAGGTTCGGCCACGGTCAGCATTAACGTGGGCGCCACGTACACGGATGCGGGAGCCTCGGCCACCGACAACATTGATGGCGACATCAGCGACCGGATCGTTGTCAACAACCCGGTCGACGCGAGTCGAGCCGGGACCTACACCATTACTTACAGTGTCGAGGACCTGGCAGGCAATGCGGCGGTCGCTACCCGAACCGTGATCGTCCAGGCGTCCGTGCAACCCGCACCGGTTGTAAGAAGCAGTGGAGGTGGAGGCACCGTCTCGAGTCTTTTCCTGGCGATACTAATGCTGCTTGCTTTCCATATCAGCATGCGCCGACAAGCGTTGTTTGTTAGCGCTCAGGGTCCGGGAAACAACTCGTAACACTTCTATTCGGCCCGGAAATCCTCGCGAAACGAATTCTCCCTACTGTCAATACAGGCGATCATGATATGGCCATCGATCAGAATCGTATTCGATACCGGACACAGCGCGAGAGGTGGATGCGCGAAAGCGCATTGAAGCAAGGCGCTGGATGCCAAAATCGAGGACGCTGAGTAATTCTCCCCCCCACCTTAAATCAGCAGCCTCGTGTTCAGGGGCCGGAGCGATCCGGCCCCGCTCTATCAGGCCAGGGCGAATCGGCACGTCGTGGGCAGGCCGAGCTTCGCCACAGTTCCTCCACCCTCTCTCGGTAGCAGCTCGATCGTCCAGCCGTGCTTAACTGCCAGTTGGTGCGCGATAGCAAGCCCTAGCCCGCTACCTCCGGTAGTCCGGTCACGTGCAGGCTGCAGGCGGTGGAATGGACGGAAGACCGCTTGCACGTCTCCCTCGGGAATTCCCGGCCCCCTGTCTCGGATCTCTATGGAGACATCTTCGTCGCTGCAATGCAGTTCGACATCGATCGGGTTTTCGCCGCCGTATTGAGCGGCGTTCTTGAGCAGGTTGCCCAGGATGCGCTGTAACGCGATCGGGTCGGCGAAGAAGACGCACGGCGGGTCGTATCGGTGCAGTCGAAGATCTGCACCGTCGCGCTCGAGATCCTCCGCGAGCGACGCGACGATCTGCCACAGGTCGACCTGTACCGGGCACTCATCCTCGATACCCCTGGAGAATTCCAGGAACTGCGAAATCAGGTCGTTCATCACATCGAGATTTCGGCGTATTCCCGCCACCAGCTCGGGATTGGAGTCTTCATCCAGCATCTCGACTGCAATGCCCAGTCGAGTCAGTGGCGTGCGAAGGTCATGGGAAATTCCGGCAATCATCACCGTGCGATTGGCCGCCATCTCGTTGATATCTGCGGACATGCGGTTGATTGTTCTGGCGAGCTCGGCTATTTCCTCGGGTCCGTCCTCGGGCACCGGTTGAGGGTGCTTTCCCCGGCTGAGCTCGCGCGCGGCCCGCGACAATCGGTCGAGAGGCCTGACAACGCGGCGCACCTCCAGCAGGCTCGCGAACAGCGTCAGCATCGTGCCGCCACCGACAATCGCAATGAAGGCAAGCGGCGGATTGGTGCCCAGCCGCGATCCGTTAAAACCGATGCGATGAATTATTCCGTGAGCCGGGACGTCGACCCAGATCATCGAGCCCTCGTCCGACGTCACAATGTGCGGCTCTTCTCCCGTTGCTCGGGTTAGTGATTCACGGAAGAACATCAGGTACGGCGAGTCCGCCTGCTGCTCGAGGAATTCCGGCTCGTTTGAGACGACGATCAGGCCATGGTCGTCGAGGAGTTCCTGCAAGAGCTCCGGGTGCTGCTCTTCAGGCAAATCCTGTAAGGCGTGCGCCGCCGACACGAATTCCGCCGCGAAGTCGTCTGCCGATCGCTTTGCCATCGGCAGCATGATGAAATACACCACCGATACCATAGAAACGACCGCGAATGAGATCAGCGTTAGCGCGATAGTGAGCGCGGCACGGCCGAACAGCGAGCGCGGCGCAAAGTTCATCGCTGCGTTTCCGGAAGGGTGAACATGTAACCAACACCCCAGACCGTGCGAATAATTTGTGGCCTGGCGGGATCGTCCTCGATCTTGTGCCGCAGTCGCGCCACGCGTACGTCAACACTACGGTCGAACGGATCCCGCGTGTGGCCGCTCAGAAGGTCGATGATCGAATCGCGATTCAGCACGCGGTTGGGGCGTTCAACAAAGACCTGCAACAGATCGAACTCGGCCCTCGACAGCTCCAGCTCCTCACCTCCCCGGATTAGCTGGCGCCTTTGCAGGTCGAGAAGAAATGGCCCGAACTCGACCACCTCCGCCGGTTTGTTGGGCTCTCTTACCGGCTGGCTGCGGCGCAAGACCGCCCGCACACGGGCCAGGAGTTCCCTCGGACTGAAGGGCTTCGCCAGATAATCGTCCGCTCCGACCTCGAGGCCGACGATGCGGTCCACCTCCTCGCCGCGGGCCGAGATCATGACGATGGGGAGCTTGTAGTCATTTCGCAGACGATGTGCGAGCGACAGGCCATCTTCGCCGGGCAGCATGAGGTCGAGAATGACAAGATCCGTCGGGTTCTCCGCCAGCCAGGCGTCCATGGCATCGCCACCGTCCACTGCAACAACGTCGAATCCCTGTTCGCCGAAGTACAGTGAGAGGAGTTCGCGAATCTCCCTGTCGTCGTCCACGACTAACAAGTGCGGACTGCCCGTACGTACGCTGGGCGACTGAACGGCCATTGAAACAGTCTGTAACAAATTGGTGGCCGCTGGAAATACGTAGGAAACGCAAGCGCGACACGCTGACCACACTGGGATTGGCTTAAGCCTGCCGACCTATCGGCAAGTCGATCAAAAGGAGGATCTGATGAAGATGGCATTGACACTTACATCGCTCGCCGCAATGTTCCTCGCTGCTTGTGGCGACAGTGATTCTATTGGCCCGCCCTCAGCTCCGGCGGCAGACGTGTCCGACATCGTGGTGGCGGGGCGTATTACGGGGTTCGGCAGCGTGATCGCGAACGGCATCGAGTTCGGCACCGACTCGGCAACTGTCACGATGAATGACGAACTCGGCGCCCTGTCCGACCTGCGGGCCGGCATGATCGTTGCGATCGAGGGCACGATCAACAATACGACGGGCGAGGCTGTGGCAAGCCAGATCAGCTTCGTCGATGACGCGGAAGGCCCTGTCACGAGTATTGACAGGGCCACGGCAAGTTTCGTTGTGCTCGGCCGTACCGTTGTCGTTGACGAGCTTACGGTCTTCGAGGGCACCACATTCGATGGCCTCGCGTCCGGTAACGTCGTCCAGGTGAGCGGCCAGTGGCGCAACCAGGAACGTATCCAGGCGACCTACATTCGTCGCACGGCCAACAGCTACCAGGTCGGTATGAGGATGGAGGTCAAGGGAGTCATCAGCGGACTCGATATCGGCACTTTTCGCTTCAATATCGGCTCACAAGTCTGCGACTATTCGGCGGCAACACTCGAACTTGATGGCGCAGATCTCGCGGACGGCCTGTACGTAGAGGCCAGCAGCAACTTGCCGATGTCCGGCGACATCATGCTGCTCGACCGGGTCCAGGCGCGTGACCAGAACCGCGACAGGGATCAACTGTGCGACTCCGACTGCCTGTTCGAAATTGAGGGGTTCATAACGTTTTTCGCGTCAGCAACCGAATTCGAGGTGGACGGGCAACCGGTCACAATCGATGCGGACACAGTCTACGTGAACGGTAGCGTGGACACCCTGGCGCTGGACGTCAAGGTTGCGGTCGACGGTACGCTCGATGTGAGCGATACGCTGATTGCCGACCGGATCGTGTTCCGCCTGCCCTCGCTGATCGAGATCGAGGCGGATGTCGAAGCGATCGAACCCGTAACTGGCGAGGTCACCGTGCTCGGCATCGTCGTCGAGACTGACGAATCCACCCTGTTCCACGACCACAGCGTCACCGGCATCCAGGACTTTGGACTCGATGACCTTGCGGTCGGTGATCGTGTCGGTATCCGCGCCTACGAGGACGCGGGTTCGGTCATTGCTTCCCGACTTGGCCGTTACGACCCGAGGACCGGCGTCACGCTCAAGGCGTCGGTGGAATCGATTGCGCGGCCGAGCGTCACGATGCTCAGTGTCATGGCGACATCCGACGACGGCACGATCTTCCAGAATGTGGATAAGGAGGTTATCTCGGCCGATGACTTCTTTGCGCTTGTCGATGTCGACAGTCTCGTTCGCGCCACTGGCACCTACGATGGCATGTCGATCCTGGCCAGCACCATGTTCCTGCGCGAATGCCAGAACGATGGTTGCCTGTAATTTCCGACAACGGCAGCAGAAAAGCGACCGCCCCTGTTTCAGGGGCGGCCTGGCATCTTGTGTCCAGCCAGGGACCAAAAAACTGGCACAAATTGACAATCGTTGGGCATGACTACGGAGCTAGAATTCGCGCAAATGTCCAGTCTCAAATCTCAACAAGGCGCGGATTCGTCCCGGACCAGCGCAGCACCACGCACCGGGAAGGATCTGGTCAACGCAACCGTACCGTTCGCGAAAGAGTCAACAACGGCCAGTTGGCTGCATGTCGGCTCGACCTTCGCGATGCTCGCCGGCACGCTGGTCGGCGCCGGGCTCTCACCCTGGTGGCCACTCCGCCTGGTGTTCTCACTGCTGTCGGCGCTGTTGATGGTCCGCAGTTTCATCTTCTACCATGACTACATGCACCGGGCGATCCTGGTGCGATCGCGCATCGCGTGGCTCCTGTTCAGGGCCTATTCGGCGCTTTCGCTGACGCCGCCGCGTTCCTGGAAGGAAACCCACAACTATCATCACGGCCACGTCGGGCAACTGTCCGACACGGGCGTTGGTGCGTTCCCGGTCATGACAACCAAGGACTGGGCCGAAGCGTCGTGGGCCACAAAAGCCAATTACCGGATCACGCGGCATCCCCTTACCGTGCTGGCAGGCTACCTGACAATCTTTTTCTTTAGTCTCACGGTGTTGCCACTATTGAAAGACCCGGCCCGTCACTGGGACTCTTTGCTGTCGCTGGCCGGTCACGTAGCCCTGATTGCCGTGTTATGGGTGCTCGGTGGTTTTAGTACCGCTTTCTTTGTCATGATTGCTGCCCATAACCGTGGCCTCGACGCTGGGCAGTTACCTGTTTTTTGCGCAGCACAGCTACAAGGGCATGAAGATCCTGCCGGAGGAAGACTGGACCTACCAGGCAGCAGCCATGGAATCGTCGAGTTTCATGCAGCTCAGCAAAGTGATGCACTGGTTCACCGGTAACATCGGTTTTCACCACATCCACCACCTCAATGTGCGGATACCGTTCTACCGCCTCCCGGAAGCGATGGCAGCCATTCCGGAACTGCAGTCACCCGTGATCACGACCTTGAAGCCCCGCGACATTCTCGAGTCCTTCCGCTGCTGCCTCTGGGACGAAGAGCGGCAGCAGACCGTGACCTACCGTGAGGCAGCACGACTGGCCGCGTGACTCCCGCCTGAGCGAAAGCCGCCCCTCGGTTTTTCCGAATAACGAAACTTCTCACTTTGTGGACAAATGGGTCTGTCCATGATTGCCGACGCCTGTCCCCGGGGGTCTGGCGGATCGGCCGTGGTCAAACAAAAATACACAGATCCTGACCAAAGGACATTCCATCATGAACGGTCAACTGAGAAGCGCATCCATCGGATTGCTGCTGGCTTCGATTGCGCTCAGCTTTCCTGCAGCAGCGTTTGAATTTCAATGGGGAGATGTAGAGGGCAGCTTTAACTCGCAGATTTCACTGGGCGCCAGCTGGCGCATGTCGGAGCAGGACCCGCAACTGGTCACGCCCGGCAACGCGCCGAGTTACGGCCTGGCGTCCACCGGCACCGGCGATGACGGCAACCTCAACTTCAACGACGGCGACGTCTATTCGACGATCCTCAAGGGCGTCCACGACCTTGAGCTCAGGAAGAACGACTTCGGGGCGCTGGTGCGCTTCAAGTACTGGTACGACGACGAGCTCGCGAATGGCAAGCGGCCGCACGGCAACTCGGCCAACCTGTACACGCCGAACGAGAAGCTCAACGACAGTGGCTTCGATGACTTCGCGCAGGCCTCCGGCATCGCCCTGCTCGACGCCTTTGTTTACGGCACCTTCTACCTGGGCGAGAGCGAGATGCCGCTCGACCTGCGGCTTGGCCGGCAGGTGGCAAGCTGGGGCGAGAGCACCTTCATCCAGAACGGCATCAACTCGATCAACCCGGTCGACGTGTCCGCATTCCGCCGCCCAGGCGCCGAGATCAAGGAAGGCCTGTTACCGGTCTCGATGTTCACCGTATCCGCGGGCCTGACCAACGCCCTGAGCTTCGAGGCGTTCTACCAGCTCGAGTGGGAGAAAACGGTCATCGACGGTTGCGGTACCTACTTCTCCACGGCCGACGTTGCTGCCACCGGCTGCGATATCGTGACGCTGACAGGCCTTGCCAGCGACCAGATGAATATGCTGGGCGGCCTGTACATCACGCGGCGCCCGGATATCGAGCCGGATGACAGCGGCCAGTTTGGCGTGGCATTCCGCTACTTCGCGGAAGGCCTGGCGGGCTCCGAATTCGGCATCTACTACATGAACTACCACAGCCGCATTCCTTACCTCGGCGGTTTCTCCTCGTCTAACGAAGAGCTGGGTGGTCCGCCTGACACACCGTTTATCCCGGGCGACCCGCTCGGTGGCAACCCGCAGTACTTTGCCGAGTTCCCCGAGGACATCGAGTTGTTCGGCCTGAGCGTCGCCACCAATTTCGCGGGATTCGCGGTATCGGGCGAGGTCAGCTATCGGCCCGACTTCCCGGTGCAGATCAATACGACCGAGCTTCTGCAGGGCGCTGTCGGCATGGCACCCTGGTCCACGGTCACACCGATTATCGTCGCGGTCGGACCGGGGGCGGCCGCCGCGGGCTATGACCTGCTTCCCGTGACACAGGCCCAGATGACGTTCATCCGCTTCTTCGACCAGGTTCTCGGCGCAAGCCGCCTGTCGTTCGCGGCCGAAATCGGCGCGAACTGGGTCGGCGACCTGCCCGAGCAGTCCGTGCAGCGCTATGGCCGTTCACCGACTTTCGGCATGGGCTGGTTCGAGCCGATACCACTGCCGTCGCCACCGCTGCCGCCGGGTGAGTTCATCACCTGCGAAGCAGGCAACGCCCTGGCCGGTGTCGCGCCGCCGAACACGAACGCGCGCAACTGCACGACGGACGGATACGTTACCGACTCATCCTGGGGCTACCGCATACGTGCGGGGCTCACCTACAACGACGTATTCGCGGGCGTAAACCTGACGCCTCGCATCGCCTGGTCGCACGACGTCGACGGCTACTCACCCAACAGCAACTTTAACGAAGGCAGCAAGGCGTTGTCGGTGGGTCTCACGGCCGAATACCTCAACCGGTATACAGGCACGCTGGACTACACGACGTTTTCGGGCGGCGATTACGACACCGTAAAGGACCGCGATTTCCTGTCCTTCTCTGTCTCCGTCAGTTTCTGAATCGAATACCAGGGGCATATACACCATGAGAACTCTTAGAAAAATTTCGACGCTGGCGGCGCTCGGCCTGATGGCACAGGGCGCGTACGCGGAAATTACGCAGGCCCAGGCGGACAGCCTTGGCGGCGCTGAACTGACACCGGTGGGCGCGGAACGCCCGGGCAATGCCGCCGGCACGATTCCGGCCTGGACGGGTGGCCTGACCGAACTGCCGGCTGGCTACGTCGAAGGGCAGCCGCTGGTCGATCCGTTCCCGAACGAGCAGCCACTGTTCACGATCACGGCAGCCAACTACGAGCAATACAAGGACCAGCTGTCACCCGGCCAGATCGCGCTGTTGCAGCGTTATCCCGACACCTTCCGCATGCCGGTCTACAAGACCCATCGCACGGCGGCCTACCCCGACAAGCTGTATGCAGAATTCAAACAGGACGCAGTGACAGCCGTGACGACTGACGGCGGCAACGGGCTCGCCAACGTCGACTCCTACCTGCCGTTCCCGATGCCGAAGAGCGGCATTGAGATCATCTGGAACCACGTCCTCCGTTATCGCGGCGGCAGCGTGCGGCGCGTGTACGCGCAGATCCCTGTGCAGGCAAACGGCGCTTTCAGCCCGGTCATCCTCGATGAGCAACTGACCTTCGCGAACTACCTGCAGGGCGCCCCGGAGAACCGCCTGTTCTACTTCAAGCAGGCCATCCGGGCACCGGCACGTCTCGAAGGTGACGTCCTGCTCGTGCACGAGAACATCAACCAGATCGTCGAGCCGCGCGCCGCATGGATCTACAACGCCGGCCAGCGCCGCGTTCGCCGTGCGCCCGACGTCGCGTACGACGGACCGGGTACGGCATCGGACGGCCTGCGCACCTCGGACGATCTCGATCTGTTCAACGGCGCACCCGATCGCTACGAATGGAAGCTGGTGGGCAAGAAAGAACTCTATATTCCCTACAACGCCTACCGGCTCCTGGACAAGAACCTCAAGTACAAGGACCTGGTCCTCAAGGGGCACATGAACCCCGACTTCCTGCGCTATGAGCTGCACCGCGTATGGGTCGTCGAGGCCACCCTCAAGGAAGGCCAGCGGCACATCTATGCGCGGCGGACCTTCTACATTGACGAGGACACCTGGCAGATCAGCATTGCCGATCTGTATGACGGCCGCGGCGAACTGTGGCGTGTACGTGAGGCGCATAACCTCTCTCACTACCAGGTCAAGGTTCCCTGGTATGCCATCGAGACCTCGCACGACCTGATCTCCGGCCGCCACTTGCCACAGGGCCTCACCAACGAGCTCGACGGCTACCAGTACCAGTGGGACTACAAGGTGTCCGAGCGCGAGTACACGCCAGCGGCACTGCGTCGCTCCGGTGTTCGGTAGGCGCAAACAAACGTCGGGGACCGTCGCCTCGCGCGCGGCGGTCCTTGCTTGTGCCCTTTGCTGGCTGGCGGCAGGCCCCGTCTCGGCCGCCGAGTACGCCCTACTCCCCGCGCTGAAGACAGATCTCGCGCTCGAAGGCCTGTTGCTCGACATCGTTCACAACGGCAAGCGCATGCTGGTTGCGGGTGAGCAGGGCCACATCCTGTTTTCGGACGACAGCGGTCACAGCTGGGTTCATGCCGATGTTCCCGTGTCCCTGGCAATAACGTCGATCAGCTTTGCCGGCCAGGGGCAAGCATGGGCAACGGCGCACGATGGCTTCCTGCTGCGCTCGACTGACAACGGTACAACCTGGCATGTCAAACTGACCGGTTCTGACATCGCGCGCTTGTCGGTTGGGGCCATCGAAGAACGTATCGTCGCGCTGCAGGATGCTGTGAACAATGCATCGCCCGATAACCGCGAAGAACTCGAGTGGGTGCTCTTTGAAGCCCAGTTTGCACTCGAGGAAGCGCAGGCGGCCATCGACGAGGGCATGACGTCGCCCCTCCTCTACGTGTGGTTTGCCGATGACAACAACGGCTACGCGGTGGGCGCCTACGGCACCGTGCTGCGGACGCGCGACGCTGGCGCCAGCTGGGTCAGCGAAGGCAACCGGATCGAGAATCCCGACAACTATCATTTCTATGCTGTCACGCGATCCAATGCCGGGACCCTCCTGATGGTCGGCGAAGCCGGCACCCTCCTGCGCTCACTGGACGGCGGCAATGAGTGGGAGCGTATCGAGACGCCCTACGCCGGCTCGTTTTTTGGAGCCGTCGCTGCGAGCGACGGCAGCCTGCTGATATTCGGGCTGCGGGGCAACGTGTTCCGCTCGATGGATGAGGGCGCAAGCTGGGCACCCGGTCGACACCGGCGACCACCGTACCCTGATGTGCGGCACGGCTGGCGACGACGGCTCTGTGATTCTTGCTGGCGCCGCAGGCGCGGTGCTGCAGAGCAATGACGCTGGCGCCAGCTTCAGTGTCATACCCACACAAGGCAACAGGGTATACAGCGGCGTCACCACAGCCCCAGACGGCCGCGTTCTCCTGGTCGGATTCGGGGGCATCTCAATCCTGGCGGGGACCGACGATGAATGAGACGCAGCGGGACCCCACCGGCCTGAACGGAGCCACCGCGCCGCTCGCAGAGCGACTGCTGTTTGAGCATCGCATCGCGGTGATCGTGGTCTTTGCGCTGCTGACCTTGTTCTTCGGCTACCAGGCATCACAGCTGAAGCCCGATGCCAGTTTCGAAAAGATGATCCCGACGTCGCATCCGTACATCCAGAATTACCTGGACAACCGGGCGGACCTGTCGAGCCTCGGTAACTCGGTGCGCATCATCGTGCAAGCGACCGAAGGCGACATCTTCGACAAGGATTTCCAGGACGCGCTGCAAAAGATCAACGACGAGGTTTTCTATATCCCCGGCGTCGATCGGGCTGGCTTGCAGTCGATCTGGACGCCCAACGTTCGCTGGAGCGAAGTTACCGAGGAAGGCTTCCGCGGCGGCACAGTGATTCCCAACAACTACGACGGTTCCCCGGAATCGCTGGACCAACTCCGTGCCAACGTATTGCGCTCGGGGCAAGTTGGCCGCCTGGTGGCGAACAATTTCAGGTCGGCAACGATTATTGCGCCGCTGACGGACATCAACCCGGACACCGGTGAGCGACTCGACTACCGGGATTTCTCGGCGAGCATCGAGCAACTGGTCCGGGACAAGTACGAGACGGACGCGATCAAGATCCGCGTTACCGGCTTTGCCAAAATTGTCGGCGACCTGATCGAGGGTGCTGCGCAGGTGGCGCTGTTCTTCCTGGCCGCGTTCATTATCACCAAGGTCTTGCTGCTGCTGTATTCGCGCTGCTACTGGGCAACGTTGATACCGCTGCTGTGCTCGACGGTCGCGGTTGTCTGGCAACTCGGGCTGTTACACACGATGGGGTTTGGCCTCGACCCCTATTCCATGCTCGTGCCCTTCCTCGTGTTCGCGATCGGTATCAGTCACGGCGTGCAGATCATCAACAATGTGGCGGCGCGCTTTTTCTTTGGCGTCGGCGCGTTGTGGTCTGCAAGACGTGCATTCCGGGCCCTGTACATTGCCGGTTTCATCGCGCTGGTCTCGGACGGTATCGGCTTCCTGACCCTGGTGGTCATCGAGATCCCGGTAATCCAGGAGCTCGCGCTGACGGCGAGTATTGGCGTCGCCGTCCTGATCTTCACCAACCTGTTGCTGATGCCGGTGCTGCTGTCCTACACGGGGCTCACAAACTACTGCATGACGTACGTCAAGCGCAGGCAGGAGAATCCGTCTCGCCTGTGGCCGTTCATCGCCCGTTTCGCCAAGCCGCCCTTCGCGCCGATTACGATCATCATCGGAATCGCGTTGTTTGCGATCGGTTTCCACGGCGGTAAGGACTTGCGTATTGGCGATCTCGATCCGGGAGCCCCGGAGCTGCGGCCCAACTCGCGCTACAACCTGGACAACGCCTACCTGACCGGTAACTACTCCACGAGTACGGACGTGTTCGTAGTGATGGTGGAGACGCCCCCGCAGGCTTGTGGCGATTACGAGACCGTCGCTGCCATCGACCGCTTCCAGCAAGTCATGCGCAACACACCCGGTGTGCAGTCCGTGATCTCGCTCGTCAACATCTCAAAGCGCGTGACCATGGCAATGAACGAGGGCAACCCCAAGTGGCACACGTTGAGCCGCAATCGCTACATCCTGAACAACTCGCTGGCGCTGGTGCCGAGCAACCTGATCAACACGGACTGCAGCATGGTGCCGGTACTCCTCTTCCTGGATGACCACAAGGCAGAGACACTCAAGTCCGTCGTTCGCGACGTAGAAGCGTTCGCCGCGCAATACAACAGCGACGACGTTCTCTTCCTGCTCGCCGCCGGCAACTCGGGCATCGAGTCCGCGACCAATATGGTCATCAGCAAGGCCCAGTACCAGATGCTGGCGCTGGTCTACGGCGTCGTCATGTTCCTCGTGTTGATCACGTTCCGATCCTGGCGCGCTGTCCTGTGCATCGTGCTGCCGCTGGCATTGACGTCGGTCCTCGGCCAGGCCCTGATGGCGTACCTCGGTATCGGCGTGAAGGTCGCGACTCTGCCGGTGATCGCGCTCGGTGTCGGCATCGGCGTCGACTATGGCATCTACATCTACAGCAAGATGAACACCTACCTGAAGCGCGGGATGGACGTTTACGTTTCCTACGTGAAGACCTTGCGCACGACCGGCATGGCGGTCGGGTTCACCGGCATCACGCTGGCTATCGGTGTCGGCACCTGGATCTTCTCGCCGATCAAATTCCAGGCCGATATGGGCCTGATGCTGACGTTCATGTTCCTGTGGAACATGCTTGGCGCACTGACACTGCTGCCCGCACTGGCGCACTACCTCGTCAAGGTAGAGCCATCGATGGATGGCGCCGTCCACTAGCTCCTGTTGCCGGCAACTCAGTTTCTCTTCGAGTCGCCCCTGGATCCGACGATATCGAAGAACACACCGGCCAGTGCATTGACGCGCGTCACGCGAAAGATCAGGTCCGTGAACGAGATCGATCGGACGTTGCGCACTTCGCGGATCTTCGGCACGAGCAACGCGACGATGATGGCTCTGGCCACGGTCGAAATGACGAACACGCCCAGCAACGGGCTGGCCCAGGCGAACGTGTGGCCGAATGCTTCGATGCTGACGGGCAGGTTCGCTCCCAGGAACCCGCCGAGCATTGCGCCCGCAAAAATCCCGATGCTCGCCAGCACGTTGTGAATTGCAAGATAGGTTGCCCGCTTGTCTCGCGTGATCAGGTCATACAGGAAGTTGCTCGCGCTGAGCGTAAATCCGGCCCACGCAAAACCACTGAGCGCCTGGATGACAAGCAGATACCAGAAGTTTGACGATACGACCCACAGTATCGGCATCAGCGGAATCATGATGCCGGTCGCACTCAGAATGCGACGATTGCCAAATACGTCGCTGATTCGGCCCCACTGGTTCAAGGTCAGGAACTGCGCCAGGATCGCCATGCCGGTATTGGCGGTGAAGGCGACGTAGCTGTATTGCAGGTCACGCAGCATATAGACCGTGAAATACGGCGACGCGATGGCCACGGAGAACTGGATCAGGGCGAAGAAGATCGAGAACCGCAGAACGTTCGAATGCCGCAGTCGTTGCCACCAGCCGCTGCCTATCGGCACCTCCAGGACTGCCACGTGGCCGGGAGGATCGTGCATCTTGGACAGGTGATAGACCGAGACGAAGCGTGCCAGCATCGCTATCGAGAACAGCACGATGAATCCGAATGCCGTCGCTTCCCCGCCACTCGAAAGTTGCAGTGTCAGGCCGCCGGCGGTCAACGAGACGAATGTCACGAGGGAGACGATTCTCGTGCGCCGCGCGAAAAACCGCCCGCGCCGCCGCGTCGGCACGATGTCTCCCATCATGCTGCCCCACTGCGGTGCCGACAGGTGGGCGCCGCAATAGTACAGGACGACACAGACAATCAATGCAGTTACGGCATGCTCCCGGATGACGAACGGCAACGTGATAATGGGCAGCCAGGCGGCCGCCTGGATCGAGGCACCTGCCAGCACGATCTTTTTTCTCTGCCCCGTCCACCGGCCAAGCCATGCGGAAAACAGCTGCACGAGCGATGCGAGCAGGGGCGGCACCGAGGCCAGCAGTCCAATCTGCGGAACGCTCGCACGAAGAAAAAGGGCGAATGCCGAGAGGTAGGTTTCCCCCATCCCGACCATGACGGCATATGCGCCAGCGTCCTTCAGCGAATGCTGCAGTGACTTTTCAATTTGTTGTTCGGTAGTCAGTTCGATAGTGCCTGGTACAAGCTTCCACGTCCGGTCATCTTCCGGATCAATGAAGCAGGGGTGCATTAGTAGAATCCGCAGCCGGATTCATTGCGCGAGTATATG
>CAVOQS010000015.1:0-426056 GCA_963698415.1 uncultured Gammaproteobacteria bacterium | reverse complement strand
CGTATACTGCCGATTGCAGAAATGACTTTCGTCGATTACCCGCGTGGCAAGCCGAAGATTGTCGGCTACGCGGCGAAGTGGGACGCTGCTGCGCCGGAATTTCACGCAACCCAACGTTCGTTCGCCCGGCTGCCCGCCGCGGAACACGATGCGATCGTCGAGGTTGTGCAGAATTGCTGGCAGTCCTTTAATCTGCGCGGCTATGCGCGGGTCGACCTGCGGATGGACGCCGCCGGTGTACCCTGGGTACTCGAGGTCAATGTCAACCCGTGTCTGTCTCCGGATGCCGGCTTTGTCGCGGCATTGGCCGAAGCCGACATGACTACGGCGGAAGGGATCGGGCATATCGTCAATGCCTCCCTGTACTAAATTATGTTTCGTATTCATAAGATTTTTGATGTCACTACGCCAAGCAACCGGCAGCTACTAAGTCAGGTTCAGGCGATGCTGCGCGTGCAGTTTGACGGCCTTAGCGAAAAAGACATCGCCAAGTTGCCGTCGCAGCTTGCCAATCCGATGAAGTTCCGCTTTCGCTCGATATTGCTGGTCGCCGAAGATGGGAATTCGATTGTGCGTGGCTTTGCGATGTTGCAGCATGCGCCCGATCTTAATTTCTGCTACCTGGATTATATTTGCGCAGGCCGGGGCAGCACGGGTGGCGGTGTTGGCGGCGCCTTGTACGCTCGTGTGCGCGACGAAGCGTATCAGCTTGGAGTTGTCGGCATTTTCATGGAGTGTCTGCCGGACACACCGGAACTGTCACCGGATCCTGCGGTTCGCAAGCAGAACGTTGCTCGCCTCAGGTTTTACGAACGTTACGGCGCACGGCCATTGGCCAATACGGCTTACGAAACGCCGCTGACGGACGACGTTTCGGATCCGCCATTCCTCGTTTACGATGACCTTGGCCAACATGACCGGCGACTACGCCGCGACGAAACCCGGCATATCGTACGTGCGGTTCTGGAACGCAAGTACGGTGACACGTGTTCGCCTGAGTACATCGATATGGTCGTCAAGTCGATCAAAGATGACCCGGTGCGCTTACGTGAGCCGCGCTATTTGAAGGCAGAGGGAACACCGCCTAACGAAAAGCCGAAAGAGCAACGCATCGCGTTGATCATTAATGACAAGCACTCGATTCACCACGTCAATGATCGAGGCTATGTCGAGGCGCCAGTGCGTATCTCGGCGATTACCAAAGAGCTTGCCAAAACCCAGGTGTTCGAGACCCTTCCCGCGCGCAGTTACGGCATCAGTGTTATCGAGCAGGTGCACAAGCCTGCGTTCGTGCAGTTCCTGAAGAAGGCCTGTGAAAATGTGCCGCCCGGCAAATCGGTATACCCGTACGTCTTCCCGGTCCGCAATCGTGCCCGTCCGCCGCACGAGTTGCCGCTGCGCGCCGGTTACTACTGCATTGATACGTTCACACCCCTGAACGCAAATGCGTACAAGGCGGCACGCGAGGCGGTAAATTGCGCGATGACCGGTGCGGACTGCCTGCTCGACGGGAGCCACGCAGCCTACGCTCTGGTGAGGCCACCGGGGCACCATGCAGAGTCCGAAGCCTTCGGCGGTTTTTGCTACTTCAATTCCGCGGCGATTGCGGCCCACCACCTGAGCCGGCACGGCAAGGTCGCCCTGTTGGATATCGACTACCACCACGGTAACGGCGCACAGGATATTTTCTACAAGCGCAGGGATGTCTTCACGGTTTCCCTGCACGGCCATCCGCGCTACAGCTACCCGTATTTTTCGGGATTCGAGGATGAAAAGGGAGCAGACGAGGGCAAGGACTTCAACCTGAACCTGCCGTTGCCCGAGAACCTCGACGGTGAGCGTTATCGCAAAGTTCTTGCCGGCGCACTCGAGAAAATCCGCAAGTTCAAGCCGCAATTCCTGGTTTTGTGCCTTGGCCTCGATACGGCCAAGGGCGATCCGACCGGGTCATTCTCATTACTGGCCAAAGATTTTCGCGAAAATGGCCGCATGATCGGTGCGTTGCAGTTGCCGACGCTGGTTGTACAGGAAGGCGGATACAAGACGCAGACACTCGGTATCAATGCGCGTCATTTCTTCAACGGTTTGTGGGATGGGCTGGCACTGAAAAGCGCGGCCGGCAGGAAACGCTGATGGATTGGCGTTACGGCGCGCAGGAGTCGGACGTCGACGCCGTTGCCCGGCTGATTGCGGCGACCGGTTTCTTCTCAACCGAAGAACAGCTACTCGCCGTCGAACTGGTCGAGGAGCGACTGGCTCGCGGACGTGCAAGCGGCTATGAATTCCTGTTTGCGGACGATCCGGACAAGGAGGGCCAGTTACTGGGATATACCTGTTTCGGGCCTATTCCAGCGACCGCTTCCAGCTACGACCTGTACTGGATCGCCGTATCGCCGCGTACGCAACGCCAGGGTCTGGGTGGAAAACTATTGCGGGAGACCGAGCGTCTCGCGCGTGAGCAACAGGCAACCCGCATGTTTGTCGACACGGCGGGCCGTGCTGACTATGCACCGACACGAGCTTTCTACGAACGCATGGGCTACCACGTCGAGGCCAACATCACGGATTTCTACGCGCCCGGCGACGCCAAGGTCATCTACGCCCGGCAGCTGTAGATTCCGGCAAAAAACAGGCGGGTAGTTGTGGGCTCAGCCCTTTTCGTGCCAACCCAGATGGAACAGTCCGTAGCCGGACAATACGGGTTTCGCCACGGACATACCGATGACCTCACCATCCAGCGGCGAAACAACCTCGAAAACCTTATCCGTAAATGGATCGATCACCTTGCCCAGCAAGTCGCCCTTTTTGACCAGGTCACCGAGCCTGGCGGTCGGGAAAAAGAAACCGCCTTGCCCGCGTGCAGCTCGAACCCATTTTGATCGCTGGTAGATGCGATCCTCCGGGATCTGTTGCACTGAATAATCTGTCATCCCGAGATAGGCCATCACGTTGTGAACGCCGCGCATGCCCCGATCAATCTCGTCCTCATCGAAACGCAGCGGTTGCCCGGCTTCATAAATAATCGCCGTAATTCCTGCTTTTGCGGCCTCACCACGCAAACTGCCGTCGGGGCCACCACCATTCACCACGATGCCGACACCGAAATGTATGGCGAGATCCCGGATGGCCGGTATGGACAGGTCTGCGCGAATCTGTGGCACGTTCGCACGTGCGTCCGATGCCGTGTGCAGATCAATCAACGCATCACAGTGCTTCAGTACTTTGGTGAAGACGCTGTACGCGATAATGCTGGCGACGCTGCCTCCGGCATTGCCCGGCCATGCGCGGTTCAGGTCGCGCCGGTCTGACAGATAGCGATTACCGGTCCGCACACCCTCGGCATTGATCGCCGGCAGCGCAATGACCGTGCCGCGCAAGGTCTTGGCGTCGATCTCCGCGAACGCCCGTCGCGCAACTTCCACGCCATTCAGTTCATCGCCGTGTATCCCTGCACAAAGACACAACGTGGGTCCCGGCGTCGCGCCCCGGGCGACAAATACCGGTGTGTTGAGGAATGAGGCCTCGAATGAGCGGTCGTCAATGAACGGAAACTTGTTCGTTGTGCCAGGCGCCGTGTCGCGGCCAAGTAATTCAAAAGGGGCCGACCAGTCGTCGGCCGACGCGTTGGCGGCGATGACCAAACCAAGCAGCAGTCCCACGGTTCCACGATGAATGTTCATTGCTATCCTCCGGGATGCAGAGATATACGCCGGTGCTCGGTAAATTGCTATTTCTATTGAGTGGCTTTTCAGGCCTTGTCGAGTCCACGCACGTAGTCGGCAGCGTACGCGAGGGCTTCCCCGCGTGTCGGGAAACGCGTGGTTTCCTTGAAACGTTCGAGGATGCCCATTTGGCCCAGCAGCCTTGCCACGGGGGCGGACAGGCCGACCATCAGCACTTCCTTCCCGGCCGCTACGGCCTGATCCACAATTTCCTCGAGCGCCAGTGCCGCACTGCCGTCCACCTTGGGCACGTCATGCAAGTCAACCAGGATCACGTCAAAGGTGTCGGTTATGCTGCTTCGCCGGCTGAGTTCCTTAGCGGCGCCAAAGCTCATAAGGCCGGACAGGTATAGAAAGAGTAGCCGACCCTCGCAGCGCCGGAACAAATCGGATTCCCTGGGTGAAAGAAACTGCGCGTGATCCGGGTCCGACAATGCCTTGATTGACTCGATCTGAAGGTCTGCGCTTTCCTTGACAAAAACCAGGCTTGCAATCACAACACCTGCGGCAACGGCCGTAATGACGTCAACGATGACGGTAAGCACCAGAACCACTGTCATCAGGCCGACGTCAATTCTTGGTGCGCGAAGCATCCGCTTCAGGAATCGCCAGTCGATAACGTCAAGGCCCACTTTCATCAGGATGCCCGCCAGCGCGGCGTGTGGTACGAACGCCAGCACGGGTCCGAGGCCGAGAACCACGAAAAACACGATAATGGAATGCACGACACCGGACAGCGGCGTTCGGCCGCCGGCCTTTACGTTTGTCAGCGTGCGAATTGTGGCGCCGGCACCGGGAAGCCCGCCGAAAAGCCCTGCCGCGACATTGCCGATTCCCTGGCCAACCAGCTCCTTGTCCGAGTCATGGAAGGTGCGCGTCACGTTGTCCGCGGCGAGCGACGTCAGCAGGCTGTCGATGGAACCCAGCGCGCCGAGAACTGCGGCCGATACGAGCATGCCGTCGAGATCTTCGAAAAGGATTACCGGAAGCTGCCATTGCGGCATGCCCGTCGGGATTGCCCCAAGTACTGTGGCGTCAGTCAGCCCAAGGGAGAGCAGTGAGGCAACAATCAGGGCGATCAAGGGTGCTGGCGCGATGCGATTGAGCTGCGCTGGTGTGAACTGGCAGATACCAAGGGAAACCGCACCGAGCACCACCGCATGCCAGTTAGGGTCCAGGACCTCGGTCGGTAGTACGGTGATTGCGTTGACGACGTTGCCCGGGCTGGGATACCCCAGGAGCGGCTCGAGTTGCATGATGATCAGGATGACGCCGATGCCTGTCATGAACCCCGAAATGACCGGGTATGGCATCAGATTGACGTAACGGCCCAAGCGCATGGTGCCGAACAGTATCTGAAATCCGCCGGCCATCATGACTACCGTGAATGCCACAGCGGGGTTGTCTGCATACATCGTAAAAACTGACGCGGACACGATCGTCATGGGTCCCGTCGGGCCGGATATCTGTGCCGGCGTCCCGCCAAACAGTGCGGCAAACAAGCCGACGCACGCCGCACCATAGAGCCCCGCAACGGCGCCGGCCCCGGATGCGACGCCGAATGCAATGGCAAGGGGCAGGGCAACGACGGCGGCGGTCAGCCCGCCGAAAATGTCGCCACGCAGATTGCTTGCGTCAAGCGCATTTAATTTAAATCGGGTCAGGTGCTTGGCTCATACATGAAGGATGGCGAAAGATTGAGCAATGCTGGTCCTGTTCTACGTCAGTCCTCGAACATTCTCCGGGTATCGATTGCACTGAGTCAATCTCGATCTGTATAGAGTTCTCAAATGGATAGAGGGGGTCCTGCAGGGGGCGGCTAGCTGAAGGCGCCTAATCGTCCCAATATGGCTCGCAAAGCGTACGAAATTCTCCGACTGGTATGGCTGCGGATAGGTCAACTGCGAATCCTTTGGCCTCGTAGGAATCCGGGATCTCCTGAACGGAGACATCAGTCGGCCTTGACTTGTAGAACGTGAGCCGGAAACGCGCACGTTCATTGGACAGAATTTCGCGTTGGTCCGTTCGGAAATACGCAAAGCCCCGGTCGATGGCGAGACGCGCGCACTCGCAGGTAAGCCCGAGAATTCGTTCTACCGCGAGGCTTCCATCAAGATCGGTAGAAGTCTCTATCTTCGATACTGTGTCGCTGAGGCGTATTTCGGTGAACAGTCTATGAGTGATCTTATGGGCCGACTGAAACACTGCGTCGATCGCTTCATCCAGAAGGCGAAACTGATCGACATAGAACGTCAGTGGCCCATTTGTGTTCAAGGTGCCAATACCCCAGCCATGGACCTGTTCGAGATTGAATCCATCATTGGGCGCATCGTTACCGACCTGCTGGCGAACCAGGTCCGCAAAGCGCACTGTGATAAGGCGCCAGCCGATAACGTCGTCCCAGAATTCATAGCCAAACCGCTCTGCATCGTCCGTCTGCGAGCAGGTGTTTCGATTGTCGAAGATATGGACAAACATCTTGGTACCGCTGTTGGAGCCAAGAAACCAGAAGCTGAATCCATCGAGCTCTCGCCAATCGTAGGGGGTCCATTGATCGGCGGTCTCGTTCGTGAAGCGATAAATGACGCCACCCCAACTGGTCACATTGAGGTCGAGTTGCAGGACACGATTGCCGCGGGCCGTGCCGGCTCGAGCGGGGTAGTCGTCCGTCGTTGTGAAGCTCACGCGACTATCGGGACCGTTGAACGTCGAATATCCGAGTAGATTGCCGTATTTGTCCGTTCCTGAAAGCAGACTGCCGTCGAAATGATGCAACACGCCGGCCAGGGACTTCGTAATTGGCACCAAGGCGCGCTGTGCACATTCCTCGGCGCGCTTTATCTGTGCCTGTAAGGCCACCAGTCCCGTAAGGGTGGCACGCGCAAGCATCTCTTGTCGGGCGACTTCGGATGTATCTGATGCCGCCAGCTTCGCCTCGGCGAATAGCTGATGATGAGCGTTCAACAGGAACGAAAAGGCATTATGGCCTTGCTGGTCAAGAATGTAGACGTGGATGCCGAATACTTGCTGGTCGCCAGGCACAAGGAATTCCATCACCAGCGTATAGTCTGCTTGCGTTTCATGTTTCGAGACCATTGAAGCGGTGGCCGCCATCCCGCGCTGGAACAGATCCCATTGCGACCGTCGTTGCAACATTCCAAGGTCGATCCGATACGGTCTGGACGTGGCGGCAGCAATGCCGTTGTCGCTAAGAAAATCCACGATCAGCTGTTGGGATGCGAACGAGTGAGCCGTTCGCCCGGCGCGATGAACCATGGTTGGCAGGACATCGATCGATGTGCTGCCGACAGCATCCAGAAACTCCGTTACGAACTCGCTGTCCGGCCGATATCCGGGTTCATTAATTGTTTGTTGCGGTTCGTCTGCGGTCACGGAAATGGCGCAAACAGTCAGAAATATAGGCACCAGAACAGAGAGCGTCTGGCGCGAATAGAAATTCCTTTCTCTCTTCACGAAAACTCTCCGATTGTCGATCTGCGGTCGAGGCGGAGCGTGTTCAATGGGTAGTTGTACCTATTTTGGAGCCGAGTGAGGCAATGATCGGGCACACTTTCAGCGCGTTCCGGCAATTCTGCTAATCTTCTCAATGTCAGGGACACGCGCTCATGCCGAGAAGCACTTGTATGCCCGATCGCAACGAAAGAACGCTATGACGAATCGATTGTCTGGAATGAACCGTTCTATTACACGCCGCGACTTTGTGGGTGGTGTGGCCGTGGCAATCAGCGGTAGCCTGGCGTGGAAATTCTCCGCGGCGCAGGCGCCGACGGATGGCTATCCACCCACTCTCACCGGTATGCGTGGCAGCCACGAGGGGTCTTTCGAGGTTGCCCATCGCATGCGAGACGGCGCGCGCTGGGACGATCCGGAAGATACCCGCGAGTATTATGATCTCGTCGTAGTCGGCGCCGGGCTGAGCGGCCTCGCCGCAGCCTGGTATTACCGCGAATCGACGCCGGATGCCCGAATCCTGATCCTCGACAACCATGACGACTTCGGCGGGCACGCCAAGCGCAACGAGTTCTGGCTGGACGACAGGATGCTGCTCTCGCATGGCGGAACGGAGGATATCTCGGATCTTCGCCGCTATAGCGATTCAGGACGTCGCCTGTTGGCGTCAATCGGAATCGATGTCGCGCGCTATGCCGACTTTCATGATGAGTCTGTTTACGGAGCGCTCGGGCTGCAGCGCGGTACATTTCTCAATAAGGAGACCTTTGGTCGCGATAAGCTCCTGGCGCGAACTGGCCAGCCGTCCTGGCGTGACTATTTTGCACAGGCACCCTTGTCCGAAACAGCGCGGCAAGATCTTGTCCGGCTTTACGAGTCCGACGTCGACTACCTTGAGCGGTTGAGTCTGGTAGAAAAGCTCGAATTCGTCCGCAAGACCAGCTACGAAAAGTTTTTGCTCGAATACGCGGGTATCGGCGCGGAAGCGCTGTCCTACGTCTGGGAGTGTGTCACCTGGGCGATCGGACTCGATGCGATATCCACCTGGGTTGCGATCGGTGAAGGCTGGCCTGGTACTGCGGCTCTCGGGGTGGCCGACTATGTGGAGCCTGGCGCTGTGCAATTATCGTCACTCGAGTAAACCCGAGGAGCCTGTGGTCCTGCGGCTCAGACGCGCTCCGCTTGATCCGGCTCTGCGCGGGCAATCCCCACTGGTGCAGTGGCGGGCCGGGCGCGCAGAGTTGCTCACGACGACATTCGAGACATTCGAAGAGCAGATCAGGGATCAACTCGGACGCATGTTGTCAGCCGGTGGCTTCGATCCCGCTCGGGATATCGAAGCGATTACGGTGAATCGTTGGCCACATGGTTACGCCTATGGCCACGACCCGGACACGGGACAGTTCGCATGGATGCTCGATGAGTTGCCGCCGGAACGGTCACCCTGGGTTACTGCACGCAAGACATTTGGGCGCATTGCGATTGCGAACTCGGACGCAATGGCAGACGCCATGACCGAGGGAGCGTTTAAAGCGGCCGAGCTGGCGGTTGCGGACCTAGCTCAAGACCTTTGATGCTTCTCGAGCAGCACGAACGCCAGACCAGTAAGCGCCATGGCAGGTACCGTTAGCATGGGCCGTTGCTTCCCCGGCAAAAAACAGCTTGTCATCGATGCCAAGCGGTAATGACGCGCGTTGATGAAACTGGCCGGGATTGGCGGAGGCGTACGATCCCAGTGTCCAGGGGTCTGTGACCCAGGCCGTGGCAATGGAACGGCCGGCCGATTGCCTGATGTCATTGCCAAATATGTCGGCGATGCGATCCACAGCGAACTCCCGAGCCGCTTGTGGACCTTGCTGCTCCATCCAGATGCTAAAGCGCCCACCCATGAATACCGTTACGACATTCGTCGACATGAGGTTAACGTCGATGTAAGCACCCTGCGCGCCATCGGACCAGATCTGGTAATACCCACTGTCCTCAGGGGAGAAGACGTCCCTGGTGAAATGCACGCCGATCTTGTTCTCGGCACCCATGGGCACGCCCTGTATGGCTTCCATCTTCCAATCGGGTAAACGCGGGCTGAAGTGAATGTGTTGCGCCGCCAGGATCCCGTTCGACACCGTGCTGATGAGGCAGCGAGCTCGTATTGTTCCTTTAGTCGTTTTTACAAGGACCACTTTTCCCGACCAATCGATACTCTCGACTTTGGTATTCAACGAAACCTTAACGTCGTTACCCCACTGTGCGACCAGGTTCCCATAGCCGCGCAGCGTATTGAACGTCCTGTGTTCCTCGACCTTGTGGAAGAAGTCGGCCGCCGATGCTTCATCGAGATCTTTAGGAGCGGTTACAGCCATCATGTCCATGTACGGCGTCGCGTAGGGGCTTTCGAGATCGACCAATTCGCTGATAGCACAGTCATCACCGGCTTCGACCGACTTCCGAATTGCCGCTTCACAATCGTGGTAGTAGCGTTGCCGGGCTTTCGCCTCGCTCGCATTCAACGGTTCGCCGTTGCGAAGGTGATGGCTGTTGTAAAGGTATTCCTCGACAACGGCACCCTGTTCGAGCGCAAAGTCCAGCAAGGGGTTGCTTTCCTCAACCCGGTTTATCGGGTCAGGCCCAACCTCGAGGTACGCGCAACCAAGGTCGAACCAGACGCCAGGGGCTATTTCTTCACTGTAGGCTCGACCTCCGATGCGATGGGAGGCTTCTACCACCACAAACGAAATGCCGTGCCTCGACAGTTGTTTGGCAGCTGCAAGACCGGCGGAACCAGCGCCGACAATAATTACGTCTGTTTGAGTAGACATGATCGTTTCATTGACTAAGAATCGAATTCGTTCCACGGACCATCTGACGATGGAGTGTACACGCCATACAGGCGCTGTTCTTTCTGGCCTGAAGGACTGTAATGACCGCAGTTGATCTGCTAACGGCGTTTACGGGTGAGCCGTCAACCCGGTATCGGCCGTTCTTCCGGTTCTCGGAGGAAACCCGGATCGTCGATGTCGAAATACATGCCGTTGGGACGGAGTGCACGACGGCTCGGTATTCCGGTCAGGAGGTGGCCCAGAAGGAACTCAATAATATCCTGCGAATAACGACTGCCGACGGATATCAGGGCATATCCGGTGTGGATACATTTCATGAGGGACACTACAGCGATGAACACCTGCTGGAATTGCAGGACCTCGCTGTGGAGCTTGTCGCGCTCAAGTCACTGGATCCGGTTGAAGTAGGGGAGACCATCGACCGAATTCGGCCGGAGATGAGTGATGCGGTCCGCTCGAGTGTCGACATCGCGCTCTGGGACCTCGCGGCACACAGGGCAAATAGTCCCCTGTGTGAATTGCTGGGAGCGAAACGCAATTCGATGGAATCCTACGCGAGTCTTCCATTCTACGATTCGCTTCCGGAGTACGTCGAAGCGGTACACCAGTATGCCGATCTGGGATACGCGACCTTCAAATTCCATGTTTGGGGTTCCCTCGAAAAAGACCTTCGGCTCGTGGAGTCTCTCCAGCACGCGTTCGCAGATTCTGACTATCATTTTATGATCGATCTTGAGGGCAAATACGACCTTGAAGCTGCCATCCGCCTGGGCGAGCAGATGAATGAAGAGTTATTCATCTGGCTGGAGGCGCCCATCGGCGATGAGCATCTTGTGTCGTATGAGGAACTCAGGCGCAGGCTCGCAGTGCAGATCATTCCCGACGGGCATAGTTTCTATTCCCCGGAGTTCATCAGGCAAGGTATCGCGGTGGGTTCGTGGGATGCAGGCAGGTTCGACGCCACGAGGGTTGGCGGAATCTCGAAGGCGCTCGAGCTACTGAGGATTGCCAATGACGCTGGTTTGGCGATAGAAATCCAGAGCTGGGGCCACTCGCTGACCCAGGCGGTCAATCTTCATCTGGCACTTGCGAACGCGCGGACCCGATACTTTGAAGCGCCAATGCCCGCGGAGGCGTTCGAATTTGGGATGAAGAACGGCATCACGAAGAATCGGGGCAGGGTAGCCGCACCGGACGGACCCGGTCTGGGCATCCGGGTCGATTGGGAGCGCCTGGACTCGGCGGATTTCTATGTCTACTCGAAACCCGACATCCCATCAGGGCTTGGCTGAAAGTGTCCGAATGACCCGGAGGAGGTCATAGCGCGTAATCGCCCCGACGATTTTCCCGTCCCTGACAATGGGCAGGCGCCGAAACTTGTTGGCCAGGAACATGCCTGCCACATAGTAGATGTCAACCTCTGGGGGCACGGTGACAACGTCGGTCGTCATGAACTCAGCCACAGTTGCCTCGGTTGGCGGTTCGCCCTGAATGCCCTCGGTCAAGAGCTTGAGCAGGTCCGTCTCGGTGAC
This sequence comes from uncultured Gammaproteobacteria bacterium, assembly GCA_963698415.1. Lineage (GTDB taxonomy): Bacteria > Pseudomonadota > Gammaproteobacteria > Steroidobacterales > Woeseiaceae > UBA1847. Next base: position 414,494 of record CAVOQS010000015.1, on the reverse strand, counting down.
GATGCCAACCAGTTTGCTGTCCGAGTCGACAACCGGGGCTCCAGTCACCTTGTGACTCAGCAGGAAGTCGACCGCGTCCATAATCTGCGTCTCAGGGGCGAGCGTAGGTACCGTTGTATCCATGTACGCACTGATCTTGGGGAAGCTCTCCATGTGACTCTCCCGAGTATGCACAAGCACAATTATTTGCCGATATTGGCGGCCCTGCAATACGGCATTTCACCTAGCGAGCCCAGCCTTGCGGCGCGATTCCTGCTAAAGTTGTTGCAGACGCAACGGCGGTGAGAAGTGGCTGGCAACCAGACCAAGCAGTCAGAACTCGTGGCTTCGCTATTGAAGCCCCAGGCCTACCCGCATCCTGTCGCAAACCTCGAATTGCTGGAAACCCATATCTCCTGGGTGATTCTCACCGGCACCTACGCATACAAGATCAAGAAGTCCGTCAAGCTGGACTTTCTCGATTTCAGCTCGCTACGACTGCGCCGCCACTACTGCGAGGAAGAGCTAAGGCTCAATCGACGAATGGCGCCGCAGCTGTACCTCGACGTCGTGCCGATCTGCGGCAGCGAGAGGAATCCGCGCGTTGGTGGTGAGGGCAGGGCCATCGAGTACGCGGTGAAGATGCACCAGTTTCGACAAAGCGCTCAGCTCGATAGACAACTCAATGCCGGCCTATTGAACGACACAGATATGCGCGACCTGGCAGAGACGATCGCTGCCTACCACGAGAATGCCGTGGTCGTCGACCTTGGTGGCGATCAGGATGTCACGCAGCAGATCGGTGCACCGCAACTCGACAATTTTGCGCCGATTAACTCGGTGACGGCACTGAAATCCACACGTCATGTCGAGGAATGGACGGCGCAGTCCTTGCGTGAACTTGAAAGTACCCTCATTGACAGGCACAGGGACGGCTTCGTGCGCGAGTGCCACGGCGATATGCATCTCGCAAACCTGGTCCGCTTGCCATCCGGCATTGTCGCCTTTGACTGCGTCGAGTTCAGTGCAGCGCTGCGTGAAATTGATGTGATCAGTGACGTCGCTTTTCTTGCGATGGATCTTGTTGCCTCGGCCCGGCACGACCTCGCCCAGGTTCTTGTAAATCGATATCTTGAATGTACCGGCGACTACGCCGGCATGTCGGTATTCGGACTCTACTTCGTCTACCACAGCATGATTCGCGCCAAGATTGCTGCGGTCAGATGTGGTGAACGGCTCGACGCCGAGGGGCGAGCCGAAGATATTGCGAAGCTCAAGCACTACCTTGCTGTGGCCATTCGATGGATTAGACAACCAGCGCCAGTCCTGATCGGTATGCACGGCTATTCGGGCGCGGGCAAGTCCTGGCTGGCATCCGAGTTGATGGCGGAATTACCGGCGGTCAGAGTGCGGTCCGATATCGAACGCAAACGGCTGCTGCATCTGCCGGAAACGGCGAGTAGCAAGTCGCGGCTGGGTGAAGGCGCTTATACGGCCGCCGCGAAGGCGAATGTCTATGCGGCCATGATGGATATCATCGACGGCCTGCTCTCGGCTGGATTCAATGTCGTTGCCGATGCGTCCTTTCTCGTGCGCGCGGACCGGCAAACCCTGGAATCCTTGGCTGGCCGCAGGCGAGTAGCCTTGGTGTGGGTCGATGTGAGTGCAAGCAGCGACGTGCTGTTGCAACGGCTGCGCGACAGGACCGTATCCGGAGATGACGCATCGGAGGCCGACATTGCAGTGTTGGACTACCAGCGTAAGCATGCCGATCCGCTGACAGCGGCGGAGCTCAAACGCACGGTGTTCGTTGAGACGGACCGGCATGTCGATCCCGGTGCAATCGTTCGGTCTATAAGGTCAATCCAGAATTGACCCTCGAACCTTGGAGGTGCAAATCTACGACTGTTCTTTGCAAGGAGGACGTCATGGGCACGATTCTTTCTGATGTTGTGCTGCATATCGATGAAACGCTGCCGCTCGACCAGTTGAAAGTTCTTGAGAATCACATTCACAAAATGGGCGGCGTAGTGAGCGCATGTAACCGGGATGAACAACCTCATCTCATTTCGATTACTTATGATCCCGAGCGAGTGAAGTCGCATGACATTCTCGTAAAAGTCGAGAGTGAAGGCATCCACGCCGAACTGGTCGGGCTATAGGCTGGTAGTGAACCCCGGCACGTTGGCCGGCTGCTGTCACATGTCGAACGGGTATTGCTGCGCAAGGGCTTGCAGGCGCTGCACGCGTTCCGCGCAGGCGCGACGCGTCGTCCGCAGGTCGATCTCCTCGTGGTCGAACCGTCGTTGCCGATGAAAGTACTCGGCCGGATCAGTGCCGTCAGGCTCAACATTAATACGGTACCTGGCACCATCGAGCACTTCGTAGAGCGGGAACAGGCCGCTCGCCACGGCCAGGCGCACCAGGTTTACGGAATCAGCGGGTTCGGATTTCCAGCCGGTGGGACAGGGTGAGTGCAGCAATAGAAAGCGCATGCCATGCATTGAGAGCGCGGTCGAAATCTTGCGGGCGAAATCATCCGGATGAGCGATAGACAGGGTCGCGGCGTACGGAACCCGGTGTGCCGCCATGATCGACATGACATCTTTCTTGCCCTCGGCCTTGCCCCACGGCGTAGTCGATGTTCGCGCGCCGACCGGGGTCGCGGAGGAGCGTTGCCCACCCGTGTTGCCATAGATTTCGTTGTCGTAACAGATGTAGATGATGTTCTCGTTGCGTTCTGCGGCGGCCGACAGCGTTGCGAGGCCGATATCGTAGGTGCCGCCGTCGCCCGCCCAGCAGATGACCTGGCCCGGCTCATCATTGAGATCGCGAATGCTCGCTACACCAGAGGCAACCGCGGCCGAGGAGGCGAAGGTAGTCGCAATCGTCGGCACAGCGTAACTGGTTGTCGGAAACGCACCCGCGGTCACGATGCCGCAACAGGCGGGGATCACCAGCGTGCAGCTGTCGCCGGCGTCTGCCAGCGCCCGGCCTAACATCGTCAGGCCAATGCTCATCCCGCAGCCGCCGCAGTTGGTGTTGCCAGGCCGGAGCAGGCACTCTTCCGACTTGTGAAGCGTCGCAGTTGCTGTCATTGCAGAGTCCTCCTGCCAGTCTCGACGCCTATCCATACCGGATCGCTGGCTTCTTGCCGCGATGCCAGGTTGGTCACGATGTCGTCCACCACATCCGGTGTCACGTCACCGCCGCACAGTCCGGTGAGGTAGTTCTGGATCAACATATCGTCGCGATAGCCCTGAAAAGCGGCCCGCGTGTCCTGCCAGAATATGCCACCGGTGCCGGCGGCATAGTTGCGGTCGAGCACCGCCACGCGTGAGGCCGTCCGGCAAGCCTCCCGCAATGCCGCCTCGGGAAATGGCCGAAACATCTTTATTTTCACGAGCCCGACCTTCTCGCCGGCCGCGCGTCGCCGCCGCACAACTTCACGCGCGGTCGTGGCTATGGTGCTGCTCGCGATAAGAATCAGGTCGGCATCATCGACCTCAAAGGTTTGCAGCATATCGCCGGGGTCCCGCCCGAAAATTTCCTCAAAACTCTGCCGGCATTCCTGGTAGACGTTCGGCACTCGCTTCATTGCGTCGTCGATTTCCAGGCGCATCGACAGCTCTTCGTGAGGCCATGCGAGGCCGCCGACGGTGCGTGCTTCGTCATAGTGCATGCGATGCGGCAGGTCGAGGTCTGGCAGGAAGCGATCGACGTCCGCCTGTTCGGGAAGCGCGGTCTCCGTCTGGGTATGCGAGACAATGAACGCATCCATGCACGTCAATGCTGGCAGCAAGATACGCTTGTCTTCTGCAAGCCGGAAGGCGAGCAGGGTGGTATCGAGTATTTCCTGGTTGTTCTCGCAATAGAACTGCAACCAGGGGAAGTCCCTGAGCATCAGCGTGTCACCTTGATCCGCCCAGATATTCCATGGCGGACCCAATGTACGATTGACCGCGACCATGACGATCGGCAGCCGATAGTAGCCGGCTACCATGATGTTCTCGGCCATGTAGGCAATGCCATTTGACGAGCTCGCAGTGAACGCTCGCGCGCCGCTCAACGACGCGCCCATCGACACGGCCATCGCGCTGTGTTCGCTCTCCACCGGCACGACACGCCCCTTGCTGAACGGGAATCTTGCTACGTACTCGACAATCTCGGTCTGCGGCGTAATCGGATAGATCCCGCATGCCGTGCCCCTGGCCGTTCGGTTGGCCTCACCCGCGAGACTCAATGCGTAGCCGGCGGCCTGGTTTCCAGTAATCACTTCTAGTGGCATTGTCGGTCTCCGTCCCGTTTACAGGTGGCTCATGAAGATCACGTTGCGCGGGCACTCCGCCATGCACACCCCGCAGCCCTTGCAGTACGAGTAGTCGAATTCGAGGTTATGGCCCACTCTCTTCAGCACGCCCTCCGGACAAAAGGTGCTGCAGGCATCACACTCGTTGCAGACGCCGCAGGAAAGGCATCGGGCTGCCTCATCCGCGCTTTCGAGTCCCATGTGAACTTCGTCGAAGGTCGAGCGTCGCTCCGCCACCGACAGCGTTTCACCCTCGGAAGCGGGTTGGCGCTCGAACAGGTGCAGTTTCATCGCGTCGGGACGAATGACCTCATCGCACCATTCATCCACATCACGCTGCGCATCGGCATGCTCGGTGATGCGCACCTGCTCTCCGCTCAGCACACCGTGAATGTGCACAGCCGAGCGCCGGCCGCTGCCTATTGCGCCAGCCACCGTCCCCTCGCGCGTGGCAAGGTCACCGACGGCAAACACGGGTGTCTCCAGGAGACCGAGTAGCTGGGATCCTTCCCGTACCTCGGTGCCCTCGGGAAAGACCGACACGTCAGGCGACTGGCCAAGTGCAAGAATGACTCGATGACAGGGCAGTTCGAAGTCCGATTCCGGAATCTCTACCGGGCGGCGGCGGCCCGACTCATCCGGTTCGCCGAGCTCCATTCGCCGGCAGACCAGGCGTAGGTGTCGGCGGGCACCATTGCCGCGCGTCTCGTGCAGGGCGACGGGCTGGGTCAGCAGCTCGATGCAGACGCCTTCTTCGACAGTTTCGTCGATCTCCTCGCTGATGGCAGGCATTTCCTGGCGGGACCGGCGATAGACAACCTTTACGCTCTTCGCTCCCAGGCGGAGCGCGGAGCGGGCGGCATCCATCGCCGTGTTGCCACCGCCGATGACGATGACTCTTTCGCCGTCGACGCGGATATCGCCCCGATGCACGTGTTCGAGAAAATCGATGCCCTGGACCACGGCTGTGCTGCCGTTCATTCCCAGTTGCAGATCACGCTGTTCCTGCTGGCCCGTGGCCACCAGGACGGCATCGTGTCTTCCAGCGATGTCGAGCAAACCCTGACGGTCTATCGGATGGTTGGTCTCAACCTCGACGCCGAGATCGAGAATGCGGTCAATCTCACGCGTGACCACATCCTCGGGAATTCGAAAATCGGGGATTCCTGTGCGGAGCAGTCCGCCGATTTCGGGCCCGGATTCAAACACGCGTACCCGATAGCCGAATCGCGCGAGATGATACGCGGCCGTAAGGCCGGCGGGGCCAGATCCCACGATGGCGATGCGTTCGTCGCGTTTTATTGGTGGTTCAAGTGCCACCTGTCCGTGATCGCCGGCATAGCGCTCCAACTGGCGCACGTTGACTGCGCCGTCGAGCGCGATGCGGTTACAGGACTCCATGCAGGGGGCAGGGCAGGCTCTCCCGCAGACGGACGGAAACGGGGTGCTGCGGAGCAGAATCTCCAGGGCCTCATCGGTTTCCTCGCGCGCCAGGGCATCGAGGAACCCCTGTACATTGTTGCCTGCGGGACAAATGTGATTACACGGTGGGATCATTTGCCGGCGGCGTGGTTGCTCACTGGCCCAGGAACCTGTCTTGATCGCGGGCAGTGCGGCGCCTGCGCCCTCCAGGATGCTTGGGTCCGCGTCCCTCGTCCGGCAACGCTACCGCGTCTCCAGACAGTCCTTCTTCGCGCGGCGTTTCGAGGAGTCGGACCTCGTCATACGCGCGCGTGGCCGCGGTCAGATTCGGACCTTTGAAGCCGAGATGCTCGAGTGCAGCGCACATTTCGTGCAGCGGCAACGACCAGCATTCTGCCGACAGCTCCGGCGAGCGCCGTGTTGACGATAGGCAGGCTGCGGGTACCCAGGTTGTTGTCTCGGGCAATGCTCGTTGCATCCACCGTCGCGAGGCGATTGCCGGGAAACTGCTCGGCAAAACCCTCCGGCGGATGCGGCGAGTTGATCAGTATCCAGCCGCCAGCTTTGAGACCTGAGACGATGTTGGGTCCGACCAGTGTCGGGTCCAGAACAATTATGTGATCCGGCTCGTAGATCAGGTTGCGATTGGTAATGGGTTCTTCCGAGTAGCGGCAAAATGCCTGGATCGGCGCGCCCGAACGCTCCGCAGCATACAGACCGAAAGCCTGTACCGATTCGCCTTGCAGAAATCGCGACGTGGCGATCAGCTTCGCCAGGGTTACGCCACCCTGGCCGCCGCGTCCATGAATTCGAATTTCAATCATCGCATCACCGCCGGCCATCCAGTTGCCGTTGGCTGCTCAAGTGACCACTCGGTGCACGAGCGACTCAACAACAGAAAACTATATAGATTTTCGACGGTTCACCAAATAAGTAGATTCCGCGCAGAAGGTCCGATGCTTACCGAGTTACGCCCGGCCAGGGCCGCGATTTTGTTTCTAGAAGGATTCACCGACCGAAAGGATAACCGCGTCGCTATCGGATGACCGGGCGTAGTCAACGCGAATGTTGATCCGCTTCGCCTTCAATACGGAGAAACGTACGCCTGCGCCGTAGCTCGGAATGGGCTCGTTTTCGCGAATGCCATTATAGGAACTGCCTACGTAGCCAACGCCAGCAAAGGCAACGGCTCCCCAACGCTTGCTCAGATGCCAGCGCGCCTCGGCCTGACCCGAGGCGGTTACTTTGCCCATGTAGTCAGTGACCGAAAAGCCGCGCAGACTTACCCTGCACGCGTCCCACAAAGGGGTAGTCCCTTGTCGCTGGCATCCCTTCAACTGCCACGCCAGCACAACAGAGTCCGTCAGCGTGTGATAAGACTCGAATGAAACGCTGTATGACTGGTAGGTATGGTCGCTGCCAAGCGCCTCATCATTGAACAGAGCGTTAACGGTCAGGTGCTGGCCGGTATAGCTGTTTAACGGCATATCGCGCGTGTCATACTCGCCATAGAATCCCGCTCCTGCCGAACGCAAATGGGATGTCAGATCGAACGCGGGAATCTCGAGGGAAAGGTCGATAGCCTGATCAGCATCGATGTAACGCGTAAGTAAGCCGCCGTACCAGTTACCCTTGATCTTCCGCGCCAGCTTCACATAGAAGATTTCACCGATTATGTGCCAGTCGACACTCTCTCCGCTGGTCGATTCCTCTGGCGCAAGCAGGGAGAGCCGGAGATCGGTCGCAACGGCCACGCCGGTAAATCGCCATTTTCCCCGCCAGTAATTTTGCTGCGCAATCCCCAACGCCTTACTGTCGTTGCTCGAGTACATGGCGCCAAGCGCGGTAACTGATGCCGGCTCGATCTTCTTCTCCTCAGCAGACTGAGGATAGAAATAGGCAGCGCCAGCAACCAGGCCCTCGTTGAGCGTCGGGTTTGAGAAAGGGATCGGTACGGCAACAAAATTTCCGCGTTGCGCCTTCAGCTTCGTTTCGTCGTCACGAATGTCCGGTGCAATGCCTGGGCGAGTATCCAGATAAGGGTGTACCGCCGGTTCATCTGCCGTCGGTGTTTCTTGCGCCAACGCGGTGGCAAATGACAAGGCGAGCGCAGAAATAAGGGGTAGTATCCGCATCGAAAAAACGCAAGCTGGCGTTCAGCCGGCGCGAGTCCGTAAGATTCCTACGGACATACGTAATGCCTCAGAACGACGCAGAAACGTAGAGCGTTGGCCCAAAGTAATCGTAGTCGAATTTGCCGTCCAACCTGCTGCCAGTGGATTCGACTTCGACCTTGAAATAGCGGGTACCGAGGCCCAGCCCGAAGTGTTCCCACGGCTGCCACGTCAGGTCAGCGTCAAGTTCGAGTATCGAGCCGTCGATGGAATCCAGTTTTACGGCGAAGCCGATGGCCTGGAATCGAAAGGCCCATTGGTCTGTGAACTCGTACAGCCAGGACCCACCGATGTGAGGCAGTGGCGCGGTTACACTCTCGCTCTCCGCGACGGATGATGTGATCAGCGGGCAGGGCGGCGATTCGCCCATGGAAATATCACACACATTGCCAAGCAGCTGGAACGCTGCCGAGAAGTTGGCGATGTGCAGCCCACCTTTGATTTGAATTTCCGAACGTTCGCGTTCCAGGATGTGGTACCCGTACGTCAGCCGTGCAAGGCCGAGCTTAGACGTCGTCGAGATGGCGCCACTTTCCACAATGTAATCGCCGACTTCGATAAATTCGTCGACGAAGCCGCGGGACCCGTCACGATTCAGCCTGAAATACTCGATTTCGAGGGAATGGCGCCGCGCAAAATTCCAGCTCACGCCGCCCCACGGCACAGTCTTGCTATCTTCCACGCCGAGATCGTCTTCGATATCGAGAGGCGGTGGGGTGACGGTTTCTCCGTTGATCGTGATTGTGGAGTCGACACTGGGTACGAATCCACCGACATAGACTCTCCAGGCGTGATCCGGCTTGGTGCCGCTTTCTGCTGCCAGTGAGTGCGCAGGCAGGCACACAAGCAGTGCCAAAACGGAGTATGCAAAGGGGGGGTGGAAGAGGCGCATCGGTTTAACCATATTGTTTGTGGGTCGTTCGCGTATTGTAGGTCAAAGCGCTTGCAGGTGCGTCGTGGATTTCGCGTAGGACCCGTTCTTCCTTTCGGTCGAAACGCACGCGCTAGAGTTCCTTTTCCGGTGCTATCTTGAGGAACCAGGCCTGGAAGCGGCGCCACCATGACGTCAGCGGTTCCCTGGTTTCCACGACTTCCTGGCCGTCAATGGTAGCGTGCCAGCGAATCTTTCGATTCTCGTCCAGTTTCAGGCGATACGCCATGTTTGGGATCCCGTCCATCGCGTTTTCCGCCAGCAGCGTGCCGAGTTCCAGGGAGTCGATGATGAGTCCAATTTCGGAATCGAGATCAGTGGATCGTGGGTCCAGGTTGAGTGATCCGACGAAAACTTTTTGCCGGTCGACGATGGCACCCTTGGTGTGCAGCGTCAGGTGTTCGAGCTCCTTGCTACCATCGGCATTGACCACTTCAGCTGCATTTGCTCTTGCTTCCCACAGTTCCACGCCAGCATCGAGCAAGCGTTTGCGGTACGACGAGTAGGCGGAATGCACTGACGTGTGGTTGTTCGAGGCGAGAGAATTCGTCAGGACGACGACACTGACTCCTTTGGCCGTAATTTCGCTGATCGTCTCCATCCCTCTCTCGCCAGGAATGAAGTACGGGGTGAAGATGATGATCTCTTCTTCTGCATCCTTGAAAACCTTGCGCAACTCCGTCATGACGATCTTGTTTTCGTCGGTGGGCTTTTCCTCCAGTTTTTGTGGACTGTCGACGATGACTCTTGCGTCCGCAATGTGGGGGATAATGGTTTGGGCGCGCAGGTCGTGTACCAGGTTCGTGTGAACGGCTCGGGCGTAGACCGAATCGCGTTGCGCCTCCATTTTCGCGCTTACCTCTTGCTTCACCTCAGCCATTTTTTCGGAGTCGGCCCGGTCATAGAGGGCATGCATGGGGACCGCCAGTTCGTGGTTCCAGTACTCGTCGAACGAGGCGGATATATCGCCGATGATCGGGCCCATGACGAGCATGTCGAAATCGATGAATTCGCCGCTTGTATCGAGCTGGAAGTACTCCTCGGCGATATTTCGGCCACCTACCACCGCAATCTGGTAGTCGGCTGTGAACGACTTGTTGTGCATGCGGCGGTTCAGCAAACCGAAATTTCCAAGGTAGTTGAAGGCCTTGATGCCCTTGCGAGAGATGGGATTGAAGATGCGAACTTCGACATTAGGGTGCTCGTGCAGGTGGATGAGTTTGCTGTCGCTGACTGTCGTAAAAATGTCGTCAATGAGGAAGCGAACACGAACGCCTCGGTCTGCCGCCTCGAGAAGTTTTGCGGAGAAAACAAGACCTGCAGAATCGGGTTTGATCAAAAAATACTGCGCGTCAATGCTCTTCTCGGCACTTTCAATCAGTGTCAGTCGAGCGCCGAATGCGTCAAGGCCTTCGTGCAGCGGGTAGAAGCCATTGGTATCGGGCTGTTTTTGCCGGAAGTGATGACTTTCAGCCGCCAGCGCGGTGTCGCTGGTGTTGTTGAGAGCGGTGGAGGGCTCGCGAGGATAGTCGAGTGGCACGCTGGTGCATCCAGCGAGGAACACGGCGCCGATAACACAGTGCAGGAATCGCCCTGAACGCGACGTCGTCAGCGTGGCAGTGGTTGAGTGCGTGTTTGTCATCCCCGTTTTGCTCCGCTCATGTTTTGCAAGTTCAGGATAATATCCGATTCGGCTCGAGATCGGGCCCCGGTTACTCGAAATTAGCGAATACGGTCAGGCGTAAGTAGACGTCGGTGTTCGGACGCAGCCCCTGGTCATCGCGATCATAAGAAATGACAATCGAGTTGGGGGTGATGACCACCTTATCGGCTACCTGGTACTCCAGTCCCACCAGGTACATCGTTGCTTTGGCAGTTGGCGCAAAGGGAATATAGGGATTGTCGTCTCCCCTGATGCTGGGATCCAGGAGGCGATCGAGGCGGCCTACAAACCGGAAGTCCTGGCCGACGTTCTTGATAAAGAAAGCCGATGCGAGTTTTCCAGGGGCGTTGTTTTCACGATCGCGATAGAAATACTGCAAACCAACTCGAACTCCTTCACCCTGGTACGCAGCGAACAATTGCCCGCTGGTATTGTCCTCAGGCCCGGGTCGCGCTTCGTGATCGGCGTAGAAATCGATTGTCCAGTTGTCGCTCAACTTCCAGTTAATCGCGACCATCGCGTTGTCACCGTCCCCGGACTCGGCACCAAAGTCGGCGCCAACGCCAATCATTGCGCGATATCGCCAGGCTTCATTAATTTGACCTTTCAGCGAGATGCCGGTGTCCCTGCTGGGTACTCCTTGCAGATCGGCCGGGGTGCGCATCAGGTATCGCATCGTCCAGAATGACTCTATGAAATCGAACGTCAGCGACGGCTGCAGGCCGAGCATCACGGTGTGCCGCTCGAACTTGTAGCCGACGTAGGCGTCTTTGATACCAGCCTGGAATTCGTAGGTCTCGAAGTCCCCGGATTGGTTGACTTCCACGCGCAGGCGCCCGAACCAGCCATTCTCGAAGTTTGTATCGGCGGTGAGGTAACCCCGACGCAGGACCGCAGCTGTGGCGCCATTGCCTTCGGGCAAATGATGGTTCGGGATGTGGTACAAATCTCCGAATATCAGGCCGCCCGCGGAGAACGGAGTCGAAGAGTCATCCGACCATGCATCTGTGGGCGCCGCCGTCAGCGCAATCGCGACGCAATGTACCAGTACTCGGGGAGGACTCAACTTGTCGTATCCACTCTCGAACGCATAATAGATTATGCATCGGTGAAGCTCGCTTGTCCGGTACGTAGCAAGCACAGCGGCCGGCTTTGACATTCGATGCACAGGTGCCGACCTGGTGTTGCGATTCGATCGCAAGTTGGTAAATTGTCGTGGATAGTTCACTCAGGTCCCATGATGGTCGACAAGCTCAAGAAACTCCTGCGCGAGCCGCTCGTACATTTCCTCTTGGCCAGCGCCGGGATTTACGGGTTGTATGTGGGTGTCGCAGGTCATTCTGACGATGGAGACGATCGGACGATCGTCGTCTCCGCTGCCGAAATCGAGGCGCTGGCCGAGCAATGGTCACGCATCTGGCATCGTCCGCCGACCGAAGAAGAATTGGAGGAAGTCATCCGCGGACGCGTGCGTACTGAGGCGCTTTATCGCGAAGCGGTTGCGATGGGGCTGGAACAGGGCGATCCAGTCGTCGAACGCCGAATGGCGCAAAGATTGGAGATGCTGGCGGAGAGCCTGATGGCGCCCGAGGAGCCGTCGGAGGAACAATTGCGGGCCTGGTTTCGCGAAAACGAAGCGAAGTTCCGGCAGCCCGATCGTTACTCGCTCGTCCAGGTCTATTTCAATCCAGAGCGGCGCGGGGCGGCTACCCTGGAAGACGCAAGGATCGCGCTCGAGGAGCTTCGGGCCCGTGATGGAATTCCTGAGAACATCGCCAGCTATGGCGACCGGTTGATGGCACAAGCCTATCATGCCGATCAGACGGTGCTGGACCTCCAAAAGTCGTTTGGTTCAGAGTTTGCCGAGCAGGTCGTCGAACTTGAGCCCGGGCTCTGGCACGGACCGGTAGTATCCGGTTACGGGACCCACCTCGTAATCGTTACCGGGATAACGCGTGCAACACCCCCAGACTACGAGTCATTTGCGCAACAGGTGCGTGAGGAATGGACAGCCGAGAAGATTGCTGAGCTCAGCGAGCGGTTTGTCGCGAGTCTCGTCGCGAAGTACGAGGTAACGATCGAGGCGCCGAGGAGCAATTGACAATCCCGGGATCGACATCGCGCTGACAGCGGACCGACACGGTCAGCGATGCAACCAGCCCAGATAGCTGATGCGATTTCCGCCCGCGAATTGCGATACCAGCTGAACCGCATGCATTTGCGGAATCAGGAAGATATTCAGCGTATTGAAACTGGGGATGAGCGCGTCGGTGATATTGCCCGCTTCATCGAAAAACGCGAGATGTCCGCCCCAGTTCATATTCCAGTTCTTGGTCATGCTGAATACGAATGCGGCGACCCGGTCGTGGCTGTCATGCCGATCATCATGGGCTGTCAGGAAGTGGCCGGGTGCATACAGTGACGCGTAGCTATCGGCCTTGCGAACGGCGGGTTCCCTGGTCAGCGTCCTCATCAGGTCCAGTGTCTCTTCGCTGTTGATGAGCTCATGCAACTGGTGCATGGGGTGTCCGGGTTGTTCCCCAAGCTCGACCGCCTGGCTGATGTAATACTGATAGAAAACGTACTGGAACTGGGTGCGGGCGCGCTTGTAGATATTGCTCATCAGCATCTGTTGCTGCTGCGGCGATACCGCCCGAATCTGCTCCATTGAGCTCTCATAGTTGCTGCTGCCTTCGTTGTAGGACAGGAACCAGTCCTTGTTCTCCAGGTGAATCTTGTGCAGGTACTCGGCGGTATCCGGCGTAAAGAAATTGGGTACTTGCAGATGGCCCTGGTCCTGCAGTACCTGGCCGAGCGCCTCGAAATCGTGATCGGGGCTGATCTTAAGTTGCTGGGACATTGGGTTCTCTGATGACCTTCGTGTGTAATCTGAGCGGTGACAAGTCTATTCCAAATCGACTGGCCATTTCACCAGCGTTTGGCGGCGTTCGGCTGCTCATTACGGCGTGTCACCCGCCGGCAAACTCGCGCCAGTCCGATTCCTGGGGCCTCGGGGTCAGCAGGCTTACGACCACAAGGGTTGTGACCGAGATGATCACAGCCGGAATGGCGATGTAGTCCGTATCCATTGGGAACTCAAACCCGAGGATTGCCGTTGAATTACCGCGGAACATCGAGTTCAGCACAGTGATTGTAATTACGGACAGCATGCCCGCTGCGATGGACAGTACACCGGCGATGCGCGTTACGCGTTTCCAGAAGAACGCAGCCAGCAAAGCGGGTGCAAGCGACGCGCCGATCATTGTGTATGACACGAGCGCCATTTCCAGAATTGTCTGAAACTGGCTCATCATCAGGTAAGCAAGAATGCCGATGCCGACGATGCAGGCGCGCTGAATCCAGACAACCTGCGACGAGGTCGCATTTTTGTAAAAGAACGCCTGAAAAATATCGCGCGTCACATTGGTCGAAGTGACCATCAGGAACGTGTTACCCGTTGAGATTACGATTGCTGCGCCTGCAGCCAGCAACAGTGACCCGATAATCGTAGGCAGTTGCTCGAAGCCAATGCGCAGGATGATCTCCTCCGCCATGGCTCGGTCAACGCTGCCGTCAGCAAGGAAGAAGCGCGGGTCATCGGCGTAGATAGCGAACCCAACCAGTGCAATAAGCATCATCAGGGTTTCGACCAGCACGACGCCGATGAACATTCCCATCACCGCGCGCTTGGCATTTCGAGCATTGTCAGCAGACGAGAATTTCTGGTACATGCTGGACTCGCTCATCAGGAGCAGGAAAGTCGGCAGCGCGATGCCCACTACCCAGATGAAATCGTGCCCGCCCATCGCAGAAAGATGACTCGGTTCGTGCTGCTGGATGGTTGCAATGACCGCATCGACACCACCGTGTCCCATGACGGCGAAGGGCAGGGTGACGATCATCGCGAGCAGCATGATACTGCCGTTGAAGATGTCGATCGACACGATCGAGACCATCCCTGCGAGAACGGTGAAACCGATGATCAGTGCGGCAGCGATGATCATGCCGGTTTCCGGAGAAATCGATCCTTCTGAAAGAATCGCAATAAAGCGTCCACCACCCTTAAACTGATACCCGGCGATGACCATGTACGCGATGATGATCGTGATCGTGCCGAGGACCTTGGCGACCTGTGAATAGCGTTTCTCGAGGAGATCGGTCAGCGTGTACTGTGCGATGCGGCGCACGCGCGCGGCGATCGTGTAGACGACCAGGATGCCGACCCAGGCGCCGGCCGAAAACCAGAGTTCGGAAATCCCCGTCCTGAATGTAAGGCCGGCGGTACCAAACAAACTGCCGGATCCGATCCACGTACAGACCAGCGTAGCGACCAGCATGTACACTGGCACGCCGCGGCCGGCAACCATGAAGTCTTCATCGGTCTTGACGCCACGGCTTTTGTAGACGCTGATGCCCAGCAGCATCAATACATACAAGCTTACAACGGCGATGTAGATCATTGGCGATTCTCTTTATCAGTCTTCGGCTGTCTCGTCAGTTTCGGTAGCGGCGCCAAAATGACCGGCGAGTTCAGTGGCCCAACCCCGCAATACGCGATCGGCTGCCTGGATGTTGGTCGCGCGCGACGAGTAAGACATCATCGGCGAAGTGCGACCTGCGTCCTTTGCGTCCATGACCTTTGCCAGCATGGCACCGCTGACGGAATCGTAGAGCTCGAGGTAGAGCGTCATCTGTCCTGCATCGCTCGTGTACGTCCTCGTCATTCCGGGAGAGTTGAGGTCTGGAGCATTAACAACGAGGTTAACAATCGCGGGTCGCAGGATGATTACGTCGGACGCCGGCTCCGTCACAACCTCGATGTCGTTGTCGGTCATTGTCTGCGTGAATACTTTCTTGAACTCAGCGG
The DNA here is from genome assembly GCA_963698415.1 of uncultured Gammaproteobacteria bacterium. Classification (GTDB taxonomy): domain Bacteria; phylum Pseudomonadota; class Gammaproteobacteria; order Steroidobacterales; family Woeseiaceae; genus UBA1847. The sequence goes on along the minus strand of CAVOQS010000015.1, from coordinate 399,149 downwards.
CCAGGCCTTCCTTTATGCGAGTAACGTCGTTGTCCCTGACTTGCCTGCTCAGGTCGCGCTCACTCCGGTTGTAATCGCGCTGCCAATTCTTGGCAAAGGCGACAGCGCAGTCGACAATCAGGACCTTGTTGTACGCGCTGAAATCAACATCGTCGGCCAGGTAGACGACACGGTGTTTCGTCTGTTTGCTTAGCTTGAGTCCTTCGGGTGTCGTCTGGGGCAGTGCATCATTGTCAGCCGCTATTGCCACGCCACTCATGATCAATGTTGCGGTGATGGCCATTGCAACTCCCTGCAAGAATGCGCGTGTTCTTTTCTGCTTGCCGATCATGCTGATTTCTCCTGTGTATTTATCGGATTGTCGATATCGTTCAGTATATCTGCTTCGGAGGCGATATATTGATCACTGTTATCCGGGGGGGGTGGCTGGACGGCATGCCCGATACAGACCGATTGTTCAGGTTCAGGAGCAAAGCTATGCTTTGGAAAAAGCGACTCATGACCGGAGTGCTTCTCGCGCTCCTCAGCGCGATTGCGGCTGCCGAGGTCAGCCAAAAACCGGACCCGCTGTTTCAAAGCAATGATCCGCTGAGAGTGTATCTCTCCGGTCCATTCACCACCCTTATAGAAGAGCGGTCGAAAGAGGACTACCTGCCGGGCATGATCAGCTATACGGACGATGACGGTACATCGGTGCCGTTGGACGTCGAGATCCGAACGCGTGGGCACAATCGACACCAGAACTGTGACTATCCACCGGTTCTCCTGAACTTCAAGAAGAAACAGACGAAAGGAACGGTTTTCAAAGGCCAGAACAAGTTAAAGCTTGTCATTCCCTGCCGGTATTCTGAGCAATATGAGCAGATCGTTCTACGGGAGTATCTCGCGTACCGGATACTCAATACGGTTACAGACTTGAGTTTTCGCGTGCGTTTGCTGCAGGTCAGTTTTGATAATACCCAGAAGGACCAGGAAGCTGTCGTTCGATACGCATTCCTGATAGAGCACAAGGACCGCCTTGGTGAACGCTTCGGAATGAAGGAGCTCGAGATTGAGAAAGCCTCGGTGGAGGATATCGTCCCGGATCGGCTGAACCTGACATCCGTGTTCCAGTACCTGATCGGCAATACCGACTTCTCACCGATAGCGGGGCCGCCCGGAGATAATTGCTGTCACAACTACGTGTTGTTTAAAAAGGACGAGAGCGACCCGATTTTCGCCTTGCCGTATGATTTCGACCAGTCCGGCATTGTCAATGCGCCCTATGCGGTTCCGAACCCGGCATTCAGACTACGCAGCGTACGCACGCGTCTTTACCGGGGACGGTGCGTCAACAACCAATACCTGGAAGGCTCCTTGCAGCGCTTCGACGACAGACGTCGTGAAATCTACGTGCTCATCAATGACCAGGAAGGGCTGACCGAACACACGCGAAAATCACTGATCAATTACGTCGATACCTTTTACAAGATCATCAGTAATCCGTCGAAGGTGAAGCGCTACCTCACGGACAAGTGTGTCTGATGCTTCAGTTCAGCTGGACCGGGTCTCTGGCTGTCCTGGCGCTGGCAATGTGCTGGAGCCTGGCGATCGCTCTCTTCAGATTAGGCCACCCCGGCAGCGTCCCGCGGCAGCTATCGTTGCTGCTCGTCGTCGAGGGCGTGACCATGGTCTCGACAGGTTACCTGGACCTGTTTTTCACGGAAGCCGCCCTGGGACACCGTCTGTATCCCGTGTTCTTTCGGGTCGAGGAGATTGTGCACACGCTGGGCGACTGCGCGATGCTCGCGTTGTATCCATCATTTCTGGCCGCCGCGTTGCGGACGAGGCTGACGAGGCCGTTTTCCGGTCGTCGGGTCCGGTCCGCCCTGGCTCTTTACGCCGCCGCACTTTTCGCGCTGGTTGCCTGGGGGCCGCTGAAGCTCGGAGGCACACTTCTCTACGCTCTCCCTGACCCTGGTGTTCCTGTTTGCGCTGATCGCCTCGCTTGATGCGTGGCGCCAGTCAACCGGGGCGGCTCGTGCAAGGGCGAGGGTATTCGCCCTGGCGTTCGGGGTTCGCGATGTCTTGTGGGGCTATGTCTATGCCTGGGCCACGTGGACACTCTGGTTGGATGCGTACCAGGTGGTAGATCCGAACGCGTCCGGCCATGTATTTGTTCTGTACGCACTCGGCACTTTGCTTGCCGTGCCACTGATTGCCTACGGCATTCTCAGGACTCAGCTGTTCGATATTGATCTCAAGATCCGCTGGACCATCAGGCAATCAACCGTTGCGGCTGTCTTCGTCGCTGTCTTCTACCTGGTGACCGAGGGGGCCGACCGGGTGCTCGAGTCGGAATTTGGAAGCTGGATCGGCTTGCTGGCCTCCGCAATGCTTGTTTTCGTCCTGGCGCCGCTGCAACGGTTTGCAGAACGAGTCGCCGCGGCGGCGATGCCAAATACCGAAAACACGCCGGAGTATGCGGCCTATCGAAAAATGCAGGTGTACGAGGCGGCGTTATCGGACGCGCTGCCAGGTGGCATCTCGGAGAAGGAGCGGGCGCTGCTTGTTCATTTGCGGGATTCGCTGGGGATCACACCGGCCGCTGCCGAAGCGCTGGAGCGCGATCTCTCCTGACGGCCCGAAATGGGCCGAAAGGAATGGCCCGCAGGGCATTGCGCCCGCGCGCTCGATTGCCGTATAATCCCGGCCCGCGCACCAATGGGGCTGTAGTTTGGACCCATCGCTACCAGGACCCTGGTAGATAAAGGCCCCGCTCAGGGGTTTTTTGTTGTCTGAGGACAACGACAGAGCGCGGAGTAGGAATGGGCCATTGGCCCATTTTTTGTTTTTGAAACAAATGGTTAGACGATGACGGGCGACGAATTGCTCAAATTGCTGGAGCCGGCGGTCGAGAGACTTGGCTACGAACTGGCGGACCTCGAGGTCCGGCTGGGGAGTAAAAGCGGCCTGGTTCGCGTGTTTATCGACAAACCGGACGGGATAGACCTCGACGATTGTGAAAAGGTCAGCCTGGCGGTCAGTGCGCTCCTCGATGTCGAGGACCCTGTGCCGGGCAACTACAACCTCGAGGTGTCGTCGCCGGGTTTGGACAGGAAGTTGACAAAAGTTGAGCATTTTCAACGATTTGAAGGTGAAACCGTAAAAGTGCAGATGCGCTTCCCGGTTGAGGGACGCAGGCGCTTCCGCGGCAAGCTGGTGTCGTCGGATGACGAGAATATTGTGGTCGAGGTGGATGGAGAGTCGCATAGCTTGCCGCTAAAGACGATCGATACCGCCCGGCTGGTGCCCGTCGTGGAGTGAACCCGCGGGGATAGTGGAGTTTTGACGAAATGAGCAAAGAAATCTTGATGGTTGTCGACGCAGTCTCAAATGAGAAAGGCGTCGAGAAGGACATCATATTCGAGGCAATCGAAGCCGCACTGGCTTCTGCGACCCGCAGAAAGCACGGCGAAGATATTGACGTACGCGTCGCGATCGACCGCGATACGGGCGACTATGAGACGTGGCGCCGTTGGCTGGTATTTGAGGATGAATCGACGGAGCTCGAGGTCCCCGATCGCGAGCTGCGCATGATCGATGCAGTCGATATCGACGAGAACGCGGAGCCCGGTGGCTATGTGGAAGTGCCCATGGAATCGGTTGAGTTCGGTCGTATCGCGGCCCAGACAGCCAAGCAGGTCATCGTCCAGAAGGTCCGGGAAGCCGAGCGCGAGCAGGTCGTCGAAGAATACAAGGATCGCGAGGGCGAGATGCTCTCCGGGCTGGTCAAGCGAGTCGACCGCAACGGTGTCTATATTGATCTGGGCGGCAACGCAGAAGGTTTCGTGCCGCGGGACCAGATGGTGCCGCGCGAGCCGGTTCGCCCACAGGACCGAATCAAGGCCCTGTTGACCGAGGTTCGTTCCGAGCCACGCGGTCCGCAGTTGTTCATGACGCGCACGTCGCCGCAGTTCCTGGTGGAGCTGTTCAAGATCGAGGTGCCGGAAGTCGGTCAAGGCCTGATCGACATCCTCGGTGCGGCCCGCGATCCGGGTTTGCGCGCGAAGATTGCCGTTCGCAGTAACGACAGCCGCATCGACGCCGTTGGCGCCTGTGTGGGTATGCGCGGTTCGCGCGTGCAGGCCGTATCCAACGAGCTGGCAGGTGAGCGCGTCGACATCATCCTTTGGGACGACAATTCGGCCCAGTTTGTCGTGAACGCCATGTCCCCGGCCGAGGTCGTGTCGATCGTCGTTGACGAAGACAAGCACAGCATGGATATCGCGGTTGACGAGGACAAGTTGTCGCAGGCGATTGGTCGCGGTGGCCAGAACATTCGACTCGCAAGTGAACTGTCGGGTTGGGAGCTCAACGTCATGACCGCGGCGGACGCCGAGGAGAAGAGCGAGTCCGAGATGCGCGAACTTATCGAGTTGTTCTCGAAGCAGCTCGACGTGGACGAAGAGGTTGCGCTGATTCTCGTGCAGGAGGGCTTCTCGACCATCGAAGAAGTAGCCTACGTGCCGACAGCCGAACTCGTCGCTATTGAAGAATTTGACGAAGATATCGTGGATGAATTGCGCAGCCGTGCGCGTGACGTGCTGCTGACGCAGGCAATTGTCCAGGAAGAGAAGATCGACGAAGTCGAGCCGGCAGCAGACCTTCTGAGCCTTGAGGGCATGGATAAGGGTCTTGCGTTTACGCTGGCAAGCAAGGGTGTTGTCACGCGCGAGGATCTCGCGGAATTGGCAACCGACGATCTAATTGAAATCAGTGAGATGGGAGAAGACGTCGCGGCCGCACTCATTATGAAGGCGCGGGCACACTGGTTCGAAGAAGAGCAGCAGGCGTAATCGCCAGGAATGCGGAGTTAATGTATGGCTAATGTGACAGTTGCGCAATTTGCCGAAGTACTGAAGGTACCCGTTGAGAAGTTGCTTACGCAGCTCGATGAGGCCGGTATCAAGGTCAAGGGTTCTGATGACAGTATCAGCGATGACGCGAAGCTGGAGCTGCTGACGTATTTGCGACGCAGCCACGGCCAGGACGATACGCCCGCGACTGCCGCAGCGCCGCGTCGCATCACGCTGAAACGCAAATCCCAGTCCGAGCTGCGCCTGTCCGGTGCGCAGGGACGCTCCCGCACAGTTAATGTCGAAGTTCGGCGCAAACGCACGTATATCAAGCGTGACGTACTTGAAAAGCAGGCGCAGGAAGAGCAGGAAGCGCTCGACGCCGAGCGTCGCGCTGAGGAAGAGCGCATCGAGGCGGAAGCTCGCGAGCAAGAGCGCATCAAGGCCGAGCAGGAAGCGGCGGAGAAAGCGAAGCTTGATGCACGTGAGAGGGAAGCGCAGGCGCTTAAGAAGGCTGAGGAAGCGGCGCGGAAATCGGCCGAGAAGGCAGCGGCTGACGCGGCCGAAGAAAAGTCCAGGCTTGAGAAAGCCGAGGCTGACGCGCGCGCGCGCCGCACCAAGGATAAAGAGAAGACCAAGCCTGCGAAAGGTAACCGTCCGGAGACGCGCTACGGCCGCAAGGAACTGCATGTTGCTGGCGACAAGAGCGGGCGTCGCAAGCGCAAGGCGCCTTTGCGCCGCCGCGCCGCGGCTGTCGGCGGAGATGGCCAGCACGGGTTTGAACGCCCGACAGCGCCGGTTGTGCATGAGGTCGAGATCCCGGAGAGCATCTCCGTTTCGGAGCTGGCACAACGGATGGCGATCAAAGGCAACGAGGTTATCAAAGTGCTCTTCAATATGGGCGCCATGGTGACGATCAACCAGGTCATCGACCAGGACACGGCAACGCTCGTCGTCGAGGAGTTGGGCCACATTGCGAAGCTCGTCGATTCGGCCGATATGGACGAGAAACTGCTTGCAGACGAACAGCAGGTCGACGGTGAAGAAGTCAGTCGCGCGCCAGTTGTCACGATCATGGGACATGTCGATCACGGCAAGACTTCCTTGCTGGACTACATTCGTCACACGAAGGTAGCGGCCGGTGAGGCTGGCGGTATTACGCAGCATATTGGTGCGTATTCCGTGACCACAGACAAGGGTACGATCACGTTCCTGGATACCCCGGGCCATGCCGCGTTCACAGCAATGCGCGCTCGCGGTGCCCAGGCGACCGACATCGTCATTCTGGTGGTTGCTGCAGACGACGGCGTGATGCCGCAGACCATCGAGGCAATTCAGCACTCAAAGGCTGCGGGCGTGCCGATCGTCGTTGCAATCAACAAGATCGACCGTGAGAACGCCGATCCGGATCGGGTCAAGAACGAGTTGTCGCAACATGAGATCATTCCCGAGGAGTGGGGTGGCGAACAGCAATTCGTCAACGTCTCGGCCCACACGGGCGAGGGGATTGATGGTCTGCTCGACTCGATCTTGCTGCAGGCCGAGGTTATGGATCTCAAGGCCGTTGCAGAGGGTCCGGCGAAAGGCCTGGTCATCGAGTCGAGCCTTGAGAAAGGCCGCGGCGCAGTGGCCACGCTCCTGATCCAGTCCGGCACGTTGAAGCAGGGCGACATGATTATTGCGGGCGAAGAGTACGGGCGTGTCCGCAACATGTTTAATGAAACCGGGGCATCCATTGATGCAGCCGGTCCTTCCCAGCCGGCCGTTGTTCTCGGCTTGTCCAAGACGCCCAACGCGGGCGACGACTTCCTCGTCGTGCAGAATGACCGCAGGGCGCGCGAAGTTGCGGAGTTCCGCCAGACCAAGACGCGCGAAGCGAAGCTCGCCCAACAACAGGCTTCCAAGCTTGATGACATGTTCAGCCAGATGAGAGAGGGTGAGCTGTCGACGGTTCCCGTCATTATCAAGTCGGATGTACACGGCAGTGCTGAAGCATTGCGCGATGCCTTGACCAAGCTCTCGAACGAGGAGGTCAAGGTCAAGGTGCTGGGCTCCACGGTCGGTGGTATTACAGAAACGGATGTCAACTTCGCCGCGGCATCGAACGCTTTCATTATCGGCTTCAACGTGCGCGCTGACGCCACGGCGCGGACAGCGATCAAGGAATCCGGCGTCGACGTTCGCTACTACAGCATTATTTACGAGGCAATCGACGATGTGAAAGCCGCCCTTACCGGGCTGCTGGCACCAGAAATTCGCGAGCAGCATGTCGGACTGGCCGAAGTTAAAGAAGTCTTCAGTTCTCCGAAGCTCGGTGACATTGCCGGCTGTATCGTCAGCGAAGGTTACGTGAAGCGCTCGAATCCGATTCGTGTCTTGCGTGACAACGTCGTGATTTTCGAGGGTGAACTCGAATCGCTGCGTCGCTTCAAGGATGACGTGAACGAAGTTCGGTCCGGTACCGAGTGCGGTATTGGCGTGAAGAACTACAACGACGTCAAGGTTGGCGACCAGATAGAGTGCTTCGAGCGAATAGAGGTCGCACGTACGCTCGATTAATAGTCGGCGGTAAGAAAACATGCCACGGGAATTTTCCAGAAACCAGCGCCTAGGAAACCAGGTGCTGCGCACGCTTAACGAGCTGATCCGCTTCGAGTCCAAAGACCCGCGGCTGGAGATGGTCTCATTCACGGCAGTGGAGCTGTCGCGCGACCTCAGCTACGCAAAGGTGCACTTCAGCATGCTGGACCCGCATGCGGATCCGGAACCCGTGCTGGAGGGGCTGCAGCGAGCCAGCGGTTTCCTGCGCGGACGGCTGGGCCGTGAGATCAAAATACGTCACGTGCCCGAGCTCCGGTTTGCGCATGACGACAGTGCCGCCGAAGGGCAGCGACTGAGCGACCTGATCGACAAAGCGATCGAGACGCACGACGAATGAGAAGCCAGGCGGACCCCGTAGACGGTTTGTTGTTGCTCAACAAGCCGCCCGGGATGACGTCCAACAGGGCGTTGCAGGTGGTCCGGCGACTGCTGAACGCCAGGAAGGCGGGACACACCGGTAGCCTCGATCCATCGGCGACCGGCATGTTGCCGCTGTGTTTTGGCGAGGCGACGAAGGTCTGTGCGTACTTGCTCGATGCCGACAAAACCTACCGTGTTACGGCGCGGCTGGGGTCGGCGACCGACACGGGCGACGCAGATGGGTCGGAGATCGCAACTGCCGATGTACCGAAACTCTCGTCCGAAGAATGGAACGAGATCTTGCAGGCCTTTGTGGGCGAGTCATTGCAGATTCCACCGATGTACTCGGCGCTGAAGAAGGACGGGAAACGGCTTTACGAGTTGGCTCGCAAGGGCGAGACCGTAGAGCGGGAGCCACGGCCCATCAGGATCGACGAGATCCAGCTGCTGGAGGTTGCGGGCAGCAGGCTGGTCTTCCGGGTTGCGTGCTCCAAAGGGACCTACATCCGGACCCTGGTCGAAGATGTCGCCAGGAAGGCGGATACAGTGGCGCATACCGTGCGACTGCACCGCGAGACGGTCGGCCGCTTCAGGGCCGAGGACATGCAGGATCTCGCCAGCGTTGAGGCGCAGGCCGAGCAGGACAGGGAAGCGCTCAGGGACAGTCTGCTGGCCCCGGACGTGGCCCTGACAGGCTTTTCCAGGGTCGATATCGACGCGGAGGCGGGGCAAAAGTTTTGCGGGGGCCAGGCAGTACGGGCGGCCGCAGGGAAGGAAAATGGCCTGGTACGGGTATACGTGGCAGGCGGCAGGTTCCTGGGCGTGGGCGAGCTCTCCGAGGAGGGATGGCTGGCACCGCGCCGGGTATTTAATTTAGGTGAAAAAACCCCGTAGATAATTGATTTTGGGGTGTTAATGGGCTCTTCGAGGCGCTAGAATACCGCGCTCTAAAAAAGGGCTATGTACAGAGAAATTGGAGTTGTCTAGAAATGTCACTATCCAGTGAAGCAAAGCAGGGCGTAATCGCCGAACACGCACGCGGTGAAGCCGATACAGGCTCCCCGGAAGTTCAGGTTGCACTGCTGTCAAAGAGAATCGCAGAGCTCACCGAGCACTTCGGCGAGCACAAGAAAGATCACCACAGCCGTCAGGGTCTCCTGAAGATGGTTAACAAGCGCCGTAAGCTGCTTGACTATCTGAAGTCCAAGGACCAGGACCGCTACCGCGAGCTGATCAAGAAGCTCGGTCTGCGCCGCTAATCCAGCGAGCGAATCCAACAGGCTTTTCGTAACCGACGTGTCGTTCCCCGAGAGGGCGCGCCGTCGGTTGCTGTTGCCTACCTATTTACTATCTGAGAAATCATCGTGAAATCGACAAGAAAGAGTTTCCAATTTGGGGAACATGCAGTAACTATTGATACGGGCGCTATCGCCCGCCAGGCCGACGGCGCAGTTATCGTCGATATGGCCGAAACGCAGGTTCTGGTAACCGCAGTCGGCAGAAAAGCGGCGGATCCGGGCAAAGACTTCTTCCCGCTGACCGTCAACTACCAGGAAAAGACGTACGCTGCCGGCAAGATTCCGGGTGGCTTTTTCAAGCGCGAAGGGCGCCCCAGTGAGAAAGAGGTTCTCACTTGCCGCCTTATCGATCGTCCCTGCCGCCCGCTGTTTCCCAAGGGATTCAAGAACGAAGTCCAGATCATCGCTACGGTTATCTCGCTGAACCCGGACGTTGATCCCGATATTCCGGCGTTGCTCGGTGCGTCCGCCGCGCTCGCAATATCCGGAATGCCGTTTGCTGGACCCTTAGGTGCCGCCAAGGTCGGTTACAAGGATGGCGAGTACATTCTGAACCCGGGCATTGCCGCGCTTAAGGAAGGTGATCTGGAACTGGTCGTCGCCGGCACCAAAGATGCCGTGTTGATGGTTGAATCAGAGGCCAAAGGCCTGTCTGAGGAAGTCATGCTGGGCGCTGTCATGTTCGGTCATGAGCAGATGCAGGTGGCAATCGACGCGATCAACGAGCTGGCTGCCGAAGTCGGCAAGCCCGCCTGGAACTGGACTGCGCCGGAAGCCGACGAGGACCTGGGGGCAGCAGTCGCTGCCGCTGCGACCAGTGGTCTTGCCGATGCTTACCAGATTACTGACAAGCAGGATCGTCAGGCCGCCGTTGGTGTCGCCAAGGACGCAGCCGTTGAGGCGCTTGCCGGTGGTGAGGGTGCCAAGTGGTCTGCTGATGAAGTTAAGGGTGAGCTGTACAAGCTCGAGAAGAGCATCGTGCGGCAGCGTGTCATCAAGGGCGAGCCCCGTATCGATGGCCGCGACCGGAGCACGGTTCGTCCAATCGACGTCGAGGTCGGCGTACTGCCTCGGGCACATGGTTCTGCTGTATTCACCCGCGGTGAGACGCAGGCGATTGTCGTCGCAACGCTCGGCACGGGCCGCGATGCGCAGATCATTGACGCGATCGAAGGAGAACGTAAAGAGCCATTCATGCTGCATTACAACTTTCCTCCGTTCTGCGTAGGTGAGACCGGTTTTGTGGGTTCACCGAAGCGTCGTGAGATTGGTCACGGCAAGCTCGCTCGTCGTGGTATCGAAGCTGTAATGCCGAGCATGGATGAGTTTGGCTACGTTATTCGTGTCGTATCGGAGATCACGGAATCCAACGGTTCGAGTTCGATGGCCTCAGTTTGTGGCACGAGCCTCGCGCTCATGGATGCGGGCGTACCGTTGAAAGCACCGGTTGCCGGTGTTGCGATGGGGCTCGTCAAGGAAGGCGACGACTTCGCGGTCCTGACGGATATCCTCGGTGACGAAGATCACCTCGGTGATATGGACTTCAAGGTAGCGGGCACCGCCGATGGCATCACCGCACTGCAGATGGACATCAAGATCCAGGGCATCACGCGGGAAATCATGAGCACGGCTCTGGACCAGGCGCGTGATGGTCGCCTGCACATTCTCGGCGAGATGAACAAGGTTCTTGGCGAATCGCGCAGTGAGATGTCCGAGTGGGCGCCGACGATCATGACGATCAAGATCGACCCCGACAAGATTCGTGATGTTATCGGTAAGGGTGGCGCTGTCATCCGCGCGATTACCGAAGAGACGGGTGCCTCAGTCGATATCGACAACGACGGCACGATCCGCATCGCTTCGGTTGATGGAGCTTCCGGAAAAGAGGCGCTGCGCCGCATCGAACTGATCACGGCTGATGTTGAAGTGGGTCGGATTTACGAAGGCAAGGTTGCTCGCCTGATGGACTTTGGCGCATTCGTCACCATCCTGCCGGGCAAAGATGGCCTGGTGCACATCTCGCAGATCTCGAACGAGCGCGTCGAAAAGGTCAGTGACAAGCTGGCTGAAGGCGATGTCGTCAGGGTCAAGGTACTGGAAGTCGACCGTCAGGGGCGCGTACGCCTGTCGATGAAGGAAGTCGACGCCGCCTAACCTAAAAGGTGTCAGTCACCTTATACCGGGTATAAGGTGACTGACACCAATTAACAGGAAAGCCACTTCCAACGGGAGTGGCTTTTTTTATAGGCCCGGCATCGCGGCGTAGGGTCGCAGGAAGCCGAGAATGCGGTCGGGGAGATAAAACGTGGGTTTCCAGGGCGTTCCGCCGTTGATGAACCCCACGTGGCCACCCGCGGCCGCGATTTCCAGGGTTACGTGGGGAGAAAGCATTTCCTCGGCGGAATGACCTCAGGGGTCATGAACGGGTCGTCCAGCGCATTGATAACCAGGGTAGGTCGCTCGACCGTCCTCAGGAAATTCACCGAGCTGCAACGGTCATAGTAGTCCTGCATACCGTTAAAGCCATGCAGTGGCGCCGTGACCAGGTCGTCGAACTCCGCGAAGGTACGTGCTCTCATGGCCATGTCCCAGTTGAATGCCGCGGTGTGTCGGTCGAATTTTCGATTCACAGAACGCTTCATTCGCTTTAGCAGGTATCGCTGATAATTCTTTGAAAAACCTTGATTAAGTGCGTCCGCGCATTCATGAAGATTGAGCGGGACACACACCGCCGTGGCCGCCCGCAGCGGTGTTTCATCAGCGGATTCGCCCAGGTACTTCAACAGGACGTTACCGCCAAGCGAATAGCCCACGGCGATAAGTGGGCCAGCATTCTCGGGCGCCTCCGGGTACTTATGCAGAGTCTCAAGAAAATACCGTAAGTCATTGGTTTCGCCGGCATGATAGCGTCGCGGCAGGCGATTTCTGTAGTCCCCACAGTCCCTGAAATGCAGGACGCAGGAGCGCCACCCCAAGTCCAGCGCAGCGGCCATCAGCATGCGAGCGTAAGAGGATTCGGCCGACCCCTCCAGACCGTGCAGGATAACCAGCAGCGGTGCCGTGCCCGGCAGTGAGTCGCCGTCTACCAGCCAGTCGACGGCCGTAGTATCGCCGTCAGGCAGCTCCAGTTCCTGGCGCCGCAAGACAGGCGTTGAGGGCCATGCCCAGGGAAAGGTCGGATAGATGGTCTGAGCGTGGCGATTTTTCAGCCAGCGCGCCGGGGTGAATTCACTTTCTATAATCATAGTCGGCAAAAAAAATGGCCCCCCGCTTGCGCAGGGGGCCCGCCGTGGAGTGTTACCCCTTCAGGCATTGCAACAGGGGGCGGGGGAGCGTATCCCCGTTGCAGAGTGCAAGCTATGGTATTGGAGGGGTTGCTGTCAAGAATTTTGCGTTAATTGTGTCAATTGAGACAGCGGCAAGTCTTTGCAATCGCTCAATTTTCCAGTGATCGACGGCCCACCGCCAAATATCGTCAAGGCTGTGCGTTGCCAGTTCGTCAGGTGGTGCCTGACGCAGAGCGGCGAGTGCCGCCACGAGCACCTCGCCAATACCGTCAAACGGGATACCCGGCGCCCCTGTCAGCTTGCTGAGTTTATCGCCGTCGGGGTGAGTGATGACGGGTATGTGGAGGTACTGTGGTGTGTGAAACCCCAGCAGGCGCTGCAACCAGATCTGGCGCGGGGTCGAGTCCATGATATCGATACCGCGCACGATCTCGGTGATCCCCTCCAGCTCGTCGTCGACGACAACTGCAAGCTGGTAGGCCACGAGGCCGTCACGGCGTTTGATGATGAAGTCGCCCGACTCACTCTCAAGTCGCTGCACTTGTGGGCCTTGCAGGCCGTCTATGTACTCGATGGGCTCGTCGTTGGTGCGCAGCCGAATCGCGGCATCCTCTGAAACGCAGCCTTTTCGGCAGGTTCCCGGATAGATCGTTCCGAGCGGGCCCCTCGGGGCATCCGCAAGCTCCTTGCGTGAGCACCCACAGCGGTACGCCAGGTCACTATCGAGCAAGCGCCGCAGGGCCGCATCGTGGGCGGCGGCGCTGTGGCTTTGATAAATAACATCGCCGTCCCACGCGAATCCGTAGAGATCCAGCGCCCTCAATATCAGGTCGGTGGCCCCTGGCTGCTCGCGTGGTGGATCGATATCCTCAATACGCAAAAGCCAGAGCCCGTTATGGACTCTGGCTTGCAGATAGCTGGCGACGGCCGCAACAAGTGAACCGAAGTGCAGCGGGCCGGTCGGCGAAGGCGCAAACCGGCCGATGTACTGGTTACCGGTAGCGATCGTCTCGGTCGCGGTACTGCCGTTCAGCAAGCTCACGACGTTCCTGCGCCTCAAGGCACAACGTTGCAACCGGGCGTGCTTCGAGACGCTTCAGGCCAATTTCTTCGCCGGTCTCCTCGCAGAAGCCGTAGGAGCCTTCGTCGATACGAGCGAGCGCCGAGTCGATCTTGCGGAGCAACTTGCGTTCGCGATCTCGCGTGCGAAGTTCCAGGCCAAACTCGGACTCCTGGGTTGCGCGATCGTTCGGATCCGGGAAGTTTGCGGCCTCGTCCTGCATGTGGTGAACCGTACGGTCAACCTCGTACATCAGCTCGCGCTTCCATGCAGACAGGATCTTACGGAAGTGCTCGAGCTGCTTGTCGCTCATGTACGCCTCGCCACGGGCAGGCTTGTAGGGAGCGATGCCGTGAATAGGTCCAGACAGGACATTGCCCTTTGGCCTGCTTCGCTTGGCCGGAGCCGCGCGCGCGACTGGCTTGCGAACCGGCACCTTCTTCTTGACTGCCGGGCGCTTCGTGCTGGCCGCCTTTTTCTTGCTTACGGCCTTCTTCTTGCTCGCAGCCTTTTTCTTGCTTCCAGCCTTTTTCTTACTGACAGCCTTCTTCTTGCTGACAGCTTTCTTCTTGGACGCCTTTTTAGCGACTTTCTTCTTGCTAACGGCCTTTTTCTTGGCAACCTTCTTCTTGGCTACCTTCTTGGTCGACGTCTTCTTCCTCGCAGGGGCCTTTTTCTTGCTGACGGCCTTTTTCTTGGCGACTTTCTTCTTCGTCGTGGACTTCTTGGCGGCGACCTTTTTACGTGAGGTCGTCGTTGTCTTCCGCTTCTTGCTCGCTGCTTTCTTTGCGGGCATATTGGACTCCTGCCGGGGAAAGAAAAGGCCGGGATTATACATGGCCTGCGGCGGCATGGAAGCCCTATTTTTCTGGGGAAATTGACCCCCGATTCCATTACACTTACCGACTTTAGACGGGATATTGGCGTAGACCACGCATGCGATTAAGCAAGATCAAGCTCGCTGGCTTCAAATCCTTCGTCGACCCCACAACTATTACGTTTCCCAGCAGCCTAGTCGGCGTAGTTGGCCCCAATGGTTGTGGCAAGTCGAACGTGATTGATGCTGTGCGGTGGGTGATGGGAGAAAGTTCTGCGAGCCGCCTCCGCGGTGACTCCATCACCGACGTAATCTTTAACGGCTCCAGCTCACGCAAGCCCGTGGGTGCGGCGTCTGTCGAGCTTTTGTTCGATAACACAGACACCACGCTCGAAGGGCAATACGCCAAGTACTCTGAGATCTCTATCCGCCGCGAAGTTAGCCGCGACGGCATTTCGAACTATTTCCTGAACGGCACCAGGTGTCGCCGCAAAGACATCACTGGTGTGTTCCTCGGGACGGGCCTCGGGCCAAGAAGCTACTCGATAATCGAGCAGGGCATGATCTCGCGCCTGATCGAGGCCAAACCGGAGGACATGCGAGTCTTCATCGAAGAGGCGGCCGGAATCTCGAAGTACAAGGAACGCCGTCGTGAGACGTCCAACCGAATCAAGCACACCAAGGAAAACCTGGACCGTTTGCTCGACGTACTCGACGAAGTCGAAAAACAGATCAAGCACCTCGACCGGCAAGCCAAGACAGCCGAGCGCTATGGCAAGTACAAAGCAGAAGAGCGCCGCACCTCTGCCGAGGTTCTCGCACTTCGCACCAGGGAACTCGATGCTCGTGGAGCAAGTTCGAAAAGCAAGCTGGAAGAATGCAAGACAGAGCTGGAAGCGGCTATCGCGAAGCAGCGCAGTATTGAGGCGGCGCTGGAAGATGCGCGAGTTCGCCAGAGCGAACGCACTGACGCGTTTAATGAGGTTCAGGGTCGGTACTACAAGGTAGGCGGTGAGATTGCCCGCCTTGAGCAGACGATCGAGCACGCTCGTGAGTTGCGCGAGCGCCAGGAGAAGGATCTCGAGCAGGCAGTTCAGGGTGCGGCTGAGATTGCCGGCCACATCGACCAGGACCAGACAGAAATCGAGCAGCTCGAGCTGACGCTCAGCGAGCTCGTTCCAGGCCTCGAGGAAGCTCGCGAGAGCGAACGGGCATCGTCTGCCTCATTGCAGCGAGCCGAAGAAGCCCTGGCCGAGTGGCAGCGGCAATGGGACGAGCATTCCCTGAAGCACAACGCTGCCATGCAACAACAGAATATTGAACGCACGCGAGCGGAACAGATCGAGTCCCGCCTGTTGAGCTTTTCGGAGCGACGTCGAAAGCTCGACGACGCCCAGTCGGAAGCAAGTCCGGAAGATCTTCAGGCCCGGCACGACGAGTTGCTCGAGCAGGAGCTGCGCAAGCGCCAGGCACGTGACGAATTCGAGCGCCACCTGGCGGATATTGCAGAGAAGATTCGCAAGCTCCGTGATCAGGACCAAAAGATGACGAGGCTGGTTGACGAGCGTCGTGCGAGCTTGCAGGAGTCACAAGGCAAGTACGCATCGCTTGAAGCGCTGCAGCAAGCCGCGATGGGTGAGGGTGACGACGGTATCAAGGATTGGCTGAAAGGGGCTGGCCTCGAAAGCAATCGCCGAGTTGCTCAAACGCTCAAAGTCGATAGCGGTTGGGATAAGGCTGTCGAGACGGTGCTTGGCGACTACCTGCAGGCCGTATGTGTGGCTGACATCACGCCTGTTACTGAAACGATTGCGAGCCTTCGATCCGGCGTCGTAACCGTGCTGCGCGAGCATTCGAAGGACGACACCTCCCCAAACATTGAAAACACACTCGCAGAGAAAGTCACAGGCGCTCCCGCGGCTATCAAGGAGCAGCTCGCACGAGTCCGGTTTGCCGACTCACTTGCAGACGCGCTGGCCGTTAGGGAAAGGCTGAATGGTGACGAATCAGTAATTACCGCTGAAGGCGTCTGGTTGGGCAGAAACTGGCTGCGTGTTGCACGCGACAAAGACGGTAAAGCCGGCGTGTTGGCGCGTGAACACGAGATGCGGCGCCTTAAGTCAGAAATGCGCGAGATGCAGGCACGTTTCGAGAGTGCTCGGAAATTGCTCCTGGACGGCCGTATTCGCCTGACCCAGCTGGAAGAGCGTCGCGAAACACTGCAGCATGATGCTGCTGCGCTGCTTAACGAATACTCGGAGATCAAGGCTGCGCTTGAGTCCGCACGGTACAAGAAGGACCAGGCTAACGCGCGCAAAGCGGCCCTGGTTGAAGAAGCAGCCGAACTCAATAACGAGAAGATCTCTGCGGAAGAACAGCTGCGTGAATCTCAGCGCATGCATGTGATGGCCGTTGAGTCGCTTGAACAACTCGAGTCCGCGAGAGCCGATCTTGAGTCGCGTCGCGAGGAGCTCCGTGCCGAGTTGCAGCGCGTGCGTGCGCAGGCAGATGAAGATCGTCAGGCGGTACAGAACATTACGATCCAGTTTGAGAGTCGCCGCAACAGCAAAGAATCGGCTGCCCAAAACCTGGAACGCATGCAGCGCCAGCTGCAACAGTTCCGCGCGCGCGAGCTTGAGATTCGCGAACAGCTGACGAGCAGTCAGGCGCCCCTGTCCGACAACAAGGCATCGCTTGCCAAACAGCTGGAGGCGCGTATTGAGGTCGAGGAAGAACTCCGGGCTGCGCGCCAGGTTGTCGAGAAAGTCGAACAAGAGCTACGGGAGCTTGATCAATCGCGAATACAGGTCGATCAGGCCGTGGACGAAGCGCGAGTCAAAGTCAGCGAAGCGGAAATGGCAGTGCAGGAACTTCGGGTCCGGCGAGAAGGGTTGGCGGAGCAGCTGGCGCAGACGAGTTTCGAACTCGAGCCGTTGCTCGAAGAGATGGACGACGCGGCAAATATCGAGGAGTGGGAATCCAAACTCGAGAAGGTCCGAAGCCGGATCGATCGCCTCGGCCCCATCAACCTCGCTGCGATTGATGAGTTCAAGGAACAGTCAGAGCGCAAGGAATATCTTGATTCGCAGCTTGGCGATCTGAATGACGCCCTGGAAACCCTTGAAGGGGCAATTCGCAAGATCGATCGTGAGACGCGTACCCGGTTCCGCGAGACCTACAATAATGTCAATGATGGCTTCCAGCGGCTGTTCCCCAAACTGTTCGGGGGTGGTCATGCCTACCTGGAATTGACAGGTGAGGATCTGCTGTCGACGGGCATTACTGTCATGGCGCGACCGCCAGGCAAGAGAAACAGCACGATTCATTTGCTGTCCGGTGGTGAAAAGGCGCTCACGGCAGTCGCACTCGTATTTGCAATCTTTGAGCTGAATCCAGCACCGTTTTGCATGCTCGATGAGGTTGATGCGCCCCTCGATGATGCCAACGTTGGTCGATTCTGCGATATTGTTCGTGAGATGTCGGACAAGGTGCAGTTTGTCTTCATCACCCATAACAAGGTGACGATGGAGATGGCGCGGCAATTGTCCGGCGTGACGATGCAAGAGCCGGGCGTATCACGACTCGTTTCGGTTGACCTCGATGCGGCTGTGAAAATGGCGGCAAGCTAAAGACGTCTTTGAGTCATGGAAATGGATGGTTTGCGATGGTTGCTGTTGCTCTTTGGACTACTGGTAATCGCCGGTGTCTATTTCTACAGCCGTCGCGACAAGGCAGAATCTGAAGACGCCGATGAAGGCGTACCAGCCCGCGTTGAGCCCAAGCTTGAAGATGTCGATGTAGAGCCGGTCGACGATGAAGCTGACGATCCTGTGGATACTCCGGCGCAGGATGTGCCGCAGAAGATTGTGACGTTGCGCCTGATTGGGCGTAACAAGAAACCTTTCCCGGGCGACGACCTCATCCTCAGCATGCGCGGCATCGGCTTGCGGCATGGCAAGTTCGGTATTTTCCATCGCTACGATGGGAACGACGAGTCCCGGACGATATTTAGCGCCGCAAGCCTGGTCGAGCCCGGCAGCTTCGACCTCGCCAATATCAAGGATCAGCAGATTCCGGGCATCAGTCTCTTTCTCGTTCTTCCAGGTCCCGTAGAGAGTGTCGAAGCATTTGACTTGATGATGGCCGCGGCGCGCGCACTGGCGCAATCGCTGGATGGTGAACTGCTCGACGAATCTGGCAGTTCATTGAGCATCCAGCGCGAACGCTACCTGCGCGAAGAGATCATCCAGTTCCAGCTCAGTGTCTGATATCCAAGAGAAAATCGAATCCCTGCGCGAGGAGATTCGGTACCACAACTATCGCTATCACACGCTTGCTGATATCGAGATACCCGATGCCGAATATGATCGGCTTATGCGGGAACTGCAGCGTCTCGAAGAAGAGCATCCCGACCTCATAACCAGAGATTCGCCGACGCAGCGTGTTGGCGCAGCACCGAGTGACGCATTGCAGGCCGTGCAGCACCGACTGCCAATGCTGTCTCTGGACAACGTGTTCGATGAAGATGAATTACGCGAATTTCACCGGCGCGTGGTGGAGAAGCTGGAAATTGAAGATGGCGGAAACGATCTTCAGTACGCGGCAGAGCCGAAACTGGATGGTGCTGCCGTCAGTCTGCTCTACGAAGACGGCGTGCTGACCCGGGCAGCAACCCGCGGCGATGGTACGACCGGCGAAGACATTACGCACAACATTCGCACCATTCAGTCCATTCCTTTAAGGCTCATGGGCCAAGGCTACCCCACAACATTGGAGGTTCGCGGCGAGGTGTTCATGCCGCGCGCGGGGTTTGAAGCGTACAACAAGAAGGCGAGGGAGGCGGGCGAGAAGACGTTTGTGAATCCTCGCAATGCAGCGGCCGGGAGCCTGCGACAACTCGATCCGAAGCTGACGGCCGAACGACCTCTCGATATGTATGTGTATTCCGTGGGCCTGGTCGAAGGAGGAGCGTTGCCCGATCGCCACAGTGAAATCATCGCGCAACTGCAGGGCTGGGGTCTGAAGACTTGCTCAGAGCTGCGCGTCGTGAAAGGGGTTCAAGGTTGCCTGGACTACTACGCTGCTATCGGCAAGAAGCGGGACTCATTGGCGTACGATATCGACGGAGTCGTCTACAAAGTCGATAGCCTAGGGATGCAACGCGAGCTTGGGTTTGTTGCGCGCGCTCCACGTTGGGCTGTGGCGCACAAGTTTCCCGCCCAGGAAGAGCTGACCACGGTCGAGGGCATTGAATTTCAGGTTGGACGAACCGGTGCGCTAACGCCTGTCGCTCGTCTGGATCCTGTTTTTGTCGGCGGAGTAACCGTCAGTAATGCGACGCTCCACAATATTGACGAGCTGCATCGAAAAGACGTGCGCGTCGGTGACACGGTCATCGTACGGCGCGCAGGTGACGTGATCCCCGAGGTAGTCAGCGTGGTCGCGAACAGACGTCCAAAGAAGACTGTTCGTGTGCAGCTGCCGACCCTGTGTCCGGTTTGTGATTCACATGTGGTTCGAGAAGAGGGCGAGGCGGTCGCACGGTGTACCGGTGGGTTGTTCTGCAAGGCCCAACGAGTAGAAGCGCTGAAGCACTTCGTGTCGCGTCGTGCTATGGACATTGAAGGCCTCGGGGCGAAACTGATCGAGCAATTTGTTGAGGAAGACCGGATTCAGAATCCGTCAGATATCTTCTGCCTGACCAGAGATGAACTTGCCGCGCGGGAACGAATGGGCGAGAAGTCTGCGGAGAATCTCATTAATTCGATTGAGCGGAGCAAGGCGACAACGCTTTCACGGTTCCTGTTTGCACTTGGAATTCGCGAGGTCGGTGAGGCAACTGCAGCGAGTTTGGCGTCCTTCTTCGGAAATCTCCCGGCAATCGTCGCGGCCGATACCACGAAGTTGCTTGCGGTCCCTGATGTGGGGCCGGTCGTCGCGAAGCGTATCCGTGATTTCCTGGATGAAGAGCACAATCTTGAAGTTATAAGAAAACTGCAGGCGCATGGTGTTCATTGGGAGGATACGGAGCCCATGCAGGCCGCTGAGGATGGGAAGTTGACAGGGAAGACGTTCGTGATCACGGGAACCTTGCCCGGAATGACGCGTGACGAAGCGAAGGACCTTATTCTGAAAGAAGGCGGCAAAGTCACAGGCAGCGTCTCCAAAAAGACGAGCTATTTGCTGGCTGGTGAGCAGGCCGGATCCAAACTGTCGAAGGCCCAGGCGCTCGAAGTTGAGGTCCTCGATCTGGATGGACTCAAGAATCTGCTGAAAGGCTAGCCAGGCGGCTGCTTTTCATTTCTGGATCGTTCGCCTGATTACACATATGGCACAAATCGTCCCCAAGTGATACGACTTGGGCGATTTTTCCCATGTTCGTCATTTCTCTGGCGAATTACCCATCCGATCAATATATTTCGCGCATGCAAGAAAAACTAAAACAAAAAGTGCTGGACGCATTTCTGCTTGTTCTGAGGCCGGTCGTGAAGATACTTCTTCGATACGGCGTTGGGGTTAGTGAATTTGTAGAGATCGTGAAGATGTCGTATGTCGATGTTGCGAGCTTCGGAGTTCGGGATCAGAGGGCGACCTACAAATATCTCACGGATAGCTGTGATGACAGGGCTAACTCGGAAAGAGGTTCGTAGGCTTCGCAATAATCTGGACAGCGATGTGCAAAGGCTTGCAGTGAAATCGACACCATTATCTGAGGTCATTCACAGATGGCATTCGGAAACGGATTTCCTCGACAAAGAGGGACGTCCAGCGCGCCTACCGTTTTCCGGCGGCGAGAATTCTTTCTCAGATCTTGTCAAGAGATTTGGTGGAGACGTGCCGCCAGGTGCAATGAGAACTGAATTGAAGAGGGTTGGCTCGGTTAAGGAAGATGAAAGCGGCAACTTATCGATAGTCAAGCGAAGCATTGTTCTGACTGACAAGACAGAAAATTTGGTTACATCCTTAGTCCATGGCGTTTACCCATTATTGTCGACAGTTGCGGAAAACTCTGACTCTAGTGCCGATGCTCGCGAGTTAGCTCAGATATCGGCGTACTCGGTAAACATCCGAAAAGAAGACCTGAGCAGACTTAGACGTATAAGTAATGATCGACTTCGGGATATCGCGGAGTCGATTTGATGACCTATTCATGGCGTACGAGACGCTCAACGATTCTGAGAACGACTCTCTAAATACAACCGTCGCGGTAGGGCTGTACTACTTTGAGGAGCGCGACGCGTGCGCGAAGTATAAATGGTAGGACATGGACCTTACTTGCCCGAGATTTGATGCCGAGAAAACAGTTGGTCTTGTAGTCCAGTCGATCATATTTTTGCGCACATCAAGGTGCGAATCTCAAGGATTTCATCGTTTAAGTGCAACTTCTTGTATTTCCGAACATTGCGCGAAGCGTGATCAGGCTTTCTGTCTGTCGACTTACATGCGCTCAATTCAGCCTTAAAGGGCTGATATAATCAATATGTTACATAAGTCACCTCGGCGTGGGCTGCATAAACATGCCGCAAACGGTTGACATAATCTACCTAGACGTCACACATGGTGTTCTCGCCCCATTTATAGGTGATTTCCCAATCTTGCATAGTGCGCTTGGGCAATATACTTTACATATTGCGCAGGAGACGTGGCCTTAAATGGGGCAAGACGTAAAAGACCATCTTAGGCGAGCCCTCTCGCTTATGTTCAAGCCGCTTGTGCGGCTACTGATAGCTCAGGGGGTTACACACGCGGAGTTTTCCGAGACTGCCAAAGACGTTTACGTAGAAGTCGCGCTTCGCGACTTTGAAGAAGAGGGGCGAGTTAACAAGTCGCGGATAGCGATCCTCACAGGATTAACAAGAAAAGAGGTCAAGAACGTAATAGATCGGGCGTTGTCGCTCGGATACAAGGAGAAGACTTATTCCAGGCCGTCTAGGGTTTTGACTGGTTGGTACTCGGATCCGCAATTTCAGGGGCCATATGGGATTCCGCTGGAATTGCCGTACGAATCGTCCGACTCAGAAACACCGTGCTTCGTGCAATTGGTAAGGCTGTACAGCGGCGACATGGCACCTAGGCAGATGCTCAAGCAGTTGGTTGAATCAGGTGCGGTTGTTAGAAATAGAGGGGAGGTACAAAACTGTTAGCCGAACGTTCAGGCATTCAAAGCTCTCCGCCAGAGCTAATTCAAAGGTTGGGGAGTGTGGGCTACAGAGTCTTTTCGTCGGCCGCAAAAAATATCGACAAAGAGAAGGCAAAGAGTGGGCACTTTGACCGGATGGTATTTGCGGATGATGGGTGTACAGACGAAGTAATAGATCTTTTTGATAAATTTATTAGGGAAGTGGGCAGTCATTTCTGGAAGAGTTAGATGTTTGGTTCTCCTCACGTAAGGAGACTTGAATGAGACCGGAGCCCAGAGGCGAGGCACCGGCGTGTACATGGTTCACTACGTAGAGGACATAGAAGAAATGGCGATCACTACAGACCTCTTGGAACAACGAGGTAGTTGCGAAGACTAGTGGCCGTCGAGCGAAATTGTGATCTCCACTTGGAGTGGTAGCGCAAAAAGAGGGTTGGAGAAGTTTGGACAATTGAAGGAGCGAAAAATGCGTAACGCAAAAAGTGCCAAAGACTGATTGCCTTGGGAGCGACGCTTGCTGCACTCGCGATGCCTGCATTTGCGGGCATAGACGCTGGTGGCATTAACGGAATTGATGCTGGAGGTATTCCCGGGATCGACGCTGGTGGCATCAACGGTATCGACGCGGTGGCATATTGCCGGCATCGACGCTGGTGGCATACACGGTATCGACGCCGGTGGCATTCACGGGATCGATGCTGGTGATATTCCCGGTATCGACGCTGGTGGCATCGACGGGATCGACGCTGGTGGTATCGATGGGATCGACGCCGGTGATATTCGCGGGATCGATGCTGGAGGTATCGCTGGGATCGACGCCGGTGATATTCGCGGTATCGATGCTGGCGGTATCGATGGCATCGACGCTGGTGATATTCGCGGGATCGACGCTGGTGATATCCTGGGATCGACGCCGGTGACATTCGCGGTATCGATGCTGGAGATATTGCCGGGATCGACGCTGGTGATATTCGCGGGATCGATGCTGGAGATATCGCCGGGATCGACGCTGGTGACATTCGCGGTATCGATGCTGGAGATATTGCCGGGATCGACGCTGGTGATATTCGCGGGATCGATGCTGGAGATATTGCCGGGATCGACGCCGGTGACATTCGCGGGATCGATGCTGGAGATATTGCCGGGATCGACGCTGGTGACATTCGCGGGATCGATGCGGGAGATATCGCCGGGATCGACGCCGGTGACATTCGCGGGATCGATGCGGGAGATATCGCCGGGATCGACGCTGGTGACATTCGCGGGATCGATGCGGGAGATATCGCCGGGATAGACGCTGGTGATATTCGCGGGATCGATGCTGGAGATATCGCCGGGATCGACGCTGGCGATGTCCTTGCCGGTCCAGTCGATAAGATCGATAGGGTTAACGGCGTGTTTGAATCCATGGGACAGATTGTCATGGCTTCCAGGGGCATGTTGTCCGGCATGAAAGTCGGCGACTACGTGTCCGTCGAAGGTTCCGTTGTGGCACCTGGTTGGCTGTATGCAGACAATGTGGCCGTCTCGGATGAGCGGTATGTTGCCGGCGCGACCGAGGTCTTTGTGACGGGTCTGCTGACATCGGTTGATCCAGACGCAGGCACCGCCAAATTGGGCGAACTGACGATCGACTACACGCCCAGCCTGGCCAGTGGCAAGGCACCGGCAGGCGCCATGTGGAGCTTCTCAGGGATTCGCCCACGCGATGGTGGAGTGATGATCTCGGACAGGTCGGTTGACGTAAGGTAAGACGATTCGTTCGAAAGGACGGTTCTGATTTCGCTCATCGTGAGCCGAGCGCGAGTAATCGCGTGTCCTTTCAATGAACAAAGAACAAGGCCACTCCGGTGGCCTTTTTCTTTGCCGACATTTTCTGCGGGCAAAAAAAAGTCGGCGTCCCTGCCGACTTAGTTTCTCGTATCAACCTGTGAAGGGAGATGCGAGGGTTGGAGGAGCCACCCCCGAGCGATTAGGGATGACTCGCGAGCAATACTAGGTTTGCTGCGGGGATGGAGGTGTGACCAGCTTCACATTTCAAATTGCTCAAAAGAAAAGGGCGCCGAATGGCGCCCTAAACTGAACAGAATGATCGGATTAAGTTAAGTCAACCTTATTCCGCCGGGGTTCCGCGCAAACTTTCCAGATATTCCTGTAGTTTCTGTGACTCTACTTGCTGTTTAAGTACGTCGCGGACGCTGTCATACGGAGGCGGTGCAGTCTCGCGCGAATCCTCACGAAGAATGACGTGCCAACCAAACTGAGTTTGTACAGGCGCCTTTGAATATTCGCCATTTCCTAACGCCACTACAGCCTGCGAGAATTCGGGCACCATGCCATCAGCTGGAAACCAGCCAAGGTCGCCGCCTGATGGGCCAGATGGGCCTGTCGAATGCTCCCGGGCAAGCTCTTCGAAATTTGCTCCGCCATCCAACTCGGTGACCAGGGCGACGGCCTCACCTTGTGTTTCGACGAGGATATGGCGTGCTTTGTATTCCTGAGATGGTGCGATCTTGGCTTGCTCATCATAAAGCGCACGCATTTCCTCATCGGACGCCTGGTTGCGAGAAACGAAATCGGTAGCGACAGCCTGGGCCAGGGTTGCGCGTGTCTGGAACTCGAGTTGCGCTTCAAGGCGGGGATCTGCTTTCAGCTCATCTGCACGCGGCTGTTCTGACAGAAGATAGATGTCCGTCAGCTCATTCCGGACAGCTGCAACTTCCTGCGGGCTGGCCTGGTCTGCTGGTTTCTGGATTCGTGATTCCAGGTACATGTTGAACACGTTCGGATTAATGCTGACGCCACCATTGGCCTGCGCCCAGACCTGGCTGGACATTGCGACTACGATAGCTCCTGCGACCGTAGCCACACGTCTGGCGCTGGATATCCCGGCGCGTATTGATTGATTCATGGTAAGTCCTCTTAGCGAAGTTCGCGCATGATATACGATAATTCCCGAGCCGCGTAGCAAAAGGCCCGCGGAATAATGCGGGGACAGCAAGAAATATCAGGGCGCCGTTGCGTCGATCCGGAGTGCGTGGATATCCGTTTCCATGAGGGTGCCTAGTGCGTCGTAGATCAAGCGATGACGGGCCAGCGGCCGCAGGCCGGCAAAAGCCTCCGAGACAATCTTGACTTCATAGTGCCCGAGGCCATCTCTCGCACCCGCGTGACCGGCATGCAGATGGCTCTGATCCTTTACGAGCAGATGACTTGGCGCAAACGCTTCAGTCAGAATCGCCTCGATCCTGGCAACGCGATTCTCCGTCATGGCAGCACCCGGTTAAACGGCTTGACCGTTACGTTGCTGTAAACGCCTGCAGCGAAATAGGGGTCCGCATCAGCCCACGCACGTGCATCCTCCAACGAGTCGAATTCGGCAACCACAAGGCTTCCGGTAAAACCCGCAGGACCCGGGTCGGAGGAATCGACCGCCGGGTGGGGGCCGGCGATCAGCAGCCGGCCTTCGTTAATCAAGGTTCGAATTCTGGCGACGTGCTCGGGGCGCGCGGCAAGGCGCTTTTCAAGGCTGCCCTCAATGTCGGTACTCATGATGGCATACCACATGCTACTTCTCCGCCTCGCCTTCATCGAAGCCGATGATCTTCGCTATCCACAAAGTCTGTCCAAGAATGAAGATGAACATCAGGCCCATGAGGCCGAAGACCTTGAATGTCGCCCAGGTCTTCTCGCTGTAGTTGTAGGCAACATAGATATTGAGGGCGCCACTTACGGCAAAGAAAAGGACCCATACGAGGTTGAGCCTTCGCCATTGGGTCGACGCCATCTTCTCGAGATTCAGTCCCTCGACCAGACCAAAGAAACGCTGAGCCAGGGGCTTGTCACCGACCCAGGTACTCACCAGGAAGGCCAGCCCGATGGCCCAGTAAAATGCCGTTGGTTTCCAATACGTGAAATAGGGGTTTCGAAAATAGAGTGTCAACGCGCCAAAAAACAAGGCGAAAATCGTCGACCACATATACATCCTGTCCAGCGATCCGGTTCGGATTCTCTTGATCAGCAGGCCCAGTGGCATGGTGATCATCAAGACGAGAACAGCAGCGTAGATGTCCTTGAGGACCAGCGTCCCAAGGAACAGCAGTAGGGGGAAAAATTCAAATAGCATATTCATAGAAGCGGCGAATAATAGCGCACTGCTCGGGCTATGCGCGAACGTTCTGCTCGCCTACAATCCGCGCGTGGCCAAATTGATCGAAATTCATCCCACCGACCCGCAACCGCATCGGGTCAGCCAGATTGTCGATCTGCTTCGCGACGGCGCGCTAATCGCGTACCCGACGGATTCCAGCTACGCCTTCGGGTGTCGCATTGGCGATAAGAAAGCGATTGATCGAATTCATCGGATCCGCAGAACGGACAGGAAGCACAATTTCACCCTGGTCTGTGCCGATTTATCTGAGATCAGCGTTTACGCACGGGTAGACAACTGGGCGTATCGGCTCATCAAATCACTCACACCGGGGCCGTACACGTTCATCCTCCCGGCGACGCGACAGCTACCCAAGATGTTGCAGAACCCGAAGCGCCGCACCATCGGCATCCGTGTCCCTGACCACTCCCTGGTCAGTGCCATGCTCGAACAGCTCGGTGAACCGATCATGAGCTCGACTCTTTCCTTGCCTGGTGATGACATGCCGCTAACCGACCCGGTCGAGATTGAGGAGCGCATTGGTCACGAGATTGAGGTCATCATCGATGCAGGGGCCACGGGCATTGAGCCCACGACTGTCCTGGACCTTTCAGGTGGTACTGTCGAAATACTGCGCGTGGGGCGCGGCGACGTCAGTCAGTTCACCTGATTCTCGATAGATGCGATAGAATGCGCTGATCGCAGCTGGAACCCGTATGAAGCCCGAACTTACAGTCCTGAATCCTGAAGATGCGCCCAAGCCACCCCAGGACGAAAAGCAGTCTCCTGCGCAGGCCGAAATGCCGTTTGCTGTCGTTGATGGCGAGCCTGTCACTACGCTGCCCCAGGATTTGTACATCCCGCCGTATGCTTTGCAGGTGTTCCTCGAAGCATTTGAGGGACCGCTCGACCTGCTTCTCTACCTGATTCGTCGGCAGAACATCGACATCCTCGATATTCCGATTGCGGAGATCACCAGGCAATACGTTCAGTACATCGAGCTGATGAAAGATCTGCAGCTCGAGCTTGCCGGGGAATACCTGCTGATGGCGGCCATGCTTGCCGAGATCAAGTCCCGGATGTTGTTGCCGCGCCCGGAGAAGGAAAAAGAGGAAGAAGAGGATCCTCGGGCGGAGCTCGTGCGTCGCTTGCAGGAATACGAGCGCTACAAGAAAGCCGCCGAGGACATATCGGACTTACCGCGCCTTGAACGCGATGTATTTGTTGCCAGTGCCGAGGCGCCCGAGCGCAAGGTCGTCACCAAGTTGCCGGACGTCACGCTCAAGGAACTCCTGATTGCGTTCCACGATGTGTTGAAGCGTGCCGAGATGTTCTCGAATCTGCGTATGCAACGGGAACCCCTGTCGGTTCGCCAGCGCATGACGGAAATTCTGTCCCGTATCAAGGCAAGTAACTTCACCGGGTTCAGTGATCTCTTCGATCCGGAAGAAGGGCGCATGGGTGTCGCAGTGACGTTTATCGCCATTCTCGAATTGCTGCGCGAATCGGTGATTGAAGTCGTGCAATCTGATGACTATGCGCCATTGCATGTGCGCGCGGCATCCCGAGTGCACCTGGTATCCAATGAAGGTGAGGCCGACGTGCCCACTCCAGACGAATAAGAACGAGAACCACGGTTAATGGAAGCAACAGAAATAAAGCACTTTGTTGAGGCTGCATTGCTCGCTGCGGGCCGGCCTCTGACTGTCGATCAGCTCCAGGGGCTGTTTGACGGACGCACGGCGCCTGAGAAAGCTGAAATTCGCAACGCCATCGAGACGCTGAATTCCGAGTACGAGGGTCGCGGTATTGTCGTTTCGGAAGTCGCTTCGGGATTTCGGATGCAGGTGAAGGCCGGGATGGCTGATCGTCTGCAGAAGCTCTGGGAAGAGCGGCCACCACGGTACTCCCGCGCGCTGTTTGAGACGCTCGCGCTGATTGCGTACCGCCAGCCAATCACGCGCGGTGATATCGAGGAAATTCGGGGTGTATCCGTAAGCTCAAACATCGTTCGCCAGCTCCTGGAGCGCGACTGGGTGCGAGTTGTCGGCCACCGGGACATTCCCGGTCGACCGGCGATGTTTGGCACGACCAAGGGATTCCTCGACTACTTCGGACTGAAAAAGCTTGACGACTTGCCGCCGCTCGCTGACTTGTCCGACTGGGAAAGCCTGCGGGTCCAGCTGAACCTTCCGGACGTGGAGGATCAGTCCGATAATGGTACTGACGAAATCGCTGAAGCTGCGGCCCAGGATCTGCCAGTTCTGTACCCGGAGGACGCTGAGAACGAAGAGTCGTTCGAGGAATCCGCAGAGCCGGTCACCGAGGACGCCGACGAGGAGCTTGTGGTCAGCAAATGGCCCGATCCGATTGTCTGAACGAATTCAAAAATTTCTTGCAGCAGCCGGTCACGGCTCTCGACGCAAAGTCGAGGCCTGGATACGGGAGGGCCGGCTCACTATCGACGGCCGTCCTGCCGAACTCGGTGATCACATTGATGGTAGCGAGAAGATCTATCTCGATGGTCGCCCGCTATCGGTCAAAACATTCACGCAGCCGCACCGGCATATTGTCTACAACAAACCCGGCGACGAAATAACGTCACGTGATGACTCGGAGGGCCGCAAACTGGTCTTCGATTCGCTGCCGGAGCTGAAGGGGGCGCGCTGGATTTCCGTTGGTCGACTTGATGTTGCGACAACGGGGTTGCTTTTGTTCACAACAGACGGAGCGTTGGCGAATGCACTGATGCACCCGTCGTCTGAAATCGTACGCAAGTACGCGGTGCGGGTGCACGGTGACCCCAGTCGAGCCGATCTCGACACATTGACAAAGGGCGTCACCCTCGACGACGGTCCCGCTCATTTCGATACGGTCGAATTTGGTGGCGGTGAGGGTGCGAATCGCTGGTTCAATGTGTCACTAAAGGAAGGCCGGAATCGTGAAGTGCGTCGCCTCTGGGAGGCTGTGGGCTATGAAGTCAGCCGCCTGATCCGGACGGCCTACGGACCAATCCAGCTGCCACGCAAGTTGCGCCAAGGTAAGTATGAGGCCCTGACACCGGCACAGGTTCGTTCGCTGTATATCGTTGCCGGGATGCCACCGCCAGACAGCCCCGGGCCACAGCGCCGGAAAACTCGCAAGCAGACTACTGGGCGTCGAAGCTCTCGCCGGTAACGCCGTTGCTGTCCGGACCCAGCAGGTAGATGTAGGGCGCCAGGATTTCCTCGGGCCGCTTGAGCGCGTCCCTGTCCTCGGCCGGATAGGCGGCCAGCCGCATGTTGGTCCGCGTCGCGCCCGGGTTGATACAGTTTGATCGCAGACTGGTGTGTCGATGTTCGTCGGCCAGTACCTGCGAGAGCCCCTCAGTGGCGAACTTGGATACGGCATAAGCGCCCCAGAAGGCCTTGCCGGTTCTGCCGACACCACTACTCGTGAAGATCACCGACGGATCAGCGGATTTGTGCAGCAATGGCAGGAACACCTGCGTCATTGCGAATATCGACGTGACGTTGACGTGCATGACCTTCTGCCACAACACGGCGTCATACTGTTCGATTGAATAGCGCTCGCCCAGGATGCTGGCATTGAGCACCAGGCCGTCGAGTCTGCCGAACTCTGACTCAATGCTCTGCGCGAGCGTCGTATAGGACTCAGCGTTTGCTGACTCGAGCTCCATTACGGCGATCGATGGGCGTGGAGCACCTTCAATGGCCTCGATTTCATCGTAGATTTTTTCCAGCTTGGTGACGCTTCGGCCGTGCAGGATCACCTGTGCGCCGAGACTCGCTGTGTGCAGAGCGAGAGCCTTGCCGATGCCATCGCTGGCTCCGGTGATCAGGATAATGCGGTCACGCAGAATGTCGTTGGGGTATTCGTACAACCGCGGATCAATACTCAACTGTCATTTCCTTCAACCATGGTGCGCGGCACTGGCTCCAGTGATTCGAGCTTCTCGATCTCCTTGCTGCCCTGCACGCCGAGTTCCGTGAATTTTCGGGCGCCCGGGAGTACGCTGCGCTCCAGTGAGCCGACCGCCTTGTTGTAGTGCTCTACGCTACTGGCCAGTTGGCGACCCACCCGGTTCATGTGCGTGACGAAAGTCCCGAGCCTGCCGTAAAGATCTTCTGCGAGTATGCGAATTTCCTTGGCGTTGTCTGCGAGTGACATCTGCCGCCAGCCGTATGCGACGGCCTTCAAAAGCGCAACGAAGCTCGTTGGCGTCGCCAGGATAATCTGCTCGGACAGCGCATACTCGATAAGGTCGGGTTCTTCCGCCAATGCCGCGCTCAGGAACTGGTCGCCCGGGATGAACAAGATGACAAACTCCGGGCTTTCGTCAAACTGCTTCCAGTACGCCTTGGTCGAGAGCAGCCGAATATGCGCACGCACGTTCTTCGCGTGTCGCTGCAGGCCGAGTTTACGTTGCGCATCATCCACGGCTTCTGCTGCGGAGAGGTAGGCATCGAGTGGCGTCTTGACGTCCACGACGAGCCGCCGTTTGTCGGGCATGTTCACAATCATGTCGGGACGAATGACCTGGTCACTGCCGGCCGTGTGTACCTGCTCGACAAAGTCGCAATGCTCGACCATGCCCGCCAGCTCGACCAGGCGCCGCAAAGTGATCTCACCCCATTGCCCGCGCACTTCAGGACGTCGCAGCGCTTTGACGAGGTTCTGCGTTTCCTGGGTCAGGGATTTCTGGCTGAGCTGCATGGCTTCCAGCTGGTTCCGAATACTGCCGTAGGCCTCGCTGCGAGACTTCTCAAGTTCGGAGATCTGCTTTTGCGAGGCCTCGAGCGCATCGCGGATGGGCTTCACCAGTTCCTCAACCGCTTTCTCGCGCTCGCTGAGTTCGCGTTTGGCCCGCTCCTGGTGGGTGCCGAGATTCTGCTCGGCGAGTCTCAGGAACGTGTCACTGTTCGCCCGCAAGGAGCGATTGGCGATGTCGGTGAATGCCTGGGTCAGTTTCGCATTGGCAAGCTCGAATGCGGCCTCTCGTTCCTGCTGCAGTGCCTCCTGATTTTTGAGGTTGGCCTCGGCCTGATCCAGGTCGTCCAGCAGCCGACGTTCCCGTTGCCGTGCCACCAGCCACATGATCAGGAGCCCGAGAAGTAAGCCGATAACGAACGCCGGGGCGCCGACTTCGAGGTAGGCCGGGTCAAGTGAGAACGAAATCATAGGGACCCAAGATTAACCGCTTTGAGGATAATTTGGACAAGTTCTTCGGTATCCGGCGCGATGATGTCGGCCCCCCATTCACGCGGATCATCGCCTTCGCTGATATAGCCGTAAGCAGCCGCTATCGTCGCC
Organism: uncultured Gammaproteobacteria bacterium; assembly: GCA_963698415.1. Classification (GTDB taxonomy): domain Bacteria; phylum Pseudomonadota; class Gammaproteobacteria; order Steroidobacterales; family Woeseiaceae; genus UBA1847. Next base: position 367,285 of record CAVOQS010000015.1, on the reverse strand, counting down.
ATTCCTGCGCGCAGCCCGGCCTCGATATCGCGCCACGAGTCACCGACATAGATCGTTCGATGGGGTTCAACACCCGCAATATCGCAAGCAAGCAACAGGGGCGCCGGATCGGGCTTGCGAACGGGCAGGGAATCACCGCTGATGATGCACGCGCTACGGGACGCGAGGCCGAGCGCGTCGAGCAAGGGATGGGTCAGATGCTCCGGCTTGTTGGTTACGATCCCCCACTGGCAGTCGGCATCGTCGAGTTGATCGAGCAGGGCGTCGAGGCCGGAGAACACGCGGGAATCCCTGCACACGGCATCTGCGTAACGCTCGAGGTAGTCGAGATGCAGGTCGTCGCCATAATTTATCTCAATGTCCGGGAATCCAATGGACAGCAGGCCGATGGCGCCGTTTGAAACCTGCGAACGACCGTACTCGTACTCGACGGGTTCCAGGTCATTCGCGAGTTGCATCGCCTGCAGGACAGCCACCATATCCGGGGCTGTATCGACAAGCGTCCCGTCGAGATCGAACAGGACCGCGTCGAAGTAGCCGTCGCCCATCTGTGTGAGGCTACTCACCTGTCAGTCGCTGGAAGGACATCAGGTAGTTGACGTCGACGTTCGGGCCGAGCGAGTACACCTTTGTGAGCGGGTTGTAATGCAGGCCGATGGTCGCCTGCAGTTCGAGCCCGGCGGTTCGCGCCCAGGTTTCAAGCTCCGACGGGCGAATGAACTTGTCGTATTCGTGCGTCCCGCGGGGCAAGAGCCTGAGTACGTACTCGGCGCCGACGATGGCGAACACGAACGACTTGGGATTGCGATTGATGGTTGAGAAGAACACGTGACCGCCGGGTTTCACCAGTTCTGCGCATGAACGGATGACCTGCGACGGGTCCGGGACATGCTCCAGCATTTCGAGACAGGTCACGACGTCGTAGGCGCCGGGCTCAGCTGCGGCCAGTTCCTCGGCCGTGCATTGGCGGTAATCGACATCTGCGCCCGATTCGAGCTGATGGAGCCTGGCGACCGCGAGTGGCCCCTCGGCCATGTCGATGCCCGTGACCGTCGCCTTCGCAGCATGCAGGGACTCAGTCAGGATGCCGCCGCCGCAGCCAATATCCACAACCTTGCAGCCAGCCAGTTTGACCTGTTGCCGAATCCAGTCGAGCCGCAGAGGATTGATCTGGTGCAGTGGGCGGAAATCGCCTTCCGTGTCCCACCAGCGCGAGGCGAAGGAGTCGAATTTCGCCAGTTCTGCGGGATCAACATTCTGTCTTGCGGTCGTCATCGTCGAGCTACCTATTGAATTTCGCCAGTCGCGGCAATCCGCTCCCGCCACTCGTTGCAGCGCGAGAGCAGGGCGTCTGTGTCTATGTGGGTGAATCGCCCATTATCCAGCTGGTGGCGACCCCCGACCCAGACGTCGGCCACCTGGTCCGCCCTCACAGCGTAGACGAGCTGGGAAACCACATCGTAAACGGGTTGGCTGTTCAGCTTGCTGAGATCGACGCAGGTGAGATCGGCCAGCTTGCCAGCCTCGATCGACCCGGTGGACTGTTCCAGGCCAAGCGCCTGTGCGCCGCCCAGCGTCGCCATATGCAGCGCCTCGGGGGCAGTGATGGCGGAAGCGTCTTTGGCCGTCGCTTTCGCGAGCAGGGCGGCTGTTCGCATCTCGGAGAACATGTCGAGCATATTGTTACTGGCGGCCCCGTCGGTGCCCAGCGCCAGGTTCAGGCCGGCGTCCCGGTACTTGCCGATATCCGCAATGCCGCTGGCCAGCTTGAGATTCGAGTTCGGGCAATGGGCGATGCTGACGCCGGCGTCCGCGAACTGGGCTATTTCCTCATCGACCATGTGCACCGCGTGAACCGCAAGCAGCGAGCGATTGACGAGTCCGGCATCGATCAGCCGCTCGAAGGGCCGTTTCCCGGTGTTCCGCAGCGAGATGTCGATCTCGGCTGCCGTCTCGTGCAGGTGTATCTGCACGCGCACGTCGAGCTGGTCTGCCAGCACTCGCAGGGACGCGAACGACGCATCGGACAGGGCAAACGTGGAATGTGGGGCAAATGCCGTAGTAATCAGCGGGTGATCGGCGTACGGGTCATGAACCAGGTCGGTGGCTTTCTGCAGGTACTCGTCGGCGTCACGGGCCCAACCGGTCGCGAAATCGACCACAGGTGTGGCCACCGCTGCCCGCATCTGCATGTCTACCGCGGCCTCAGCGACGATCTCCGGGTAGAAGTACTGATCGCTGAAGCAGGTTATGCCACCGCGCAGCATTTCCGCGATAGCGAGTTCTGTGCCGTCTCGCACCATTTCGGCGCTGACCCAGCGCCGCTCTGCAGGCCAGATGCCTTCATGCAGCCAGGCTTCGAGGGGCATATCGTCGGCGAGGCCGCGGAAAAGCGTCATCGCGGCATGCGTATGCGCATTGATGAGCCCCGGTATCAGGACATGGGCCGGTCGTTCCACCAGCACGCTGGGCTGGAATCGGGCCATGGCCTCTGCGACTGGCAACACCGCACAAATGCGGCCATCCAGGACAGCCACCGCATGGCGCTCAAGGACCTCGCCGGTATGCGCAATTGGCACGCACCAGCGAGGTACGATCAGTGTGTCACAGTGCTGCATGGTTGCCGCAGTATACGCATCACACCGGACAGCGCCAGCTCTGCGTTTCAGCCGTTTTTGCGGCTCCGAAAAACTGCGTTTTTGCGCCCGTCTGTGGTATTATTTGCGTCCAGTTAATTCGCTCGAAATCCGGATCAATTTGACCTTTGGATTCCGTCCCTGTCGGGCCGGGGCCGCACTCGGATTTTGGGCCCAGCAAGCAGAGAACTATGTCAGAAGTAGCCCAGGAATTGCTGTCACGTAGCCTCGAAGAGGAGATGCAGCAGTCCTATCTCGACTACGCGATGAGCGTAATTGTCGGACGCGCCCTGCCGGATGTCCGGGACGGCCTGAAACCCGTCCACCGCCGCGTCCTCCATGCGATGCGGGAGCTGGGCAATGATTTCAACAAGCCCTACAAGAAGTCGGCCCGTGTCGTGGGTGACGTAATCGGTAAATACCACCCGCACGGCGATTCAGCCGTCTACGACACGATTGTCCGCATGGCGCAGCCGTTTTCGATGCGCTACATGCTGGTCGATGGACAGGGCAACTTTGGCTCGGTGGACGGCGATTCGCCGGCTGCCATGCGATACACCGAAGTGCGCATGGCCAGGATTGCCCATGAGCTCCTTGCCGATATCGACAAGGAGACCGTCAATTTCGTCGAGAACTATGACGGATCCGAGAGTGAACCGTCGGTCATGCCGACGCGGATCCCGAATCTGCTGGTCAATGGCTCGTCAGGCATCGCAGTCGGCATGGCGACCAATATCCCGCCGCATAACCTCAACGAGGTCATCAGCGCCTGCCTGGCGGTCATCGACAACCCGTCTATCGATGTACCGGGCCTGATGGAGCATATCCCGGGTCCGGATTTTCCGACGGCGGGCATCATCAACGGCGCCCAGGGCATCTATTCCGCGTATCGGACCGGCCGCGGCCGGGTTTACATTCGTGCTCGCACAGCGGTTGAGACGATCAACAAGCGTGGCAAAGAGGCGATTATCGTCACTGAGCTGCCATACCAGGTTAACAAAGCGCGCCTGATCGAGAAGATTGCGGATCTCGTCCGCGACAAGCGGATTGAGGGTATCAGCGAACTGCGTGACGAGTCGGATAAGGACGGCATGCGCATAGTGATCGAGCTGAAGCAGGGCGAGGTCAGCGATGTCGTACTGAACAACCTGTACAAACAGACGCCGATGCAAAGTGTTTTTGGCATCAACATGGTGGCCCTGCATGAGGGGCAACCGAAACTGCTCAACCTGAAGCAGGTCCTCGAGGCCTTCCTGTCGCATCGACGTGAGGTCGTTACGCGGCGCACGATCTTTGACCTGCGCAAGGCGCGGGATCGGGCTCATGTGCTGGAAGGGCAAACCGTTGCGCTGGCCAACATCGATGACGTCATTGCCCTGATCAAAGCCTCGGCCTCACCGGCAGAAGCGAAAACGGGCCTGATGGATCGTGAATGGGCACCGGGTGCGGTCACCGGGATGCTGGAGCGTGCCGGCGAGATGGACACGCGTCCGGATGGCCTGGTGGATGGCAGCGGTCTTGCGGACGGCATGTACCGTCTTTCGGCGGTTCAGGCCCAGGCGATTCTCGATCTGCGTCTGCACCGATTGACGGGGCTCGAACAAGACAAAATTATTACAGAATACAAAGAGATATTGGGTAAAATTAAAGAATATTCTGATATTCTTGCAGACCCTGATCTGTTGCTCGACGTCATCCGTACCGAGCTCGAGAACGTCCGCGACGCGTTCGGCGACGAACGCCGCACAGAGATTGTCCAGGACCACTCTGATCTCAGCGTGGAAGACCTGATTCCCGAGGAAGAGGTTGTCGTTACGCTGTCCCACGGCGGTTATGCGAAGGCGCAGCCTATCGACGTCTACCAGGCGCAAAAGCGCGGCGGGCGCGGGCGTTCGGCAACCAAGGTCAAGGATGAGGACTTCATCGACAACCTGTTCGTTGCCAACACGCACGACACCATCCTGTGCTTCTCGAGCCGTGGCAAGATGTACTGGCTCAAGGTCTACCAGGTGCCGCAGGCCAGCCGCGGATCGCGCGGCAAGCCGATCGTCAATCTCCTGCCGCTGGAACCCAATGAGCGCATCAATGCCGTCGTGCCCATCAGGGAGTACGCCGAGGGCCATTTCGTATTCATGGCGACGTCGGCTGGCACCGTCAAGAAAACGCCGCTCAGCCAGTTCTCCAGGCCACGCAGCAGCGGCATCATTGCCATCGACCTCCGAGACGACGACAAGCTCGTCAACGTTGGGATCACCAACGGCGATGCTGAAATTCTGCTGGTAGCGAGTCATGGCAAGGCAATTCGTTTCAGCGAAGCCGATGTACGTCCGATGGGTCGCGGCGCTGCAGGCGTGCGCGGCATCAAGCTGCCCGCCGGCCACGAAGTCATCGGTCTGACGATCATTCGCGACGGGCTGATTTTGACGGCCACAGAGAACGGCTACGGAAAACGCACCCCGGTTGAGGACTTCCCGGTGCAGGGGCGCGGCGGACAGGGAGTGATCGCAATCCAGACGACGGATCGAAATGGCGACACCGTCGGTGCTATACAGGTTGCTGAAGAGGACGAGATCATGCTGATCAGCTCAAATGGCACTCTGGTCCGCACTGGCGTCGACGATATTTCGATCATGGGTCGCAACACGCAAGGCGTGCGCCTGATTCGCGTCGAGAGTGGTCAGCGGCTGGTTGGGTTAGCACGTATTGAGGCGATCGAGGAAGACGAAGAATAATTGCGCTTGTAAGTAGTGCAATTTGAGCGACATCTCGTAACAATACGCGCCCCAGCAATGCAGCCAATTGAGGCTCTCACCCAGGAAATTCAGCGTCATGTCACGCGTATACAACTTTAGTGCCGGACCAGCAGCACTGCCTCTGGAAGTTCTCGAAACCATTCGGAACGACCTGCCTGACTGGCTGGGGTCGGGGATGTCCGTCATGGAAGTCAGTCACCGCGGCAAAGACTTCGTGGCACTGGCCGAGCGGGCTGAAACGACACTGCGCGAGCTCATGAATATCCCGGATGACTACAGCGTCCTGTTTCCGCAGGGCGGTGCGACGATGCAAATGGCCATGGCGCCGTTGAATCTCAGCGGTCCGGGCGATACGGCCGACTACGTTGTGACGGGTAGCTGGGGCAAGAAGGCCGCTAACGAGGCGCAGAAATTCTGCAACGTCAATGTGGCGGCTGACGCGTCGGACAGGAAGTTCACCTACATACCTGACGAGTCGTCGTGGCAACGCTCCAACGGCGCGGCCTACCTGCACTACACGCCAAACGAGACGATTGCGGGTGTTGAGTTCAATTTCATCCCGGGTGGTGATGTGCCGCTGGTCGCCGATATGTCGAGCAACATCCTCTCGCGGCCGCTTGACGTGAGTCGATTTGGCGTTATCTATGCCGGCGCGCAGAAGAACATCGGTCCAGCGGGAATTACGCTGGTCATCGTCAGTAATGATCTGCTTGAGCGGGCGCGCGCAGACAATGCGCACTTGCTGACCTGGAAGTCGTACGCGGAGTCGGACTCGATGACCAACACGCCACCAACATTCGCATGGTATGTCGCGGACCTCGTATTTCAGTGGTTGAAGCGCCAGGGTGGTGTAGAAGCTATCGGCGAGGTCAACCAGCGCAAAGCAGAGAAGTTGTACGCTGCGATTGACGCATCAGACTTCTATTCCAACCCGGTCGCGATCGACTGCCGCTCGCGGATGAACGTGCCGTTTATCCTCGCCGATGCGGCTCTCGACGGGAAGTTCCTCGAAGAATCTGCTGCCGCAGGTCTGGCTAATCTCAAAGGGCATCGTTCAGTCGGCGGCATGCGCGCGTCCATCTATAACGCAGTCACCGAAGAGGCGGTCGATGCGCTGATCGCCTTCATGGCTGATTTTGAAAAGGCCCACGGATAATCATGTTTAAGATCCTGACTCTCAATAACATCGCAGTCGAAGGGCTGCGGCGCCTGCCACGCAGCCGCTACGAAGTTGCATCAGAGATTGCGCATCCCGATGCGATCCTGCTGCGCTCGCACAACATGCATGAGATGGATATTCCCGATACGGTCGCCGCAATCGGTCGCGCCGGGGCGGGCACCAATAACATCCCCTGCGACGCCATGGCTGCACGCGGCGTCCCGGTGTTTAATGCGCCGGGTGCCAATGCCAATGCCGTCAAGGAACTGGTAATTGGCGGCATGCTGATGGGGGCTCGCAACCTGGGCAATGCGCGTGATTACGTGAAGACCCTTGACGAGACCGGCGACGCACTCAAAAAGGCTGTCGAAGCGGGCAAGAAACAGTTCGTCGGCTTTGAACTGCCCGGCAAGACGCTTGGCGTGATCGGCCTCGGCGCGATTGGCGTTGAAGTGGCCAACGCCGCACTCGATCTCGGCATGAAGGTCGTCGGCTACGACCCGGCGATCACGGTCAGGAATGCCTGGCAATTGTCGTCAGGTGTTGAGCAGGAAGAAACGCTCGATCAGCTGTTTCAACACGCGGATTTCGTCACTTGCCATGTACCGCTCATCGACACGACTCGCAACATGGTAAGCGCGGACCGCATTGCCCTGATGAACAAGGGGAGCGTATTAATCAATTTCGCACGTGAGGGCATTGTCGATGACGCGGCGGCCATCGCAGCGCTCGACAGGGGGCATCTGCACGCTTTTGTCACCGACTTTCCAACACCCGAGTTGATCGCTCATCCGCAAGTCACCGCGCTTCCGCATCTGGGTGCGTCGACCGGCGAGGCGGAAGAAAACTGCGCGATCATGGTGGCGGAGAACGTCAAGGACTATCTCGAGAATGGCAACGTACGGTTCTCGGTCAATTTCCCCCAGGCGCGCCTGCCCCGGCTGGACGCGTGGAGAATCACCATCGCCAACGCCAATGTGCCAAACATGGTCGGACAGATATCGACGCGCATTGCGGATGCAGGACTGAATATCGAGGACCTTCTGAACAAGTCACTCGGCGACCTGGCTTACACGATCGTCGACGTAAACCATGAGCCGTCCGCAGCGCTGCTCGACAATCTCCGGTCAATTGCGGGCGTCCTGGCGTTGCGAAATCTAGGCAAGCCTGTAACCTGAGGAAACCTTTAAGGTTTTTGAGCAATGCGCTATGGCCGACGAAGCACCCGAAAATCTGGATCTGGCCGAGATACGTGAACGTATCAATGCGATAGACGAGCGTCTCCAGGCCCTGATCAATGATCGGGCCAGGACCGCGCAGTTGGTCGGCGTTGCCAAAGGCACGCTCAAGTCAGCGGTCGAATACTACCGTCCCGAGCGCGAGGCCGAGGTGCTTCGCAAGGTGCTCGACCGTAATGACGGACCAATGCGCGACGAGGAGATGTTGCGCCTGTTCCGCGAGATCATGTCTGCCTGCCTCGCGCAACAAGAGCCACTCAAGATAGGCTTCCTCGGCCCGGAAGGCACGTTTACGCAGACCGCCCTGTACAAGCATTTCGGTCATTCTGTCCGGGCGCTGCCATTCCACACAATCGACGAGGTTTTCCAGGAAGTGGAGTGCGGTGCCGCCGATTTTGGCGTGGTGCCCATCGAAAACTCAACGGAAGGCTCGGTGAACAACACGCTGGACATGTTCCTTACCTCGCCATTGAAGATCGCGGGCGAAATCGAACTCCGAATCGAGCAACACCTCATGGCCAGGGTCAAGGGGCTGGACAAGATTGAGCGAATTTGTGCGCATGAGCAGTCGCTGGCGCAGTGCCGCGGCTGGATTCGCGAAAACCTTCCGCACGTTGAGCTCATCGGGATGTCCAGCAATGCGGCCGGCGCACGTCGAGCCCGAGATGAAGAGGGGACTGCGGCGATCGGGCCCGAAGTTGCCGCCGATGTTTACGAGCTCGCGATTCTCGTCAATAACATCGAAGATCGCGAAGACAACGCCACCCGGTTTCTTGTCGTCGGGCGGGAATTGCTCGCGCCAAGCGGCGACGACCGGACCACACTGCTGCTCTCAACCAGCGATACCGCGGGTGGGGCCGGCGTGCTTTACAGTCTGCTGCAGCCACTGGCGGAGTATGGGGTCAGCATGACGCGAATAGAGTCCCGGCCATCGAGGCGCCGCAACTGGGATTACGTGTTCTTCATCGATCTGGAAGGGCACGCCGAGGACGACGCAGTTGCCAAAGCGCTGACCAAGCTTGAAAAGACCGCGTCGCTGTTCAAGGTACTCGGGGCCTATCCGAAGGCCCTGGGCTAGATTACAACCCGATGCAGTTCATCGTCACCCCATCGAGACTTCAGGATGCACGGGTCACCGTGCCCGGCGACAAATCGGTTTCTCATCGATCCCTGATGCTTGGCAGCATTGCCGAAGGCCGGACCGAGGTCAGTGGCTTCCTGGCCGGAGAGGATTGCCTGGCGACCCTGGCCGCAATGCGCGCGCTCGGCGTTACGATCGACCAGCCCAGCCCCACTTCGATAACGATCGACGGTGTTGGCCTGCAGGGGCTGCGCGAGGCAAGTGGCCCCCTCGACCTCGGTAACTCGGGAACGGCGATGCGGCTGATGGCCGGATTGCTGGCCGGACAGGGCTTTTCGAGCACACTGACGGGAGACGCATCGCTGACGAGTCGTCCCATGGGCAGAATCATCAAGCCGCTGACCATGATGGGCGCAGCGATCGAGAGTGACTGCGACGGAACACCGCCGCTGCAGATCGCCGGTGGTCTGCGCTTGCGGGGCATAGACTACGAGATGCCGATTGCCAGCGCACAGGTCAAGTCATCGGTCCTGCTTGCCGGCCTGTACGCAACCGGCACCACCAGCGTGACGGAGCCGGCGGTAACACGAGACCACACTGAACGCATGCTCGGATCAATGGGTGTGGAGCTTGGCGTTGACCAGCGCAGGATTTCCATTGCCGGCGGGCAGGTATTGCGCGGTTGCCAGGTCGACGTGCCGGCGGATCTTTCGTCGGCGGCTTTCATTTTGCTGGCGGTCGTATTGGCGGACAAGGCCGACGTGCTGATCAGCAATGTCGGCGTAAACCCCACGCGCACCGGTGTGATCGACATCCTGCAGGCCATGGGCGCCGATATCGGGCTCGAGAACCCGCGAATGCTCGGCAAAGAGCCGGTGGCTGATATTCGTGTGCGCTCTTCCAGGCTCCACGGCGGCGAGATCGATCCAGAATTGGTGTCGCTGGCCATTGACGAGTTTCCAGTGCTGTTCGTTGCCGCGGCAGCAGCAAGTGGCAAGACGGTCTTCTCCGGGATCGGGGAGCTCCGCGTGAAGGAAAGCGATCGTATCGCGGCTATGGCCGATGGTATGCGGCGCCTTGGTATTCAGGTCGACGAGTCGCCCGATGGGGCGATCGTGCACGGCGGTCGATTCACAGGCGGAACCGTGAAGAGCTATGGCGATCATCGTATTGCCATGTCGCTCGCCCTGGCCGGCACGATCGCCGCTGACGAGGTCGTAGTGGAGGACGTGGCCTCCGTCGACACGTCTTTCCCGGGCTTTGCGGCCTGTATGTCGTCGATTGGCGTTGCGATACGAGTTGAGGGGGCCTGAGATGACCGTTCCTGTAATCGCAATCGATGGGCCGGTCGGTAGTGGCAAGGGAACGATCGCTCGAAAGGTCGCCAAGGCCCTCGGGTATCACTTGCTGGACAGCGGGGCGTTGTATCGGTTAACGGCGCTGTCGGCGGCGAAACAGGGTGTGGACCTTGCGGACGTGGATGCGGTTGCCCAGGTCGCGCGGGAGTTGCATGTCCGATTTGACAGTACTCCGGACGGTGCCGAGCGAATCTGGCTCGATGACGAGGACGTCACGCGCGAAGTTCGCAAGGAGACCACCGGCGAGATGGCCTCGGTCGTGGCCGTCATTCCGGAGGTTCGGGAGGCCCTCCTGGAGCGCCAGCGGGCCTTCCAACAGGCCCCGGGACTGGTCGCGGACGGCCGCGATATGGGGACGCTCGTATTTCCTTCCGCAGCGGTAAAGATATTCCTGACAGCGAGCGCTGCAGAGCGTGCCGTGAGGCGCCATAAGCAGTTGAAAGACAAGGGTATCGATGTTAGCCTTGCCGCCCTTTCACGGGACATAGAGGACCGTGACCGGCGGGATTCCGAGCGATCGGTAGCCCCGCTACGGCCGGCGGAAGATGCCAGGATTCTGGATTCGTCAGGTCAGTCCATCGAAGCAGTGACGCAAACCGTGCTCGACTGGGTCGCCAACCTCTAACACCTAAGAAGGTTTAATGGATGGGAACGGACAGGATGTTCGCTCCTTTTTTTGTAATGACCGTCAGTCACAGGATGTGACACGACGTAATTGGGCGGGAGTATTTGCTCCCTTGGTTAATAACATGTCTGAAAGTTTTGCAGAATTATTTGAAGAAAGTTTTGCCAGTCAACAAATAAAGCCGGGATCCATCATCACCGGTGTCGTTGTCGGCGTAAATGACGATGTTGTAATCGTCAGTGCAGGTCTCAAGTCCGAGGCCGTTATCCCCATAGAACAGTTCAAGAACGACAAGCACGAAGGCGGCATCTCGGTAGGGGATACTGTTGAAGTCGCACTGGATGCCGTTGAAGACGGCTTCGGTGAGACCAAGCTTTCGCGCGAGAAAGCAATCCGTGCACGCACCTGGATTGATCTTGAGAAAGCGTTCGAGGCAGGTGAGGTCGTCGAAGGCGTGATCAATGGTCGCGTCAAAGGTGGCTTTACGGTTGAGATCGACAGCGTCCGCGCGTTTCTGCCGGGTTCGCTCGTCGACGTTCGCCCGGTTCGCGATCCTGCGTACCTGGAGGGCAAGAGCCTTGAATTCAAGGTCATCAAGCTCGACCAGCGTCGCAACAACGTGGTTGTATCGCGCCGTGCAGTTGTCGAATCAGAATACTCGGTAGAACGTGAAGAGTTGCTGGCCGAACTGCAGGAAGGCAACACCGTCAAGGGTGTTATCAAGAACCTCACCGATTACGGCGCATTTGTCGACCTCGGTGGCATCGACGGCCTGCTGCACATCACGGACATGGCCTGGAAGCGCGTCAAGCACCCTTCCGAGGTTGTCGAAGTGGGCCAGGAAATCGAAGTCAAGATCCTCAAGTTCGATCGTGAGCGCCAGCGCGTGTCGCTGGGCATGAAACAGCTCGGTGACGATCCATGGCAGGATCTGGCGCGTCGGTACCCGCCGCAAACCCGACTCTTCGGCAAGATCACGAACATTGCCGACTACGGTTGCTTTGTCGAGATCGAAGACGGTGTCGAAGGCCTGGTACACGTTTCCGAGATGGACTGGACCAACAAGAACGTCAACCCGTCGCGCGTAGTGTCGGTTGGTGAAGAAGTTGAAGTCATGGTTATCGAGATCGACGAGGAACGTCGTCGGATTTCACTCGGCATCAAGCAGTGCAAGTCGAATCCGTGGGCCGAGTTTGGCGTTACCTTTAATCGTGGCGACAAAGTATCGGGGCAGATCAAATCGATCACTGACTTCGGTATCTTCATCGGCCTCGACGGCGGTATCGACGGACTGGTCCACCTGTCTGACATTTCCTGGGATCTGCCCGGCGAAGAAGCCGTGCGCAACTACAAGAAGGGTCAGGACATCGAGGCCGCTGTGCTGGCAATCGACGCGGAACGTGAGCGTATTTCGCTGGGTATCAAGCAGCTCGAGAAAGATCCGTTCTCGAACTGGCTCGCCGCCCATCCGAAGAACTCGATCGTTACCGGCACGGTCACCGAAGTCGATGCGCGTGGCGCAATGGTTGATCTCGGCGACGGTGTATTCGGTTCGCTGCGCGCATCTGAACTGGCCCGTGGCCGGGTTGAGGATGCTCGGACGATGATCAAGGTTGGTGAAGAGGTCGAGGCCAAATTCACCAATGTCGATCGCAAGAACCGCACGATTGCGCTTTCGATCAAGGCCAAGGAAGTTCACGAGGAGCAGGAAGCGGTCAGCAGCTACAAGTCTGATGTCGCTGCGGCGCCTGTGGGCACCACGCTTGGCGACCTTCTGAAAGAAAAAATGTCCGGCGAAAGCAAATAATAAGTAAAAAGAGTAGCCCAGACCGCCCGGTCTGGGCTACTATTGCCTTTAATATCCGTGAGTTACGCCAAGTCAGCGGTACGGAATAAGGTAAAATGACAAAATCAGAACTGATAGAAGCTATCTCCCGCAAGCAAAAGCATCTGCCGGCCAAGGATGTTGAACTGGCCGTCAAGCACTTGCTGGACCTCATGAGTGACGCTCTTGCACAGGGGGAGCGCATCGAGATTCGCGGCTTTGGGAGTTTCTCGCTGCATTATCGTCCGCCCCGCATTGGTCGGAATCCCAAGACGGGCGAAGCAGTTGCTCTGTCAGGCAAGTACGTGCCGCACTTCAAGCCAGGTAAAGACTTGCGCGAACGCGTAGACGAAAGCCGCCATTTCCCGATTAAGAGTTGATCCATCGCGGCATCAAGTCGCATCATAGGATTGTGAACCACCGGATCCGCGGAGCGAGCGCATGCTGAAACGTATCGGCCTGGCGATACTTGTTGTACTTATCGTCATCGTGATGGCGACATTCACTGCGAACAATACGGGCATGATCGACGTCGATCTCGCCTTCACCAAAGTCCACACTTCAATCCCACTGGCATTCACCGTCGCATTTGCGACGGGTTGGCTGTTTGGAGTTCTGTGCATTGGCTTCTTCGTACTGAAACTCATCAACGAACGGCGAGTCCTGCGGCGTTCACTCAAGATGACCGAGAGCGAGGTCAGCAGCCTGCGCGGGTTGCCGATCAGCGATGCCGACTGAAAAAGCCCTGATACTCGCGGGACTGTTCCTGCTGCTCGGAGCCGCTGGCTGGCTCAGCGGTCGCTTCGGTGAGCGTGACGAAGAAGACAAGCCGCCACCGCTGAACATTGACTACCTGAAGGGCCTTAACTTCCTGCTGAACGAGCAGACCGACCAGGCCCTGGAGCATTTCCTGCGCATGGTTCGGGTCGATGACAAGACCATTGAGACTCACTTTGCCCTTGGCAGCCTGTTCCGACGTCGCGGCGAGGTTGACCGGGCCATTCGTATTCACCAGAACATCATCGCGCGCCCGGATCTTGGGGGCGAGCAACGCGATCAGGCCTTGTATTCGCTGGCCAAGGACTATCTCGCCGCGGGGCTGCTTGATCGTGCAGAGAACCTGTTTTCCCGGCTTGCCGAGGGATCGCGCTTCCAGGTCCAGGCGCTCGAGGCGCTGTGCAGGATTTTTGAGCAGGAGCACGAATGGCTAAAAGCCATCGACGCGGGCAAGAAACTGGAAGTCCTGGGTGGACGTTCGCTGGCGCTCCAGATCGCGCACTACTATTGTGAAATGGCCGAGGCGGCGGTCAGTGCGGGCGACTACGCGTCGGCACGCCAGTACGTGAAGAAGGCGCAGGCTGGTCGTCCGCGAACGATGCGCGGGGCGCTGACCCGGGCGCACATCGCGCGCGACACCGATGACAATAAGACGGCGCTCAAGCTTTACCATCGGATTATCGACGAGAATACCTACCTCATTGCCGAAGCGCTTCCGGAAATCGTTGCTATCTACACGCGCGAGAATGCGGTGGGAGAACTTGAGCGCGCTCTCCGGGCCCTGCTGGAAAAGAACCCGGACATGTCGTCCCTGGTCGCCTATACGGCGATTGTGAACAATATCGGCGGCATTCCTGTTATTGATGACTGTGTGCAGGAGTACATGCTCAATGAGCCAACGCTGAATGAATTTGTCGACCTGCATCGCCTGTCTGATGGCGACCGTGGCGATGGAGATTCGGCCTTTGCGAAAGTCCGTGGCGCACTGTCCAAGCTTGCTGCGGCGACACCTCGCTACCAGTGCCAGGAGTGTGGCTTCTCCAGTCAGCGTCTCCTCTGGCAGTGTCCGAGTTGCCGGGACTGGGAAACGCAACGGCCGGCATCGCGCGTTCAGTTCGACACCGTGCTGCAACACAGCATCACCAAGTAAATCAGCACAAACTGCCTCGATTCTGCTGCGGCCTGCCGAACGGCACAGGCTTATGCTCCGTTCCTTCTCTCACACATCAAGGAGCGAGGAATGAGAAGTCTGACTAAAGCTGCAGCAATGGTTCTGTTATCTCTGCCCGTACTGGCGTTTGCCGGTCCAGTGGACGTCAACACGGCGGATGCCGAGACGATCTCGGAAGAACTCAAGGGAATTGGTCTCTCCAAGGCGAAGGCCATCGTCGAGTACCGCGAGAAGCACGGTCCGTTTCGCAGTGCCGACGACCTGTCGCTGGTGAAAGGCATTGGTGATCGAACCGTCGAGCTGAACCGGGCCGACATCAAGGTTTCATCCCCCAAGAAATAGCGCTGCGAGTACTGGTGTGCCGGGTCCGTGCTTGCGCGGGCCTGGCTCTCGTTGTCGAGCGTGACGCCAGTCATGACGCTGTAAGCCGGTTTTCGTTATGATGCAGCCCTTCGCATAAGCCGGAGTGCCACGTGGGCCAAAAAGTCAAAGCCGCTGTATTTCCCGTCGCTGGGCGAGGAACCCGATTCCTGCCTGCTACCAAGGCAAGTCCGAAGGAAATGCTGCCTATCGTCGATAAGCCGCTCATTCAGTACGCCGTCGAGGAAGCGATCGCCGCAGGAGCGACCAAGCTGGTCTTTGTGACTGGTGCATCGAAGCGCGCAATCGAGGACCACTTTGATACGGATGCCGAGCTCGAGAAGGCATTGACCGAGTCGGGCAAGGATGAGCTGCTGGCGTCAATTCGTGGCATCGTTCCGGCGGGTGTTTCCTGCGTGTATATCCGACAGGGAGAACCACTGGGGCTGGGGCATGCCGTTCTCTGTGCGCGTCCGGCAGTCGGCGACGAGCCCTTTTTCGTACATCTTGCAGACGATCTCATAGCCGGTGAACCTGGCTGCCTCGAGCAGATGGCAGCGGAGTATGCCGAACACGGTGGCAGCGTAATTGCTGTGGAAACCGTGCCGCCGGAACATACGTCAAGCTACGGCATCGTTGCCGTGGATAGCGCAGATCGCGATCGGATTACACAAATTGTCGAGAAGCCGGCACCCGCAGACGCACCCTCAAACTCGGCAGTCGTTGGTCGCTACCTGCTTGTGCCTGAAATATTCGACAAGCTGGAGAAGACGGGCAGGGGTGCCGGTGGTGAAATTCAGCTGACCGACGGTATCGCCGACCTGCTGAACGAGTCAGCTGTGTACGCCTATTCTTTCAAAGGTGTGCGCTACGACTGCGGCAGCAAGCTGGGCTATTTGCAGGCGACGGTCGCTTACGGGCTGGAGCACCCGGATACCGGCGAGAGATTTCTCGAACACCTCAGGAACCTGTTGGCGATCAGCGGCAGGTAATCGCCTCGCCGTTGCGGGCGCACTGCGGCGGCCAGCCGTATTCATCCCAGTACGAAATCAGCCCGGCATTTTGCAGCAGGTCTTGGAATCGCGGATGATCCCGCAACGGCTTTGTTTCCGGTAGCCACAGCTCCATCCAGTCATTGCCTGTGGTTGGGTTTTCGAGAAGAATTTCCATGCCTCGGTCCACTCTCCCAAACAAGATGTTTTCGAGCGCAACAAAATGCGGTTCCGAAAGCGGGTGGCCGGCAACAAATTCCAGGTAGGCATCCACCTTATCGGGGTCAGACACAGCCTCCGAAAGAGCGGAGAAATAGGCCCTGTCATCGGCATCGAAGAACTCGGCATTATCTTCGATCAGTCCGCATCGCTCGTTCTGTGAACCCATTCATGATGTCCCACTCGATCATGAGGAAAATTGCGCCGGGATGACCAAGGTCCCATGCAACCTGCAATTGCTTTCGTGCCAGGTCCATATTCCCGTTGAGCTCATGGCCGAAGGCCAACATCGAGTTGCTGCCGGCATTGAACGGGTCGAGTTCCAGCGCTACGTGGGCATTCTCAAGGCACAATTCCCGTTTTCCCACACTGGCAAGATGCTCCGAGTACCAGAGGTAACCGGTCGCATTCCCTGGCTCGAGCTCGATAGCCTTCAGGTAGTGCTGCTCGGCTTCGCTCCATCGGTTCTGGACTCTTAGAAGATCAGCACTTACCGCGTGAGGCTCGGCCAGCGAGGGATCAAGCATCAGGGCCTTCTCAGCGTAGCCGAGAGCCAATGGATGATGCACGTCCTCTGGTTCATCGGAATAAGTCGGCATCGTCAGGTGAGCAGCGGCGAGGCTCGACCAGGCCCGTGCGAAGCCGGGATCGGCGGCTGTCGCCTTCTCGAACAACGCGATTGCTTTTCGAATATTGTCGCCCCCTCGGCGTTGCCAGAAATGCCGTCCACGAAGGTAGTCCTCGTAGGCTTCGAGATTATCGGTGGGTCTCGATGCCGTCTGGATCACTTCGCCCGCACCCAGAGCGACGCGTAGCGCATCCACGATGTGTGCCGAGATTTCGTCCTGGATGACGAAAACATCTTCGAATTTTCGATCATAGGTTTCCGACCACAGGTGACTGTCGGTCTTCACGTCAATAAGCTGGGCGGTGATACGAACAGTATCGCCGGCTTTTCGAACACTGCCTTCGAGCACGTGCTCTACTTGTAAGGGCGTTGGCGATGTCCGGGATTGATGTGTCCTTGCCTTTGAAGGAAAACGACGACGTACGCGATGCAACGCGCAGTCCTTCGACCTTGACCAGGACATTGAGCAGTTCTTCAGATATACCGTCCGAGAAGTACTCATTATCAGGATCGTCGGACATATTGACGAACGGCAGAACGGCGATCGATTTTTCCGTATTAGCGACCGCTGCTGGCTGTTTGACGGGATCTTCGTCACCAAACTGCACGCCGCGCGTCGCAATGGACAGCACGAGCGCAACCACAAGGATGCCGATGATGGTGTAAGTCAGTTTGCGCCCGGTTTCCTGGGTGATTGATTGCGACCGATCGACGTCCTTTTCGCGTTTGATACCCTCGGGAGTCAGTTCAAATGCCCAGGCGAAGATCAACGCAAAGGGCAGGCCGATAGCGAGCATAAACAGAAGCGTCTTCATCACCCAGTCGGGCGTCCCGAAACTCTCGAGCGCGAGTTCAGCAACCTGGGCGACCAGCCAGGCCGTGACCAGGTAGGCAATCGCAACGCGAATGACGTTGCGACGCCTGAGTTCGGTGAAGATCGACATCTGCAAGTCAGCCTTTGGCGTCGCTGCGGTTCAGGAAGGCGGCAACCAGCGCTATCGCGATACCGAAGCGCAAACCTTGTTGCACCCACGGCTTGTCTTCCGTGCCACGCTGATAGATCCAGACAAAGGCACCCCAGGAAATGATGAATTTCTTGTTCATACCCCCCCTATCGACTGGCACATTGATTTAATTAGTTTCGCCAGTCGTGTTGAGCAGCTATTCTAACCCACTATTTGAGGTCGGCGGTGAAGAAAATATGAGAATAATCAGTGCGTTGGTAGTTTTACTCGCTGCAGCGTCAGCAAATGCGCAGCAGTCCTACCTGATCGACTGGGACGAAGCAGGGGAGGAAGCGATCCAGCATTTCGTTGACCTCGTCCGGATCAATACAACCAATCCACCAGGAAACGAGACGTTGGTGGTCGAGTACCTCGAAGAGGTGCTGGATGGGGAGGGCATCGATTACGAGGTTTACGCTCTCGATCCCGACCGCGCAAATCTTGTTGCAAGGATTCGCGGGAACGGCTCCAAGCGGCCGATCCTGATGATGGGACACACTGATGTTGTCGGCGTGCAGCCGGACAAATGGTATGCCGATCCTTTCAGTGGAAACCGGGAGGATGGCTTCATTTACGGTCGTGGCACGCTGGATGACAAGGACAACCTCACTGCGTCCCTGATGGTCATCAAACTCTTGCAACGCTACGGCGTAAAACTCGATCGCGACGTCATTTTCCTTGCCGAAGCCGGTGAGGAGGGGACGCCGGAGGTCGGCATCAATTTCATGGTCGAGAAGCATTACGACGCAATCGATGCCGAATACGCGCTGGCCGAAGGCGGCGAGAATATCATCGCGGATGGAAAAGTAACGCGAGTGGGGATTGAAACCACGGAGAAAATGCCGCGACGGGTAACGCTGGTCGCAACTGGCAAGCCCGGACACGGCTCAATTCCGACCCCCGAGAATGCAGTGACGATTCTCGCGAACGCGATCGCCAGGGCTGGCGCATGGGAAACGGAAGTGCGGCTCAATGACACAACCCGCACGTATTTCAGGCGCCTTGCGGAGATATCGGCGCCCGAAGACGCCTTTCGCTACCTGAACGTTGAAAATGAGGATGAGAGCGATGCGATTCAGCGTCACTTTCTCGAAACCTTCCCGTATCACTACTCGATTTCGCGAACGTCGGTCGTACCAACCGTGATAGACGCGGGCTTTCGAAAGAATGTAATCCCGTCAGAGGCAACCGCGATGCTGGACATTCGCATGCTGCCCGACGAAAACGTCGACGAGTTTTACGAGAAACTCGCAGCGGTCATCGATGACCCACGCGTGACAATCGTACCTGAGCATATCTACCGGCCGGCCGCACCGCCGTCTGAAATAGACAACGAAATGTTCAGGGTTCTCGAAGATGTGGCGCTGCGAATGTATCCCTCCGCGACGGTATTACCCATTATGCAGACGGGTGCGACCGACATGGCCCAGGTGCGCGCCAAGGGCATGCAGGCCTACGGTGTCGGTCCCGCTCGGACGGTGGCAGAGAGGAACAGCGGGTACGGTGCGCACGGCGATAATGAGCGGATTGAGGAAAAGGCGTTCGTTGATCTTGTGAAATACATGTGGAATGTCGTGCTCGAGGTAGCCGCTACACCATGACCGGCCGGGTCTCCCTGGCTTTGCTTGTAGCGGCCAACCTGCTGCCGTTAGCCGGGGTGCTGCTGTGGGATTGGGATGTGTTTGCTCTACTGCTGTTGTTCTGGTGCGAGAATGTGATCATCGGCCTGTTCGGCATTGCCCGGATGGTCGTGGCCGCCAGCAGCGAGAATACCTTTGAAGGGCTGTTCCTGCCGGTGTTCTTTCTTGTCCACTACGGTGGTTTCATGTTTGGCCACTTCATGGTGTTGCTTTTCATGTATGCAAACAGTTTCGCGGACGGCGATACGGTAGCAGGACCAGCCGACTACTACAGGATCGTTATTGAGAACCTGAGCTGGGTGGCGCTCATTGCCTTGTTCGTTTCCCATGGCTGGTCGTTCGTCGAGAACTTCATGGGGAATCGGGAATATGACCGGATCACACCCGGCCAGGCCATGGCGCTACCTTACCGACGGATGATGATCACGCACGTTGCCCTGATTGTCGGCGGGTTCTTCCTGATTGAAACCGGCCAACCGCTGGGCGGTCTGGTTTTGCTGCTTCTGATGAAGATCGTCCTGGACCTTGTATTCCACCGGCGAGAGCACCAGCGGCTCGGCGTTCGACCGGAGCTTTCCGCATAGCAGGTCGCGGTAATCGGACAAGCGGCTGAGGCATTGGGACAATCACCGCAGGGCACAACCTCCTATCGTTTACTTCACACACATCGAGTGGAGAACAGCGATGCGGACGTTAGCAGAAATTCACAAAACCAGACGAGTGCCCCGGCTGCCCTCGCAAACCGGCAACTGGATGCACCTTACAATTGCGCCGCTGGTCGCACAAAGGCTGGAGAGTGCCGAGCCTCTTCCTGGTGAGGCGCGCAGTAGCCACGGGCTAGGGGCCTTCGTAGGAACAGCCGGACCTGCAGGTCTCGCGGATGACGATCCTGCATAGCCCTGGAAGTGTGGGTTCGAGTTCGCGCCAGATCCAGGCACAGAGATTTTCACTGGTTGGATTCTCCAGGCCGGGAATCTCGTTCAGATACCGGTGGTCGAGACGCTCATGAATTGGCGCGAAGGCCTCCTTGAGGTCGGCAAAATCCTGCACCCAGCCGAGAGCCGGATCGACATCGCCTGAGACATGGATCGTGATTCTGAACGAGTGGCCGTGCAGCCGCGCGCACTTGTGGTCGGCCGGGACATTGGGCAGGCGATGGGCCGCCTCGATGCCGAACTCCTTGAAGATTTCCATGCGATCAGTTCCTCGCCGCTGTTCCTGGCGGAGTAACAAAAAACGCCATGCAACCGAGTGGACTGCATGGCGTTTCTTTTTGTTTGGCTCCCCGACCCGGACTCGAACCAGGGACCAATTGATTAACAGTCAATCGCTCTACCAACTGAGCTATCGGGGAATTTTGGTCACCCTTAGGTGCGGGGCGCGATTTTGGTCTAGCACTGGTCCCTTGTCAACCCATCAGGGCGCGTTTTATGCGCCTGACTGACTCCTCCAGGGACTCCATCGAACAGGCAAAGGAAAGCCGCATATAAGAAGGGGCGCCAAACGCGGACCCGGGCACACACGCCACGTCCGCCTTGTTCAGCAGATGCTCGACCAATTCAACGTCCGTTTGCATGTTGAGGGCGTCAAGCGCGCCACGCACGCGCGGAAAAGCATAAAACGTTCCCTCGCCATGCCGGCACTCAAAGCCATCTATTTCATTGAGCGCGGGCACAATATAGTCGTGGCGGTCCTTGTAGGCGGCCGCCATTTCCGCGACACAGGATTGGTCGCCATTCAGGGCTGCCAGCGCCGCGGCCTGGGACACGCTGCACGGATTGGACGTGCTTTGGCTCTGGATCGTTTTCATCGCGGTAATGAGTTCCGGCGGCCCGGCGGCAAAGCCGATGCGCCAGCCTGTCATGGCGTAGGCCTTGGAGACCCCATTCGTCGTTACCGTGCGGTCCTTGAGAGCAGGGCAAGCGGCGGCAAAGCTCACGAATGGGTCGTCCGCCCAGTGGATGTGTTCGTAGATATCGTCCGCAAGGACAACCACACCCGGGTGTTTCTCGAGCACAGCGCCCAGGGCTTGCAGTTCGGCTTCGTTGTAACTCGCACCGGTAGGATTGGACGGGCTGTTCAGAATCAGCAGGCGCGTGCGTTCCGTGATGGCGCCATCCAATTGTTCTGGAGTGATTTTGAAGTGCTGCTCGATGCCGGCATCGATAAAGACCGCCTCAGCGCCAGCCAGGCGCACCATGTCAGGGTAGGACACCCAGTAGGGCGCCGGCACGATGGCCTCGTCGCCAGGGCCGAGCAGGCCCAGGCAGAGGTTGAACAATGCCTGCTTTGCGCCGCTGGTCACGACGATCTGGGATGTCTCGTATTCCAGCCGATTCTCGCGGGCGAACTTGGCGGCTATCGCGGCTTTGAGCTCGGCGGTGCCATCGATCGGTGTGTACTTGGTCTGGCCGGCATGAATGGCTGCTATCGCCGCGTCCTTGATGTGCCGGGGCGTGTCGAAATCCGGTTCTCCGGCACCGAGGCTGATGAGATCACGACCCGCAGCACGCAGTTCGGCGGCGAGGGCCAGCACGGCACCCGTAGCGGACGGCTTTACGACAGCCATACGTTTTGAAACTGGTAGACTCACTCGATTGCCTCCTGGAAACGCAAGCTGATGGTACGTGAATCGACAGACCGGCCCAATACCTCATTAGAGGGACGTAATCACCTCACCCTGGTGTCGGAATTCAGCGCGGCTGGCGACCAGCCCGAGGCGATTGCCGGCCTGTCCGAGGGTCTCGACGACGGGCTGGCCAGGCAGGTCTTGCTGGGCGTTACAGGATCGGGCAAGACCTACACCATCGCGAGCGTCATCGAGCGCACGCAAAGGCCCGCCATCATTCTCGCGCCGAACAAAACACTCGCGGCGCAGCTCTACGGCGAAATGCGGGACTTTTTTCCGAAGAATGCCGTTGAGTACTTCGTGTCCTATTACGATTATTACCAGCCAGAAGCGTATGTGCCGTCGTCGGACACGTACATAGAGAAAGACGCGTCCATCAATCAGCACATCGAGCAAATGCGCTTGTCGGCCACCAAGGCACTGATCGAACGGCAGGACGCAATCATCGTGGCGACCGTCTCGGCAATCTACGGTCTCGGCGATCCGGAAGCCTACTTCAGCATGGTGTTGCACGTGACCCGTGGGGATCGTATCGACCAGCGCAAGATCCTGCGGCGCCTCGCCGAGATGCAGTACAAGCGCAATGAGCTGGACCTGTCGCAGGGCACCTACCGGGTCCGTGGTGACGTCATCGACATTTTCCCGGCCGAGTCGGAGCGGGATGCAGTGCGGATCGAGCTGTTTGACGACGAAGTGGAGTCGATCGCCCACTTCGACCCGCTGACGGGCGAGGTCCTGCGGCGCGTGCCACGTTTCACGGTCTTCCCAAAGACCCATTACGTCACGCCCCGCGAGAAACTGCTCGAGGCCTGTGAGCATATAAAGGTCGAGCTCAAAGACCGCCTTGCGTATTTGAGAAAGGTCGATAAACTTCTTGAAGCTCAAAGACTTGAGCAGAGAACTTTATTTGATTTAGAGATGATAAAGGAGCTTGGATATTGCTCCGGGATCGAGAACTATTCGCGCTACCTGTCGGGGAGGGAGCCCGGTGAACCACCCCCGTGCCTCTTCGATTACGTGCCGGACAACGCTCTTCTGGTCATCGATGAGAGTCACGTGACGGTGCCGCAATTGGGCGCGATGTACAAGGGCGACCGGTCGCGCAAGGAAACACTGGTCGAGTTCGGTTTTCGCCTGCCGTCGGCGCTGGACAATCGTCCGTTGCGATTTGACGAATTCGAGCGGCTGTCTCCGCAAACCATCTACGTATCGGCAACGCCCGGCGACTATGAGAAAAACCATGCGGACAGTATGGTCGAGTTGCTGGTCCGTCCTACCGGACTTATTGATCCTGCGGTGGAGGTGCGTCCCGCGCAAACCCAGGTCGATGATGTGCTGTCAGAAATCGGCAAGCGCGTTGCCAGTGGCGAACGCGTTCTGATTACGACGTTGACGAAGCGCATGGCCGAAGATCTGACCGACTACTTGCGGGAGCACGGCGTGGCTGTGCGTTATTTGCACTCTGACATCGGCACGGTGGAGCGCACCGAAATCATCCGGGACCTGCGGCTAGGGACCTTTGACGTGCTCGTGGGCATTAACCTGCTGCGCGAGGGCCTGGACATGCCCGAGGTGTCGCTTGTGGCCATCCTGGATGCCGACAAGGAAGGCTTCCTGCGGTCGGAACGTTCCCTTATCCAGACGATTGGCCGCGCAGCACGCAACCTGCATGGCACCGCCATTCTCTACGCCGATGTCGTGACGGGTTCCATGAAGCGGGCGATGGATGAAACGGATCGCCGCCGCGAAAAACAGGTTATTTACAACGAAGAGCATGGCATTACGCCGGCAACGATCATCAAGCAGGTATCTGACGTGATGGAGTCTGCTTACCCGGTGCCAGGAAGAGGCCCCGGGCTTGCGGCGGACAAGAAGGGTGTTTACGAGGTCCTGTCGCCGGAACAGGCGCTCAAGAAGGCCAGCCAGCTCGAGAAGAAGATGCTCAGGCACGCCAGGGATCTCGAGTTTGAGGAGGCTGCGCGATTGCGAGATGAGATCCAGGCGATTCGGGCGCTGGGACTGGGGCTGGGCGGGAAAAAAGCCGGGTGAAAGGTCTTGCAGTAGGGCAGTCGCTTCAGTATCTTACGCCTCCCTTCGGCACCGGGGCGATTAGCCCAGGGGGCATTACCGGAGGAGCGGAGATCCAGGGGGCGATTAGCTCAGGGGTAGAGCGCCACGTTGACATCGTGGAGGTCGCAGGTTCGAAACCCGCATCGCCCACCACCCCCGGTACAAAACACCTGATTTTTTTAGGAAAAATCGGTTTGCCGAGGTTGTTTCCTGCCCGCAAGCTTATTAGAATCGCGTTCCCGCTGCAGCTGTGGCAGTTCGCTGTGGGCTGCAATGGGATAACACCTTGAATTACTGGAGGATTTGGGTATCGCAGTTACAAAGCGTGTAAGGCGCAACAATGAAATCGAGGCCACCGAAGTGCGGGTAATCGACTCGGCGGGTGAGCAGGCTGGAGTCATGGGCATCGCTGCGGCGATCGCATTGGCTCGAGAAGAGGGCCTGGATCTTGTTGAAGTGTCGCCGATGGCGGAACCGCCTGTGTGCCGGATTATGGATTTTGGCAAGTACTTGTTTGAACAAAACAAGAAAAACCAATCTGCGAAACGCAAACAGAAGCAAGTCCACGTCAAGGAAATCAAGTTTCGTCCGGGAACGGATGAAGGCGATTACCAGATCAAGCTCAGGAAGCTCAAGGAGTTTCTTGAGAACGGTGACAAAACGAAAGTCACCTTAAGATTCCGCGGTCGGGAAATGGCGCACAGGGAACTGGGTGCGCAGCTTCTGGCCAGGGTCAGAGATGACCTGGAAGAGTACGGTACGGTGGAACAGATGCCACAGATGGAAGGTCGGCAAATGATCCAGGTTATTGCGCCGAAGAAACACTAGGCAAAAGAACACCGCACCGAATAAAAGAGAGTAACGGTTGCAGGAGCGGCGCTGCCGCGAATCGACCATTAATCCGCCTGCCGCGGCCACGAGGCTCGTTGCACGGCCATAAGGAAAGACAAAATGT
Source organism: uncultured Gammaproteobacteria bacterium (assembly GCA_963698415.1). Classification (GTDB taxonomy): domain Bacteria; phylum Pseudomonadota; class Gammaproteobacteria; order Steroidobacterales; family Woeseiaceae; genus UBA1847. The sequence goes on along the minus strand of CAVOQS010000015.1, from coordinate 342,165 downwards.
CAAAGATGAAAACCAACCGGGGCGCCGCAAAGCGCTTCAAAAAGACGGGCAAGGGTGGCTTCAAACGCTCCCAGGCCCACCTCAATCACATTCTTACGAAAAAGAAGTCCAAGCGTAAACGCCAGCTCGGCAACACTCTGCAGGTTGCAGATGCCGATGTGAAAGCCGTGAAGCGCATGCTTCCGTATAGCTAAGAGGAGATTGAGAGATGGCACGAGTAAAACGTGGCGTAACTGCCAAAGCCCGTCATAAGAAGGTCCTCGGTAAAGCGAAGGGCTACTACGGCGCGCGGTCCAAACTATTCAAGACGGCCAAGCAGGCCGTTATCAAAGCTGGCCAGTACGCCTATCGCGATCGCCGCCAGCGCAAACGTCAGTTCCGTCAGCTGTGGATTGCGCGTATCAACGCAGCCGCACGCATGCACGGCTTGTCGTACAGCCGCCTGATCAATGGCCTGAACAAGGCTGAGATCGAGGTTGACCGCAAGGTCCTGGCGGATATTGCCGTGCATGACCCCGAGGCATTTGGCGTCATCGCCGAAGCCGCGAAGGCGGGTCTTGAGCAGCAAGCGGCCAGTTAAGATCTGCTGAACCGGCTGGACCTGTTCCGGCCGGTTCGATCTCAAACAATGACCTCCCTGAGCGACCTTATCTCCCAGGCTGCGTCTGAAATCGATGCAGCCGCCGACCTAGCCGCACTTGATGCGGTCCGGGTCTCCTATCTGGGTAAGAAAGGCGAAATCACGGCACGCCTGAAATCGCTGGGCCAGCTTCCAGCGGAAGAGCGATCTGCGGCCGGTCAGGAAATCAACCAGGCCAAGCAGGCGGTACAGGGGCGATTGAATGCCCGGCGCGATGCACTTGAAGCTGCAGCGCTCGAAGCGAAACTCGCCGCAGATGCGGTCGATGTTACGTTGCCGGGACGCGGGCTTTCGGTGGGTGGCTATCATCCTGTCACGCGCGCGATGCTGCGCATTGAGAAGATCTTCAGGAATGCCGGCTTCGGTGTTCGTGCCGGTCCCGAAATCGAGGATGATTTCCACAATTTCACGGCGCTGAATATTCCCGAGAATCACCCGGCTCGTGCGATGCACGATACGTTCTATTTCCCGGGTGGCAACCTGCTGCGGACACATACGTCGCCGGTGCAGATTCGCTCAATGGTGAACGAAGGCGCCCCCATCAAGATTATCGCTCCCGGGCGCGTGTATCGCTGCGATTCGGACCAGACGCACACGCCGATGTTCCACCAGGTCGAGGGGCTGGTCGTCGGCGAACACGTCAGTTTTGCGAACCTCAAGGCTGTCCTTCACCAGTTCGTGGAAGCGTTTTTCGAGCGCGATGCGGAGCTGCGATTTCGTCCCAGCTATTTTCCGTTCACCGAGCCCTCGGCAGAGGTTGACGTCTCCTGGGGCGAAGGCAAGTGGCTCGAGATCCTGGGCTGCGGCATGGTGCATCCGAATGTGCTCGAAAGCGCTGGAGTCGATGCGGAGAAATACACCGGTTATGCCTTCGGGATGGGCGTTGAACGCCTGGCCATGCTGCGCTATGGCGTAAATGACCTGCGTACGTTCTTCGAGAACGATCTGCGATTCCTTCGGCAGTTCAGGTGAAGCCATGAAAATCGCAGAATCCTGGTTACGTGAATGGGTTAAGCCCGATCTGGATACTGAGGCCCTGGGGCACCAGTTGACGATGCTCGGCCACGAGGTCGACGGGATCGAGTACGAAGGCACCGGTATCGAGGACGTCGTCATTGCCGAAGTTGTCGAATGCGGCAGGCACCCGGATGCAGACAAGCTCAGCGTCTGCAAAGTCAGCGACGGTGGTGACGAACTCATCGATATCGTTTGCGGTGCCCCGAATGTTCGTGCCGGGATGAAGACTCCGCTGGCAAAGCCCGGCGTAAAACTCCCGAACGGCATGAAACTTCGTAAAGCGAAGATTCGTGGTGTCGTATCCAACGGCATGCTGTGCTCGGCCGTGGAAATCGGACTGGGCGACGAATCGGACGGCATCATGGACCTGCCGGCCGATGCACCCGTCGGTCAGTCGCTGGTCGAGTATCTCGATCTTCCCGATGCAGTGATCGATCTCGATCTGACGCCGAATCGCGGTGACTGTTTCAGCGTTCTTGGTATTGCGCGCGACGTCTCGGCGTTAACCGGTGCGGCACTAAAGGACGCCTCTGTAGCGCCCGTGGCGGCCACGATCGACGCGATCCAGGCGGTGGAACTGGTCGAGCCGGCCGGCTGTCCCCGCTTTGCGGGGCGGGTTATTCGTGGCATCGATCCGCACGCGAAGTCGCCCGTCTGGATAACCGAGAGGCTGCGCCGCGCTGGACTGCGGGGCATTTCACCGGTTGTCGACGTCACCAATCTCGTCATGCTGGAGCTCGGTCAGCCCCTGCATGCCTATGACGCGGCGCTGTTGCGGGGCCCGATCCGGCCCCGGTTGGCCAGGCCCGGCGAAAAAGTAAGGTTGCTGGATGACAAAGACGTCGAACTCAGGGACGACACCCTGGTTATCACGGATGATAGTGGCGTCATCGGCATGGCCGGAATCATGGGCGGTTTGACAACCGCTGTGACCGACAAGACGACCGATGTGTTCTTCGAAGCGGCGTTTTGGCCGCCGCACTTCATGGCGGGACGCGCTCGAAATTACGGCATGCACACCGATGCATCACTGCGTTTTGAACGCGGCGTTGATCCGCAAGGGCAGGGCCGGGCTGTCGAGCGTGCGACCCAGCTTCTCATCGAAATTGCGGGCGGTAATGCGGGTCCGTTGGTGATTGATTCGGCGCCGGAACATCTGCCAGAACGGGCAACAGTTTCGCTCCGTAGATCTCGACTTGCCCATCTGCTGGGTATCGACATAGACGATGCAGAGGTTGTCACAATTCTCGAAAGCCTGCAGTTTGAAATCGTCGAAACAGAGAGTGGATGGAATGTCAAAGCACCCAGCCACCGCTTTGATATGCAGTACGAAGTCGACCTCATCGAGGAGGTCGCCCGCATTCACGGCTACGATTCGATTCCCGAGACGACCCTGTCGGCACAATCGCCACTCGAGACAGTGACTGAGTCCCGCATCGAACTGGAACGTGCGGCCGCGACCTTGATCGCTCGTGACTACCAGGAGGTTGTCACGTACAGCTTCATCGATGCCGAAGCAAATACAAAATTTACAGGCGTGGAATCGCCGCTGGTTTTGAGTAATCCGATTTCATCAGACCTCTCCGTCATGCGTGCATCGTTATGGCCGGGTCTCGTCACGGTGGCGTCTGCCAACACGGCGCGACAACAGGATCGCGTCCGGATTTTTGAGGCGAGCCGTTCGTATCACGGCTCACTACAGGACCATTATGAGGTCGTGCGTATTGCGGGCCTGCTGACGGGCTCTGCCGCACCCGAGCAATGGGGAGCAGCTTCGGAAAGCGTTGATTTCTTTGACATAAAAGCCGATGTTGAGGCTGTATTGGCATTGGCGGGCGACGGTCACGGTGTTCGCTATGTGCCGGCCGAGCATCCGGCATTGCAGCCCGGCCAGACAGCGAAACTACTGCGTGGCGCGGACGAAATTGGCGTTGTCGGCAAGCTGCATCCGCGCATTGCAAAAGACTACGATCTGAAACGAGCGGTCTACGTTTTCGAGCTCGATGCATCGAAAGCGTTGGCGTCGGCTGCGCCGGAAGCAAAAGTGATTTCCAGGTTCCCGGCCATTCGCCGGGACATCGCCGTTATCGTCGACGACCAGGTGTCTGCTGAGGAACTCGTCAAGACGGTCTCTTCGGCTTCGCCGGAACTGATTCGCGATGTCAGGATTTTTGACATTTACCGAGGTGATAAAATAGAAGCTGGGCGAAAAAGCGTCGCAATAGGCTTGATTTTGCAGGAAACATCGCGCACCCTTACTGACGCTGATGCGGACTCTGTGACGGCCGCTGCAGTCGCCAAATTAGAAAACAAATTCGCCGCTGAACTAAGAGACTGATTCCCGATGGCACTGACCAAAGCAGACATGGCCGAGTCGTTGTTCAATGAGCTCGGTCTCAATAAAAGAGAAGCTCGCGAATTGGTCGATTTGTATTTTGAGGAGCTGCGTGCATCACTCGCAGTTGGGGAGCAAGTCAAACTTTCCGGTTTCGGGAATTTTGATCTTCGGGATAAAAAAGAACGACCGGGCAGGAATCCGAAAACGGGTGAGGAAATTCCGATCAGCGCACGCCGCGTTGTGACGTTTCGGCCAGGTCAAAAACTAAAGGCCCGAGTGGAAGCATATGCTGGAACCGGGGAATAACGACGAACTACCTCCAATTCCTGGGAAGCGTTACTTTACGATTGGTGAAGTGAGCGACCTTTGTGCGGTCAAGCCGCACGTACTCAGGTATTGGGAGCAGGAGTTCCCACAACTGAAGCCTGTCAAGCGACGGGGCAACCGCCGCTATTATCAGCGCCAGGATGTCCTGATCATTCGCCAGATTCGAAGCCTTCTGTACGATGAGGGTTTTACGATCGGTGGTGCGCGTCAGCGGCTGACCGGTGATGATGCCAAGTCTGATGTGACGCAAAGTCAACAGATTATCAAGCAGATACGCATGGAACTTGAACAAGTTCTGAAGATTCTGCGCCGCTAAATTCTCTCCTTTTCAAGCAGGTTCCCGGCGGGTATGATTGCCGCCCTGCGTAGTCACGGCCGTCGGCCGTGCTGCCAGCCAACGGTCGGGGCGTAGCGCAGCCTGGTAGCGCACCACAATGGGGTTGTGGGGGTCGGAAGTTCGAATCTTCTCGCCCCGACCAATTCACAAAAAAAAGCCGCTCTCACCCGCAGGGAGAGCGGCTTTTTTTTTGCTTGTCCGGGTTCGACGAAGATCTACTTGTGCGCGATCGGTTTATCCGTAAACAGATAGTCCTTCAGTTCCTTGTCGAAGGTCGGATCCTGTCGCCGTATCCACTCAAGTACCATCGCCGCGTGTTCCTTTTCTTCGTCGCGGTTGTGCGCAAGGATCGCCCGCAGCTCGTCGTCCTTGCACGCGTCGACGCGTTGGTTGTACCAGTCAACGGCTTCGAGCTCTTCCATCAGCGACGTGATTGCGCGATGCATGTCGCGAGTAGCGTCTGACAGTTCCTCCAGCGGTTCGTGATATCCCTCGTTGGCCATTTTTTCGTACTCCCTAAAAGGTCAGGCGGCAGCGAGTCGTCTCGCACCATCTACCGCCACAAGAATCAAGGTTAATAGTGACAGGGTCATTGCTGCGCCGGCCACCTCGGGTGTCGCTGACTGCATTGCGGAGATTCCGTACGCCCCCCAGGCAATGGCCAGGGCAAAAGGTACATCCCTGTTCCGGAGAATCATTGTCGCCCCGATTGCGCCAGCGACTGCCAGTTTGAGGAGAGTCCACTGCACGGCACTCAACCACACATTGTCCCAGCCGTTGCCGTTTTGCAGCACGCTCGCGTTCGCGATTGTTGCCAGCGTTATCCAGCCGATATACAGGCTGAACGGCAGGTACAGCACGATGTGCTCGAGAAACGGTGCCGCATCGATCGAGGCGATCAATGCACGGTAGATGAGAATCAGCGTCGTGAGGATAGCGAGCATTACGACCAATGAGAGCGCCAGCAGGTCGTAGTGCCAAACGACGATCCAGACAGCGTTCATCAGGCAGTTGAGCTGGAAATACTTCGAAACTGCAGCGACTTTCCCATTGCCCCGCTGCGCCGGAAGCGCTTGCCATATGACAAAGACAAGCAAGGCCAGGTAGATCACGCCCCAAATTGAAAAGGTAAACCCGGCCGGGGTAAACAGTGACGGGTACTTCGCGGAAATTTCCGGCATGGTCTGGCCATTGATTGGCAGCGCATTCGATAACACGTTGAGCAGTATCACGATGGCGAACGCCACCAGGTTGCCGCCCCAGTCAGACAGGGTTCTTTGCATAGGTTTACCTCGTTAGACGGGATTGCTGATCGGCAGCTTCCGGTCCTGGATGCCGAGGAGAATCGGCTGCGCCGATTCTCTGTAGATGTTGACCTTGGCGTTGAACGCTACGCGCGACAATCCGTGCTTGTCTCGAATAGTCAGGCGTCGGATATTGAAATGGCCGCCGCCCATCTGCTCGCCGGTCAGGTAGCACTTGATTGCGGTGACCCTTTCGCCCGACAGCACCATGCCGCTCAGTTGCGACAGGTTGCCCTGCGCACGCTCGAGGAAAGTCACCGCGTCGACGTTCGGTTCTATCCGTAATGTACCCGTGTCGGTGTGCGACTCGATGTCTGTCATGAAGTCGCCGACGAGAATCTGGCCAGGGAGTGCCGCGTCGATCATACGGGCAAGTTCGATCGTCACATCGCCGACGATAAAGTCATGCGTGGTCGGATTCAGGCCTTCCGCCTGATGGAACTCGTAACAACTGCCGACATGAAAACAGGCGCGCAAGCGAGGAACCGCTTTGGTTGATGACTTGCTGCGCGCGATTGCGTTGTCCGCGAGAACAATGTGCATGAAGTGGTACAGATTAACGCTGGCTTCGAGACCTTCGTCGCGGTTCCAGATATAGAATCCGTCGCCACTCGACGAGCGCGCGAAATCGATATTGACATCCTGCTCGAGCATCTTGGCGTGGGCTGAATTCAGCGAATATGACAGGCTGTTGAGCTGTGTCATTTGTTCGAACGGCATCAGTAAACTGAAGCCAACGATGTCGAACAACGTGACCGCGCGACTCGGAACGTAGTTGATGCCGTACTTGCGGATCATCTTCTCGATGATCTGTGTCTCGACCGCCGTGCCATCCAATGGCTCGCGCAGGCGAATGTTGATCGGTTCGATATCGAGTAATCGTGCAACCTTTTGCATTTGCGAAATCGACAGCTGCCGATCGCCCGAGATCAACTCTGTAATGAAGCGCGGCGATACGCGTGGCGGCATGTTATTGGCGCCGGGAGACGTGTACTCGGCAATTGCGTAGTGCGGCACAACCAGGATCAGGATGCTCTGGTCCAGTGGGGACCAGCTGAGGATGCTGTTCTGGCCGAGCGACCAGTGGCTTCGCAAAGCGGTTTCAACGTGCATCAGGTTGCTGCGCTGGCGCAGCCCCATTTGTTGGGCTAGCCCGGCTAACTGATCCAGGTACGGCGAATAGTCAGCTATTCGTCGAATCCCGGATTTCGACAGATCGTCTAATTCCATGCCTTTGCCCGCAGCGACTATCGCGAAACTGCAATCTCTGCCACAGTTCGCTCAAGCCAACCTAATCAACTCTGCTATACAGCGCAAGTGTTATAACTACAGCCGTGTATCTTACATAACAAATGACCGTGACAGGACCAGACATAGAGGAAGTTCGCGCCCTCCGCGAACAGCTAAGCGCAGAGACGATAACGACACCGGTGCTGCGTTGCGCAGCGCTGGAACAGCTGATCGGCGGTAACACCTCGGTTCAGGCGAAGCTTGAATTCCTGCAAAGGACTGGCACTTTCAAGGCGCGCGGAGCACTCGCGACCCTGCTCCGGCTCGACAAGGAACAACTCGAAGCGGGTGTTACTGCTGTTAGCGCCGGTAACCATGCAATCGCAACGGCGTTCGCCGCGCAAACCCTGGGTACCACCGCGAGGGTGGTCATGATCCGTTCCGCGAATCCGACGCGTATCGAGGCCTGCAGGGCCTATGGCGCCGATGTCGTGCTTGCGGATGATGTCCACCAAGCCTTTGAAGTGGCCGAGCGAATCCAGGAGGAGGAAGGCCGCTACTTTGTCCATCCGTTTGAGGGGCCCGCGGTGGCACTCGGCACAGGGACCGTCGGCCTGGAAATTTGTGAGCAGGTCGATGAGTTCGACGCGTTGATCGTTCCGATTGGTGGAGGCGGTCTCATCGGTGGCATCGCCAATGCGGTGAAACAACTTCGACCTGACTGCGAGATTATCGGCGTGGAACCTGTTGGTGCTGACACGATGCATCGCAGCCGGGCAGCGGGCGCGCCGCAGAGCATCGACAAGGTGGCCACGATCGCCGACAGCCTCGGTGCGCCTTTCGCAATGCCCTATTCGTTTGCCCTGACTGAACAACACGTCGACCGTCTCGTCCTCGTAGAGGACCTGCAACTGCGGCGCAGCATGGGCTTTTTGTTTCAGGCCATGAAGATCGCCGTGGAGCCCGCATGTGTCGCGAGTACTGCGGCATTGCTGGGGCCACTCCGTGATGACCTGTACGGCAAACGTGTAGTGCTCGTGATGTGCGGTAGCAATATCGATTGGGACACCTTCGAGAGACAGGCGATATTCGATGAACCCGCTGCTTGAGCAACTGAAGAACATTGTCGGCCCAGGCGGCTGGACCAGCGACGCAGACGCGTTGCGGCCGCACGTCACCGACTGGCGTGGCGCCTTCACGGGCGTAACTCCACTGATGCTGATGCCCACCTCAACCAACGAGGTTTCCAGGATTGTCGCAGCCTGTGCGGAAGCCGGGGTCGGTATCGTTCCCCAGGGTGGTAATACCAGCATGTGTGCGGGCAGCGTACCGGACGACTCCGGCAGCCAGGTATTGCTCTCGATGGCACGCATGAATCGAATTCGAAGCATTGATGCCGACAACTTCTCTATGGAAGTTGAGGCGGGCTGCGTACTCCAGGCAATCCAGGAGGCTGCACTTGCGGCGGGGCGCTACTTCCCCCTGAGTCTCGGCGCAGAAGGCAGTTGCCAGATCGGCGGCAATATCGCCACCGACGCCGGCGGTCTGAATGTCATTCGCTACGGGACCACCCGGGCGCTCATCCTCGGCCTGGAGGTCGTCCTGGCCGACGGCACGATCCTGAACAGCCTTCGCTCGCTCCGCAAAGACACGGCCGGCTACGATCTGAAGCAACTGTTCATTGGCAGTGAAGGGACACTCGGGGTGATAACGGCAGCGAGTCTGCGTCTCTTTCCTTTGCCCGGTGAACTGGGCACGGCCCTGGTCGCAGTTCCGTCGTCGGGAACGTCCGTGTCGTTGCTTGCAAACCTGAAATCCCACTTTCCGGACCGGCTCCAGACCTTCGAACTGGTGTCGGATCATGTTTTCGGTCTGGTCGAACGCTATATTCCGGACGCAAGCCTGCCTTTCGACCACGATTATCCATGGTATGTGCTGCTTGAAGTCGCCACGGGCGACGATCGCGGGCGCCTCGAGACAGTGCTCATGGAAGCCATCGAGGGAGGGCTGGCCCTGGATGCGGTGATCGCGAAGAACTCGACCGAGGTCGAAAAGCTGTGGCGTCTCCGTCATTCAATTTCGGAAGCGGAGCGGCAGGCCGGAAAGGCGCTCAAGCACGATATCTCGGTACCGGTCTCGAAGATGCAGGAATTCCTGCAACGCGGCGACGAACTGCTCGAGACGCTGTGTTCGAATGCGACGCTCGTGGCTTTTGGTCATGTCGGCGATGGCAACCTTCATTACAACGTTTCGCTGCCCCATACGCTCAGTGCGGACGCGTACTCGAGTCTCGGCAAGTCGATCACGACGGCGATTTACGATCTCGTGGCCGAACTCGGCGGCAGCTTCAGCGCAGAACACGGCGTTGGGCAGTTGAAACGGTCCTGTTTGGCCGAGTACCGGGCTGGCGCTGAGTACGACCTGATGCGAATGCTCAAGAAAACGCTGGATCCCGCCAATATCCTCAATCCGGGCAAGGTAATTTGACGACCAGTTCCGGATTGCGGCCTGATAATGCAGGTAAAATTCGCTGCTAGAGATGAGTACAGAATCCGATAAAATTCGCGACACGTTCGCCGATCAGCTTGCAAGCTTCGATGACAGGCTTGCAGGGGTGGCCAATGACGTCGACATGCTGGCTGATATCCAAAACGGGATCGGCGCCCTCATGGCGTCCAATAGCGGCGGTGAGGCCGAGATTCGACGCGTTCTCCAGGAGCGCTACGAAGCGGGCAGTCTGCGCAAGGAGACCTTCCAGCTGGTCAAGTCCATGCTCGACGGCTACGCCATGGAAAGACTCCCGACCAGCCCGGTAACCGCTGCCCGCGCAAAGCCGGCACCGCAGCCGCGAGCGCCTGCCACGCCGATCGAAACTCCTGCGGCGCCGGTCGCTGAGGACGCAGACGAATTCGGTGCCACGACGGTAATACCTGCCGCGTCGGTGCCGAACCTGTCGCCCGCAGGGCGCGTGCAGGTAGGGTCCGTGCTCCGCGATCGTTTCCTGCTGAAGGAGCAGGTATCTGGCGGCAGCATGGGTGTCGTGTACAAAGCCCTCGATCGTCGCCTGGCAGAGGCGGGTGCCGAGCAGGCCAACGTTGCCCTGAAAATTCTATCGCCGGAGCTGGCCGAAGACGGTCACGCGCTGCGAGCATTACAGCAGGAGGCGGCCAAGACCCGGTGCCTGGTGCATCCGCACATCGTGCGGTTCATCGATCTCGATCGGGACGATGATCTCTACTTTCTGATTCTCGAGTGGCTCGAAGGCCGCACCCTGGCCGAAATTCTCGATTCCGCAGACGCTCGCAGTATCGATCTGGAGGCGGCGTTCAGGATCGTGCGGCAAGTCGGTGACGCACTCGATTACGCGCATCGTTGCGGCATCGTCCATGCGGACGTCAAGCCGGGCAATATCATGATCATGCCCAATGGCGACGCCAAGCTGTTCGACTTTGGTGTGGCGCGTGTGCGCCAGAAGCAGGGCGAGGGCGACTTCGATCCTGGCGTGCTCGGTGCGCTGACACCTGCCTATTCAAGTATGCAGGTTCTTGGCGGCGAAGAACCCGTGGCGAGCGATGATGTGTTCTCCCTGGGCTGCCTGTTTTACAGGCTGGTGGCGGGCTATCGGGTATTTGGACCGCGCAACGCGGCGGAAGCGTCGCAGGCCGGCATGACGCCGCAGCGGCCGCAGAATATCAGTAACGATCAATGGAAGGCCTTGAAGAAGGCATTGTCCTATGCGCGCGTTACGCGCTTCCAGACAGTCAATGAATTTGTAAAAGCGCTCGGTGACGTCGGTTCCGGTAGCAACGATGAGGATACGATCAGCTTCGAAGCGCCGGAACGCTTCGCTACCGACAACGACAGCGGGTCTCCCGGCACGTGGATCGCAGTACTTGCGGTGGCCCTGGGCCTCGCAGGAATTGGTGCCAAACAACTGGGCTACCTGGACCCTTACATCGAGCAATTTACGGCGTCGACCGGAATCGAAGACATCGCGGCTCCCGAGCCGATCATTGAAGACATCGAGGTCGAGCCTGAACCCGAGATGGTCACCGTGGATGAGCGGCCCGTCGGGGAGCCGGCAATCGAAACGCCCGAGGATGAGGTGCCGGCAGCCAGCGAAGACCTGGCCGAGTCCGACATCGAGGTGTCTGTTGACGAGTTCGAAGCCGCGGAAACCCCGGCCGCAGAGCCGGTCCTGCAGTATGAGGATCTCGTGGACTTCTCCGTGCTTCCGCCGCCCGCCGCAATTATTACGTTTAGCGTCACTGGCGATGCAGTCGGTTCAACCGACATCGTCCTCCGTGAGGATGGCGACCCGCTTATCATCGATTTCATCCGTCAGGGGGCGGTGGATCTTCCATTGACCTTGCGGCTCGAGGAAATCGGCTTCAGCGGCAACCGCTCGCCATGGGCGTCCGGCCAATACGCATTGTCGAACGCGGGCCTGCTGACTTTCCCGGTGGGCCAGGGGCGCGCAAGAATTACCTTGACGGCGGCCTCCGACCCGCGCCGGGAGGCTGACCAGTTGTCGACGCTGCGGCTGCGGCTGGCAGACTCGGCAGAATCCGAACTCGCCCTCATCAATGTCAGGATTGAAGACGATGACCAGCGAGCTTTTGAGGGCCGGTTACCTGACAACACCATAGCCTTCTGCGGCCAGCCAGGTTTCGGTCAGCGAAGCCGACCCTGCCGTGCAGATCGATGTTGTGCGTTTCAACCCGGACCTGACCTCGATCGAGGTGGGGTACTCGGTAGAGGGGCTGACCGCTACGGAAGGCGAGGACTATTTCGCTCCCGGTACGTATTCCATTTTGTTCGGCCCCGGGCAACGCTCCGCCCGACTGCTGATCCCGCTGGTGCAGGATTCACGCGCAGAAGGGGATGAAGCGTTCGTGGTAAAACTGGATGTCGATCCTGAATCGCGCCCGGCCAATCTCTCTCCCAACATTGCCGTGATGATCCGCGACGACGAGTAATCGCCCGCCCGCTTTGGCGATGAAATAGCGCGCAATTTGCTGCTAGACTGCCGCTCCGGCCATGCAGGGCATGCCGTAGTGACCGCGGAGCAATTATCATGAGTGACAAGGAACTGCGACGCTATTCGCGCGTCGTCGTCGATGGCGTTGAGCAAGCGCCAAGCCGCGCGATGCTGCGCGCCGTCGGCTTCACCGAACAGGACTTCCAGCGCCCGCAGATCGGCATCGCATCGACGTGGAGCATGGTTACGCCGTGCAACATGCACATCGGCGGCCTTGCCGAAGAAGCTGCAAAAGGGGCCGACGAGGCCGGCGGCAAAGGGGTGGTCTTCAATACGATCAGCGTTTCCGACGGTATTTCGATGGGAACGCCGGGCATGCGGTACTCACTCGTATCGCGTGAAATCATCGCCGACTCCATCGAGGCCGTCGTCGGGGCGGAAGGCTTCGACGGCGTCGTCGCTATTGGTGGCTGCGACAAGAATATGCCGGCCTGCGTCATGGCGATGGCTCGCCTCAATCGGCCATCAGTGTTTGTCTATGGCGGTACGATCAAGCCCGGGGCAAAGCGGCGCGACATTGTCTCGGTGTTCGAGGCAGTCGGGGCGCGGTCGAGCGGTAAGATATCTGACGAGGAACTGCTCGAGGTCGAACGCACAGCGATCCCGGGACCGGGTGCCTGCGGCGGAATGTATACGGCCAATACGATGGCATCTGCGATCGAGGCGTTGGGCATGAGCCTTGCGAACAGTTCCGCACAGGAGGCGGTCTCCGAACAGAAGATCAATGATTGTCATCGTGCCGGTGCGGCCGTTCTGCAGCTGATCCGCGAAAATATCCGGCCACTCGACATCATGACGCGTGAAGCGTTCGAGAACGCTATCGCCGTCGTCATTGCACTGGGTGGATCGACGAATGCCGTGCTGCACCTCCTGGCCATTGCGCGCGAAGCGAGTGTGCCGCTGACGCTCGATGATTTCACAAGCATTGGTGCCCGGGTACCGGTCTTGGCCGACGTCAAACCAAGTGGCAAGTACCTGATGTCGGAGTTGATCGAGATTGGCGGCATTCAGCCGCTGATGAAGCGCATGCTGGATCATGGCCTGCTGCATGGAAACTGCATGACCGTTACCGGCAAAACGCTGGCGGAGAATCTGGCCGAGGTCGCGGACTATCCTGACGGTCAGGACATCGTGCGGGGCTTCGACAACCCGATCAAGGCCGACAGTCACCTGGCCATTCTCTACGGCAACGTCGCCCCCGAGGGCTCGGTAGCAAAGATTACCGGGAAGGAAGGGCTCCGGTTCGAAGGCTCGGCACGGGTCTTCCATTCGGAGGAGGACGCGTTGCAGGCGATTCTCGATAACACGGTCAAGGCCGGCGATGTCCTTGTGATTCGTTACGAAGGACCGAAAGGCGCGCCGGGTATGCGCGAAATGCTCAGCCCGACCGGGGCGATCATGGGCAAGGGTCTTGGCGCGGATGTTGCGTTGATAACGGACGGGCGCTTCTCCGGCGGCAGCCATGGCTTCGTCGTCGGCCATGTATCCCCGGAAGCGGCAGTCGGAGGACCCATCGGGCTGATCGAGGATGGCGATACCATCCGTATTGACGCCGAGCGCAAGGAAATCAATGTCGATGTTGCAGACGCAGAGCTCGAGCGTCGCCGGCAAGCGTGGAAACGGCCAGAATCGCCCGTCAAGCGGGGCGTCCTGGCCAAATACCGCAACGAGGTGTCCTCGGCCTCGGAAGGCGCAACGACGATTCCGCCCGAGTGGACTTGACCTGCGCGGTCAGGTCCGATTTACTGCGACGATGACGTTTTCCGACATCCACGTGAAGTGCCAGCTTATCGGTTCGCCCGATTTGGAAAAATACATAAAACACATGGCGCGCCAGAGGCACGTGGGTGCGAATGGCAACTGTACCGGCTAGTAATAAAGCTCGGACATTGTCAACGAACCCGCCAGGACCTTCCTCGCGGGTTTTTTTTTGCAGTGTTCGTTCGAGGAACAGAATGATCGCGAACGTTAAAGAGGCTGAATTCGAGGATAGCGCGGCGCTGGGCGCTCCCGCGGCAGTTGCTCAATCGCCGTGGGTGGTCATGAAATTTGGCGGCACCAGCGTGTCGACAGCCAGTAACTGGCGAACCATCGCGGGGCTGGTCCGCGCAAGGCTGGACGCGGGACTCAAGCCCGTCGTTGTGCACTCCGCGCTGCAGGGGGTGTCCAACGCGCTCGAAGCAGTACTTGAAGGCGCGATGGCCGGCGATCCGTCCGGTCAGATTCAGGACATCCAGAAGCAGCATTATGAGCTCGCGCGAGCGTTGGGTCTGGACGGCCCGGCCTTGCTTGAAGAGCGCCTGCAGGAACTTGAGCAACTTGTCGCTGGAGTGCGCCTGGTCAAGGAGGTCAGTGTTCGGGTGCGGGTCCGGGTTATGGCGCTCGGTGAGTTGATGGCCACCCGGCTGGGGGCGGCGTTTCTGCAGGAGCAGGGACTGCCGGTGTGCTGGCTTGACGCGCGCGACCTGATGACGAGCTGGTCGCAACCCGGAGGTAATCCGATTACCTCCTACCTGTCGGCGACCTGTGTCTACACGCCAGATCCGCAGCTGAGCGCGACACTGGCGGAGCAGGGTGACGTGGTTCTGACCCAGGGATTCATAGCACGAAACAAAGCCGGTGAGACCGTTTTGCTGGGTCGCGGCGGGTCAGATACATCGGCCGCCTATTTTGCAGCGCGACTGCAGGCAAGACGGCTCGAGATCTGGACGGACGTCCCCGGCATGTTTACGGCGAATCCCAAGGTGGTTCCGTCTGCACGACTATTGAAGAGCCTGCACTATGATGAGGCACAGGAACTGGCGTCTGCCGGCAGTTCCGTCTTGCACCCGCGCTGCATTTCGCCGGCTCGTGACTATGGCATTCCGCTGTTCATACGCAGTACCGCGACGCCTGAAATTGAGGGCACCGTCATTTGCTCGGTTACGGAGGAGGTCGAGCCGCAGGTAAAAGGCATTTGTATTCGCAATGGCCTGACGCTGATTTCCATGACGACGGTCGGTATGTGGCACGAGGTCGGATTTCTCGCCAAGGCATTTGCGGCATTTGCGGACAACGGCGTATCCGTTGACCTGGTGTCGACGTCCGAGACCAACGTCACCGTCTCCATCGACACAAGTGACGGCATGCTCGCAGACGATGTCGAAGAGGCGCTGGTTTTCGATCTCGAGAAGCTCTGCCGGGTCAGCGTCATTTCCAAGTGTTCGGCCGTCAGCCTGGTCGGTCGCAAGATTCGCACGATCATGCCGCGAATGGGCCCTGCACTGGAGGTGTTCGAGGAAGAGCGAATTCACCTGGTATCGCAAGCGGCCAATGACCTGAATCTGAGCTTTGTCGTTGACCGGCAGCAGGGTCCGCGGCTGGTATCCAAACTGCATGCCTCGATTATCCGGAAGAAAGGATCGTCAAAGGTATTTGGACCGAGTTGGGAGCGCCTGTTTGCCGGCGAGGAGCCCGTGGTGCGCGCGGCAGATACGTGGTGGATGAAGAAACGTGAAGAACTCCTTGCCCTCGCAACGACCGAATCGAATGCGTACGTATACGACCGGGATTCGGTGATCGATGCAGCCGAAAGGCTCACGCAACTCAGCAACGTCGATCGGATCCTCTACGCGGTGAAGGCCAACTTCAATGCCGACCTCATAAAGGCACTGAACACGAGCGGTGTCGATTTTGAGTGTGTTTCGCCGGGCGAGGTTGAATGGATTGAGGAGCTTATTCCCGATCTCGACCGCAGCCGTATCCTGTTCACACCGAACTTCGCACCACGCAGTGAGTATGCGTGGGCGTTCGAGCGTGGTTTACAGGTGACGCTCGACAACCTGTACCCGTTACAGGCCTGGCCGGAGATCTTCAAAGGGCAGAAGCTTTTTGTCCGCATAGACCCGGGCCAGGGCCGGGGCCATCACGAACACGTGAAGACCGCCGGCGTGCACGCCAAGTTCGGCATACCCCGTTTCGAGGTAGCCGAACTCAAGAGCCTGGTCGCCGCCGCAGGTGCAGAAGTCATCGGCATTCACGCGCACAGTGGCAGCGGCATCCTGGACCCCAATAACTGGCGTACCGTCGCCGGTGAACTGGTCCAGATCGCGGAGCAGTTTCCAGCCGTTGAGACCATCGATCTTGGCGGTGGCCTGGGCGTGCCGGAGAAACCCGGCGACAAGCCGATTGACCTGGCGACCGTCGACGCGACACTTGCCGAAATCAAACAGGCGTATCCTCGCTACAAACTGTGGCTTGAACCAGGGCGCTATGTCGTTGCCCAGGCCGGTGTCTTGCTGACACGCGTCACCCAGACCAAGGGCAAGGGCGAGATGCGGTATATCGGCGTAGGCACCGGCATGAATTCGCTGATTCGGCCGGCGCTTTACGGTGCGTACCACGAGATCGTCAACCTGACGCGGGCCGACCAGGCACCCAGTGAGACGGTCACCGTTGTCGGGCCCATTTGTGAGACCGGGGACCGTCTCGGCAGCGACCGCCTGTTGCCGCCGACGCAGGAGGGCGATGTCATTCTGATTGCCAATGCGGGGGCCTATGGCTATGTCATGAGCTCACGCTACAACATGCGCGAGGTCGCGAAGGAGATCGTCATATGAAGCTGTTTTGGGCGCCGATGACGAGGTCGCAGCGAGGCATCTGGATGCTGGAAGAGGCCGGTGTCGACTACGAAATGGAACTGGTCGGTTTACGCGACGAGAACCGCAAAGATAGTCCCGAGTTCCTGGCCGCGAGCCCCATGGGCAAGGTCCCGGCGTTAGTGGACGGTGACATCCACATGGCTGAATCGGCAGCGATCTGTCTCTACGTGGCGGATCGATATTGCCCTGGAACACTGGCTCCTGCTGTCGATGATCCACGGCGTGGCCAGTTCCTGTACTGGACGATGTACACGCCGGCGGTCGTCGAGCCGACGATGTCCGAGAAGGTCGCCGGCAGCGAAACCAATCGCTATCGCAACGGTTGGGGCGATTTCGATCTAATGATCGATACCTGGGACAAGGCCCTGGAAGGCAAGGAGTGGATTCTCGGCGACCAGTTCACGGCCGCAGATGTCATGCTTGGCTCAAGCGCAATTTTTCTGCGTATGTTCAAGCTGCTGCCTGAGACAGCCAATATTGCAGCTTATGCGGATCGATGCCTGGCGCGGCCCGCCAACCAGCGCGCGAATGAAAAAGGGGCCGCGTAGCGTACCCGGCTAATCTTTTGCGGCGGCTTCCGACTGCTTCCTCTTCATCGGGCACTGTGACTGGTGCTCAGCGAATTCAGCCGCAGACAGATTGCCGTCCTTATCCAGATCCAGATCTTCAAACGTCGGCGCATTCTGCGCGTTCTTCATTTTGCCACCGTCGGCGGCACGCGCCGCCATACGTTTGCCTCGGAAGGTATAGAACTCCTCGGAAGTTACTTCACCGTCAGCATTCGCGTCGATGTCGGCGTAGGCGGGGCATTGGTGGTGTTTGCCATGCATGCCTTTGTGACCCGTTTGCTCGCCTTCAGCAAATGCTGGCGAGGACAGGAGGACTACAACGGCGCACGTGGCGACCAGGATCAGAAATGCCCGGAGCCATTGGAAGGAATTCATGTGGAGTCTCCTCGAAGGATGGATTTGAGAAGACTATCCTGCGGTGGCTACCTGGCCACAATACGTAATTCTCATGATGCACCTAGGCGCTGTGGCGAGCTTCGAGGCGCATGGCTACGTCTTCGAGGCTCAGCCCGGCATCGGCAAGCAGCACGAGCAGGTGGTAAACGAGGTCCGCGGCCTCATCGATGATTTCCTGTTGATCGCCCGCGCTTGACGCCAGCGCCAGTTCAACACCTTCTTCGCCGACCTTCTGGGCGATTCTCCTTGTGCCGGCCGCTGCCAGGCGCGCCGTATAGCTTTCATCGCCACCTGTATCCAGCCGTGCCCTGATGATCGTCTCCAGGTCGGCAATAAACTCAATATTCGGTCTGCTCATTCGAGGCCTCACAGTCTCATGTCGACCTGGTTTTCAGCCAGGTACTGCTTCAGGTCGGGGATCGGTATCTCGCCGCTGTGAAAAACGCTCGCGGCCAATGCGCCATCGACCCGCGCCTCCTCAAAAACGCGCAGGAAGTGCTCGCTGGCCCCGGCGCCCCCCGAAGCGATCAAGGGAACGTCACACACCTGCCGAACAGCCGTCAACTGCTCGCAGTCATAGCCACGGCGCACCCCGTCCTGGTTCATGCAATTGAGGACAATTTCGCCCGCGCCCCGGTCCTGCACCTCGGCAACCCATTCCAGCGTGCGGCGTTGCGCGGACTGTGTCTTGTCCGGATCGCCCGTGTACTGGTAGACGAACCAGTCCGTATCTTCGTGGCGGCTGTCGACACCGATTACCACGCACTGCGACCCGAATCGCGTGGCCAATTCCGTGATCAGCCCGGGATCGGCGAGCGCAGGGGAATTGATCGAGATCTTGTCTGCACCCTTGTTGAGAACGTCTTCGGCGTCGGCAACGCACTTGATGCCGCCTGCTACGCAAAACGGTATATCGAGAATGGCCGCGACACCACTGACCCAGCTGCGGTCAACGGTACGTCCGTCGGGACTGGCTGTAATGTCATAGAACACCAGCTCATCGGCGCCCTCAACACAATAGCGCGACGCCAGTTCCAGGATGTCGCCAACCACGCGGTGATCGCGGAACTGCACGCCTTTGACAACGACGCCATCGCGAACATCGAGGCAGGGAATTATTCGCTTCGCCGGAATGCCGCCACCTCCGCTTCGCTGATTGCGCCATCGAGCAACGCTCGACCTGTTATCGCCGCGGGCGCGCCGAGTTCCCGCAGGAGCTCCAGGTCGGCAATGTCACGCACGCCGCCCGATGCCTGGAGTAGCAGGCGGGGGTAGCGCTGCAAAATCTCCGCATACAACTGGAAGTTGGGACCGGTCATCGCGCCATCGCGTCCTACGTCTGTGCACAGGACGTGTTGTATGCCCGCGTTGCCATAAGCATCGATGCATTCCCACAGCGAGGTCGCAACATCCTCGGTCCAGCCTTGAGTGGTGAGCACGGGAGTTCCATCCGCGGCCAGTTTGACGTCGAGAGCCAGCACGATGGCATCGCTGCCGAATTCCTCGATCCAGGCAATCACCGTCGCGGGCTCCTTGATGGCAACGCTGCCAACCACGCAGCGCGTGACGCCGCTCGAGAGCCATGCAGCCACGGTTTCTCGTGTACGAATACCACCGCCAAGCTGAACCTTCAGCCCAGTGTCCCGCGCGATTTCGCTCACGATAGCGCGGTTTGCCTGTGTTCCTGTGCGGGCACCATCAAGATCGACGATGTGCAGGTCTTCAACCGCGAGCGCGGAGAAACGTTCCCCGAGCTCCGCCGGGTTTGATGAGTACTCGGTTACCTCGTCGAAATCGCCCTTAAACAGTCGGACACCGTGGCCATCCTTCAGATCGATTGCCGGAATGATCCTCACGCGGGTATCTCCAGGAAGTTCCTGAGAAAGCGGGCGCCATTTGCCGATGAGCGCTCGGGGTGAAACTGTGCAGCCAGGAAATTGCCTTTCGCGGCGATGGCCGAGAATTCCGCTGAGTGATCAGCGGTGCCCAGGGTGCTGCCTGAGACAGGCAGGGCGTAGCTGTGTACGTAATAGAAATGGGCGCCATCCTCAATGCCGGCAAGCAGGCCATGCGGCTCGACCAGGTGGGTCGCGCACCAGCCCATATTCGGAACCGGGAAGTCCTCCGCAACCTCCAGCTTTGTCGCCGTCCCAGGAATGAGGCCAAGACATTCGACGTCTTCCTCTTCCGATCCGTCGAACAGTAATTGCATGCCCAGGCAAATTCCCAACACCGGTTGTTCAAGGCGCCGAATGACATCAACCAGCCGGGCATCTCGCAGGCGCTGCATGGCATTCCTCGCGGCACCTACCCCGGGGAGCAGAACGCGGTCCGCGGCGCGTATCACGTCGGGATCGACCGTCAGGGTGCCAGTGGCGCCGAGCCGCTGCAGGGCAAACTGAACCGACGCGATATTCGCACCACCGCTGTCGATAATCGCGACGCGCGTCACAAGGAACCTTTCGTGGAAGGCAGGTCCGTGCCGTCCTTCTGGATTGCCTGGCGCAGCGTACGCCCGACCGATTTAAAACAGGCTTCAACCATGTGGTGCGTATTCGCGCCGGTCACCTTGATGTGCAGTGCCGCGCCCAGCGACTCGGCCAGCGAACGAAAGAAATGCTCGACCATTTCGGTCGACAGTTCGCCGACGGTCTGTCGGGGAAACGAGCCGGAAAATTCGAATGCCGCGCGTCCCGACAAGTCGAGCGCAACCTCGGCCTCGCTTTCATCCATGGGTAACAGGAAGCCGTAACGGCCAATGCCATACTTGTTGCCCAGCGCGTCTCGCAATGCGGTGCCGAGACAGATGGCGGCGTCTTCGACCGTGTGATGCTCATCGATCTCAAGATCGCCAGCACACTGCAGTTCCAGGCTGAATCCACCATGCTTGGCGAGTTGCTCGAGCATGTGGTCGAAGAAACCAATGCCCGTCTGTACCGCGATGTTACCGCTGCTATCGAGATTCACCGTGACGTTGATGCGGGTCTCGTTGGTATTTCGCGCGACGCTTGCGCTGCGGTCCGAATAGCACAGGCGGTCGACGATTTGCGGCCAGGTCAGGGCCGCATCGTCGACGGCATTGACGAGAATGCCGTCGACGCCGATGCGCCGGGCGAGTTCCATATCCGTCTGCCGATCGCCAATAACGGCGGATGCGGCCAGGTCGATGGTGTTCGCCGCCAGGTATCGGCTGAGCAGGCCGGTGCGTGGCTTGCGGCAGTCGCAGTTGGCGTCCGGGAGGTGCGGGCAAATGAAAATCTCGTCAAACTCGATGCCCTGCGACCCGAACAGGCCAAGCACCAGCGCCTGCGGCGCATCGAAGTCCTCCTGGGGAAACGCGTCGCTGCCGAGGCCATCCTGATTTGTCACCATGACAAAGCGGTACCCGTGTTTCCTTATTTCGAGCAGGGATGGAATGACCGCGTCAACCAGTCGAACCTTGTCGAGTGCATCAACCTGGAAATCGGCTGGCTCGTGAATCAACGTTCCATCACGATCGATGAAGAGCACTTTCTTAGCCATGGTGCTTCGCCTTCAGTGTATCGAGGGCCTTGAGGAGCAGATCGTTCTCTTCACGGCTACCGATCGAGATACGAATACAGTTCTGGAGCTCACCGGCAAAATTGCGTAGCAGGAC
The DNA here is from genome assembly GCA_963698415.1 of uncultured Gammaproteobacteria bacterium. Taxonomy (GTDB): domain Bacteria; phylum Pseudomonadota; class Gammaproteobacteria; order Steroidobacterales; family Woeseiaceae; genus UBA1847. The sequence goes on along the minus strand of CAVOQS010000015.1, from coordinate 320,689 downwards.
ATTCTGCTCTGCACACTGGCGCATGACGACTGCTGCGTCGTCAACTCGCACCAGGAGAAAATTGGCGTCACTTGGCCAGACTTTTGTGACGAATCGATACCGTTTGAGCGCCGCAGCGAGACGATCTCGTTCCCGCGTGATCTCCTGCACCGTCTGGCGCGCCAACTCCAACTGATCGTCCTGCAGGGCGTCCTCAACGCATTCGACGACTGGCGTTGCGAGCGCGTAGGGTGCCTGCACGGCGCTGAGCATGCGCACGACATCGGGCTGGCCGGCAACGGCGCCACAGCGCGCCCCGGCAAACCCCAGCGCCTTGGAAAGCGTGCGCAGCACGAGCAGGTTCGTATAGCGGCCCAGCAGTTCGGTCACGGACGGGTTCTCGCCAAATTCCACGTAGGCCTCATCGACTACGATGGCCGAGTTGTCACCGCGCCTTTCCAGCAAACGCACGAGCGCATCGCGAGGCAAGGTGGTTCCGGTCGGATTGTTCGGCGAGCACACGAAAATCACGCGTGTCGTGTCATCGCAGGCCGCCAGGATGGCGTCGACGTCGATCGCAAAATCCTGGTCGGCATGCGTCTGCACCTCTATCAGTCTCGCACCCTGGATTTCCGCGTAGTGCCGGTACATCGAAAATGAGGGAGAGGTCATCAACACGCTGTCCTGGCCCGCGCGGCAGAACGTACGGATGACGAGATCAATCGCCTCGCTCGAACCACGCGTGACCAGCAGTTCATCAGGCTTGCACCCGAAACGCTGTGCCAAAGCACGCTGCAGTTTCTGTGGGCGAACTTCCGGATAGCGGTTGAGCGGGCGCCGGAAATTGCCAATCGAACAGCGACGGGGCGACTCGTTGGCGTTGAGGCGAATCGTGTCATCGACCTGTTCCGCTGCGTCGTAGGCGTGCAGGGATTGAATTTCCGGGCGTGCCAGCTTGACGATACTCACGTCCGCGTCTCCAGGCGACGCGTCACGGCAGCGGCATGCGCATCCAGTCCCTCGAGTTCGGCCAGGGTCACGATGGCATCGCCGAGACTTTCGAGGCCTGCGCGCGACAGTTCCTGTACGGTCATCTGTCGAATGAACTGCTCAACACCGAGCCCACTCCAGGCCCGCGCGTACCCGTAGGTGGGCAACACGTGATTCGTGCCGCTGCAATAGTCGCCAGCGGATTCCGGTGTCCAGGGACCCACGAACACTGAGCCGGCATTGCTTACCCGAGCTACGAGACTTCGTGGTTCGGCGACCTGCAGAATCAGGTGTTCCGGCGCGTACGCGTTACTCACGTCAATGGCGCTGTCCAGGTCCTCTACCACAAGGATTCGGGAATTGGCGAGCGCAGCGGACGCTATGCCTGCGCGCGACAGCAGTGCCAGTTGCTGATCGAGTTCCAGGACAACCTGCTCGGCAAGCCTGTGGGACGTGGTCAGCAACACCACCTGCGAATCGACGCCGTGTTCGGCCTGGGACAGGAGGTCAGACGCGACAAACCCGGCCGATGCCGATGCGTCGGCAATCACCAGGACCTCTGAAGGGCCCGCCGGCATGTCGATCGCCGCGCCCTCGGTATCGGTGCTGACCAGGGTTTTGGCGCAGGTGACCCAGGCATTGCCGGGACCGAATATCTTGTGCACCTTGGGAACGGATTCGGTTCCGTAGGCCATGGCAGCGATCGCCTGTGCGCCGCCCACTTTGTAGATTTCGCTCACGCCCGCACGCGACGCGGCAACCAGGACAGCGGGGTCCGCTGTACCATCGGGGCGCGGCGGCGTGCAAAGTACCCTGAGCGAGCAGCCGGCGATCGCGGCCGGAACGGCCAGCATGATAGCGGCGGAGGGCAGTGGTGCCGTGCCCGCGGGAACGTAAAGGCCTACCGCTTCGATTGGCCGCCTGAGTCGTTCGCAAAGCACCCCTGGCATGATCTCGATGCGAATATCCGGGGTCACCTGGGCCTCGTGGAACCGTCGGACATTGCTTATTGCAAGGTCGATTGCGGTGACCTGTTGTGCTGTCAGTTGTGCTTCCGCTTCAACAATTTCCCGATCCGTGACCTGGAGCCTGGCAATTGTCGCCTTGTCATACTCGAGCGTCAGCCTCGCCAGCGCCGCATCACCGGAGGTTCGTACTTCGTCGATGATCGACCGGGCACTTGCCCGTATCGCGTTGTCGTCGGCAACCGCGGGACGCTGGAGGAGAGTCCTGCGCTCCACATCGGACAGTTCCGCCCATTTGTAGATTGGTACGGTCATCAGGCCAGCATCTTCTCAACCGGGAGTACCAGCAGTGAACTCGCTCCGGCGGCCTTGAGGTTCTCCAGGGTCTCCCAGAACACGTTCTCCCGGCACACGGCGTGCACCGCGACCTTGTCGTCATTGCCGTCAAGGCGCAGCACCGTTGGAGCTTCGGAACCGGGGAGCAAATCGCGAATTTCTGCAAGTGCCGACTTGGGCGCATGCAGCATGATGTACTTGCTTTCGCGCACCTGGAGTACGCCATCAAGGCGCTGCAGGATCTTGTCCACCAATGCTTGTTTCTCGGCGGAAAGGGGTTTTTCCGTTTGAATCACGACCGCTTCACTTTCCAGGAGCGTTTCCACCTCCCTGAGCCCGTTCGCCCGCAGGGTTCCACCGGTCGACACGAGGTCGCAGATGTAGTCTGCGCGACCCAGTTTGGGTGCGATTTCGACGGCGCCGGAGAAATGGACGGCTTCCGCATGGATGCCTTTTTCCTTAAGGTACTTACTTAAGAGTCCGACATAACTCGTTGCTATACGTGTATTTTCCAGCGAAGATGGGCCATCGTAGGTGGTGGAATCGGGCGCCGCAAGCGCCAGTCGGCAATGACCGAAATCCAGCTCAAACACCTGTTTGAATGACGTCTCCCGCCCCTCGGACTCGCGGGTCAGTCGTTTTTCCTCGACGACATTGAGGCCACAGATACCGAGGTCACAGACGTCTTCACCCACAAGCCCGGGGATGTCGTCATCCCGAACCAGCAGCAGATCGATGGGCATGTTCTCGCCATAACAGATCAGCTGGTCTTTGCTACGGGTCAACTTGAGACCGCAGCGTTCGAGCAAATCGATAGAGTGATCCGTGAGGCGACCGGTTTTCTGCACCGCAATTTTTATGCGCTGCTCAGGGGTGTCCATTGCGTTGTCCTTATCGGGATTGGTGGGTACGTTCGATGGCTGTCTGGTAACCGCCAAAACCGTCTGAGAGGAACCGGGCAACGCGCCCGATCGTTGTGACACTGACACCGGTGAGATCGTGGATCTTCCTGTAGGGGAGGTCCTGCTGCAGGTACTCCACAACCTGCCACCGATCGACGAGCGCCTGGAGTTCCGCTGGCGTGCAGAGATCCTTGAGGAAATCACGGCACTCCTCGACGCTTTCGAGGCTATTGATTGCCGCAAACAGGGCCGTTTCGGCGCTAGCCTGCTGGCGGCGGGATTCATTTCGGTTGGGCTTCATGACTGTACCAGTGTATTAATGTGTTAGTACACTAGTTCATTGGCGAGCGCGACGCAAGCCTCAATAAGTGACAGAAGATGGTCCAAATACCTTTTGGCTCAAAGGTGAGTCAGTACCTAATTGACGGCTAATGGTTGTTTCAGTTGAATCTTTTTTTTGCGCTCGACGGGTTGACTCGGATCTCCGATCGACCCTAAACTCCATGAAACTCATCGAGACCGGTCGAGGGATAGGCCCGACGACGCCGGGGCAACCAGCGGAACTAACCATTCCGAAAAGGTGCCAACTCCTGCGATGTCCTCTGGACATCGAAAGATGAGGGTTACTGCAGCACCCAAGGTGGGTGAAGGGCAGTTAAACCCCTCCCTTGCGGCCTTCGCAGGGTTCCGATGAGAAGCAACATGGAACCCAAGCGGAGACCGAACATGACTTTCTCAACCAGCAAAGCCACCCGCGCAGTTCGTGCGTCTATCGAATCCGATACCCAGCACGGTGCCGTTGTCCCGCCTTTGCACCTGTCGTCGAATTACTCCTTTGCAGGACTCGGCGAGCCCCGGCAATACGACTACACTCGCTCGGGCAATCCGACACGCGATGCACTTGGCGACGCGCTGGCGGAACTCGAGGGCGGTGCTGGAGCCGTCATAACCGCCTCGGGTATGGGTGCACTGACGGTCCTGACACAATTCCTGTCGCCGGGCGATACCATCATCGCGCCCCATGACTGCTATGGCGGAACCTACCGCCTGTTTGAGCAGCAGTCGAAGAAGGGCCTGTTCAACGTCGAGTTCGTCAACCAGACAGAGATCGACACGCTGCGTTCGGTATGTGACGACGTGCGACCGAAGATCATCCTGACCGAATCGCCATCAAATCCTCTGCTGCGCATCTCGGATCTCAGCGCGATTCGGGAAATCGCCGACGCGTGCGGAGCCCTGTTCGCCGTCGACAATACCTTCCTGTCTCCCGCATTGCAGAATCCGATCGAGTTTGGTGCCGACCTGGTAATTCACTCGACAACGAAGTACATCAACGGTCACAGCGACGTGGTTGGCGGAGCCATTATCGCTGCGACGGATGAACTCGCCGAGCAATGCGCTTACTGGGCCAACGTAATCGGCATAACCGGCGCCCCGTTTGACAGTTTCATGACGTTGCGCGGTATTCGGACGCTGCATCCGCGAATTCGCCAGCATGAAGAAAGTGCCGCACTCATCGCAAAGGTGCTCAGCGAGCAGCCGAACATCGACACGGTGTTCTACCCGGGGCTTGAGAACCACGCGGGCCACGAACTTGCGAAACGCCAGCAGCGCGGTTTCGGTGGGATGGTCAGTTTCGAAATTAACGGCGGTGAAGACGCGGTTCGCGCCTTTGTCGGGAATCTCACTTTGTTCTCATTGGCGGAGTCGCTCGGTGGAGTCGAGAGCCTGGTGTGCCATCCGGCATCGATGACGCATGCGCCGGTCTCTGAGGAACGCAAGGCAGCCGCCGGCGTTACCCCGGCGCTGCTGCGCCTGTCGATCGGCCTGGAAAGTGCCGAGGACCTGGTTGCGGATCTGCTCAACGCGCTCGAGGCTGCTCGCACGGCGCCGCAGCTCAAGGCCGTTGCCGCAGTCGCTGCGTGTTGACCGCGACATGACGCTGCCCCGACACCTGCAGGCCCAGATAGCCCCGGAGACGCAGTTCCTGCGTGTACAGGGTGACTTCACGCTCGAGAGTGGCGCGGTCTTGAGGGATGCCGAGATTGCCTACCGGACCTGGGGCAAGCCGGAAAATGCGGCGGAGCGGGCCATATTGATCTGCCACGCGCTCACCGGTTCTGCCGATGTCGAGGCCTGGTGGCCGAATATTATTGGCCCGGGCAAGACCTTCGATCCGGCCGTCGACTACATCGTCTGCGCGAACATCCTCGGGAGTTGCTACGGAACAACGGGACCCGTGAGCTGCAAACCAGGAAGCGACACGCGATACCGGGCAGATTTTCCGCGGGTCTCGGTGCGCGACATGGTCGAACTGCAGCGCATTCTCCTTGATGAACTGGGAGTAACCCGGCTCGAACTGGTGACCGGGCCATCCCTTGGCGGGATGCAGGCACTTGAATGGGCGCTGCTGTACCCGGAGCGCGTCGGTAGCATCGTACCTATTGGTGTTGGTGGGCGTCATTCGGCCTGGTGCATCGGGATCAGCGAGGCGCAGCGAGCGGCCATCGCGGCGGACCCAAACTGGAACGACGGTTATTACAGTGATGACAATCCGCCCGAGAAAGGCCTCGCCGCTGCGCGCATGATGGCCGTCTGCACCTACCGCAGCTGGCAGAGCTTCGATGAACGCTTTGGCCGCGAAGAGCGAGCGCCTGATGAGTACCAGGTGCAGTCCTACCTGCGGCACCAGGGTGAGAAGATCAACGATCGTTTCGACGCGAACACCTACGTTACATCTGACGCACGCGATGCATACGCACGACCTTGGCCGGGGGCGCGGCAATTACCCCGACGTGCTGCGCACGATCGAGCAACCGGCCCTGGTGGTATCCGTCAGTTCGGACGCGCTGTATCCACCCGAAGAGCAACGCTACCTCGCGGAGTACCTACCGGACTCACGGTACGAGATCCTGGAGTGTGCCCACGGCCACGATGGCTTCCTGATCGAGACAGAAACACTGGGCAAGCTGATCGCTGACTTTCGGGAAGCACGCAAGAATGCATCCCGGCTGCGCGTAGTCAGCTCAGGCGGCTGATAATCTCGCTGGTCATCTCGCTTGTGGAGATGTACGACTCGCCTTTGGAGGCGATATCAGCCGTCCTGGCGCCAGCGGCGATCGCGGCGGCAATGGCCGCTTCCACCGCGCCAGCTTCGTCCTCGAGCCCAAAACTGTGCCGCAGTAGCATGGCCGCACTTGCGATGGTCGCGCAGGGATTCGCAATATCCTTCCCGGCGATATCCGGGGCAGATCCATGAATGGGTTCGTACAGACCGACTCTCGAGTCACCGAGTGACGCCGACGGCAGCATGCCAAGGGATCCGGCCAGCATGGACGCCTCGTCAGTCAGGATATCGCCGAACATATTCTCGGTGACGATGACATCGAAGTCGGCGGGCCGGCTCAGCAGATGCATGGCAGCTGCGTCAACGAGCAGGGTCTCAAGCTCGATGGCCGGAAATTCATCCGCCATCACGCGATTGGTCGTATCTCGCCACAGCCGCGAGGTCTCGAGGACATTGGCCTTGTCTACCGAGCACAATTTGCCGCGGCGGCCTGCCGCGAGTCGTGCTGCAACACGCACAATTCGCGCAACTTCTTCTACCGTGTATTCGCAGAGATCGCTGGCCGACGAAGCGGTACGCGTCTTCTTGCCGAAGTAGATGCCACCCGTCAATTCGCGAATGACGAGCATGTCCACACCCTCCAGCACCTCGGCCTTCAGCGGCGAAGCGCCTGCAAGTTCGGCATAGATCTTGACCGGGCGAATATTCGCGTAAACGCCGAGCACGGAACGCAGCTTCAACAGACCTTGCTCGGGCCGTATCTTTGCGTTGGGATCGGACCACTTGGGTCCGCCAACTGCGCCCAGCAGGACTGCATCCGCTGCTGCGCAGGCCTCTATGGTCGCCGGGGGCAGGGGGTCACCGTGGGTATCGATTGCCGCGCCACCGATCAGCTCCTCGCGGTACTCGAACTTGTGGCCGTGCTGTTCTGCGACGACGTCCAGAACCTGCCGCGCGCAGGCGATAACATCCGGTCCGATGCCGTCGCCCGGCAGCAGGGTAATCAGGGCTTCCATGATCGGGTCTCCTCGAACCGGCTGATTGCATCCTGGTGTTGCTGCAGGAAACCAAGCTGGTCGATTCCTTCAATAAGGCAATGACGCGCAAATCCGTCCAGCGTGAACGTCGTCGTCCGGCCATCGGCCGCAGTGATGGTCATAGCCTCGATATCGATTGTCAGCTCAACACCGGGGTTATGCAGAAACCATTGATGAGCGTCTGCATCGACCACGATCGCGACCAGCCCATTCTTGAGCGCATTATTGCGAAAAATATCGGCGATCTCGGTCGAGATGACCGCTTTAAAACCGTAGTCGAGCAATGCCCATGGCGCATGCTCGCGTGAAGATCCGCAGCCGAAGTTGTTGCCCGCGATGAGAATTCCACAGCCGCTCGCTTCCGGCCTGTTGAGGACGAAATCCGGCTTTTCCTTGCCGTCCTTGGCATAGCGCAGGTCGTAGAATGCATGCTTGCCAAGACCTTCTTTGGACGTCGTGGTCAGAAATCGCGCCGCTATTATCTGGTCCGTATCGATGTCACGCGTCGGCAGCACCACGGTACGCGACTGAATGCGAGTTACCGGCTTCATAAGTAGTCCCTCGGGTCGGCAACATGGCCCGCAATTGCGGATGCGGCAGCCGTTGCCGGGCTGGCCAGAACCGTCCGCGCACCGACGCCCTGGCGACCCTCGAAGTTACGATTGCTGGTGCTGACCGTGAGCTGCCCCGGCTGTGCAATGTCACCGTTCATGCCGATGCACATCGAACAGCCCGCCTCGCGCCATTCTGCGCCGGCCGCAACGATAATCTTGTCGAGCCCCCTGGCTTCGGCTTCCGCCTTGACGAGCTCGGATCCCGGTACGACGAGCATGCGCACGCCGTCCGCAATTTTTCGGCCCTCGAGCACGCGTGCCGCCTCTGCGATATCGGAGATCCGGCCATTCGTGCAACTTCCGACAAAGACCATGTCGACCGCGTTGTCGGTCATTGGCCTGCCGGACTCAACCTGCATGTACTCGAGCGCTTTGCGGAAACTCGCATCGCTGCTTTCCGGAATCACATCGTCGATACGAACGACCATGCCGGGGTTCGTGCCGAACGTGACCATCGGCGTCAGTTCGCTGGCATTAATGGTGACGGTCTTGTCAAACGACGCTCCAGCATCCGTGCGCAGTGTCTTCCACCGCTCCACCGCCGCGTCCCATGACGCTCCCCGGGGTGATCGTTCGCGTCCTTCGAGGTAGGCAAATGTGGTCTCGTCCGGGGCGATCATGCCGGCCCGGGCACCTGCTTCGATCGACATGTTGCAAATAGTCATGCGTGCTTCCATGTCGAGCGCGGTAATTGCATCGCCGCGATACTCGATCACATGCCCGGTACCGCCGTCGACGCCGATGTTGCCGATCACCGCCAGAATCAAATCCTTGGCGGTGACGCCAGGCGGTAACTGTCCGTCAACATTGACGGCCAGCGTCTTTGGTTTGCGCTGCAGCAGACACTGCGTGGCGAGCACGTGCCCGACTTCCGTCGTGCCAATGCCGAAGGCGAGGGCACCGAAGGCCCCATGTGTGCTCGTGTGGCTGTCGCCACAGACGATCGTCTTGCCCGGTTGGGTTGCGCCCAGTTCCGGGCCGATGACATGCACGATGCCGCGGCGACCGCTGCCATAACCGAGAAGATCGAGGCCGAATTCTTCGCAATTCCGCTCCATCTGCCGCACCTGGTTGGCTGCGCCTTCGCCGGCGACCAGCAGGTCCTTGAATGAACTGACCGGTGTTGTCGGCGTTGAATGGTCCAGGGTGGGCAGCGTCAGGTCAGGGCGCCTGACCGGCAGTTTATGTTCGCGGAGCACCGAGAATGCCTGCGGTGTCGTGACCTCGTGAACGATGTGCAGGTCGATGTAGAGAACGGCCGGCGTTGCGGTCGTCTCTTCGACGACCACGTGATCGGACCAGACCTTTTCGAACAAGGTAGTGGGTGTGCTCAAGGTTTCGCTTCCGTTCTAGATCGTTGCGCGAGTGGATTCGCCGTTGCCCGGGTCCGTTGCGCCGCGCTGCACGCGCCGCAGGATTCGATTGGTCACCTCGAGGCCTGCTCGGCAACCGGCCTCAACGATATCGACGCTCGCCCCGTGTCCGCGAAAAGCCTGGCCTTCGTGCTCGACACTAACGGTAACTTCGCCCTGGGCATCATCCCCAATGGTCGCGCTGTGCAATTCGAAGTTGCGCAGAACGAGTTCCACTCCAGTCGCCTGTTCGAGAGCCTGAAACGCCGCAGCAATCGGCCCGTCGCCATAGGCCGATGCAGCGACTTCCTTGCCATCCTCGCCGATCAACGTGACCGCTGCGGTTGCCGGCTCATCCGTATGTGTCTGCACTTCCAGTGATTTCAGTGTCCAGGGGCCCGACGACGCACCTCCGGCATTCATGACGATTGACTCAAGGTCGCCGTCATACACGTCCTTTTTCTTGTCAGCGAGTTTCTTGAACTCTTTGAAGGCGCGATTGGTTTCGAAGTCATCGAGTTGAAACCCGAGTTCGACCAGGCGATCGCGAAACGCATGGCGCCCGCTGTGCTTGCCCAGAACCAGGTTGGACTTCGACAGGCCGACATCTTCAGGCCGCATGATTTCGTAGGTGGAAGCATGCTGCAGCATGCCGTGCTGGTGAATGCCGGCTTCGTGCGCGAACGCGTTTTCGCCAACGATCGCCTTGTTGCGGGGAGGGTGCATGCCCGTGATGTTCGAAACGAGACGCGAGGTCGGATACAGGCGCGTCGTATCAATGCCGGTCTCGAGGCCAAAGAACTCGGCGCGCGTCTTGATCGCCATGACCGCCTCTTCGAGCGAGCAGTTGCCCGCACGTTCGCCAATCCCGTTAATCGTGCACTCGATTTGCCGCGCACCCGCAGTAACAGCCGCAAGGCTGTTCGCAACGGCCATTCCCAGGTCATTGTGGCAGTGCACGCTCAGGGTGATTTCATCGATGCCGGCAACGTGTTCCCTGAGGTAGCGAAACAAACGATCAAATTCCGCCGGAACCGTATAGCCCACAGTATCCGGGATATTGACCGTCGTCGCCCCGGCCTCGATCGCTGCGGAGACCACTTCGGCGAGATAGGACAGTTCCGTACGCGACGCATCTTCGGGGGAAAACTCGACATCCTCGACGAGTTCCCGCGCCATCCTGATCGCCCCAACCGCGCTCCTGATGATCTCTTCCTTGGCCATCTTGAGCTTGTGTTCGCGATGGATCGCGCTGGTCGCGACAAAGACATGAATTCGATGGCGGTCAGCACCTTTTACCGCCTCGTAAACCTTCTGGATATCCGCGGCATTGCAGCGCGCCAGGCCGCAGATCACCGGGCCGAAGTTACGCTCGGCAATCGCTTTGACCGATTCAAAGTCACCTGGCGATGCGGCCGGAAAGCCGGCTTCGATAATGTCGACCTTGAGGTCCGCCAGTGCCCTGGCAACCCGCAGCTTCTCGCTGAGCGTCATGCTGCAGCCGGGTGCCTGTTCCCCGTCTCGCAGAGTCGTGTCGAATATGCGAATTTGCCTGTCAGACATCGTGTTTTCCTCCGGGTTCCTGCGGGTGCCTTACTCTGTCAGCCAGTCCATGCGGCCACGCAGGTTCTTGCCGACCTTTTCAATGGGGTGCTCAAGATCTGCCTGCATTTTGGCTTTGAATACGGGCATGCCGTTCTCATTCTCCGCGATCCAGTTGCGCGCAAATGTCCCGTCCTGGATATCCTTGAGCACGTCCTTCATGGCGGCGCGGGATGACGCGTTCACCACCCTCGGTCCCGAGATCAGGTCACCCCAGGCGGCCGTGTCACTGATGAACTTATGCATCTTGGCAAGACCGCCTTCATGCAGCAGGTCGACGATCAGCTTCAATTCGTGCATCACTTCGTAATAGGCAACTTCCGGCTGGTAGCCCGCTTCAACAAGGGTTTCGAAGCCGGCGACGATGAGTTCCGTCGCACCGCCGCACAGTACGGCCTGTTCACCGAACAGGTCTGTCTCGGTTTCCTCGGCAAACGTCGTTTCGATCACACCCGCACGCGCACCGCCGATACCTGCGGCGTAGGCAAGTGCCTTCTGCAGGGCGCGGCCGGTTGCATCCTGGTGAACGGCAACGAGGCAGGGCACGCCATGACCTTCTTCGTACTGACGTCGAACCAGGCCACCGGGGCCTTTGGGAGCGATCAACGCGACATCGAGATCGGCCCGCGGCTCTACCTGGCCGTAGTGAATGGCGAAGCCATGCGCAAACAACAGCAATGCGCCGTCTTCAATAGCGTCTTCCACAGATTGATAGAGGGCTTTCTGCACCATGTCCGGCGTCAGGAACATAACGATGGCAGCACCCCTGACCGCATCGTGGGGCTCCGCGACATCCAGTCCATCGGCTTCTGCCAGCGGCCAGCTTGCGCCGCCCTTGCGAAGACCGACCACGACATTGAGGCCGGAGTCCTTGAGGTTCAGGGCATGAGCGCGACCCTGGCTTCCGTAGCCGAGGACAGCGATCTTCTGATCGCTGAGGCAGGAAATATCGACATCACTTTCTGAGTACATTTGCATGGTGGTACCTATGGCGTTCAAACATCAAAAACAAAAAAAACCCCACTATCCTTTGGGATGCGGGGCTGGCGTTGTCCGGTGACTGCCGACGCGCTACCCGCTCTGTCTCCCGAGGAGAAGCAGCTCGCGGCGAAGCACAAGAATTTCGTTCGCAAAAAATTGTGGCTGCGCGTGCGTCATAGCGCCGCATGATGTTGGAACAATATATTATTGTCAACCAATTCCTATACGGTTACCGCTGTTACTAAATAAATCAATTTAGAAACCGTCCGTAACGTATTCATTCAAAACAGTAAACGGGGCACTGCCAGAGTCGAATCCCCGGCACCTTATATACACCGGTTCATAAGAACGACCAGACGCGAGTTTTCATCGCATTCGACCAGGGGAGGCAACGTGCCAAAAAATCGTGTAACTTCCGGCGCCGAGTTCGGTCAATTAGTGTCACAAGTTATGTTCTTCAAGGGACTGGCGCTACCTGAACCATGTGTTATTCTTGCCTCGTAATTCAGGGGACCTTGAAGAGAAAAGGAAAAAATGGCGGGGAAGCCTGGGGCAACTCAGGATGGCCAGAGAGTAGAGAAGATAAAGGGTTCCAAAAAAATTCATCGCCGCGCGGCGAAGGTGGAGAGGGCCGCGTGCGCATTTGGTGACACACTCCAGTGTTGCCGTCTTTATTTGTGCATGTATTCAGCGGATACGTTGCATCCCTCTCCTTAACATTGATTAAAACAACGACCTTTAAGGAGCGTTCATGAAACGGTGCATAAGCAGCAGTCGGCGTCTGGCCACCGCGTTTTTTGCGGTCTCGGCACTGACGATTTCCGGCGGCGTTTTCGCCCAAACCGTCGATCAGGTTTTGCAGGCTGATCAACGACGGTTGAACCTGGCTCAACAATCGCAGGAACGAATCAACAATATTGTTGAAGGCACTCGTTCTCTGGAAGACCAGTACCGGGCTATAAACAAGGAAATTGACGGACTGAAGGTCTACAACCGCCTCATGACGGCTCAGGTTGAAGGTCAGGCAGCCACACTGGAAGGTATCTCCCTGTCCATGGACCAGGTCGATGTCGTGAATCGCCAGATTTTCCCCCTCATGGAAAGAATGATCGACGCACTGGAGCAGTCAATCCAGCTCGATCTGCCATTCCTGATGGAAGAGCGGACGGCACGTATTGATAACCTCAAAGAGATCATGGAACGGTCTGACGTTCTGGTCGCGGAGAAATTCCGCAAGGTGATGGAGGCCTACCAGATCGAAAATGACTACGGCAGCGGCAACGAAGACTACAAGCAATCACTGACGATCGATGGCGCCACGCGCTCGTTCAACATGTTGCGCATTGGCCGTATCGGACTCTACTTCCAGTCGGATGACACGAAGATCACGGGCCGTTGGGACAACGAGCTGCGTGAATGGGTGATCGATAATTCTGCAAGAAACGAGGTTCGTAAGGGCCTGCGAATTTCCCGGGATCTTATCGCACCCGAGTTGATCAACCTTCCAATTCCAGCGCCGGAGGCTTCTTAAATGAAACGCATTACACTCATTATTGCCGCCGGACTGCTAAGTCTCGGATTTGCTTCGGCAAACGCGCAACAGGAAGAAGCCGGCGCCGCGTCGATGGCGGAGCTGCTGCGTCTTATCGAGCAGGGACAGGCCCGCGACTCCCGTGAGGCACGTCAACGGGAAGCCGCATTCGCCCAGGCCCGCAATCAGCAGCAGTCACTGCTGAACCAGGCACGCGCGGAACGCACGCGGCAGGAGAATATCTCCGCCCAGCTCGAGAACCAGTACGAGCAGAATCAGCAGCGGATCATTACCGCGACGCAGGCACTCGAGGAGCGCATGGGTGCTCTGAAGGACCTCTTTGGCCAATTGAAGATCGTTACCGCAGAGAGCCAGGGGCGTTTCGCCGAGTCGCTCACCAGTATCGAACATCCTGATCGTGGCCGGGTTCTCATCGACCTTAACGAGAAGATGTCGGGCGGTGCGCTTGCGTCCATCGAAGACATTGAAAAGCTCTGGGCCCTGCTTCACGAGGAAATCCTGGAAACCGGTCGTATCTCACGTCTCAATCACGTTGTTACCCTGGCCGACGGCGCTCAGGAAGAGCTGGAAATCGTCCGTGTGGGTGCTTTCAATCTCGCGTTCGAGGGTGGCTATCTGCAATACGACCACAAGGAACGGACGATTTCAGAGTTGCAGCGCCAGCCTGAGTCCCGTTTCGCCAGCACAGCGGCGGATTTGCTGAATGCGGAATCCGGCGTGGTTACCTTCGGCATCGACGGAACGCGCGGTGGCATTCTCGCACTGCTGGTCGAGTCTCCCACGATCAAAGATCGTATTCAGCAGGGTGGCATCGTCGGCTATTGCATTATTGCTCTCGGCATCATTGGCCTGATCATCGCGTTCATGCGCTGGTTGGCCCTGTCATCAGCAGATCGCAAGGTCAAGGCACAGCTGAAGCGTGATTCGGCGAGTACCGACAATCCGCTGGGTCGCGTGTTGGCCGCTTACGAAAGCAACCGTGGCGCCGATACAGAGACGATTGAACTGAAACTCAGTGAAGCGGCTCTCAAGGAAATGCCGGACCTCACCAAGGGATTGCTGTTCATCAAGGTCGTTTCGGCAGTCGCGCCGCTTATGGGTCTGCTCGGTACGGTTACCGGTATGATCAAGACCTTCCAGGTCATTACGCTCTACGGTGCTGGTGATCCGAAGATGATGGCAGGTGGTATCTCGCAGGCACTCATGACCACAGTACTGGGTCTCGTGGTAGCCATCCCGATGGTACTTCTGCACACGGTCGTCAGCGGCAAGAGCCGCAAGATTGTGAATATCCTTCAGTCGCAGAGTGCGGGCCTCGTGGCCCAGCATTCCGAGCGGACTCACTAACAGAGGGGAGTCGCCATGCTTTGGCTTGCTGATGCTTTAGAGGCCATTCGTGACTTTATGATCCTCGGTGGCCCGGTTCTCCGGGTCATCGCGGTGACCGTCTTCGTCATGTGGGTTCTCATTGTCGAACGGCTCGTTTATTTCCGTTCCGAGATGAAGACGATGTCACGCGACATTCACGATCAATGGGAATCGCGTCCTGAACGCCAGTCCTGGAATGCAAAGCAGATTCGCGAACTGATGATTTCGAGGTTCAGCGAAGCGTCCACTCGTGGAATCAACGTCATTCAGACGCTGGTTGCACTGTGTCCGCTGCTCGGATTGCTTGGCACCGTGACGGGCATGATCAGCGTGTTCCAGGTTATGGCCGTATCCGGGTCCGGCAACGTTCGCGCAATGGCGGCCGGTGTATCACAGGCTACGGTACCGACAATGGCGGGAATGGTCGGAGCGCTTTCGGGCGTTCTGCTGATTACGTTGTTGACTCGTCGTGCGGCCCATGAGGTCGAGTTCCTTGAGGACTCACTCACGATGGATCACTAAGGAAGGGGCGCCATGAGAAAACATCTGGAAGACATTCACGTTGACGAAGATGATAACGAGATCAACCTGACGCCGATGCTGGACGTCGTGTTCATCATGCTTATTTTCTTCATTGTCACAGCCTCATTCATCAAGGAAACCGGCATTGATGTCGACCGCCCGGATGCTCCAATCACACCGAGCACGCCGGACGATTCAAATATTCTCGTCGTCATCAATGCTCTCGATGAAATCTACATCGAGAATCGCATAATCGATCCGAAAGCTGTGAAGGCCAACATCACTCGCTTGCATGCGGCGAATCCCGAGGGTTCCGTTGTCATTCAGGCCAACAGAAAGTCAACCAACAAGAAGCTTGTCGAAGTTATGGACGCCTCTCGCGACGCCGGCGTGTTTGAGATTTCGATCGCTGCATCTCAACAGTGACTGACTGCTTGAAGGAATCACCGAATGGCTAGAAAACACAATAGTTTTGGCGTAGATGAGGAAGAGAGTGAAATCAACCTGACTCCGATGCTCGATGTCGTATTCATCATGTTGATCTTCTTTATCGTAACGGCAACCTTCATCAAGGAGGCGGGCATCCAGGTTGAACGTCCGGACTCGATAACCGCCGAAACGAAGGACCAGGCGGCCATCCTTATTGCCATTAGCGCGACTGATGAAATCTGGATCGACCGCGAAGAACGTGATCCAAGGACGGTACGCGGCGTGATCGAACGCATGCACGCAGAAAACCCCAAGGGAACGATTGTCATTCAGGCGGATGAGGGCTCGACCCATGAGACGCTTGTTGTCGTTCTGGAAGCGGCCAAAGCGGCAGGTGTTGAGGACGTCGCAATCGCGTCAGACAATGACTAATAACGGACTACGTAAGTTTGCAGTCGAATTTTGGACAAGAGGCGGGTAGCCCAATGGCAGTCAAGCTGCTGAGGAGAAGAGGACCATGCTAGGTCGTTACGGATTTTCAATCGTTATCGGCGCCGTGGTAACGGTAGGCCTGCTATTTGTCATGCAACTGTTGATTGCTTCAGGCAACCAGGCGTTGACCGAAGCCAAGAGCACACACAAGCTTGAGTTTGTTCGCGTCAAGCGCAACGAAGACCTCAACGTTGATGACATCTTGCCGGAAAAACCACCGAAACCACCGGAAACTCCGCCTGAGACTCCACCCCAGGATATGGATAACGTGAACCCGGATGCGCCGTCGATCAATATCGCGCCGCCGACTGTTCAGGCGAGCACCGACATCGGTGGCCCTGGCGGAATGAATATCGCAGAGGGTGACTATCTTCCAATCGTGCGTGTTGCACCGGTTTACCCGGCGCGTGCCTTGTCTCGGGGTCTTGAGGGATTCGTTGACCTGTCGTTCACGGTAACGACGACCGGCACCGTGAAAGACCCGATTATTATTCAGTCAACCAGTAGCCTGTTCGAAAGAGCGGCCGTGCGAGCGGTATTGAAGTTCAAGTACAAACCGAGGGTCGTAGACGGCGTGCCCGTCGAAGTACCGGGCGTAAAAACGCGCATCTCGTTCCAGCTTGAGGACTAGGCTCTTTGGTGACAATGGCGGGGAAGCCATTTTTGAGGATTTTTTTGATATGAACCGAAATCATCGAATTACTCTGAAGTTGTGCCTGGCCGTCGTGATGGGTGTGCTGGCTTTTGGCAGCGCCTCTGCGCAGCAGTCAAATCGTGTCGACCCGGATGAGGACAACACCAAGACCAAGCAGGCGCAGGCAGTCAGCAAGGAAGTCTATGAGCGCATTCAGCTGGCACAGGAGATGGTCGACGAGAAGGACTACGACGGCGCCCTGAGGCTGCTGAACAGTCTTTACAACCCGGACAAGCTCACCGAGTACGAGCAGGCCAACGTACTCAACTATATCGGCTTCGTGTACTACAACAAGGACGATATGGCGAACGCCATCCGGACCTATGAGCGCATGCTGGCGATCCCGACGCTCGAGCCGCAGATGGCCAAGCAAACCACTTACACCATGGTGCAGCTGCAGACGATGGAGGAACAGTACGGCAAGGCGCTGACCCTCCTGGACAGGTGGTTTACGATGGAGGCAAATCCGGCACCGGAGGCCTATATTCTCAAGGCCCAGATCCTCTACAACCTGAATCGTTATGCCGAAATGGTCAAGCCCATCGAGATGGCGATGCAGGTTGCACGGAGTCGCGACAAGCCGGTCAAAGAGGACTGGTACGGTCTCCTGAACTTTGCCTATTTCCAGCAGGAGAACTATGCCAAGGTGCGGGACATCCAGATCATCTTGCTACAGAACTGGCCCAAGGCCCGATACTGGAAGTCGCTTGCCGGCGCCTACACCGAACTCGGCGAGGACGAGAAGCTGATTTATGCCTACGACGCGGCCCATACCCAGGGAATGCTTGAGAAGGAGACCGAGTTCGTGACGATGGCCCAGCTCTATCTGCAGGCAGAAGTTCCGTACAAAGCGGCAACGCTGCTGCAGGAGAAGATGGATGCCGGCGTCGTTGCCAAGTCGGAGAAGCATTACCGCCTGCTGTCACAGGCGTGGATGCTGTCCCAGGAGGACGAAAAAGCGATCCCAGCGCTCCAGGCAGCTGCGGCGCTCGCTAATGACGGTGAACTGGACCTGCGGCTTGCCAATACCTATCTGAATGTTGGCAGGTACGGCGATTGCGTGACATCGGCCAATACGGCACTTCGCAAGGGCGGGCTGCAGAATGTCGACAATGCCCAAATATCGCTCGGCATGTGCCTGTATAACCTGAGACGTTACAGCGACGCGAAAACGGCATTCAGCAATGCGGCCAAGTCACCCCGATCGAAACGCATTTCGAATCAGTGGGTGCAGGTCATCGACTCTGAGATCGAGCGAAATCGTCAGATCGATCTTGCCGAGAAAGCAGCACAGAAGAAGCGCAGGGAGCTTGAGGCCAAGCGCAACGCTGCCAGCGTCTGATTTACTGCAGCAATCGAAACACAGGGCGTTGACCGGAAACGGTCAACGCCCTTATCATTTCGCGCCTTTGAACACGGAAGACCAGTAATGCCCAGGATAATTTATGTCACGTCAGACGGCAGTCGCCACGAAGTCGAGGTGGAGAACGGATACTCTGTCATGGAAGGCGCGATCAACAACAATATTGACGGAATCGTCGCCGAATGTGGCGGGGCCTGTGCCTGCGCGACCTGTCATAGCTATATCGACGAAGCGTGGCTCGACAAGATGCCGGCAATGGATGACATGGAAGACAGCATGCTGGACGCCGCATTTGAACGGAAAGCCAACAGCCGCCTGACTTGCCAGCTTGAAGTGACAGAGGCAATGGATGGCCTGGTGGTCCATGTCGCCGAGAACGACTACTAGACCCGTCAGCCTGCCAGGCTAGCGCTACCGCAGACCGGTCTCGTTGCGGCCGATCAACATGCGTTGAATCTCACTGGTGCCCTCGTAGATCTCCGTGATTTTTGCGTCACGGAAATAGCGCTCCAATGGCAATTCTTTACTAAAGCCCATGCCACCATGGATCTGCAATGCCTGGTTGGTGATAAACATGGCGGCCTCGGAAGCAAACAGCTTCGCCACACTCGCTTCGGTTGTGCACCGGCCGCCAGTCTTCTTGACCTGTTCCTTGGTCCATGCGGCTTTCAGCACAAGCAGGCGCGCCGCATCGAGGCGCATTTTCATGTCAGCGATCTTGCCCTGGATGGCCTGGAAGCTGCCAATCGCCTGTCCGAATGCCTTGCGGTCACGTGAGTACGCAACAGCGGCGTCGTAGGCCGCCTGGGCGACACCGACAGCCTGTGCGGCCACACCAATACGGCCGGAGTCGAGCACCGTCATGGCGATCTTGAAGCCTTTGCCTTCCTCTCCAATGCGGCACTCGACCGGGCACACGTAGTCAGATAGTTCGATTTCACAGGTCGCCGAGGCCCGAATTCCCAACTTCGGCTCGGTCTTGCCCGTCTTGAAACCGGGATTGTCTGTGTCGATGACAAACGCGCTGATGCCCGCATCTTCCCCCGCGGCGTTGGTTGTCTGTGCAAAGACCACCATGTACTTCGCGACCGGACCCGAGGTGATCCACGATTTCGTGCCACTAATCGTGTAACTCGAGCCATCTTTGGCAGCGACCGCCCGAGTCCGCATCGACTGTGCATCCGATCCGGACTGGGGTTCCGTCAACGCGTAGGCGCCTATGACCTCACCGGAGGCAACCGGGCGCAGATACGTTTGTTTCTGCTCTTCGGTACCAAACTGGAGAAATGGCACGCCAAAGAGTGAGTTGTTGACCGAGACGATCGTGCTGTGCGCGCAGTCGGCGGCGGCAATCTCCATCATCACCAGGGCGTAACAAATCGAGTCCAGGCCTGCGCCACCATAGGCTTCGGGTACTTCGATACCCATGAACCCGAGCTCACCCGTCGCGCGAATGGTCTCGGATGGAAATTCTCCGCTGATGTCAAACTCTGCCGCAACCGGTGCGATTTCGCTCTGGGCAAAGTCGCGGGCGGCATCCTGGATCATCTGTTGTTCTTCGGTGAGTGCGAAATCCATGGGTAGCGGGTTCCTGTTGCAATTGTTCTCTATCGGGCTGATGATCATTGCCCAAATCTGTCAACCACTCAATACCAAAAGGAAAGTAGGAATCGATGACGATTGCCACAGGAGACAGGATGCCGGATGGCGTCTTCGGAATAATGCAGAAACAGGGGCCGGGAACCCTGGGCACTGACGAGTTGTTCTCGGGCAAGAAAGTCGTTCTTGTTTCCGTGCCCGGAGCGTTCACGCCAACCTGCTCAATGAACCACCTTCCGGGCTACGTCGATCTTGCGGACGATTTTTTCGCCCGGGGCGTGGATACGATCGCCTGCATGGCAGTAAACGATGTTTTCGTCATGTCTGCCTGGGGCAAGGATCGCGCGGTGGGCGACAAAGTGCTGATGCTCGCCGACGGTAATGGCGAATACGCGCGAGCGCTGGGACTCGAGCTCGACGCAACCGGCTTTGGCATGGGCATGCGTGGCCAGCGGTTCGCCATCGTCGTCGATGACGGTATAGCGACTCACGTGGCCGTAGAGGCCCCGGCGCAGTTTGAAGTCAGCAAGGCCGAGGCCGTTCTGCAGGTTCTCTGATTAGCTCAGTGCTGCGGTAAGCTCCGGCAAGACCTGGAACAGGTCAGCGACCAGCCCGATATCGGCAACCTCAAAAATGGGTGCTTCGGCGTCCTTGTTGATGGCGACGATCGTCCCCGCATCCTTGATGCCGGTGATGTGCTGGATAGCACCTGATATGCCGACGGCAATATACAGGTCCGGGGCGATGATCTTGCCTGTTTGTCCAATCTGGGTCTCGGGTGCGATGTAACCCGCGTCGACCGCCGCACGCGACGAACCAATGCCCGCACCGAGCGCATCGGCAAGCTTGACGATCAGGTCGAAATTTTCCGCGCTCCCAAGGGCTCTCCCGCCTGCCACGACTCTCGCGGCCGTCTGCAGATCGGGCCGATCGGTATCACCGGTGCGTGCCTCCACGAAGCGAGTATGGGTAGGAAGATCAACAGCGCAGTCCGCGGCCTCGATCGCTGCGGCATTGTCGTTGCCCGGCGCCTGGTAGGATGCGGTGCGCACCGTTGCGACGAGAGTCTGGTCAGACGGGGCCTGAACCGATACAACCACGTTGCCGGCATAGATGGGCCGCTTGAACGCATACGGCCCCTGGACACTCATAATGTCGCTCACCTGGTTTACGCCGAGCAGGGCTGCTACTCGGGGCATCAAGTCCTTGCCAAACGTGGTCGACGGGCCGAAGACGTGAGAATAGCCAGCGGCGAGCGCGACCACCTGGGGCGCCTGCAAGGCTGCGACCGGATGCGCGTTTTCTGCGCGCTCGGCCGTGATAACACGAAGTACGCCGTCGATCTTTGCTGCCTCCGCGGCAATGCCTGCGGCCGAGTCGGCCAGAACCAGGACGTCGATCTCAGCGCCGTCAATTCCGGCTGCGCAGCTTACACACTTGGCCGTGGCCGGGTTCAGAACCGAACCATCATGTTCGGCGATAATCAGTATCTTGGCCATTACACCAGCCCCTTGTCTTTCAGTGCCGAAACGAGACTGGCAACATCGTCGACAACCACGCCTCGCTGCCGGCCCGCCGGTGGTTCAAAAGAGGTTTCCTTGATGCGCAACTCCGCCTGCACGCCGAGATCTTCAAGGCTGACCTCGTCCAGCGGTTTCTTCTTGGCCTTCATGATGTCGGGCAGCTTGACGTAGCGTGGCTCGTTGAGGCGTAAATCGGCAGTAATCACGGCCGGCAGATCTACCTCGATCGTCTCGAGACCTGCATCTACCTCGCGCGTTACGCGTGCCGTGTTGCCCTCAATCACTACTTCAGAAGCAAACGTTGCCTGGGGTCGATCCCAGATTGCCGCAAGCATCTGGCCCATGACACTGCTGTCGTCGTCAATTGCCTGCTTGCCCAGCAGGACGAGGTCCGCTGCTTCGCGCTCCGCGATGGCCTTGAATATCCTGGCGACAACCAGTGCATCGAGGCCCTCGCTGGTTTTGACCAGGATGGCTCGATCGGCACCCATTGCGAGGCCAGTGCGCAATTGCTGCTGCGCCTCAGTTCCGCCAATGGAGACAGCCACCACTTCAGCAGCCTCGCCACGCTCCCGAATGCGCAATGCTTCTTCCAGCGCGATTTCATCGAACGGGTTAATGCTCATCTTGACGCCATCGGTTTCGACACCGCTGCCGTCACTTTTGACCTGAACACGTACGTTGTAGTCAACCACACGTTTCAGACCGACAATAATCTTGTCCACTTGTTGCTCCCGTACTGCCATGGAAGAAGCGGGTACCGTCCCGCGGACTGGCTATTGTCCAAGACTGTTCATCCGTGTACAAGGGCCGGAACGGAGTCAGACACACAAGGTTGGGATTGATGCCGGCACAACGAATCCTCAGGACGGCGCAGGAACTGCTGGAACGACTCGACGATCCAGATTGGACTGTTGTTGACTGCCGCTTCGAACTCGGCGACCCGGAGGCGGGGCAGAGAGCCTACGAGGCCGGGCACATTCCGGGAGCCGTTTTTCTTGATCTCGATAAGGATCTTGCCGGACCGATAACAGCCGGTTCGGGACGCCATCCTTTGCCTGAACCGGGCGCGTTGGCCGCCAGGATCGGTGAGCTGGGTATCGACGCGTCGCAGCACGTGCTTGTCTACGATGCCGGTCCTGGTGCGCTGGCAGCGCGTGCATGGTGGACGTTCCGTTGGCTTGGTCTTGATACGGTGTATCTGCTCGACGGTGGGCTGGGGCATTGGCAGTCACTGGGCCTGCCACTGAGTGCGCGCGTCGAGGGCCGTCGCACCGCGACTTTCAAAGCGACGCTGCGCGAGGAGCGGGTTCTTGGTACCGCCGAACTGGCCGCAAATGTGGACTCAATTCCTCAATACAAGCTTCTGGATGCCAGGGATGCGGCGCGATTTCGTGGCGAAGTGGAACCGATCGACCCCGTGGCCGGACACATTCCGGGCACGATCAGTGTCCCGTATGCCGATTTCGTCCGGGCGGACGGCACCTGGCGTCCGCTGGACGAACGTGCATCACTGCTCGAGCAGGCGATCGGCGCAGACAGAAGCGTTGACTGGAGCGTGATGTGCGGCTCGGGCGTGACGGCTTGCCACCTTGCCATCACGGGTCTTGAGGCCGGTTTTCGTGAACCAAGGCTTTACGTCGGCTCCTGGAGCGAGTGGATTCAGGATCCAGGACGCCCGGTTGAGGCCGCAAAAACCTGATTCAGGGCGGTTGTCGGCCGCGGATTTGGCGTAAACTTAATCCGCCCGACAGGTCTAAAAAACATGCGGGCAGCCGCTGCAGAGAATCGGCTGTCGCCTATTTACAACAGATCGTCCTAAGCTAAAAGTAATGTTAAAACAAGTTATTTATAATTCTTTCTTCATGTTTTTTCGTAGCTTGTGCGGGCAGCAGTGAGCCGTCCGGTGGGTCGCCGTCCGGGGCCACGGGAGGGCGGCACGATTGCATCCCGGAGCCAAGTGTCCGAGGATACACGGTACTGGATGAGTACAACCTCATTGTCGAAGCATCCTTGCGGCGTAGCTATCACGTGGTGCTGCAACGCAGGGCCTACGGGCTGAGAAACTCGATGGGGATCGCCTTCGATTCGCCGAGTGGCCGGATCTGTTCCGGGTTTAGCGAAGTCGTCTACGGCGACAGTTTTGGCGACAGGGCGGAAGCAGTAAGAATTAAATACATCCGGCTTTTGCTTCCCGAGGAAGAGGAGGACCTCCTGATCCAGTTCGGGTTGAAAGAACCGGAAATCAAACAAACACCGGTGCCGAGAGAAGTTGAGGGCGCCGATGTAGAAGAGCTGGACCCATCTGCCAGCGAGTAATCGCCGGCTGATTGAGTCACGCAATCCGCAATCTCCGTGCGGACCCACCCGGCCGACTGAAAAGTTGGCCGGGTTTTTTATGCGCCTGAATTCTGTACTCTGTGCACCCTATGACCTCTGCACTTGAAAATATTCGCGTACTCGACATGAGTCGTGTCCTGGCAGGGCCCTGGGCCTCCCAACTGCTCGGCGATTACGGCGCCGACGTCGTCAAGATCGAGCGGCCCGGCGTCGGTGACGATACGCGTCAATGGGGACCACCGTGGCTTGGGCAGCAATCGGCGTATTTCCTGTCAACCAACCGCAACAAGCGTTCCGTCACGGTAGATATCAGTACGTCGCAGGGGCAGCAGATCATTCGCGAGCTGGCCACGCAGGCTGACGTGCTTCTGGAGAACTACCGGGTCGGGACCCTGGCTCGATACCAGCTTGCCCCGGCGGATCTCATGGCGCTGAACGAGCGACTGATCGTGTGTTCGATTTCCGCGTTCGGCCAGTCGGGCTCAAAATCCTCTGAGCCCGGTTACGACGCGATGATACAGGCGTCCGGTGGGCTGATGAGCATTACCGGCGCGCCGGACGAACAAGGCGGCTCCCCCCAGAAGGTTGGCGTGGCCATTGCTGACATCATGGCGGGCATGTATGCAACGACGGCCGTGCTGGCAGCCCTGAATGCGAGGGAGCGGACAGGCCGGGGACAATGGATCGATGTGCCATTGTTCGATAGCCAGGTTGCCTGGCTGGCCAACCAGAATCTGAATTACCTCGTAAGTGGTTCGGTCCCGCAACGTATGGGCACAGCTCACCCCAACCTGGTTCCTTACCAGGCGTTCGCAACGCGCGATGGCAGCCTGATGCTGGCAGTCGGCAATGATCGTCAGTTTACCGATTGTATGAAGTGCCTCGATCTCCAGGCACTGGCGGCTGACGAGAAATTTGCACGCAACGCCGCGCGCCTTGCAAACCGCGAGGAGCTGGTTGCGCAAATGCAGGACCGCCTGGTCAGTAACACGACCGGGCACTGGCTTGATGTCTTTTCGGCAGTTGGGATCCCGGCCGGGCCAATCAACGACATCGGGGAAGTGCTGGACAGTGACCATGCACGGGAGCGTCAACTCGTTCGCTACCTCGAGAACGCTGCAGGGGATGATGTTCCGATCGTGGCCAATCCGGTCAACCTGGATAACACGCCAGTTCGCTATGAAAGAGCCCCGCCAATGCTCGGCGAGCACACGGAGGAGGTATTGCGCGAGTGGTTGGGGTACTCTGCGGACCAGATCAGCGAGCTGCAAGACAACTCAGTGATCTAGCTCATTCCAGACTTCTGCACGACCACTATGGACCATCCAATTCAAAGCAGTGCGATTCTCAAGGACGTGCGCTATGAGATTCGCGGCCAGCTCGCGCACCGTGCCCTCGAACTCGAGAAACGTGGCTACGAAATCATTTCGCTGAACATCGGCAACCCGGGCTTGTTCGGTTTTCGGACGCCCGAAACCATGCGCCTCGCAATGATCGAAAACCTCGGCCAGGCGGAGCCCTATTGCCACCAGCAAGGCATCTTCCCTGCGCGCGAAGCCGTGGTGATGCAGCAGCAGAACCGCGGCATTCAGGGCGTGACGGCGGAGGATGTTTTCATTGGTAATGGCGTTAGCGAGCTTATTGACCTGTCGTTGCGCGCTCTCCTGAACCCGGGGGACGAGGTGCTCGTGCCAAGCCCGGACTACCCGCTGTGGAGTGCGGCCGTCGCGCTGAACGGTGGCGTTGCTCGCCATTACGAGTGCAGACGCGACCACGGATTCATCCCGGACGCAGGCGACATGGAGAAACTCGTCAGCGACCGTACCCGGGCAGTCGTCGTCATCAATCCCAATAATCCAAGCGGCGCCGTTTACGGCCGCGAGACGCTGCGGGATATCGTCGCGATGGCCGAGCGGCATGGGTTGGTTGTCCTTGCCGACGAGATCTACGACCAGATGGTCTATGACGATGCCGAGTTCTTTCCGCTGGCTACGTTCGTGACCAACACTGTCTGCCTGACTTTCTCAGGCCTGTCCAAGATTTATCGTGCTTGCGGGTATCGTGTCGGGTGGTGTGTATTCAGCGGCGAGCTCGATGCGGCGCAGGACTATAAACACGGCATGGAGCTTCTCTCGGCATTACGCCTGTGCAGCAACGTGCCGGGTCAATGGGCAGTCCAGACCGCACTCGGAGGTTTTCAGAGCATACTTGACCTCGTTGCCCCCAGCGGGCGCCTGTATCATTCCCGCCAGACAATCATCGACAGGGTCGCGCACAGCAGCTACCTGAGCATGCATCCACCGATGGGCGCAATGTATGCATTCATTCGGCTTGACCCTCGCTTTGACGGTGTTCTGGATGACCAGGCCTTTGCCCTGGAGTTGCTTGAAAAGCATCACGTCCTCGTTGCACCGGGGAGCAGCTTCAACACGCCGTACACTGATCATTTTCGGGTTACAACATTGCCCGACACCGAGACGCTCAACGCGGTTTTCGATCGCATCGAGGCCTGCCTGGAACAGCACGCGTAGGCATGTACGATTGGCTGCGCGAAGCTCTCGACGGACCCGCCACGCTCATCACGGCGAATCGCAGACTTGCCCGTGTCTTGCGGGAGGAATACGCAGAACAGCAGCAGCGGGCTGGCCTCACCGCGTGGGCGAGTCCGCGTATCCAGGCTTTCCCCGACTGGCTTGATGCGGCGTTGCGCGCCACGAATGGGCAGGAACACCTTCCCACCCGGATAAACCAGTACCACAGCACCCTGCTTTGGGATCGCTGCCTCCGCAAGGAGTTGGGTGACAATGCCAGTGGCGTTGGCAATCTTGTGCGCCTGTCGAGAGAGACCTGGCAACGGCTGTCGGACTGGAACGTAACGATTAAAGACGTCGCTCGCAGCGCGCAAAGCCATGACCATCGAATGTTTGCCGCAGCCGCGGGGCGCTACCTTGGGATACTGGAGCGCAGCAATTGGGTGGACGATGCAGGCGTTGCGAGCCTGGTCGCAGACCTGATCAGGGCAGGGCGCCTGACAGTCGCGGGGCGTTATACGTTCGCCGGCTTTGATCGTGACCGCCCTTCGATCAGGCGCATTCGTAATCGCCTTGCCGAGGCAGGCTGCGACGTTCGCGATGTCGCAGAAAGGCCCCGGCGAGGAAGGCCGCAGCTTGCGGCATTTGAGTCCAGCGATGCGGAACTGCGTGCCGCAGGCGCATGGGCACGCGCACGCATTGAACAGTCTCCCGGGGAACGCGTTGCGATCGTAGCGAACGGCCTCGAGCGCGATGCGGAGCGTCTTGCGGGGCTGGTTCGGGAAGGGCTGATCCCGGGCTACCGGATGTCCGCAGCTGTTCCGGCGGAGGCGCTAAACGTTTCTTACGGTCGCAAGCTGGCGCGTTACCCGATCGTCTCAGTGGGGCTCCTGTGGTTGCGCTGGCTGGCACGCGACCTCCGGGCCGGAGAGGTTTCGCACCTGCTACGGTCGCCGTTGCTCGGCCTCGAAGAGACCTGCGGCAGGGCACGACTTGAGATGCGGGTGCGTGGACTGCCCGACAGGAACTGGTCGCCGTCGATGCTCACGGGGGCCATTCGCAGCAAGAAGGACTCGGCCGATGCGACCGATTGGCTGCAACGCGTGTCAGCTCTTGCCAAGGCACGGCGGGAGTTGCCGGGCACAGCATCGCCAGCCACCTGGGCGGTGACTATCGATGAGACGCTGAGGGCGGCGGGTTGGCCCGGGCAAAGACCGCTCGACAGCGGCGACTTTCAGCTGGTCAATCGCTGGCGCGACCTGCTCAACGATCTCGCCCGGATGGACCTCGTCAGCGGGCACATGACATTGGAGACTGCACTCAACCAGCTCGAGAGCATGTGTGCGGACGCCGTCTTCCAGCCGGAAGCCGAATTGACGCGCGTGCATCTTCTGGGTCCGCTCGAGGCGTCTGGCCTCGAGTTTGACGCTATCCGGCTGACCGGTATGACCGCGGCCAACTGGCCTCCTGCAGGTAACCCGTCGGCGCTGGTATCGCGCCGGTTGCAGGAAGCGCACGGCATGCCCGACGCTACGCCTGCGGATACTGTGGCAAACGCACGGCGCCTGGTAGGAAGACTGTGTGCATCCGCAGCGCAGGTCGTCTGCAGTTATCCGCTGACTGAAGACGAGGCGGACCAGACGCCCAGCCTGTTGCTTGAGTCAATGGCTCCGGTAGTGCAGGAGGCGGAAGCCGATCCAGGGATTTTTGCCTCGCAGGTTGTTGGTACTGTGCCAATTGCGGATGCCACTGACCCTGTTCCGCCCATAGGTCCGTCTGAGCAACTGCCTGGCGGGGCCTGGACAATTCAGAGCCAGCTAACGGAGCCGGTCGCTGCATTCATCGGCAGTCGCCTCGGTGTTCGGGTACTCGACGAACAGGCCAGCGGTTTGCCGCCGCTCCTGCGCGGCAACCTGATCCACGATGCGCTCTACAGCCTGTACTTTGACAAGCCGTCCCGGGACGACCTCGCGTCCTGGACAGATGTAGACGGTCGAATATCAAAGGCCCTCGATTTTGCATTTTCCGACCAGGAACGAAATACGGACAAGGTTCTGTTGCGGCTCTTTGCCATGGAGCGGGACCGTGTCCGTGCATTGCTGCGTGAGTTTCTGGCCCTCGATGCGTCGCGGGACGCGTTTGTGGTTGCGAGCGTTGAGCGTGAAATCGAGTTTTCCGAAGTGGGCGTGCAGCTTAAGCTGCGCGTCGACCGCATCGACCGGCTACCCGACGGCCGCATTGCCATACTCGATTACAAGACCGGCGCCGAAAAGAAGTTCCTGACGGCGCAAGGCCAGCCGAGGGAGTTCCAGCTGGTTGCCTATGCCTGCGCCGTTGACGAACCCGTCGCGGCACTTGCGCTGGTTAACGTGGATTCGCGAACAATAGGATTTAGTGGCGCAGGTGTCGGCTATTCGGACAGCGAAGTGTGGCCCGGGCAACTGGCAGAATGGTCCGCCCTCGTGCGCTCGGCTTGCCAGGAATTGAGCGTCGGCGATGTACGACTGGACCCAAGGCAGCCAGTTATCGACGCGCGGCCGCTCAATTTGCTGACTCGCTTTACGGAGCTTCGCAATGACTGGTGACGAACAGCTGCTTGTCGCCGACCGCGCAGCCCGTGACGATGCGCTCGATGAAAATCGTTCGTTCATTGTTCAGGCGCCGGCCGGGTCGGGCAAGACCGAACTGCTGATCCAGCGCTACCTGCGTTTGCTGTCGTTCGTGGATGAGCCCGAGGAAATCATCGCGATCACGTTTACGCGCAAGGCCGCTGCCGAAATGCAGCACCGTGTGCTTGGCGCGTTGCGCGCGGCGCAGCAGGGAGTGCATCCCGCCGCAGAGCACGAGCAACGCACGGCCGAGCTGGCCGCGGCAGCACTCAAACGAGATGCACAAAACGACTGGAACCTGCTTGCCAATCCTCGCCGCATGCGTGTTCAGACGCTGGATTCACTGAACGCATCAATCGCCCGATCCCGGCCTCTGCTTGCGCCCGGCAGCGCCAGTGGGGTGCGGGTCGTCGTTGACGCTGAGCTCGTCGCGCTTCACCGCGCTGCCGCAACGGCAACGCTCGACTACCTGGCGCTAACGGGACCCGCTCATGACGCCGCGACAGAAGTACTCACACACCTGGACAACAATACCGGTATCTACGTGGACTACCTTGCGAGGATGCTGGGCACGAGGGACCAGTGGATACCTTTTACGGGCAGCGGCTCGCTGTCGGCAGAGGATGCGGCGGAACTGCGGAACATTCTCGAACGCAACCTGGAACACGCCGTGCGCGCCCATCTCGAGCGGGTCGCATCGTCATTTCCCAATGCACTGCGTCACGAACTGGCCGGTTTGCTCGACTATGCGGCCAGCAACCTCTGCGACAACGATAATGCCCGGCACCCGATAGCGGCGCTCGCGGGACTCGCGGACCTGCCAGTAGCGGAACCGTCCGCGACAGAACAATGGCGAGGCGTTGCCGAACTGTTGCTGACGCTGTCGGGGACGTTTCGCAAGCAGGTCGATAAACGACAGGGCTTTCCCCCAGGGGGAAAAGCGCAAAAAGACACGATCAAGGCGTTGCTTGCCGAACTCGCGACACACGAACCACTCGGGGAAGCGCTGCATGAGGTCCGCGCCTTGCCACCCGTCAGGTACACAGACGAACAGTGGACCGTGCTCCTCGCGCTGTTCCGACTGTTGCCGCTGGCGAGCGTAGAGCTGCGGCGGTTGTTTGCGGAGCAGGGGGTCGCCGACCACATCGATATTGCGATGACAGCGGGAGAGGCACTGGGCACAGCGCAGCAACCGGGCGATGTTGCGTTGTTGCTCGATTACCAGGTTCGTCATTTGCTGGTCGACGAGATGCAAGACACATCCAGTGCCCAGTATCGAATGCTGGAGGCCCTCACGGGCGGGTGGGAAGCGAATGATGGCAGGACTCTGTTCTGTGTCGGTGACCCTATGCAGTCGATCTACCGTTTTCGCAATGCAGAGGTAGGGCAGTTTCTCCTGGCAAGAGCGCACGGCATCGGCGAGGTTAGACTGGCGCCGCTCACATTGCGCCGCAATTTCCGTTCGGGCGCGCAGCTTGTTGACTGGTTCAATGCCGTCTTTCCGCGCGTGATGTCGGCGCGTGACGATCCTTCGAGTGGTGCAGTGTCTTATTCCGAGGCCCTGTCCGTGCCACAACTGGCCGGTATGGGGCAGTGTGTTGTCCATCCGCTGTTTGGCAACGACAAGGAACAGGAGGCGAAAGAAGGGCTGCGCACGATTGTCGAGACACTCGCCAGGTACCCGGACGATTCCATGGCGGTGCTGGTGCGTGGACGCAACCAGTTGGCGGAACTCCTGGCGGAACTTCGGCACGCGGGAGTCGACTATCGCGCGATCGAAATCGACAAGCTGACAGACCTTCCGGAAGTCATCGAGGTGCTTGCCCTGACGCGTGCGGCGGTGCATCCCGGAGATCGTGCGGCCTGGCTCGGGATCCTGAGGGCCCCGTGGATTGGACTTGACTGGTCGGACCTCCACTCGCTGGTCGTGAATGACCGCCAGTCGATGATCATCGAGTTGCTTCGCGATGACGAACGTATCGCCGGTCTCTCCAAACGCGCACAGGATGTAATCGCGGACGCGCTGCCCGTGCTCGAGAAACTCGTCGCTGCACGGCCGTCAAAGACATTGCGCGACCTGGTCGAGGACAGCTGGCTCGCGCTGGGTGGTCCGGCGATTCTCAATGACAGGTATGCCGTGGACAACGTCTACAGGTACTTCGATGTGCTCGCAAAACATGAGCGTCACGGATCGCTGGACGACGTGGCTGCGCTGGAATCACTTCTCGATCTCGAGCGTGTATCCACCAGTGGCAATGCGCGCCTGCAGGTAATGACCATGCACCGGGCCAAGGGCCTCGAATTCGAGCACGTCCTGCTCTACGGGCTGGGTCGTTTACCCGGTAAAAGCGGCCGCAGCGTGTTGTCCTGGTTCGACATTCCCAATGAGCATGGCGAAGAACGCAAAATCATCAGTCCTGTCGGACCACGGGTCGACGTCGAGAACGACCCGGTGCACCGCTATATCGAGCTGACGTCCAACTCGAAGGATCGCAATGAGCAGGCTCGCTTGCTGTATGTCGCCTGCACGCGCGCCCGTGTTTCCCTGCACCTGCTGGGGCACACCCAGGCCACACCCGAGGGCTGCAAGCCACCGGCAAAGAACAGCCTGTTGCACCTGCTCTGGCCGGCGGTCGAGAACGAGTTTGCAGCGGCGTTCAGCGCGGACGCCATAGTGCGTGGTGCCGACGAGGAAACGAGCTGGAGGATACCCAGACTCCGACGTTTCACCGGCGACTGGACGGTCCCGGATATTTCCCCGCCACCGGGCGTCGTGATCGAGCAACCCGCAAGCGGCGAGGTAGACGACGAAGTCGAGTTCTACTGGGTCGGTACCGAGGCGCGTATCGCCGGTACGATCGTGCACCGCTGGATGCAGGCCCTCGCAGAAGGCCGTGCCGAGTCAGCAGATAGCGAGGACCAACGGCGCGTAACTGCCCGCTGGTTGCGGGAGATGGGAATCGGCGACGACCTGCAGGCAGGCATTGCAGACCGCGTGCATGCCGCCCTGGACAGTGTCAGGAACGATGACAAGGGCAACTGGATCCTGGCCGGCGATGGCCATGCAGAATTAGCCCTGACAGGTATCGTCGAAGGCGAGATTGAGTCGGTCATTCTCGATCGCGTGCGTATCGATGAGCATGGCGATCACTGGATCATCGACTACAAGACGAGCAGTCACGAGGGTGGCAACCTGCAGGGTTTCCTGAATGCCGAGGTCGAACGATACACCGCGCAGCTGCAGAAATACGCGGCGATTTACGGAGCCTGGTCGGGCAAGCAAGCTCGTTGCGCCCTGTATTTTCCGCTGCTCAGGGAATTCGTAGAGGTCTAGTAAGTGCCTTCCAGGCGCAGCTCGTGTTGCCCGCTGTCGTCGGCCGGCGGCAGGTATTTCAATTGCGAGATGATCGAGTCTGGCGTATTGGGCTTCGCTTTTACCTTGCCGAGAAATTCGTAGCTGCCATCGTGGCGCACTTCAAGGCGGCCAGCGAGGTCAACAACACCATCAGTGTCTTCGACGCTGGCAATGATCCCGTTGTTCTGGGTAAAGAAGTCCGCGCGGTAACCACCAATCGAGGATCGGCTCAGCATCGGAACCACGAGATTCGCCACGTCGATGGATCCGTCCAGTGCGGCAGGCCGTCCGTCAACCATTTCGAGCCGCTCAAACTGCAGGCTCGCGCTGCCACGCAAGCCGGGGACATTGGCTGCACCTTCGAGCATTTGCATCGGGACGAACGCGGCAAGATTCTTGACTGTTATCTTCCCCCCGAGACCGATCGACAGGTCAGCGTCGAAAGACCCGGAAATCGGTGTGCCCGAGAGCCGGTATGAGGCCTTGCCAGTCAACAGCTGCAGCGGCCGAATCCGCCAGCGCAGATCACTGAGGTAGACACCATTGGTACCAAACTGGCGGGCAGAGCCACTCCAGATCGTCCCTTCAATGCCGCTCATGGCAATGAGAGGACTCGAGGCCCACTGGTAGGCGACCCGCGCCGGGAACATGGCCAGGAGCCCGACTACCAGCGTCGCGACGGCGACCAGGACAAGCCCGCGGGTGCGCAGCATCAAGGAGCGCGCTCCAGGGTCAGTGATGCGTTGATGCGGCCAGGCCCCGCCTGCGTCTGAACCGACATGCTGCCCGCCTGGACGTGCAGGTCGTACTGCGAGACGAGATCGCCCAGCCATAAAACGAGCTCGTCGAACGCGACATTCTCGAACTCGACGCGGATCCCGTTGTTCGCCGTAGGCTGGCTACGCCGACGGAACTGTTCGAGTCCACGACTGCGCAGCGTCTGATCGACGATGATGATTGGCGCCTGCTGACTCGACCCGATGGCGAGAGTACTCCCGGAATCGGGCGACGCCGCCATCGATCGTAACGGGCGCAGCTCTGCAAGTGAGTGCTCCCAGCTGGACACACTTGCGGCAACCTCCCTGTGACGTTTGTCCAGCGGCGCCCAGAGGAGGAAGTAGATCAGTGCAATCACTACAAACACAGCACCCACCAGGACGAAAACCTGCTCGCGCGCTTCGAGATTGTCGTACCAGTCCCTCATGAGCCTGCCTCGCGAATCTGGATGCGACTATTAATGCGATCGGCGACGCGATCGGTTGACTGGATTGATGCGACGAACTGCCCGGAGGCGGCAATTTTCTTCTGGATTTCACCGATCGTTTCCACGTCGGCCGAAGTAACCCGTATGTCGACGACACCGGCGCGATAACTGAGAGATTCGACCGTAGCATCTTCGGAGGACCGAATTGCCGCCGCAAGTTCACGCAGCGAATCCAGGAACACCGGCGATGCTGTACTCGTGCCGAGACCGCGCTTGAGCGAATTGACCGCGGCGACCGGGTCCAGCACCTCGCGGGTATTTCCGGGCCGAATCTGCTGGAACTCCTGGTTGAACTGCGCCTGCAAGACGGCCTCTTCCTTGCTGAGCCGATAGTAGTCGACACCCTTGCCGGCAAAGGAGATGACCACCAGGCTCAGCAGCAACATCGCTGCCGTGCGCCAGGGACGCAACCATGAACCGTAGTCCGCCTTGGGTCCGTAACGGCCCTGCAGGAGGTTCACACCGTGGCCACTCGCCACGGTAACGGCGAGTCGGGGCAGGGCACCGTCGGCCAGGAGGTTGATGTCCACACTGTGCAATTCGTGACGCAGCGCAATCCAGTCATGCGAGAAGCGCTCTTCGTCTGCCGCGCTGCAATAAACGATCAGGTGACCCTTGGGGTCCGTTGGGTGGTCGTCGTCCTGTCGATCGGACAGCTTGCCCGCGGCAACCAGGGCGTCGCTCGGATTCGCATGATCCAGGCTGAACTCGACGTCGGCACCGTCGTTGAATAACAGGTCGTCGCCATCGACGAGAATGCTCATCGTCCCGGGAATGCGCGCCAGCCCGTAATCCTCAGGGATAATCTTCCACGCCTGCATCCCGGCCTCACCGAGTAGCGCGATCCAGGAATCGAGCAGCTTCCGCGAGACAGCTGCCACGGGTCGCAAGCCACTTTCACGCTTGTCTCCGGCGGCGAAATGCATGGTCTCGATGTCTACGGCTACCTGTTCCTCGAGCGCGAACGGAATCGTGGCATTCAACCTTGCGCCGCTGCGAACGGGGAGGTCGACAACCGTTGTCAGCACTTCGGTCGAGGGCACCAGCACGATGACCGGTCGCCCTTGCACAAAACCGGCGGCCTCAGCCAGTGTCCCACGCTGTGGGCGTCCCCGCTGCGTGCCATTGTCGTCGGCCACGATCCACTCGACCGAGGAGCGCGGGTCGTGCCCGAGGCGAATGACGACGAATTCTGTCATGTTCAGATTGTTCCCAGTTTGCGGAGAATTGGCACCACGTCTCCGCGAGCGGTGCGCCACAGCGTCGTAAAGAGGCTAACGCGCACGGTATCAATCTGTACGACCGCCTTCAATTGGAAATAACTCGAAGATTCGGAGATTGGATTGCTTGCCAGGAGCTCAGGGTCAACAAATGGTGCGAACACGGCGGCATAATCGACGAAACCGCCACCCTCACGCAACTGCACGAGGCCTTCGGCGTCGCCTTGCGTGATATTCGGCCCCAGTGACTGCAGCACGGGAATCGAGGCGGTATTGACATTGATCGGGGTGCGGCCGGGCAGGGCAGTGACATGCGGCAGCAGGATCTCGAAGGTGACGAGATCCATGCCGTCGACCGCGGCCAGTTCGGTGATGTTCGATATCTGCTGATCGGCTGTCCGGTAGGCCGGTGTGAAGCCCGAGTACAGCGGGTCTTCCGCACCGTCCGGGGCTTCTTCGCGCTGGTCAGAATCGAGCCAGTCGACGGTTGTCCCGACAAGACGCGGATCGAGCCCGAGGGCCTGCAGCAGTCTCGCGTACTGCTCCCGGATAACCGGGTCGACCTCGCCATCAGTACCAATCAGGTTGTTGACGTTGAAGCGGCCCTGGAGATCTTCGATCTGCCCGTATATCGATCCCTGCACCGCTTCCGAGTCAATCGGCAGGGGCGGAATGTTTGTCGCCCAGATTTCATCGAAGTGATCATTCGCCGATTGCGCAAGATCGTCACGCAGAATTGACTGCACCCAGCCCTCCGATCCCACCGCAACCTGGATCGCCTGGTCCCGGTACAGCGCAACCATCGTGCGGCGAATGTCGAGGGCGTTGTCCCACGCAAGCGTTGCTGCCAGTGAACCGGCCAGCGCCGTGATAAGCAGTGCTGTGATCAGGGCGACCCCGCGAGCGCGATTCATGGTGACACCTCGATCACCCGGGTCAGCTCCCCTTCGTCAGGCAGCACCAGCACGATGGTCACCGCGCGTGGCAGCAGGCTCGTGTTCGACGCGGTCTGGCCACTATTGGGTGGCCATTGTTCGCCCCATTCTCCATCCGGTTGCAGGAAGCGGAACGTAAGGCTCTCGATATTGTCGAGCAAGACCGTGGCGACGGGCAGGCTGTTCACTGTTCGATCGAGCACATTCCAGTGATAGCGAACCAGTTCATCGTCCTCGATGCGGTACGCGGATCGCTGCTGTGTGCTGCGCGGCACACCGGCGGAGTTCGGCCAGCCATTGTGCGTCAGTTGCAGCGCGAATTCGGCGCCAAAGTCGGAGACCAATGCCGGCTGCTCCTCGCCAAAATCTGCGCGAACTGTCCGCGGCGCTGCCTGTATGAGGTCGGTTGAAAGGTAACTCATCGTGCGCTGGATGGCTTGCAGGCGATCCATGCGCTCGGTGAGCATGTCCGAGTTACTCAGGGTCTGGCCCAGCGTCATATAGGCAAGCGTGGTCAACACCCCGAACACGGCCATTGCAACCAGCACCTCGATGAGCGTGAATCCCGCTTGCCAGGAACGTTTCATGATGTCGGACCGTCCGGCCTGCGGGGCGAGCGCCAGGCCTGGTTCGCCTGGCCAGGAGGGACCGGCTCGCCGATAAACCCCGTGACTTCGCGCACGACGTATTCGCTGTCGGCGTGCGAAACGGAGACGTCGATACGCCTGAAATTCTCGATACCGGTTTCCGAAACCACTGCCCGCCAGGCCCAGGTGGCACGCGCGTACTCGATCTCGCCGCTGGTCGTGCTGACATCGGGCAAGACGCCGGCAAGGCGCATTTCCGTGATCTTGTTCTGTGCAATCCAGCTCGCGTATGTACGGTCGCGCATGGAATTGGCCGCATCAATCATCTGGCTCATGCTGGCGGCCACGGCGGTCAATGAGAAGGCTACGATGGTCAGCGCAACCATCACCTCTATCAGCGTGAAGCCTTTCCAGCGACGGCGGGACTGCAAGCGGGAAGCGCTAGCCAGCATCGTCGTCCCCGAAACGGATCTGCCCAAGCACATCGCCGCGCATAATCAGCTCCATGTCTGTTTGCGGGCGGCGCAGGCGAATCTCATAGGCGCTCGACTCACCACTGGCGAACACGAAGAGATGCGGCAAATACGGCTGCACTCCCGACGAGATCATGGAATCCGAGTCGTCTTGCAGCACTTTGGGATCTTCCTCCAGCGGAATGAGTTTGTCGTCGATATACAAGGCAAACTCGACACCCTCCGGCAAGAAACGCAGGCGATAAAGATCATCGCCAGGCACCTCGGCCCACTGTCGTGTCAGTGGATCAAATTCGACGAAGCGATAGGACGATCGCATCAGCTCGACGCCGAACTCGCGCCCTTGCATCGTGGCGTCATCCTGCGCCATTTCAATCAATGTCGCGAGGCGCCGGCGCTCCTTGTCGAGTTCATTGTCTTCGCCAATGACGCCGACCGAAAGCAGTGCAATGGAAACCACCGTCGCCACGATGACGACGACCACCATGATCTCGATCAGGGTGAAGCCGTGTTGCTGTTGCCGACAATGCATCAGGAGAGAGTCGTCAAGGCCTGGGCGCCCCGTGACAGAGGCTACTCGGAGTCCCAGTTCCCGATATCGGCATCCGGTCCTTCGCCACCCGGTCGCCCGTCGCGACCCAGCGTGTAAATGTCAATTTCACCGTTGTTGCCCGGGTTGAGGTACAGGTAGGGATTGCCCCAGGGGTCTCTTGGCAGGCGGTCGAGATAGCCACCCTGTTTCCAGTTCCGAATCGTCGGGTCGTTCGGCTGCGTGACGAGCGCCTCGATACCCTGCTCGGTGGTGGGGTACGCGAAGTTGTCAAGGCGATAGAACTTGAGCGCATTCTCGATATTCGAGATCTCAGCCTTGGCCTTGGTGATCTGGGCATCATCGACACGGCCGATGACATTCGGCGCCACAATCGCGGCGAGAATGCCGATGATGATAACGACGACCATAATTTCGATAAGCGTAAAGCCGGCCTGTCGTGAGGCGCGGGCAAACGTGCGGGAATGTTCCATCACTGGCGGTGCTCCTGGCGGGCCCCGGTAGCAAGGGAACCGCCGCATTGACTCTGAATTAATATAAACGTCAGTATATCAAACATGGGGTTAGACAAAGTTCGCAGAAGCACCAATTTACGGCACTGCTGGATTGGTTTCGGAATCGTCGCTGTAACGAGCCTGTTGCTGGAATTGGGGGGCGATGAGGCCCGCATGGCACTGGCCTACAATCGCGCAGGACTGGAGGCAGGCGAGTTCTGGCGGCTGCTCACAGCGCATTTTGTGCACCTTAGCCTGAAACACCTTCTCCTGAACCTGGCGGGCCTGGCGCTCGTCGTCTGGATAGTGGGACATGCCTTCACCTGGTCGCAATGGCTGTTGGTCGTCCTGCTCAGCATCCTGTCCATCGACGCCAGCTTCTGGTTTCTCGATCCCGAACTCGCCTGGTACGTCGGCATTTCGGGCCTCCTGAACGGGTTCCTGGCTGCAGGACTGGTCATCGGCGTGGCCGACCGTGAGCCGGAGAGCATGGTGCTTGCGGTCATCGTCTTGGCAAAGCTGACCTGGGAACAGGCCGCAGGGCCATTACCGGGCTCTGAATCGACCGCCGGTGGCGCCGTGGTCGTCGATGCACACATCTACGGGGCAATCGGTGGCCTGCTTGCTGCTGCGCTTTTGTGGCGTAGAGTAAGGTCGCCCGCGCCTATATAATGCGCCGCACCCGCCGCAGGCCGAGCGGGCCGAATTCAAACGAGGATTGCACATGAGTCAGCTATTCAACGCCACTGCACTGGATGGCGAAATCGCACTGGTTACCGGTGCGTCACGTGGTATCGGGGCTTCCATTGCCGCCGGACTTGCGGCGGCAGGTGCGCGCGTTATCGGCACCGCAACGAGCCAGGGAGGCGCAGATGCCATTTCCGCGGCCCTCGGGGACAAGGGCAGGGGAATAGTCCTCAATGTCTCCGACGAAGACTCCGTTGCTGCCGCGCTGAAAGATATCCAGGAGAACGAGGGCAGTCCGTCAATCCTGGTCAACAATGCCGGGATTACGCGGGACAACCTCCTGATGCGCATGAAGCAGGACGAGTGGGACGACGTCATTGCCGCCAATCTGACCGGTGTATTTCGGCTCAGCAAAGGCTGCCTGCGCGGCATGATGAAAGCGAAGAAAGGTCGGATCATCAACATCGCGTCGGTCGTTGCGGTCATGGGCAACCCGGGGCAGGCCAATTACGCCGCCACCAAGGCCGGCATGATTGGTTTCTCGAAGTCCCTGGCCAGGGAAATCGGTTCGCGCGGCATCACCGTTAACGTTGTCGCGCCCGGCTTCATCGACACGGACATGACCAAGGAACTGCCGGAGGAGAATCGTGCGGCCATGCTGAGCCAGGTGCCCCTGGGCCGCCTCGGAGAAAGCGACGAAATCGCCAATGCTGTCCTGTTTCTCGCGTCGCCCGGAGCGGCCTATATCACTGGCGAGACCCTGCATGTCAATGGCGGCATGGTGATGGACTAAAAGCTGTAGATTGGGCGATTCGATTAACATACAATGGCAGCCCGACTCCGGCGTGTACCGTGAAAAATCAATGGCTTAGCCAAAAGCGGAGCTGGTTTTTCGGCGTTAAATGGCGCCGTGAATTACTGAAAATTGAGTCTTCTCAGGAGAAGCAACCACTATGAGCAGTATCGAAGAACAAGTTAAGAGCATTGTTGCGGAGCAACTCGGCGTCAAAGAAGACGAGGTAACGAACGATGCTTCATTTGTCGATGATTTGGGCGCTGA
This sequence comes from uncultured Gammaproteobacteria bacterium, assembly GCA_963698415.1. Taxonomy (GTDB): domain Bacteria; phylum Pseudomonadota; class Gammaproteobacteria; order Steroidobacterales; family Woeseiaceae; genus UBA1847. Next base: position 281,217 of record CAVOQS010000015.1, on the reverse strand, counting down.
CTCGCTCGACACCGTCGAGCTGGTAATGGCACTCGAAGAGGAATTCGAAACTGAAATTCCCGATGAGGAAGCCGAGAAGATCACCACAGTTCAGCAAGCCATCGATTTTGTGACCGCTCGCCAGAGCGAAAGCTAAGCATGCAGGCGCGGCGGTGGTCGCCGCGCCTTGTTTTTCAGTTCCGCACGGCAGTTCTGCCATCAACGGACGGACATATTCTTGAGTAAACGACGTGTCGTAGTTACCGGTATGGGCATCGTCTCACCGGTAGGTAGCACCTTGGAAGATGCCTGGCGTAACGTATCCGAGGGCAACTCCGGTACGGTCCTGATCGAAGACTTCGACGCCAGCACCTACCCGACGCGTATCGCCGGCGTCGTCCAGGGCTTCGATGTCGACGCCTACCTCGAGAAGAAAGACCAGCGCAAGAATGATCCTTTTATTCACTACTGCGTGGGCGCGACAGTAAACGCGATTCGTGACTCGGGTCTCGAGATCACAGAAGAAAACGGACACCGGATCGGTGTTGCACTGGGTGCCGGTATCGGTGGCATCAAGACCATCGAAGACAATTGCAGCAAATTGATGACCGGAGGCGCGCGGAAAGTATCGCCGTTTTTTATTCCGGGCAGCATTATCAATATGGCCTCCGGGCAGGTCAGCATCCTCGAACATATCACGGGGCCCAACATATCAATCGTTACAGCCTGCGCGACGTCGACTCACTGCATCGGGCTCGCGGCCCGCAGCATTATGCATGGCGACGCCGACGTGATGCTGGCCGGTGGCGGTGAACACGCGACGACGCCGCTGGCGATGGCCGGGTTCTGTTCTGCGCGGGCGATGTCAACGCGGAACGACGACCCCAAGGGCGCAAGTCGGCCCTACGATATCGATCGCGACGGCTTTGTTCTCAGCAATGGCGCCGGAACGATCGTGCTGGAAGAGTACGAACACGCCAAGGCACGTCGCGCGAAGATCTACGGCGAACTCATAGGCTTTGGCATGAGCAGTGACGCCTACCACATAACCTTGCCGCCTGCGGATGGCGAGGGCGCTCGCAAGTGCATGATGGCGGCCATTCGGGACGCGGGCATTGACCCGACCGATATTGATTACGTCAATACACACGGCACGTCGACGCCTGCTGGCGACATCGGCGAGACCAACGCCGTCAAGAACGCCCTCGGCGCGCACGCCAGGAACGTGATGATCAGTTCAACCAAATCGACAACGGGCCACATGCTTGGTGCAGCAGGCGTCGTCGAGGCGATATTCTCTATTCAGGCCATCAATCACCAGGTCGTACCACCGACCATCAACCTGGAAAATCAGGATCCGGAGTGCGACCTCGACTACACCCCCAACGTCGCACGGGAAGCAAAGGTTCGGACGGTATTGTCCAACTCGTTCGGCTTTGGTGGCACAAACGGAAGCTTGATTCTTCGAGCTGTTGATTAAGCGCATTCGTGCGATCGCGGGCCCTCTGGACCTGCGGCAATTGCATCGCGAACATCCGTCGCGTTACCCATTTCTGTTGCAAAGCACAGCGCCAGGCGGTGAGCTTGGACGCTACGACATCCTGTTCGCGTTCCCGGGCGACGCGCTCGTCGCGCACGCTGGCGAATCCTTTCTCGACGCCCTCGACAAGCGCTGGCAGGCCGAGAGAGCGAACACCAGCGACAGCAAGCTCCCCTTCACGGGCGGCTGGTTTCTTTACCTGGGCTATGAACTCGCGCAACAGGTGGAACCGGGACTGGACCTTGAGCATGACCCGGTCCTCCCGGCCGCCTTTGCCGTGCGTTGTCCGACAGCGCTGATCTATGACCACGAGGAGAAGCAGTGCTTTCTCGTTTGCGAGACCCCCGAATGCGTCAACCAGGAACAGTTGCTCGCCGACATCGCATCACTTGATCGTAGTAAGCCCGCTGGGGTCTCCACCGTTATCTCCGTTGCGGAACAGGAACCCGCCGATTTCATCGCAGCCGTCATTCGCGCCAAGGCCTACATCGAGGCCGGCGACATTTACCAGGCCAATTTATCGCGCGAGTGGCACGCGGCGGTGACTGCCGGGCTCGAGGCCAGCGACGTCTACGAAGCCTTGTGCGCATCAAATCCCGGACCGTTCGCCGGCATGGCCCGTTGGCGCGACATTGAAATCATCTCGTCGTCCCCGGAACGGCTCATCAGTGTGCGTGACGGCATGGTCTCGACTCGGCCGATTGCCGGGACGCGACCACGCTCTGCCGATAGCGATACTGACGACGATCTGTCGGCAGAGTTGTTCGCCCATCCCAAGGAACGTGCCGAGCACATCATGCTCATTGATCTCGAACGCAACGACCTGGGACGGGTGTGCGTGGCGGGCACGGTCGAGGTCAACGAGATGATGGTCCTGGAAAGTTACACGCACGTGCATCACATCGTCTCGAACGTGCAGGGACGCCTGTCCGAAGGCGTAACGCCCGGACAGGCGATTGCAGCCGTGTTTCCCGGAGGCACGATCACAGGTTGCCCAAAGGTGCGGTGCATGCAGATCATCAGTGAACTGGAGGACGGTCCGCGCGGTGCCTACACCGGTTCATTCGGTTACCTGAACCGGGACGGCAGCCTGGACCTCAACATTCTGATCCGCACGATCGTGAAACAGGGCGGGCGGGTGACGTTTCGGGCAGGATCAGGCATTGTCGCAGACTCGGATCCGGGCGCAGAACTCGAGGAGACGCGCGCCAAGGCAAAAGGCATGTTGCGCGCAATTGGCAGATGACGGACTGGTACGAACTGGGTGAAAATCGGCAGGTCATCGATTCCGGTGAGCGGGCTTTTCATTATGGCGATGGACTCTTTGAGACGATCGCCATCCGTCGCGGGCAGCCGCGCTTTTGGGACTATCACGCCGATCGGCTTGATGCCGGCTGCAAGACCCTCGGCCTGGATCTGCCACGCACCCCGGTAATACGGCGCAGGCTCGACGGCGTAATCAGCGACAGCAAACGCAGCAGTGATGACTGCACAGCAAAAATTATTGTCACCGCAGGCCCGTCGCAACGCGGCTACGGGCGCAGTATGGCGACGCAGGCAACGATCTACGTCGGCGTGTATCCAGGCGCGCCCCTGAACAGACAAGCCTACGAAAACGGGGTCACCGCGATGCTGTGCGAAACACGCCTTGCTGTCGGCTCTCCGGTCGCGGGTCTCAAGACCCTGAACCGCATCGAACAGGTCCTCGCTCGTTCCGAGTGTCTGGCAACCGGCGCCTTCGAAGGTCTGACGCGCGACGCTGACGGCCGCTTGATCTGCGGTACCATGAGCAACGTGTTTATCGTCAAAGACAATGAAATTCGGACGCCGTCGCTCGAACGCTGCGGCGTTGCCGGAACCATGCGACGCCACGTCATTGAAATACTCAAAAGGGAAGGCCGCGACGTCGCTGTCGCCGACCTGAATGAGGATGATCTCTTCGACGCCGACGAGGTGTTCCTCACGAACAGCCAGATCGGGGCTGTTCCGGTGCGTCGCTGTGGCGGCCATGAATGGGCGATCGGCAATACGACGCGGGAAGTCATGTCGCTGCTGGCCGCAAGCGGTGTTGACGAGTGTCGCCTGTGAAGCGGCTTCTGCTCATGGTCACAGTGGCCGCGCTGCTGGTGGCGGTTGCTGCGGGTGTTGCTGCGTGGCAAACCAATCGCTTCATGGCAACGCCTGTCAGCCTGACCGGCGAGGGGGCGCTGTTTGAAATCTCTGCGGGCAGTTCGTTCGCTGCCGTCAGCGGAAAGCTGGTCGATGCCGGGATCATCAGAGACGATTTCTGGTTTCGCTTGCATGCCCGCCTGACCGGGGACGCCAGCGGAATACAGGCCGGCGAGTACCTCATCGAGGCGGGCGCCACGCCGCGAACCTTGCTCGAGCAGTTCACCCGTGGGGCAGTGCACCTGCATTCGTTCACGATTGTTGAAGGCTGGAACCAGCGAGAATTGCTGCAAGCGCTGCAAGCGCACGAGGCGATTGTCTCTTCGATGACGGACGAAGACTGGCCGGTGCTACTGGAAGAACTTGGCGCGCCAGTCGCGCATCCGGAAGGGCTGTTCCTCCCCGAGACGTACCGGTTTCCGCGCAATACCACGGACAGGAAGCTGCTCGGCCAGGCCTTTGCGCTGATGCAGAAGGTCCTCGACGAAGAGTGGCGTGGCCGCGACGAAGACGCGCCTGTGGATACCCCGTACGAAGCGCTGATACTCGCGTCCATCGTCGAGAAGGAAACGGCGCGCGCCGACGAACGGCCACGCATCGCCGGTGTGTTTGCCCGACGACTGGCGAAAGGCATGCGCCTGCAGACGGACCCTACCGTGATCTACGGAATCGGACCCGGATTCGACGGCAACATCACACGCAAGCACCTGCAGACGGACACACCCTACAACACCTACCGACGCGCCGGGCTGCCACCGACCCCGATCGCGATGCCGGGCCGGGCGGCGATCAATGCGGCGCTGCATCCCGCGGAAGGTGACGAATTGTTTTTCGTTGCAACCGGCCTCGGCGATGGCAGTCACAAGTTCTCGACCACCAAGGCCGAACACGACGCAGCCGTAGCAGAGTATCTGCAACGGCTGCGAAAAAAACGCAGGGAAGGCAGCTGACATGGATCGCGGCAAGTTCATTACGGTGGAAGGCATTGAAGGGGTTGGCAAGTCGACCAATATCGACGTGCTGGTGCAGTGCATTGAACAGGCAGGTCACAAAGTTCTCACGACGCGGGAGCCAGGCGGTACGCCGTTCGCTGAGGATATTCGGGAAATTCTCATGAACCGTGCCGATGAGCCCGTTCCCGAGATCGCAGAGTTACTCCTGATGTTCGCAGCAAGGTCGTTCAACGTGAACAATGTCATCGTGCCGGCGCTGCAGGCCGGTACCTGGGTCGTCTGTGACCGGTTCACGGATTCCAGCCGGGCCTACCAGGGGGGCGGACGCGGTATCCCGATGGAGACAATCAACTATATCGCCGACTGGGTTCACGGGGACACGTGGCCCGACCTGACCATCCTGCTGGACGCCCCGGTGGAAATCGGCATGGCGCGCGCCGGGAAGCGCAGCGAGCCGGATCGATTCGAGCAGGAGCGGCACGACTTCTTCCAACGTGTGCGAGAGTGCTATCTCCAGATTGCCGCCAACGAGCCTGAGCGGGTGGTCGTGATCGATACGCGGCGGAGTCTTGCCGAGGTCAAGGCAGATATCACGACGATCGCCATGCAACTCCTGAGTAACTAATTACTTTAAATTATCCCTATAATCGGTTGTTTTAATGGAATTATATTGGCTCAAAGACTTTGCAAACTCGTGGCGCGACCGGGTGACGCACGGCCGCGTCCCGCATGCCGTGCTGCTGGCAGGGCCGCCAGGGGTCGGCAAACGGGCGGCAGCGCGCTGGATGGCTGCGTCGACCCTCGGACTCGAAACCACCGATCTACCTTCCCACCCGGGTGGGATTCCCGAGCACCCGGACTTGCGCTGGATTGCCCCGCCTGAGGACAAGGAGGCCATTGGAATCGAGCAGATCCGGGAACTCGTCCACGAAATGAGTCTCACGAGCTACGAGGGGGGCGGCAAAGTCGCCGTTCTCGAGCCAGCCAACGCAATGACCGTGAATGCGGCCAACAGTCTCCTCAAAACGCTCGAAGAGCCGCTCGGTGACGCGCTCCTGGTCCTGATTGCTGACAAGGTCGGCAAACTCCCGGCCACCATATTCAGCCGCTGTCAGCGTATCGACATCGCGCCGCCCAGCGAGGAGGTCGGCCTCGCATGGCTCAACCAGGTGCAGCCAGGGGCCGCGTGGGCTGACGCCCTGCGCGTTGCAGGCGGGGCACCGATCGCGGCGATTGCGGCGCTCGCGGACCTTGAAACGAGCTCGCTGATGGCGCGGGACCTGAACGCACTGGGTCGCGGCGGCGGGTCGGCGATCGAAATCGCCGCGCGCTGGAACAAGATCGGGGCCGGTTTCGTCCTTAACTGGCTCTCGCAACAGGTAAAACTGGCGCTGATCGCGGCTTCTGCGGGGCGTGACAGGGCGATTGGCCTGCTGATTGACGAATCTGTGCTACGGCCCATGGACAGGCGAAATCTCTTCTGCTATCTAGACATAATCAATGGGCTGCGTGGGCAGCCGGGCGGCTCCTACAATGTCCAGTTGACATTCGAGGGGCTGCTGATTGACTGGGCGAGCGGGCTGCAGGAATGCGGCCCGGACGCGCCGCTGGATGGAATGCATTTGATGCTGGCCCATGGGAAGGGCCGCAAAGGATAAACAGGATAATGAGCAAACCAGGACTGCTGACACTGACGATCAAGGACAAGAGCGCCTTGTACCTCGCGTACATGCCTTACGTGATCAATGGCGGACTGTTTATCCCGACCAACAGCTCGTATCGCCTGGGCGATGAGGTTTTCATGTTGCTGAACCTGATGGGTGAGGAAGAGAAGATCCCGGTTGCCGGTACCGTCATCTGGATGACGCCGAAAGGCGCGCAAGGCAAACGCACTGCGGGCATTGGCGTGCAGTTTTCGGATCAGGACCAGGGCAACACCCAGAAGAAGATTGAGACCTACCTGGCTGGCGCCCTGGGCGGCGACAAACCGACACACACGATGTAGCCGGGGCGGCCAGTGGCCGCGCCGAAGCTATCGCGGCCGAGCGCCGCTCCTTCTAGGATTTCGCTGAGTTAATCCCACCCTGCAGGACATAGGCCTGGTAGCCGCGTTCGCTCAGGATGTAGGCACCCGCCGAACTGCGTCGCCCGGTATCGCAGCAAACGATGTATCGCTTGCTATGGTCGAGCGTCGATATCTTCAGGCGAATGAAGTACAGCGGAATGTTGATCGCGCCATCGAGATGCTGGTTTTCAAACTCGCTGGGCAGCCGCACATCAAGCCACTGACCGCCCGAACGAATAATGTCCTCCGCCTGGGTCATGCTTACCCAGTCGAGCATGGGCTCATTGAGGAGCTTCTTGAAGTCGTCCTTGCCGAGTCGCATGACCGCCCCATCGCTTTGCATGGTCACCGTTGCATTGCGCTTCGCTTCCGAGATCAGCGCTTCCTCGCCGAACGTATCACCGACATGGAGTTCGGCGAGCTTGATGCCTTCCTTGCTCAGCGGGGTCTCGCGGGTAACCAGCGCAGAGCCTCGAATCAGGACGTAGAAATAGTCTCCCTCGGCACCCTGCTTGAGGATGACGTCACCGCTGCGATAATTGATCTGCTGCATGCGCATGAAAATCGCCTGGATGTTTGCCGGCGGGATCTTGTGAAAGGCCTTGGCCTGCAACAGCATCGTCATCCAGTCTTCACCGCCCTGGTCCGACTTGCCCTGCAGTTCCGACACTTCGTAGGTACCGGTCTGGTCCCACGTCAACATGACATCGAGCAGGTCGCTGTCGATGGAAATGAACTGGACGCGATCGCGGGCTTTCGCAGTGACTCGCCTGGGAAAGACCGGCGCGACAGGATTGCGCGCTACGTCGGTGCCGCCTTCGACTTTACCGACAACCTTGGCCTGGTCAACCAGTTCGAGAATGCCCGACACAACGTAAATCGTGCGCTTCTCGGAATCGCCTTCCTTGAACAGCAGCTGGCCTGGCGATAGCTCACGGATCTGCACCTTGCGAGCAAGCGCCGCAAGGTTGTCGCGTTTGAGGCCGTCTAGTGGTGAGAACCCCCTGAGCAGCTCTGTGCTTACCTGCTCAATTGCCATTCATTTTCCTATTCACGCATCCTGCTTTGAATTTCTTCGTTTAGTATTACGTCAAGCCGGTATTCTACCTTCAATTCAACGACTTCCGGTACCTTCTGTGGCCTGCATCGTGAAGCACCGCACAGTTTCCCTGGCGGCCCCCATGCAGGTGTGACGAGCGTCACATGCCGGACCAGCCACTGTGTGGCTTAAATCGCTCACCGTAGCGGTCTGCCAGCGATTCCAGCGCGCCAACGACCTGCTCGACGCCGCGCTCTTTCGCATAATTGAGTGGTCCGCCGCGGAATGGCGCAAATCCCGTACCAAAAATGACGCCCGCATCCAGCAAATCCGCGTCGGCTACAACACCTTCACTGAGGCAAGCGACGGCTTCATTGACCATCGGCAATATCAATCGATCCTGGATGTCGTCCGGAACAGCGCCACCGGTTGCGGGCGGTTTGACAGCCTTGCCGTCCTCCCATTGGTAGTAGCCCTGGCCAGATTTCCGGCCCAGCAAACCGTCCTCCACCATCTTGGCGAGTGCGTCGGGGACCGGGCGATTCATCGCCGCCCCGAGCACCTTTGACACGTGCAGCGCGACGTCCAGTCCGACACTGTCAGCGAGTTCGACAGGCCCCATTGGCATACCGAAATTCTCCGCGGCCTTGTCGATTGCAGCGAGCGGCACGCCTTCCTGCGCAAGTTCCATGGCTTCGCCCATATAGGGGGCGAGAATTCGATTCACGACAAAGCCCGGCGAGCTCGAACACTCGAGCGGAAACTTGCCGATGCCCTTGGTAAAGGCAAAGCCAATGTCCATCGCTTCCTGATCCGTATCTTTGCAGCGAATGACTTCAACGAGCGGCAACATGGCAACCGGGTTGAAGAAGTGCAGACCAATGAAGCGCGTTGGCTGGTCGAGCACCGTTCGCAACTCCTCGAGACGAATACTCGACGTGTTGGTTGCGAGGAGGGCGCCTTGCTTCATTTTTGCCTGCAGGTCTTTGTACAGGGCCTGCTTGGCCTCGAGGTTTTCGTAAATGGCCTCGATGACCAGGTCAGCATCAGCAACGCCATCCCCACCGACGTCAGATCGCAGCCTCCCTGCAGTAGCCGCGCGCTTGGCCTCGTCACGAACCTTCTTGCCGAAAAGTTTTTGTGCCCTTGTCATCGCGGGGTCGATGTACTTCTGCTCCCGGTCCTGCAGCGTGACCGTGTGCCCGCGCAGAGCGCACCATGCCGCGATATCGCCACCCATTACGCCAGCACCTACGACATGGACATGCTCGATCTTCACGTCAGTGGGGTTGCCCTGCTTCTTGAGTTTGCTCTGCAGGAAGAACACACGAATGAGGTTGCGGGCTGTGTCGGTGCACATCATGCGCCCGAAGCTCTCCGCCTCGGCATCGTAGCCCGTCTTCGACGAAGCGCCGTGTTTCGCCCACAAATCGATCATGGCATAGGGCGACGGGTAGTGGTCCTTTCTCGCTTTGCCGGATACCTGCTTGATCAGCATGTTCCGGACCAGGGGCCGGAAGGGGCCGATACTCATCACACGATCAACCAACGGTGCCTTGGCCGTCGGTGGCTTGCCGGAGATCAGCTTCCTGGCAACGTCCCGCCACTCGTCGTCACCGGCGATGCGGTCGATGAGCCCGATCTTGAGTGCCTTGCCGGAGTTGATCGGGTTGCCCGTCAGCATGAGCTGCATGCCCGCGCGAACGCCGCTGATCTGCACGGCTCGCACGGTTCCGCCGAACCCTGGATGCAATCCGAGTTTTACCTCTGGCAGACCGAAGATCCGGCTGTCACCCGGCGGGCCGATTCGATAGTCAAACATCATCGCGATTTCCAACCCGCCACCAAGGCAGACGCCGTTGATCGCGACAACGGTTGGACAGGGAAGGGCCTTGATCCTCAGGAAAACCGACTGGCCAAGCTTGCCCAGGCGCGCCACCTCGTCAGCCGATTTGAAATCACCGAATTCGTTGATGTCCGCACCCATGATGAAGGACCCGGGCTTGCCCGAGTGCATCACCAGTCCCTTCGGTTTTTCTGCCTCGATAGTATCGAGCAGTCCGTCAAGTTCCCTGATTACCTCGGATGACAGCACATTTGCCTTGGCATCCGCTTTATCGAGACACAGCCAGGCGATGCCCGACGCGTCGGTTTCCAGTTTCCAGTGTTGGGTCATTGTCTTTCTCTTTAATTAGCCAGCTCGAAGTCGCAAACGAGCGGCAGGTGATCTGAATGGCGTACGTCGGGGACCCGAAAGTCCGTGACAACGATGCCATCCTGATAAAGCACGAAATCCAGCTCCTTGCGCGGAGCTCGACTCGGGTAGGTCGGCGTACTGTCCGTGTTGGCAGACTGCAATCCGGCCGCTTTCATAAACAGGTAGATCTCGTTTTCTCCCCAGAATGTATTGAAATCACCCGCCACGATAACGGGTTTTTTCGTTGCCTGGATCAGGTCGTAAAGGGCACGCAATTGCAGGTGGCGGTGGCGGTATTTCAGGGATAGATGCACGAGAAAAATAGCGTAGTCTTCCATCTCGAGTTCGATTATCAGGCGTTTGATGCCAGTATCGAAGTAGTGGAAGCGTTCACCATGGACACGGGGCGCCGCCATGAACGCATTGCCTTGCTTGCGCACAATCGGCAGCATCTGGTTGAACGACTTGTCGCCGTACTTGGTTTCGTAGGACGTATTCATTCCCAGGTCCGATGCAATCTTCTCGGCCTGGTTAACTTTACGGCTGCGAATCGACCCGGTGTCGACTTCGATCAGGCCGACGACGTCGGGATCGACAGACTTTATGAAGCGCGTGATCTCCGGAAGGACCGTCTGATTTCCGAGCACATAGCCCGCGCCGGGGATCGGCATGTGCATACTCGCACCACCGCCGACAGCGTACCGGATGTTATATAAAAGTAGCCGCATGCGCCGCTACGATACCGAAACACCCATACTATGGGAACAGGTCCGCGCGAGCTTCCTGCGAAACGGCTAAACTAGTGCCAGTAATTGCACGAGAAGGAGTCTCTGGTGTCTGAAAACAACCCGATTCGCGTCTTTGCAACGCACTGCTTCGATGAAAACGACGACTATCTGCGCGTCTTCGAGTTCCTCGAAAGCATCGATGGTTTCTACTACCTCAATGTCAGCCGGCCGGAGAACATGCCAACGACTGGCGGCGTGCAGGAAGTAAAAAACGAGCTGATCGCACAGATCAAGTTGGCGGAGGCTGTCATTGTGTTGACGCTGGCCTACGAGAAGAGCCCGGACCTTGTGAATTTCATGGTGGACGTGGCGGAGGCGAACAAGATCGGCCTGATTGGCATTCGGCCCTTCGGCGCAACGATGGAGACTCCCGCTCAACTGGCACGGCGCTGCAACGAAATTGTCGAGTGGAACAACCGGGAAATCGTCGATGCAATCAAGCGCCAGGCGCGGGGCGAGGATACGTCGCGCTGGGAGGTAATCGATTTTCCGGGTTTCGATGAAAACGGTCCGATCAACGAATAATCAATATCTTATGAACTATACTTAAAGCGATTTAGCTTATGCGACCCATCGTCATAGCACACCGCGGCGCGTCCGGGCATCTGCCTGAACACACATTGCCGGCCAAAGCCCTGGCCTACGCGATGGGTGCCGATTACCTCGAACAGGATATCGTTGCGACGCGGGACGACGCCCTGATCGTCGTGCACGACATTCATCTCGATCGGGTAACTGACGTGGCCGAGCGCTATCCGGGACGTGCCCGTGACGATGGCCGCTATTACGCCCGCGATTTTGACCTGGCCGAGATCGCGACGCTCAAGGCGCACGAGCGTACCAATGCCGATGGCACGCCTGCTTTTCCGGGACGCTTCCCGTCCAGGGGCGAACCCTTCCGGATTCACACGCTGGAGCGCGAACTTGAACTTGTCGTTACCTTGCGCGAAAACGGCACCCGGCCGATCGGGATCTATCCGGAGGTCAAGGACCCACAATGGCACCGGGCCGAGGGCATTGATATCACGCAACGGGTGCTCGCAACCTTGTCACGGTATGGCTATACCGAGCATGCCGATCCCGTGTATTTCCAGTGTTTCGACGAACAGGAACTGCGGCGCGTTCGCCACGAGCTTGGCTCAAAACTCAAGCTGGTGCAGTTGATCGGCGAGGACAGCTGGACCGCAGAGCCAACCGACTTTGCGGCCATGCAGACTGCGGACGGACTCGGGAAACTGGCAACGACGGTTGATGGCATCGGCCCGTGGTTGCAGCAGCTTTATCGTGCCGGTACGGACGATGGTCAGATTGTGTCGACGGGCCTCGTGGAGAGGGCGCATAATTCAGGCTTGGCCGTGCATCCGTATACGTTTCGAGCGGACGCGCTGCCGACCGGATTTGGCAGTTTTGACGACCTGCTCGCATTTTGCATCGATACTTTAGCCGTTGATGGCCTCTTTACCGACTTCCCGGACCTTGCTGGCAAATTTCTGCGAAGGATTTCCTGACACTCGCCCTCTAACCCGGCAAGGGGTCTCTGGAATCCCGTAACGCAGGGATGCAAACGATGAGTGCATTGGCAAGAATTCGATCGATTTTCCTCATGCTGGCCGTGTTGCTGGCACCTCTGGCCGCGGTTGCAGAAAACCCGCCAGCCTCTTTTGACCTGGCCGAACATCGCGGCAAAGTCGTCGTTGTCGACTTCTGGGCCTCCTGGTGCGTGCCGTGCAGACGGTCCTTCCCATGGTTGAACGCCATGGTCGCCAAGTACGGCGAGCAGGGGCTCGTTGTCGTCGGTGTGAATCTCGATGCCAGTCAGGATGACGCCACGGCGTTCCTGAAGGAGTATCCCGCCGATTTCCTGATTCACTTTGACAGCAATGCCGAACTCGCCAGGGAATACGGCGTGGAAGCCATGCCCAGTTCATTTGTAATTGGCCGCGACGGCCAGGTAAAAGCCCGGCATCTCGGGTTCAAAGTCAAACGCCAGGACGAGTACGAAGCGGTACTCGTCGATGCTCTCGGAGAAAAACCATGAAGACCAGAATTCTGCTGGCGGCCACCGTGCTCGCCAGTTGCGCAGCGTGCTCCTCGATGGGCGTTGAGCCCTGGGAACGAGATGTTCTCGCCCGGGAAGACATGCAGCTGACAACGGACCCGATCGAGGCGGCGACCGACGATCACATCTATTTCAGCAAGGAAGCCTCGAGCGGCGGCCGCGGTTTCGGCGGTGGCGGATGCGGGTGCAACTGATATGACAACTCTGAACAAGAAACTGGCCGCTGCAACCTGTGCGCTACTCGGCGCAGCAGTAGTAACACCGGTCGACGCCCAGGAAGAGCCCAAGTGGGACTTCAACACGTCGTTGCTGTACTACGGTGAGGATGCCAACCGCGTCCAGGACCTGAGTTTCAAGTCCCTGTCGCGCCGCCTGTTTGCGGATGACAAGATCTTGTCGCTCGGGCTCACCGTCGACACCTTGACGGGCGCATCGCCAAACGGCGCGATCCGCCAGGACATTCCGCAGACCTTCACACGCCCGTCTGGTAACGGCTCCTACGAAGTCCCGGCCGGTGAGTTGCCACTCGACGATACGTTCAAGGACACGCGCGTGGCGATTACGGCTGGCTGGCAGCAGCCCGCCGGTGAAAAAGGCCTCCTGAGCCTCGGCCTGAGCGCGTCGAAAGAATACGACTACCTCCACACCGGGCTGAACGCGAGCTACGCGCACGACTTCAACAATCGAAATACGACGGTTTCCGCCGGTTTCGCCTACGCCAAGGACAGCATCGAACCGGTTGGCGGGGCTCCCATTGCGCTCACCGCAATGCGCGATGTCGGGGACCTTGGGAACCGCCTTGGCGATCAGGACAAGGATGTCCTCGACTTCATCCTGGGGCTTACGCAGGTTGTTTCGCGAGACCTCCTGTTCCAGGTGAACTACTCCTTCAGTCGCTCAGAGGGCTACCTGAACAACCCCTACAAGGTACTCAGCCTCGTCGACGGCGTCACGGGTGACACCTTACCGCGGACGCCCGGCCCCGAGGGCGGGCCAAGCGGCCAGTTCCTGTTTGAAGGCCGCCCCGAAGAACGTACGCAGCACAGCTTGTACGCCCAGGCCAAGTACAACATGAGCGGCAAGGTGCTGGACATTTCCTACCGCTACATGACCGACGATTGGGAAATCGACTCCCACACTCTCGATGCTCGCTATCGCTGGCCGATCGGCGACCGCAGCTACCTGGAACCGCACTTGCGTTTCTATACGCAAACCGAAGCCGACTTCTACCGTTTGAGCCTGGACAATTCAGTTGCATTGCCTGCGTACGCGTCGTCGGATTACCGCATGGGTAACTTCGATGGCACGACAGTGGGTTTGAAGTACGGCTGGAAGACACGCAATGACAACGAGATGAGCGTGCGACTCGAGTGGTATATGCAGTCAGGCACCGTGCCGTCCGACCAACTCATCGGCAACCAGGCGGGGCGCGACAACTACCCGGACCTCAATGCTTTGATTGCGCAATTCAGCTACCGCTTCTAGCATTCGCGGATGGTGAAGCGCCCGGCCCAGCGAACGGTTGAGGTCAAACCCGCTGGTGACGGCTGGGCTGGCCATTTCTCGGCAATGGCCAGCCCCTGCGAGGTGCTGTTCGACGGCGCTACCCGGGAGTTGGCGGCAACCGTCAGCGCCGCTGTGGCGGCCGAAGCGTGGCGCATAGAAGACAAGTTCAGCCGCTACCGGGACGGCAATATCATCCATCGGATAAACAGTGCGTCCGGGCGCCCGATTGAAGTCGATACGGAAACGGCCGACCTCCTGGACTTCGCCACTACCTTGTATGAACTGAGCGATGCGCGCTTCGATATTACGTCAGGCGTTTTGCGGGAAGCCTGGCAGTTCGACGGCAGTGACCGGATCCCGGATAAAGCCACGGTCAAGGCGATACTGGAACGCGTAGGGTGGCATCGAGTGTCCTGGCAACGCCCACTGCTGACGCTTGAACCCGGTATGCAGATAGATCTCGGCGGCATCGGCAAGGAATACGCGGTCGACAGGTGCGCCGGGATCGTCCGCAACGCCGGTTGCGGGGAAGGCCTCGTGAATTTCGGGGGCGACCTGGCAATCACCGGTCCGCCGCAGCAACGACCGGCCTGGAAAGTGGGGATTGAAGGGAAAACGCCGGACGCTGCTGACGTCCTTATAAACCTGCACGCCGGCGCGCTCGCAACGAGCGGCGATGCCCGCCGATTCCTGCTTCGCCATGGCGTCCGCTACAGCCATATACTTGATCCAACCACTGGCTGGCCGGTCCAGGACGCACCCGGATCGGTTACCGTGGCGGCTGATTCCTGCACCCAGGCTGGCATGCTCAGCACCCTGGCAATGTTGCAGGGCGGTGCGGCGGAACGTTTTCTGGACGAGCAGGCGGTAAAATACTGGGTCCGTCGCTAAAGTAGAACCAAAGTTATAAAAGACGCATAACGATTGTTTTAAAAGACTTAAGTGAATTTCTTGCCATTTGTGCGCCGCACCTATATGGTCATATCCGAACGGGGCGGGGGCTCCATAGTGAGAACTCTGTCCTTTTCAGGAACGCGAATCCCAATGATCATGAGCCAATGTTTGTCGACCTGCCTGACCAACTGATTCTGTATTCAGCCGGAGCATTCCTGCTCGGGTGGCTGCTGTCGTCGATCGGCTCCAGGATCAGTGACCGTCACCGTGCCCGAAAACGCGATCCGCGTGACGACCGAATCCGGGAACTGGAAGCTGAACTGCGCATCGCGCAGTCCGAAAAAGGCAAGTCCATGACCGAACTCGAACGTCTCGAGGCAGAACTCAAGGAAACGACTGTCGGCATTGAGCGCCGTGACACGGTGATCACGAGCCAGCAGGCCAAACTCGAGCGCATGCAGTCCGACCTCAAGGACTCGGTTTTGAAAGACCCGCGAATTGCGAGGCGAGCTGGCACAAAGAGCAACCGAGAACGTCTACGCGGAGGCAAAGATTCGCGAAGTCGAGACGGAACTCTCGGTGGCTCAGGCGTCGACCGACCTCATTGCGACCGGCGTCCTCGATTACTCTTTCGCGCCTGACAAGGAAGACGAAGACGACTCGGCCAACGAGGAACTCGGTGCCGGAGTCAGCACCACAGCGAACTGACCTTGTTTGCCCGCCGTCTCGCCGCACTGACCCTCGTCTGCCTGGGTAGCTCCTGTAGTCAATCGGACCTGGGATTCAGTATTCCATTCACAGCGACCTGGAACGGAACCCCGATCGACTGCGGCAGCACATCGCCAGCCCTGACGGATTTGCGTTTCTACGTCAGCGACGTACAACTCGTCGACAGCAGCGGGAAAGCCCGCGATATTCGCTTCGCGACCGAGATGCCGTGGCAGAATGACGCCGTGGCGCTCATCGATCTCGAGGACGGCACCGGCGCCTGCGTGAACGGCACGGCGGCGGTCACCGCCGAGATTATCGCGGTCGCGCCGCAGCGTGACTACCGAGGCCTCAGGTTTACCGTAGGCGTGCCATTCCGCCTGAATCACCTGAATCCATTGACGGCAAAACCACCGCTGGATGATTCGGACATGCACTGGCACTGGCGCTCGGGCTACAAGTTTCTGCGGGCCGGCGTCCGGACTGCGAACGATGGATTCTGGATTCACACTGGCAGTGCTGGCTGCGAAGGCACCGTCGGCAATATTACCGCTTGCCGGTTTCCTCACCGGGTAGAGGTTCGAGCTGCAGGATTTCACGCCAGGCCAAAGTGTGGTCAACGATCGACCTCGCCGCGCTGCTCGCGGGAACCAGTCTCGATGATGACCTGGCAACCAACTGTTCGTCCGGACCGCCGGAGTCCACCTGCGTTGCCCCGTTCGCCGCCCTTGGCATCGATTTCAAATCAGGTACGCAAAACGGCAGCCAGCACGTATTCTCTGCACAATGAAACGGCTGTTATTCCTGTTCGGCGCTGCGGCACTGCTTGCGCTCGCGATTCTGTGGACGCAGAGAGAATCGCCGTGGGAATGGCGGCTACCTGCCGACATTCCACCTCCTGCTGTGCCATCTGACAACCCGATGAACGAGGCCAAGGTGGAATTGGGTCGCTGGTTGTTCTATGACACTCGCCTGTCGGGCAACCAGACCATGTCCTGTGCAAGTTGCCACATCCAGGCACTTGCTTTTACCGACGGCAAGCCACGCTCGATTGGCTCGACCGGCGTAATTCACCCGCGTAGTTCCATGAGCCTCGTCAATGTCGCGTACGCGAGTCGCCTTACCTGGGCGAACCCGCTGCTGGACCGTCTCGAAGACCAGGCGCTGACACCGCTCCTCGGGGACAATCCGGTCGAGATGGGGCTGGGTGGGCAGGAGTCCCGGGTCGGCGAATTACTGCGTAACGAGGCCAACTACAGCCAACTGGCGAGAGCGGCTTTTCCGCAGGATGAGGACCCGCACTCGCTGCTGAATGGCTTGCGGGCAATCAGCGCGTTTGTGCGGACGATTCTCGGCTACGACTCTCCGTACGACCGCTATTTGCGGGGCGAAGCGACTGCGTTGTCGACAGCGGCCGAACGCGGCATGGAACTGTTTTTTTCCGAGCGCCTTGAGTGCTTCCACTGTCACGGCGGATTCAACTTCACCGACAGCACCACACACGCCAACTCGCGCGTGGACAACGTGGGATTCCACAACACCGGTCTGTACAACCTGGACGGTGAGGGTGCCTATCCAGTCGACAATACGGGGCTCTTCGATATGACGGGTGAGCGACGCGACATGGGGCGCTTCAGGGCACCGTCACTACGGAATATCGCCGTGACGGCGCCGTACATGCACGACGGGAGTATTCCGACCCTGGACGCCGTCATCGACCATTATGCGCGAGGCGGACGCCTGCTCGAAGACGGACCGTTCCCCGGCGATGGGCGCTTGAGCCCGTTCAAATCGGAGTTTGTGACCGGGTTCGAACTCAACGAACAGGAACGGGCCGATCTCCTGGCATTCCTGGAGTCCCTGACTGACAGGTCTGTTCTGGCCGACGCGCGTTTCTCGGACCCGTTCCTGCACTAGCCCACCTGAACTAGCCCGTCCGTACCCGGATGTCGAAACGGGTTCTTCGCCAGGCCGTCCACAACAAAACAAACCAGATCTGCATCAGGAGCGAAGCGATCCATTCGATGCGGTTTTCGTTGCTGTTCAGGCTGCCCAGAATTTCCTTCTGGACCAGGTTGATGATGCCGAGGGCGAACGGTGTAACGGTCAACCAGACCATGGCTCGCTGGACTGGTGACCGGTCGAGGGCGAGCGACAACACGAGCTGCGCCAGGGCGGTTCCTACAAAATAAAAATAGACGCCATAACTGCGCATGATCTCGTAGAAAGGATCGTTACTGGCGAGGTAGGAGACGTACATGATGAGCGCGAGCGAACCGACGACGCCTGACACCAGCACCGTTGTCGGGGCTCGGCTGGCTGGTTTAAGCGAGCGGAGCCACAAGGCGGCGAAGTACCAGGTGAAGGCCAGAACGGCGGCCTGGGGCAACATCGCAGCCCGGAAAAGCCGATCACCGGGCGGGTAGCGTCCGGTCGAACTGATCGATGTACAGCCATCGAGGTAGGGAATGCACGACGGCAGGACGTTGTTGTCCGCGCCTATCCAGTAGGCGAGGTTTATCCCGATTAACGGGACCAGGCAGGCGATCAGTGGCAAGCCGCGAATGAGCATCCTGCGAGCATAACCGATGCAAATTGGCTATGTCCTCGCCCATGACGAGAACCAGCGGGGTGTTCGGCGGTCTGGCTTCAGCTAGGACGTTATGCCGAGCTCTGATTCCACTTGGCTGAGTAAGGCAAGAGCCTGTTCGCGACGACCGCTGTCTGCGCGCTCGTGACCCGGCCGCACGATCGCCGTGCTCGCCTTGAGCAGAATTTCATGGGCCTCCTTGTAGCGCTTTTCGTCGACCAGCAATTCGGCGTACAGGTAATTGGCGTCCAGGCCCTCGGGATCGAGGACAATTGCTTTCCACATGTAGCCGATGCCTCGTACCTTGCTGCCAAAACCACCAAGACTCGACGACGTCTCCGCGTAGAGTCCACCCAGGTTTCCGTAGACCAGGCTGCCGAGTGGTCCCGGACCCATGGATTCGGCTTTCAGGAGTGCATCCCGCGCTTCGCGCCGCAGCTTGGATGAGTTGGACGCGCAGTGATTCCTGACGCACTCGTGGGCAATGATTCCGTGCCAGGCGATGGCCTTCGGATTGTCGCTGTGAGTCGACGCCAGTTCACGGACATCGCCAAGCAGTGTCGCGAGCGCCTTGTTTTTCTGTCGGCCCGTCGATTCATAGACGGCACCTGCCCATCGCTGCTCCACGTCTATCAGCGCTTCATCGACGGTACTGGCTCGCGCGGCCGTGGCGGTCGTGGCATTCGTTGCAGCCATTGCAAGCAACAACATGAAAATGCGGTTGGAGACGGGCTCAAAACGTCGGGCAAATGCGAACATGACAACCTCTGTCGATGTGGTGAATCTGCTCGTGAGAGGCGCAGGGGCGGTAAATCCTTCGATTCTTGAACGAAGGATTTGCTCAGCGATCTGCTCTAACGGCGACAATCGCACCGAGCAGGGCAGCATTTGTTCGCAGAGAACAACAACGATGACCATGCAGGAGCAAGTGCAATTCAGGCACTGGCTGCCCTTATGGGCGTTGTTGTCATGTTCGGCTCGGTTCGTGCAGAGCCGCCCGAACCAATGGGCGACTCACCAGCCGTCGCGCCCCTGGTTGGGGCCGTCCTGATTAGCAGCAATAACATATTTGACCTCGATGAGCCGGAGGAGGATAGGGCCGCCTATCGACTGGCAAACAAGCTGCACGTCACGACACGCCCGGAGGTCATTCGGCAGCAGCTGCTCTTTGAGCCGGGAGAACCCTTTTCCAAGCAGGCCATCGAAGAGTCCGAGCGCATCCTGCGCAGCAATCGATACATCCAGGAGGCGAGCATTCAGCCGGTGCTGCAAGACGACGGTGTGGTGGACATCACGGTCACAACCAGCGACGTCTGGACGCTGATGCCCAAGTTGTCGTTCTCCCAGGCTGGTGGCGCAACCAACACTGCCGTCGGCGTCAAGGAAATGAACCTCCTCGGAACCGGTGTCGCTGTCGAGGCGATGTACAAGTCCGACATCGATCGTGATTCCAAAGTTTTCAAAATAGTTGATCACAACCTGGGGCAGTCCTGGTATGGGATTGCGACATCGATCGCCGACAACAGTGACGGTCACGAGTACGCATTCGATCTCGGTAAGCCGTTCTATTCGCTCAACAGCACGGATGCGAGGATGTTGTCGGTGCTCGACATGGATCGTATCGAGCCGGTCTACGTCGACGGCGAAGCAGCGTCTGAGTTCCGACTGAAAAGTCGCGGTCTGGAGTTCTTCTTCGGGCGCTCAACGGGCCTGGAGGATGGCTGGGCCAGGCGCATCACGTACGGTCTCGTCGTCGACGAACAGCTCTACACCGCGAACGAGAACACGGATCCTTCGCTGCTGCCGGACTTCGACAACCGAAACCTCGTTTATCCATTCATCGGCATCGATTTTGTCGAGGACAATTTTGCGAAGGCGAGCAATTTTGACCAGATTCATCGCGTCGAAGATCGCTTCCTCGGCACGCGCGTCACGGCCCGGGTTGGCGTGGCTGGCCGCGCCTTTGGCTCGGACAGGGACGCCCTGGTGTTCGACGCCATGGCTCAAAAGGGATTCGGTGATACAGCAAAAAACTCGCTAATGCTTACGACCTCACTCGCCAGCCGAGTCGAGCGGGATGGTCCACATAACCTGCAGTTCGGCGTCAATGCGAAGTTCTACAGACGGCAGTCCGAACGACGTCTCCTGTACATGGAGTTGGCTGGCACCTATGGCCACAATCTCGATCTCGATCAATACCAGCCGCTCGGCGGCGACAACGGCATGCGCGGCTACCCGGTTCGTTTCCAAAATGGCGACAAGCACGCCGTGTTCACTGTCGAACAGCGCCTGTTTACGAACTGGTATCCATTCCGCCTGTTCTACGTGGGCGGTGCTGCGTTTTTCGATATCGGACGCACGTGGGGGGAGGGCCCGCTCACCGACGCCAACGACAGGTTGCTCAAGGACGTCGGGGTTGGATTGCGCCTCGGTGGTACACGATCCGGGCTTGGCCGGATGATTCACATCGACGTGGCGTTTCCGCTCGATGCTCCCGAGGGCATCGACAACGTCCAGTTTCTGGTTTCGACAAGGAAGAGCTTCTAAATGCCAGGCACATTCTCTATCGCCCGTGAACGCACGATTACGGCCCTGGTGCCACTGCTCTCCTTCGCATGGCGTCTCATCCTTGTTCTCACACTCGCGAGGATCGCACTGGTAGCCTGGCAATGGGACCGGGTACTGGAAGCCGATATGCTCGCAACGGTATTCGTGCAGGGTCTGCGCTTTGACCTCGTGCTTGTGGGCATCGCACTCGTACTGCCCGTACTGACTTTCCCGATCGTTGCTTCCAATGAACTGTTGGTGGATATATGGCGCGCAATTCTCAAGATCTATTTGCCGGCCGTGTTGTTGCTTGTGTTGTTCCTGGAAATCAGCACGCCGTCGTTCATCCAGCAGTTCGATGCACGTCCCAACATCCTGTTTGTCGAGTATCTCGATCACCCCAGGGAGGTGCTGGCAACGCTGTGGGCTGCGTACAAGCTTCCCCTCGTCGTTGCAGTTTCTCTGCTGGTGCCCCTTGCCATCGTGTTTGTGCGAACCTTCAGGACCCAGGCTGCGCGGATTGCCGCGACCGGTATCCTGCCGGCCTTACTGATCTTTCCGTTCTTGCTGCTTGCATGTGCAGGAATGATTCGCTCGACGCTGGATCACCGACCGGTGAATCCCAGTACGGTGGCGCTCTCCAGCGACCCGTTGGTTAATGACCTGGCCCTGAATTCCGCCTACACCGTCTTGTATGCGCTTTACGAAACGCGGCATGAGAGCGATGGCGGTTTTCGTTATGCCGAACTCCCGGATGATGAAGTCATTGCGATTGTGCGCGAGGAAATGGACGTCCCCGACGAAGACTTCATCTCGGCACAGCTGCCAACGCTGCACAGGCAGCATTCGAGCGTCAAACCGGGCGACAGAAAAAACCTCGTCATCGTCATCGAGGAAAGCCTCGGCGCCGAATTTGTCGGCTCACTTGGCGGACTGCCGCTAACGCCGAATCTTGACGCGCTATCCCGCGACGGCATCTGGCTGGAGAACCTGTATGCCACCGGGACGCGCTCGGTTCGCGGACTGGAAGCGATCGTCAGCGGCTACTCGCCGACACCGGCACGCAGCGTCGTCAAGCTCCCCAAATCCCAGAGAAACTTCTTCACCCTGGGAGAGGCTCTCGCCAGGCAGGGATACACGACAAGTTTTATATACGGCGGAGAGGCGCAGTTCGACAACATGCGGCGGTTTTTTCGCAAACAACGGGTTCGAACGTGTTATCGACGAAAAGGACTACGATGATCCGGTTTTTACCGGGTCGTGGGGCGTATCGGATGAAGACCTGTTCGACCGCGCCCACGAGGAGTTCGAACAGGCGGGTCCCGAGCCATTCTTCGCGGTCGTCTTCACGTCGTCCAATCATTCTCCGTTTCAGTTTCCTGACGGCAGGATTGAGTCGTACGACGCCGAAAAAAGCACCGTAAACAATGCGGTGAAGTATGCCGACTATGCCCTTGGCCGTTTTCTTCGAGCGGGCCAGGCATTCCAGCTACTGGGACGACACCGTCTTTCTTGTTGTTGCGGACCACAACTCACGGGTATACGGCGACGAATTGGTGCCCATCGAGCGTTTTCACATTCCGGGACTGATTCTGGGCGGCTCGGTCAAGCCCGACTCGATCAGTACCGTTATGAGCCAGATCGACCTTGGACCCACCTTGTTGTCGATAATCGGAGTTGAAACGGCGCATCCGATGATTGGCCACGATTTGATGAATCCCGACAACCGCCGCCGCCCTGGTCGCGCGATTATGCAATTCAACACAACCCAGGCTTACCTGGAAGGCGACCGCGTGATCGTGATGCAGCGGGACCTGCCGATCCGGCAGTTCAGCTACGTCGATCACAGGCTCACCGGCGAAGTCCGGCTCGATGAAAAACTGGGCCGCAGGGCGCTGGCACACTCCATCTGGTCTTCAATGGCCTACCAGGAGTCGATTTTTCGTCTGCCGGCGAAGGATTTTCCGCTGTAACACCTCTAAGCTTATGGAGTTCCCCCGACTCCTAATGGAAATTACGTGAGCAATGATATCCCCCAAGTAGAGCAGGACCGGTTGCTGGCCGCCCGCGTGGCGGCCGGCGATCAGGGGGCGTTCGATGTCTTTTTCAAAGAATATTTTCCGCGTCTGTTTCGCTTCACGCTGACGCGGGTCGACAACAACGAGGAACTGGCCGAAGAAATTGTGCAACGCACGATGTGCATTGTGGTGCGGAAGATGGGCACGTTCCGTGGCGAAGCGCTGCTTTTTACCTGGCTCTGCCAGATTTGCCGCAACGAGACCAGCGCCGTATTTCGCCAGCGCAATCTCGAACAGCGAGAGGATATTCCGATCGAAGATCATCCCGCTGTTCAGGCCGCTCTGGAGTCCGTGGTAAGCGACGACGGCCGGCCCGAAACCGCGCAGCGGCGTGACGAAATAGCAAACTTCGTTCGCGTGACACTGGAGCATCTGCCAGCCAATTATGCGACAGCGCTCGAGATGAGATACGTCCTCGGCTGCAGCGTTAAGGAAATCGGCGACAACCTGAGCGTTGGGGAAAAAGCGGCAGAGTCAATTTTGAGCAGGGCCCGAGCGGCGTTTAAAGAACGATTTCGGGCTATCTGGAACATCGAACCGAATTTCATAGTGGACTGACATGGCAAACGAGCCCAAAAAACCCGAGCAAACGGCTGAGGATAAATCGCTTGAGAGCCTCCTGAAGCTCGCGGGCGAACGTGCCGAAATTCCGCTCAGCCTCGAGTCTCGTGTGTACCACCGTGTGCAGGAAGAGTGGCGCGCCAGCACGGCGAAACCGAATGGCGATCGCGTCTATGCCGAAGTGCAGAAGACCTGGCGGCGGAATGCGTTACGTAGCCGCGCGCTTCGCTGGCTTGCTCCAATGGGGGTCGCTGCGTCGGCCATCCTGGCATTCCTGTTGCTTTCACAACCGGATGTCACGCAACCCGTGGCCGTGGCGACTGTCGCCAGCGTGGTCGCGCCGGCGACATCGCCCGGCGCACTCCAGGAAGGTGCTGTCGTTTACGAGGGCGACCTTGTGGCGACCGGGCCGGGCGAAGGGGTCAGCCTTCTGCTGGCACGAAACGTGTCACTCAGGATTGATGAAAACACGCGCATCCAGGTGGATGGGGCAGATCGGTTTACCTTACTCGGTGGACGCATGTATGCCGATACCGGGCAGTTTGTGTATCGCGACGGCGGGCTCGAGATTGATACGGCATTTGGCGTTGTCAGCGATATCGGCACGCAGTTCGCGGTTTCCCTTGGCAGCGAGTCAGTGGAAGTTTCCGTGCGTGAGGGGCGCGTCGAGCTGGCCAGTGCGACGGATTTGCTCGCGGCAAGAATGGGCGAGCGGCTGACGCTCGTGCAGGGGCAGGGCGCCTCTGTCACCCGCCTTGACACCTACGACCCCTACTGGAACTGGGTTGCCGACCTGACACCGGCCTTTGATATGACGAACAAGTCGCTGCTCGATTTCCTGAAATGGGCAGCCCGCGAAACTGGACGGGAACTCCGCTTCACGACGGATGAATCGCGCATGTTCGCCATGCGCACGGATGTCCATGGCTCGCTCGACGGGCTAACGCCGGACCAGGCGCTGGCAGCCATCTTGTCAACCACATCGCTTGAATATCAGATCGAGGCGGACAAAGTCGTCCTCAACCGCAGCACCGCGGACTAAGCCGGCGTAAGCGCTGCGGTTTCCCCCATTGGCGGGGCTCGGGCGATGCCCTAGTATCCCTCCCATGATAGGGAAGGTCAGGTTGCGCGGCTTGCTCGCGGTTTTGTGCCTGCCGGGCATCGTGCTGGCGGCGGAAGGTTGGCAGGGCCGTCCGGTAACCGAGTTGCTGGACAGCCTGGTCGCTCAGGGTCAACCCATCATCTACAGCAGCGATGTCGTCGCGAACGACATGCTGATCGTCGAGGAACCGGATCTTACTGACCCGTATGCGGGCCTCGTTACCCTGCTCGCCGCGAACGGGCTCACCGTCAACAAGGGACCGGCAGGTACCTGGCTTGTCCAGGCACTGCCACAAGAGGAACTCGAGGAAGCCGAGATTGTTGCAGCCGCAGTCCCTGAGCTTCCGGAAATCATCGTAACCTCCAGTCTGCACCGCCTGGCGTATTCGAAAACCGGGACGCAAACCTACCTCGATCGTGAGTTGGCGACCCGCATTCCTGCCGCCGCCGAGGAGGCGGTGCGAATCACCAGCCGTCTGCCGGGAACCGCCAGTGGCGGTGTATCGAGTCGCAACCACATTCGTGGCGGCGAAGTGAACGAGGTTCTGTTCCTGCTTGACGGACTTCGCCTGTACGAACCCTTTCATCTGAAGGACTTCCAGTCCATCGCCAGCATCGTCAACTCAAATGCGATTGACGGTATCGACTTCTTTTCGGGCGCGTACCCCGCACAGTACGGCGACCGCATGAGCGGTGTAATGCACTTGAGCCTGCGAACGCCACAGGAAGAGCCCGAAACCGAACTGGCATTCAGCTTTTTCAATACCTCGCTCTTGTCATTGGGCACATTTGGTGGCGACGACAGAGGCGACTGGCTGGTCACGGCCCGCCGCGGCAACCTGGATTTGATCGCCGATATTATCAATCCGGAGGTGGGCAACCCGGACTACCAGGATTACCTGGCGCATGTCGGCTGGGACTTCAATCCACGCGCCAGGCTGAGTGCCAATATCCTGGTCTCGCATGACAAATTGACGCTGCACGACGTGGATCGGGGCGAATCGGCAAACGCAGACTATGAAAACCGCGTGATATGGCTGAAGTGGGATGCCGACTGGAACGACAACCTACGCAGTACAACGATTTTCTCCAGTAGCAGCATTTCTGACCGGCGCACAGGCGTGCTCGATTTGCCGAATATTGTCAGTGGCAACCTGGACGACACCCGAGAGTTTGACGCCATCGGACTCAAGCAGGACTGGATCTACGCGGCGCAGAAAACCTGGATGGTGAGCTTCGGAATTGCGGGAAGGCACCAGGATGCAGTCTACGAATTCGCTTCCACCAAGATCGTCACTGCACCGTTTGACAGTATCCTGGACAACCAGCCCCTCGAGGTGCGTGCAATTTCGGTGCAACCGGAAGGCGCGCAGTATGCCGCCTACATCGAGTATCGATGGCAACCGCGGCCAAGCCTGACGATCGACGCTGGCCTGCGCTGGGATCACCAGAATTACACGACAGCGGAAGACGACGAGCAGTCCAGTCCTCGTCTGAGCCTGTTGTACCGCATTGACCCCAGGACCGAGGTCAGGCTGGGCTGGGGCCAGTTCTCCCAGGCGCAGGAAATCAACGAGCTGCAGGCCAGCGACGGTATCGATACATTTTTTCCGGCCCAGCGGGCCGAACACGTGGTCGCGAACCTGCAACGACGCTTCAACCGGGATCTGCACCTGGATATTTCCTATTACCGGAAGAGTTTCCGTGCTGTGCGGCCCCGTTTCGAGAACGCATTCGACGTGCTCACATTGCTGCCCGAGATTCAGTTTGATCGATATCGCATAGACCCGGTGTCGGCGGAGGCACACGGCGCCGAACTGAGAATCTCCCAGGGCGATGCGAGTCAGAAGTACTTCTGGTGGCTGGGCTACGCGTGGTCCGAAGTGCGCGACGAGACGGCCAACGGCAAAGTCATGCGCAGCTGGGACCAGAGTCATGCCGTCAAAGCGGGAATCAGCTGGCGATGGGGACAATGGAATTTCAGCGGGGCAGGTGAGGTGCACACCGGATGGCCGAAAACCGAGCTCATCGCGACCGAAATTCCGAACCCGGATGGTACCCATTCATTGGGGGTCACCACGACACCACCTAACAGCGGGCGGTACTCCGTTTTTCATACGCTGGACGTGAGGGTTAGCCGCGACGTCACTATGCGACATGGCGACCTGACATTCTTCCTGGAGGTTTCCAATCTCTATAACCGGGACAACCCGTGTTGCACGGAGTACTCTGTGGAGACAAGGACACCGGGTCCCGAGTTGATCGCACAAGAAGACCACTGGCTTCCGCTGGTGCCGTCGCTGGGCGTCATTTGGCGGTTCTGATACCGATCGAGACTTCCTGATTTTCCGCTATACCGAGACAACCCGTGTTCCATCGTGTACTCTGTGAGAACGCACTCCGGTCCCGAGTTGATCCACAAGAAGACCACTGGCTTCCGCTGGTGCCGTCGCTGGGCGTCATTTGGCGTTTCTGATACCGATCGAGAACAATTGCATCCAATCGTCGCCGGGCGGCATCTAAAGGGTATTCAACGAGAATAGGGCACCTGTGCGGGAGATTGGTTCTGTGAAAAATACTGTTAAATATCAAACTATTACTGGTATGCGGCGCGCTAGTCGCCGGATTTTGGGCGAACGACGCTGAGGCGGCAACCGGCTCATTCGAGCGCACACTGTCTGTGGATGGAGCTACAGTCCTGGACGTATCAACCGGTAGCGGCTCGATCAGCATCACGACCGGCGAGGCTGGAAGCGTGACTGTCGTGGGACATATCAAGGTGGGTTCCGCGTTCGCCAAACGCACCAAGGCCGAGGCCGAGGAACTCGTCGAGCACTTTGAAAGCAATCCGCCGGTGGTATTTGAAGACGGTCGCCTGGTTGTTGGACATATCAAGGACAAAGCCTATCGGCGAAACGTCTCTGTCAGTTACGAAATCGTTGTGCCAGCGAATACCGAAGTCATGTCGGACACCGGATCCGGCTCACAAGAGATCACCGGAATTGCAGCACCTGTGAATGCAGACACGGGTTCAGGGAATATCACGCTGACTGACATTGGCGGCCCGGTAACAGCAAGGACGGGCAGTGGTCGCATCAAGGCGGAACGAGTTGCCGGCGGCTTTGACGGCCACACCGGTAGCGGCTCGATCAGCCTGACCCAGGTCGCTCCCGGCAATGTTGAGGCGACCACCGGTTCTGGCTCCATCGACCTGCAGGGCGTTGCCGGATCATTGCGGGCCAAAGCCGGAAGCGGTCGCATCGTTATCCAAGGCACCCAAACCGGTGACTGGAGAATCAATACAGGATCCGGCTCCATCAGCATCGATCTGCCCGATGATGCCGCGTTTCAACTGGATGCGGAAAGCAGCTCCGGCAGCATCACCGTGGAGCATCCCGTGACCGTTCAAGGCAAGATTTCGAAGCGACACCTGCGTGGAGAAGTTCGCGGCGGTGGTGACGAACTGCACATCGACACAGGATCGGGCAGCATCAAGGTCTTGTAATCGCGTCTGCTCGCGCAGACCATCGGTAGCTGGAAACGCGTAAGGCACGCCGATGAAGTCGAGTTCTCACAGTAAGCGCCGCAACACAGTGTTGCTGGGCGTCGTGGCCTTGCTCCTGCTGTACACGTTCAAGTCCTTCACGCTGCCGATCCTCGCAAGCGGCTCCGTTGCGGAACTGACGAGCATCGAGGTCAACGGCGACCGCCAGCACCTCCTGATTCGCGGGCGAGACCGTGAGAACCCGGTTCTGCTGTTCGTCCACGGCGGGCCCGGCATGCCAGCCATGTTTCTCGCCCACAGCTTCCAGCGTGACCTGGAACGCGAGTTCGTGGTGGTGCATTGGGATCAGCGGGCTGCCGGGAAGTCGTTTGTCACCGATACAGAGCCGTCAACGATCACCACGAGCCAGTACCTGGATGATCTCTTCGTCGTCGTGGAGGGTCTGCGAAAACGATTTGGACAAGAGAGAGATCTACCTCCTGGGGCACTCCCACGGCAGTTATCTCGGCATCCTGGCCGTTTCCAGGCATCCGGAGCTTTTCCACGCATACATTGGCGTAGGGCAGGTAGTCGACGAGGCACGGGCATTTGCCTTCCAGAAAGCCGAATTGGTCGATGTCGGGTCCGGTACAGAGCTCACAAGAGGCAATATTGAAGGCTTTATCTTCAAGGCCGGCGGTGGCCTGTACTGCTGCGAATCCTTCATGCCCCTGCTGCTGACAGGCCTCCTGGCGCCCGAGTACAGCCTGATGGATGCTTACAACGTCAAACGCGGCTCGTCGTTCTCGTCGAGGCACATGCGGTTTGACGTGATCCCGGGGCCAGTCGACGAATCGGTGGTTCA
Organism: uncultured Gammaproteobacteria bacterium; assembly: GCA_963698415.1. Taxonomy (GTDB): domain Bacteria; phylum Pseudomonadota; class Gammaproteobacteria; order Steroidobacterales; family Woeseiaceae; genus UBA1847. Next base: position 252,094 of record CAVOQS010000015.1, on the reverse strand, counting down.
GCTCGACTTGCCTGTCTACATGATCAGCGGTCGCTATGACCTGACAACCCCGACCGCGATGAGCCGTGTGTACCTTGAGCAGTTAATCGCACCGCAGAAGAAGTTCTTTGAGATCGACAATGCCGCACACTTTCCGTTTTTCGAACAGCCTGGGCCGTTTACCGATGTCATGGCCCAAATCAAGGAACAAACTACCGGTACCAATTGTACTCCCGATGACTGTCCGTAACTCTCCGGGAGCTCACGGTGACGGTCAAAATCGGTCTAGAATGCGGTCTATGCCGATCAGAAAATTAGTCCTTTGCACAGCGATGTTGCTTGTCGCAAGTCTGTCAATTACGTCGCTGCATGCACAAGGTCTCGATACGCCAGAAGCTCGGCTGATAGCGGAACGGCCTACGGTCGGATGGGGAGAGTACGGAAGTTACAGTCGCCGTGTTCCTGATTGACATCGACGAGATCGACGACGTTCGTCAACGCTTCAAAGTCGACGTATTTGTCATTGTCGGCTGGCAGGATCCACGCCTTGCGCTTCCTGGAAATGAGGGATCAGACCAGCTCCGGACAATTCCGATCGATGAGATCTGGACGCCGCGTGGACTGATCGTCAATGACCGGGGTCTCAGCCCCCAACTGCCGTTGGTCGCCGAGGTCGACGCGAAGGGCAATGTCATACAACGCCAACGCTTGTCCGGGGAAATGGCGGTAGACCTCGACCTCAGGAAATTTCCTTTCGATACGCAACAACTCCCTATTGAGTTCATTTCGTATCGATACAGCCCGGACGAACTGCGATTCTCTCCGAGTTCGAAGTTCGCAGCAGCTGTCGAGACGTTCAGCGGTGAAGGGTGGCGCTTTCATTTGCTTGATCCGGAGTTCGGCGAGTTCACGATTGCGGACGCAGGCGTGTCGCGGCCAGCATTGACGTTCATCGTGGAAGCGCAACGTATGTCGCAGTACTACCTGCTGACGATGTTTCTCCCCATGTCACTCATCGTCTTCATGTCCTGGACAGCGTTCTGGATACAGCCAGACGTCGTTCCTTCGCGCATCGCGATATCGACTGCGTCGATTTTCTCACTGATTGCCTTCGGCTTTAGCATTCGTCTTAGTTTGCCGCGCGTCTCATACGTAACGCTTGCCGACCAATTTGTCATCGGCTGCACCTTGCTGGTCTTTCTGGCGCTTGGTGCCGCTGTCATCGGAAGTCGCTGGGCGGGCGCTGACAAGCTGGACCGGGCCGTTCGTTTGAATGCCATTGTGCGCTGGGTCTACGCCGCAATGTTCTTGATCGTCGTCGCCGTTGTAATGACTTCGCGCTAATTCCTGTTGGGTGCAAAGAATGGATTTAGCCACGGCAGGGTGGCTGGTGCTATCCAGGTATATCTGTAATTTAACATAATATACATTATGCGCATATGTGGGTTATTCGGGCAGACCTAGGTCTCTCGCCCAATGAGTGCCTCAAGCGGAATCTCGAGGTTCTCATGCAATGCCCTGATCATCGCCAACGAGAGCCCTCGACGCTTATTTAGAATCTCAGAGACTCTCGCACGTGATCCCAGGTATGGCTCCAGATCCTTTCTATCGAGTTCCAGTTGTTCCATACGGAACTTGATTGCCTCGACAGGATCCGGCGCATCAATCGGAAAGTGCTCGCTCTCATAGGCGTCGACTAATGTCACGAGTACGTCAAGCTCGTCACCCTCTGCGGTGTCCCGCTCGGCCGACATTAGTGCCTCGATTCGTTTCAGGGCACTCTCGTGGTCGCTGGTACTGCGAATTGGTCGAATAGTCATCTAGATCTGCTCCGGATCAATTTGATCGTAATCTGCGTGTGTTCCCACGTATCGAAAATAAAAAACTCTGTATGTGTAATTCACGTGGACAACCAGTCGGTACTTGTTACCGCCAATATTGAAGATGACATGATTTCCCTTGAGGAACCTCGCATGCCTGTATCTGCGCTTGATGTCTGACGGGCCATCCCATGTAGCTTGGGCTGCCTCGCGATACCAGGACTTGAGTGGCTGCTCGGCAGTTCGATGCTTCTCCCAGAATTCCCTTAAGGTGCGTCTCGCAACAATGCGCATCGAAATGACACTAGCAGGATCCCATTTTGGGAGCAATGGCCAAATTCACCTATTTTGCTTGCAATTGGGGTCGGGACTGCCCAACTTCTTCGTAGATCTTGGCGCCCTGCTCCACCTAAGTGGAAAGAATCGGCCTATTCTGTTGAAAAACTCCGTCTTGAGTTTCAGTAATATTTCATTTGCGATCTGCCACCAGATTCGTATCTTAGATACGAGGAGGTAAGGCAATCACTATGAAAATCCCTCCTGGCGCAGTTCAGAGCCGCTGACCATTACTGGCGATCGCGCGCAGGATTGAACAAAACTCTTCGTGAGTTTTCGCGCCGCTCGCAAAACCGCGTTTTTCAACAGAATAGGCCAATACTTTCCGCTCGAGCTCCCAGGGTAGTTCCCAATACTTGCCGCTCGTGAATTGCTGCTTTCGGTGAATGGCGAGGTCCGCTATACCCCCCCATACCAGCCGCTCGAACGGCCGGTTTCGGGGTATCATAGGGGTCTGCAAATGACCCATTGCAGACTGCAGATATACGGATCTCGTCATCGTAGGTTCTATGACGTCAAAGACTCTCAGACGTCGCAATCCGACGGCTATGATGCTGACTCGTCGAGGTGCTCAACTGCATTCGATGGAGCAAGCGTCTGAACTCGGCATGCAGCTCGACTGGATCTGCTGAGACGACTTCGAGGCAGTCCGACGATTACAGTTCTTGGCATCGATCGGGCCGTATGTCAGCTGACGTTGGCTTGCGCGCTTTCGCGTGACTCGACGTGCTGCAGTACGACAGAAAACGAGAAACCTGTGTCGTTATCAGGCAATTCGCAAGGTAGGTCATTTGCACCGTGTCTATCGTGAGCGAGTTGCTCTTCCCACCTGATGCTGCGGTGGAGTCGTATTGCTGGACGTGTCTCGGATGGACGTTGCGGCAACAACGATAACCGAACAGACAATCAAGCTCTGGCCAAGTCCCAATCGACCTCGAACTCGATTACGACACCGCCGCATCGACTCATGAGTGACCCATTGCAGCCGTTGGCATGAGCCAAGGATATCGGCGCTATTCTCACCTAAGGCGATTAAATCAATGGATCGATTCTTGCGATTGTATTTTTGCGGCATGGTGGCGGCTATACTGGGATGTGTCTCAATAGCACGCGCGGAAGGCGATTCCATGTGTGATGCTCTCAGGGACTTCGCTGAGTCGATAGACAACTCGGAAACGCAGAAAGTTGTCCTTCGTACCGATTGGGGCGCAGAACCCACAATAGCGTGCGGGCGTTCTGAAAAGCCTTCGGAGATAGCGTTTTGCGCGTACCTGGTAGAGAACTCGTCAACTGAGTTCATGACTGTCAATGTCCAAAGAGTACTGGAATGCGTAGGAGTTCATTTTCCTCTACGCTCCTCGCTTGTCATCCAGAGTCTCTCGGGAACCGTGGTCTCACACGACCCAGCTTTCACAGAAAAGGCGCTCGATATGGTCGTGACATTTGATACGACGAGCGACGATGAACTGCCAAGCTTGACCATATCGATGAGCAATCGATTTGAGGAGTAGTGAGGAGACCCGGTGAGCTATTTCGAAGGATTCGATCTTGCTGGATTCTGGAAAGATTCTGACTATGCCCGGAAGGAGTACGTGCTCCCGGCACCGACTGATATCTCGATAGCCTCGGTTGAGAAGAGGCTCGGATACAGACTGCCGAGATCGTACATTGAGTTGATGCAACTTCAGAACGGCGGACTGCCAGAGAAGACGGCCCATCCAACAACTGAATCCACCTCGTGGGCTGAGGATCACGTTGCAATTACCGGCATATTGGGAATAGGAGACGCAAAGACATATTCGCTCTGCGGCGAGCTGGGTAGTCAATTCATGAAAGACGAGTGGGGGTATCCGAAGATTGGTGTGTATTTTGCGGACTGCCCATCGGCTGGTCACGACATGATTTGCCTTGATTACAGAGCATGTGGGCGGTCAGGGGAGCCGCAGGTAGTGCATGTCGATCAAGAGTTCGACTACAAAATCACGTTTCTTGCGGACACATTCGAGAAGTTCATCAAAGGACTACGAAGCGACGAGGATTTTGAAATCTGAGCGACCGCTAGTGGCCGACTGCTGTCGATCACCAGGAGCCTGAACGAGCGACTGCTATTCGAGAAAGCTGACGTTCGGACTTGAGAACCACAGGCTCCTGCCGTCGAACAACTACTTCACTGTATTCATTTTCGATTCAGCTCGCACGGAGTATTCTTCCGCCAATGACCAGATACGCCCTCATGAAGATAATGGCTCTGCTGCCAGTCGCGGTCCTCGCTCAGCAGGACGCAACGGAGAAAACCTTCGGTGTGGAGCTGGCCAGTGCGAAGTCCACCATAGGTGAATGGCACTGGATCCCGCGGCCGGACACGTTTTGCCGTGACGGCTCAACGACCGGTTTCGGCGTACGCCTGTTGCCCGATGCCAAGGGGGTAATGATTTACCTTCAGGGCGGAGGAGCTTGCTACGATGAACAATCATGCGCCGAGAATGCCGGCGCGCCCATTGCGGGCGACAACTTTTCGCAGACGAAGTTCGATGTGTGGGTCGACCAACTCGGTAATCAGGGCGTTTTTAATACGACACATCCCTCGAACCCGGTTGCCAGATGGAATCATGTCTACATACCATATTGCACCGGTGATCTGCACGGGGGAGTACGCGAGGATGCGGCTGTGCGTGGCATCACTGGTAAGCAGCAGTTTTTGGGCTACAGGAATCTGCAGAACGACCTGAAGCTACTCGCACCGTTCTTTCAGGAGGCGGAAGACATAGCGTTGGTTGGCGCGAGCGCTGGCGGCGTTGGCGTCTTGATCAACTATCCGCAAGTGGTCAATGCATTCGGCGGGCGCTCAGTCGCCGCGTTAGTTGATTCGGCGCCCGTTATCCCCGAGTCGGCAATAAAGACGTCCTGTTTTCAACACAAACTGATAAAGACATTTGATTTGCGACTACCCGCCAGCTGTCCGGACTGTGGGGACCCGTCAAAAGGCGGGCTGCTTAACATCTATCGCCACCTTAGCGAGACGTACCCAAATGGTCGCTTCGCCTTTGCATCTGCAGATGCTGATCTGGCGGGAGTCATATTGTACGACCGTGAATCGCGGGCCTGTAGCGGCGTGGGCGTCAATATATTCAATTACCGGTTCAGTTTGTATGCGCTTCGCGACAAATACATTGGACACGACTGGGCAACCTATCTTCCAGGCGGAATCCAACACACGATGACTCAATCTGACGCATTGTTTCTTGATCGAAAGTACGCGGGCATAAGCGCCGCCGAGTGGCTAGGGAATATCAATTCGAAAACGCCATTACATGTCCCCGCTGCCCGACTTCAACCAAAGAAGTAGCGCCACGCATCCGACGGCCTGTTGTGACCCTGACTTAGCACTCGTACCAGCGGAAAGACGGGGTCAGAACTTGCCGTTCGCCCCACCCCACCATGGCAAGCTTAGCTTTTGCTGATATCTTGGCACGCTGCCCCGCCTTCGCGGTTTACCATCAGCTTCATGCGGATGAGCGCTTGCGATCCACAAGATGTCCGTCTGGCTCGACTCGAAGTTCTGTCTCAATCTCATTGACAATCTGCTTCACAGCCTCCAATGAGTAATTGCGTTTAGCCTCTACCATTCTAAGAGCAAGCCCTGCATCGGCACAGGCCCGCCCCAGGAGTTCGTCTCGTTCGATACGACGACTGCTAGTGTGGCTTTTGTCATTTAATTCGATAACCGCCTTGATCTTCAGTGTTTGCGGATCACATAGGACGAAATCGAAATGTTTTGCCTTTATGCGGTTGAAGACGCTAGTCCAAGTGCTTTTGTCAAGGCCTTTCACTGGCAATAGGACATCGGCAATACGTACTTTGCCAAACACTCGATAGCGACCCGCGGTTGCCTGATCGAGAACGCCGAGAAACGATCGTTCAGCCGGGGTGAAAAGAGAGTCCTGTTGCCTAAACAGACGGACGCTCTTGGGGTCTTCCTTTCGTCTCGACAAGATCGCGAAGACCAGGACCAATGCGACGGCTAGGCCGGTTATCCAAATCCAATCCATTGCTTATGCCACTCGGATACTTGAATCCAGCCAAGTATTAACTTGGCTGCGAAGTCCAGCAAGTACTTGGATCACATGGATAGACAATTATCACGCGATTGCAACTCGCGAGAGTCAGCCGATGCTCGTCAAACAGGTCTTAACTTTTGACACGAAGTTGGGCTTCGAACTTTAGAACAATCTCGGTTCCCTGCCCCACCTTGGCGCAAAGAACCGGCCAGAAGTTCGCCTTGCGGGATGCCGAGGATGCGCATCGACCAAAGGTCGGCAACGCCACGGCGGCAGCCAGTTATCGATTGCTATAGGCAGGGTGTGGGTTTCGGCGTAGAGTAGCGCACCGCCGCTTCATTGAGCCCTCTTGGACGCAGTTTCCGTTCTCCCGCCCGCCCCGCCGCCCTCTTTGGAAACCCTGAGCAGCGGCCTCGAGCAATACGGTTTTGTCGTGCTGCCTGACGGTCTGCCGCCTGACGTAACGCAGGCGCTTGCCGATTATGCGGCCCAGCTGGGCGCCGACGGCTACCACGCAGCCGCCGTCGGCAGGGGGCCCGAACAACAGCGTAACCGCTTCGTCCGGCGCAACCGCATCCACTGGCTGGATGAGCGTCACCCTGCCCTCGCGCGCTGGCGCGACTGGTCGGAGTCGCTGCGAGTTCATCTCAACCGCAGGCTGTTCATGGGCTTGTTCTCGTTTGAAAGTCACCTGGCGCACTACCGCCCGGGCGATTTCTATCGTACCCATGTCGATGCTTTCCGGGGTGAAGCCAACCGGATGGTCTCTCTCGTTTGTTACCTGAACGCGGACTGGAAAGACGGCGACGGCGGCGAGTTGATCCTGTACACCGACCAGGGGACGGTAACGGTGTTGCCAATGCACGGCACCGTGGCCCTGTTCCTGTCCGAGGAAATTCCTCACGAGGTGAAGCCGGCGCGACGGGACCGCTACGGCGTTGCGGGCTGGTACCGCCTGAACGGCTCCTCGCCGGATCGCGTCGACCCGCCGCGATAGTCGAATCAGGGGGCAGTGACCCTGGCTAATCACTGAACCAGGGGGGCTCGGGGTCAGGAGTTATCTCTGATGGCAGCGGGGTGCTGGTAAGATTGTACTATGGATATCAACAACGACTGGCCAGCGATAAAGCGACTTTTCAAGAAATCGTTTTCTTCATCATTTCACTATGCCATATCGACGGTTACGCAAGATGGTGAACCCCACGTTACACCGATTGGGTCACTAATCTTGGGCGCACCGGGCCATGGCATCTATTTTGAAGAGTTTCCTAGCTGCCTTCCTAGCAACCTGGAAGTAAATCCAAAGCTGTGCGTCCTCGCAGTAAATAGCAGTCGATGGTACTGGCTAAAGTCGTTGGTACGCGGGCGATTCGAACAGGCTCCAGCCATAAGATTGCACGGCAAAGCTGGAAAGACTCGCGAAGCTACCGACGAAGAAATTGCACTATGGCAAAAGAGAGTCAGATTAGTTCGGTTCACAAGGGGCCATGAATTGATGTGGCGGGACATGCGGGTCGTGCGCGATATTGAGTTCGACGGAGTAGAACCCGTGAACATTGGCAAGATGACCGGCGCCTGAAGGACAAGTCCTGACCCTGAGTCAGCACTCGATCCAGGGGAAAGACAGGGCCAAGACTTGGCGCTCGCCCTACTCGTCCACAATCTTAACTTTTTCGTAGATCTTGGCGCCCTGCTCCACCTAAGTGGAAAGAATCGGCCAATACTTGCCACTTGCTTTGTTTCGGCCCTTTCCAATACTTGTCGCTCGCGATCGGTTTCTCCGAAATAGTAGCAATGCCAATTACTAGCGGTTTTCGTCTCTCCTAATGGCTAAAACAGCAATTCGGGTTTAGCCTAATCATCTGCCTGGACATATCTAAGGCTGCCTCCAGTTCTCGCGGAAGAAGGAGGCTTTGCTTCTTATCAAGTTCGTTCCGCATTGTTTGTGCAAACTTTCGACCGCCTTCGCCATACTTCTTTAGCATAACTTGCTCGATTACGATGTACGTATGAAAAATGGCGAATGCTTCGATATTCGCGGTAGGATCATCTCCGCTTTCATAGGACTGATATCGCATCGTGGCCAGCTCTAGCAGGCCCCCTGGGTTTCCGGCGTTCCATGCTTTTCGGTAGAGACTCTCCGCTAGCTCCGGATCCGTTTGCCGCAATCCCATTTCAATCATCGCTGCTGATGAGCCATCCGCAGCAGCCCGTTCAAGCCACTTCTCATCTAGATTGCCCTGCTTTTTCGCGAATTTCCTACATCGCAAGTAGTTAGAACGGAGCCCCTCGGCAATTAGATCAACTTCTTTTGGATCGACCAGAGCCGTGGATTGATCTCGACCGGGCACGGGGTAAGTATGCGTCTGATAAAGCTGATCAACTGCCACTTCGAGCTCCTCATCAGTTTCGTACTGCAAACGACAGCCGTTCTGCCATTCATGCAAAATCATGCTAATCACCGCATCACCGTTCATCGCCGCCTCGCGTAGAACTTCGTAATTATCAATGTCGATATTCCGAACGGATGGCATCGGATACTCGCGCCAGTTTATTTCAACTATGTCGCCGTCGAGGAACACCAGGTGATTGGGATTTGCTTCCGTTTGTTCGAGATTGGCACTCAATTCTTCCGGCGGCACCAAATCGGCTCCTAGCTCGGCATCTCGAGCATAAGCTCGAAGCGAGGGGGCCTGGTCAACCTCCACAGGTTGCGAGACTTCCGTACCCGGTGTCCTGACTTGCTGCAGTATGAATAGACCGCCTAGAAGAGCGGCCACAAGCGATATGAGCAATCTGGTCTTCACGCGTTGGAGGATATCAGGTCAGTAGCAGCTATCGTCTTTTCGCCTGCCTGGTTATTGGTTTTTGTCACATTCTACATCCTCATGAGCGGGGCATATGCTGTTAGTCCGGAAATCCTGGTTCGGTACCCTGCGCCCTTGGGGTGGGTTGTACATCTGTCGGCGACTGCTGCGGCGATCATGGTTGTTGTCTGTACATTTGGTCTGATGCCAGTGTGGCGTGATCGTAGCTGGCCTGTTTGGCGACGGATTCGACATTCGATCATAGTTCTTGCAGGGCTTGTACTGGTCTGGGTCCTCAACGACTGGAATGCATTGGGCTTTCGTTATCTGGGAGCCTGAAGACCGAAAAGGACCGCTGATTCTTGTTCCTACAGATTCGGTTGAGGTTCGTAGGTGATAGATTTTCATTGCTAATCACGAAAATCACATGCTCGAACGGAAAGTTTCAGGAAAACCAGCCGCTCAGCCTGCGGCAAGAATGGGTCAGAAGTTGCCGCTCGCCCCCCCCTCCACGATCTTCACTTTTGCCGAGAAGTTGGCGTCACAGTTTTCCGCGGCCCACCGCATGTCTGCACCGATCTTCGGCAAAATCCACCGAAAGCATTATTCTGGCCGGTTCGCGGGTCTCAGGTAGTTTTCCACGAGGTTCTCACCTACTTTCTCACCCAACCGCACGCCCTCAACAGAGTCATATCTGAAGTGAATGCCCAGGTAGATCCTGGATAGCCCGCACTGCATGGCAGCTTCGGAGAAGTTGCCAAAACTTCGCGTCGGCGGATGCATCTCGATTTTTCCTGTAAATGGGCCGGCGACATCAACCATCGAAATTCGCATGGTGAATGCATAATCTTCTCCGAACACGTCGTCGAAAGCCGTCATGGCCGCTGCACATGCCGTTCCGTGCGCAGACGGATAGGACGGAATTAATCGACCAGATGGCGATCTGGGATCAATACTGGGCGCGCGACATGGATATGGACGATCTGGATCCCGCGTTTCTTGCATGGAGCATGTCGCTGTGAATACACACGAATGCCATGCCACAGGGCCGAACCGTCGTGGCGTTCGAGTTCTCGGGAACCCCCACTGGGTTTCGACGCTTCTGGCTGGTCAACAATGACGGCAAAGTCGACATGTGCCTGAAGGATCTGGGATTCGAAACCGATTTGCATGTCCGGTCGGATATTCGATGCTTCGTAGAGGCGTGGCGCGGTTTTCCTGATCTGCGGCAGGAGATCAGTAATGGGAAGATATGGCTCGCCGGGCCACAGCGACTGATTTCGTCGTTTCGCGACTGGTTGTTGCTCAGTGCGCTGGCGCCCTATCGACGGCGCATTAACGGGCGAAAAAGCAAACTCCGCGCGGCCGCGTAGCAGTGGTTGAATCACCCTGGGATTGCCGGAGACCTTTGATGCGGTATCATCAAGTCTGGCTTTTAGCCCAAAGCCGACGCAGCATCGCGCGCGTATCGCAAGGGGGGCAAAATCAAAACATCCTGGGACGCATTGCAGGAGTGGGCGGAAAAGACGCCCGACGCCCTGTTTCTCGTTCAGCCATTCGAAGGTGGCCTGATCACCTGGACACGTAAACAGGGTCTGGATGACGTTTGTCGTCTTGCTACCGGGTTTCGGACACTCGGGTTGAAGCCGGGTGACAAGGTCGCGATATTTTCGAAGAACTGCGCGGAATGGCTCCTGACCGACGTGGCGCTGGCCATGGCTGGTCTCATCTCTGTACCGATTTACCCGACAGCTGCCGCCGATACTGTTCGCTTTGTCATGCAGCACAGCGAAGCGAAAGCGATGGTGATAGGCAAACTCGATCAACCAGACGTCGTGGATGAAGCGCTGGGGTCGGAAGTAACGCGCATTCGAATGCGTTACCCCTCGGTGACAGCTGACACATCCATTCAGGACCTGATCGACAACAACCCGCCTGCCGAAGGCGTTCCTCGGCCGAGTTCAGATGATGTGATGACAATTCTGTACACCTCCGGCTCGACCGGGAAGCCAAAGGGCGTGGTCTTAGGTTTTGGCGCGTACCACTATGCTGTTCAAACGGCCGCAGAACTGATGGCAGTTGGACCAGCGGATCGCGTGCTTTCTTATCTCCCACTCGCTCACATTACCGAACGCACTGTGATTGCCGGGCCTGCAATCTACAGCGGATTCCCCCTGTATTTCGTAGATACGCTCAAGTCATTTGTGAACGACCTTCGCCGTGCCCGGCCGACTGCGTTCATGTCGGTGCCAAGACTTTGGGTCCAGTTCCAAAGCGGAATCCACAGGACGATCGCCCCCGCCCGCCTGTCTCGCCTGCTGTCCATCCCGATAGTAAACAAGATCGTGGCGCGAAAGGTACGCCGGAAACTGGGGCTGGATGCCTGCCGCCTGGTGGGTTCCGGCTCAGCACCTATTTCCCTGGAAACGCTGCAGTGGTATCGACGCCTGGGCGTCAAAATCAGCGAGGGCTGGGGGATGAGCGAAACGTCTGGCTTGTCATGCACAAACACTCCGTACCAGGACAAACGTATTGGCACGATCGGTGTCCCAATAGCGGGAACGGAAATGAAGCTATCCGACGAAGGAGAGATCCTGATCAGGTCTCCGGGGCTGTTCAGCGGCTATCACAAACAGCCGGACTTGACTCGGGAATCGTTTACAGAGGACGGATTTTTTCGCACCGGGGACAAGGGAGAGTGGCTTGATCATGCCGAAGCTTTTCGAATTACAGGCCGGCTCAAAGAGCAATTCAAGTCAGCAAAGGGCAAATACGTCTCACCGGTATCGATAGAAGGTAAGTTTGCCGGCAACCCGATGATAGACCAGGTTTGCGTTATGGGTGCCGGCCTCAGGGCGCCGGTCGCCGTTGTCGTTCCGTCGGACTCTGCTGGCGATTGCTCTCGCCCTGAGTTGAAACAAAGCCTGGCGCGGACGGTAAAATCGGTTAATGAAACACTCGAATCACATGAAAAGGTGTCTCATGTGATTGTAAGCACGGATGCCTGGACGATTGAAAATGGTCTGTTGACGCCCACCCTCAAGATCAAGCGTGATTTGATTGAAAAGAAGTTCGAAAAAGTGATTGCGCTTCCCGCCGACGAGACCGTTGTCTGGTCTAGCACGAACGCCTGAAGCGCTCCACAGCGTTGACGGATGGGAACACGCTGTAATCGTCCGCGTCCATGAACCGGATTACACTCAACCCACTTGGCAACATCATGACGTGGTTGCCGCCATGACCGGACATGAGCGGCACGTCGATCGAGCAGCCACCCACGTTGGTAAGTACGGTCCAGACGGAATGAAGATATCGTTCCCCTGCGTAGCCTGTTTCATACGCTCGCACACTTGTGCGGCGCATCGCCTCTCGAGTCTTGGTGAGACTCAAGAGCTGCTGCCCCTCGAAATTCCCGTCATCCTGCAGGAGCTGGGCAATCTTTGCGGCGGCATCGACATCCGGGTAGCTGCCCCAACCCATAACCGGGACCCTGTCTTCCGGTGAAGCGTCAAATGACCTGGATATGGGCAGGAACCTCACGCCAATTGGTTCGAGCACCTCTTCCTTGACCATCTGCCAATAGTTCGCCGTCGGACCTTCCCTCGATTGCACGTAGTTATTCATCGCATAGGACAGCACAAATGAATGCGTCGAGTAATACGCGAACTCGGTTCCCGGCGCCGCCGGAGCATCCGGAAGCGATTGTATCGCCTGCATCTTTGACTGTGCGGAACGAGCCATGATGAACGGGCTGATCTGTGCACCCCGCTCTGCCCCGGTCACGCCGGTGACCATGTTCAATACATGGTGGAACGTGACGTTTTGCCAACCTGGATGACTCGCCAGCTCCGGAACGTAGTCGGTTACGAGCTCGTCAAAGACGCCATCGCCATACCTTTGCGCCAGGTATAGCATCGAGACACCGAGTCCCAGCGTCTTGGTCACGGAATAGACACCGTGATGCATCCACTCGGGCCACGGGTGCGGGCCCGACCGCGTAGCCACGGGCTGCAAGTACAACTCCCCGTCCATCAGCAGAGCAAACATGCTGAAGTCAGTATCCAAATGCCCCGCACGAGAAGCTGCCTGAGCTGCTGCGGCGTTCGGCAGGTCTGACCATGGCCGAACCGGCAATCGCCGACTTAACTCGTCATTAAAGCTCGCGACAGCGGAGGCCGCACCGGATGGACACGTCGCATCCCACGTAACGGGTACAAGCGCCGAGAAATCCACTCGATCGTGTTCGGAGACGGGTGCCGTCTCTTGCGTAATCTGAATCGCGACGGAAGACACGCCTCCCCCGTCGAAAACAAACGTCGCCAGTCCGTTCCGCGCGTGCCCGACATAGTTGTCCGTGAATGTGAAAGGGAACGCCGCTCTTGAGTAGCCGGCATCATCGATCTCTTCCCAAACCTGGCCAGGGCCAACGATAACATTCCAGACAGACCGGCTATTGACTGCGCCACTGCCGGACAAGATGATGTCACGCTCGAGTGGTATCAGCCAATCGCCATCAACAACGACCGGCAAAGAGAACTCCGGAAAAAGTGTGTGGCCAGAGCCCTTCCAGTCCGCGTCATAGTGCGTCGTATCCATACGCGCTTCGGAAAACCGGATGGTGCCGCAAAGGCTGTTGGAAACCGGCCGGGTATCTCCCGTCGGCTGAAAATAATCATTGTGCACAACACCGAGGTCAGTCGTGCCAGTCAATTCCGTCACCGTCAACTGGTCTCGATTTCCTGAAGTTGGCGGTGGAACGTTAGGTGCTGCAGGCGTTCCTGAACTGCTCCCGCCACAACCAGCCAGTACCAGTAACGATACCAACAGGGCGCAGCGGAGCATTTTCATGACGGAATTCGTCTCTTGGAGAGTTTCTCCCTAGAGTCGACTACGGAATCAGCCGGCGGTTCCCACCTCTATGTAGAAATACCTACCTGGTGCGGCACAAGAATTGGGCGCCCTCCTCCAGCCTTCGCGGGCAGCGCCCGCTTGGGGTATTCTGACCTCCGGTCCATCCCTCAGTGTGATTCGTAGCCATGAAACTGCCAGTTCTCGTTGTCTTTTCCGGTCTCTTTTTGTCATCCGCCTTCGCACAAACAGACGTTCCGTCAATCCCGTCGCACGATGCGTTTTTTAACGCCATCAGTGAACTCTGCGGCAAAGCCTTTTCAGGAACAGTCACCGTCGACAACGACAGCAGTGACGCGTTTGCGAACAAGCAACTCATCATGCACGTCAGGCGATGTGACGACGCGCAACTGCAAATTCCTTTTCACGTTGGTGACGATGCCTCGCGCACCTGGTTGATTACCAAAACGGGTTCCGGCCTGTCGCTCAAGCACGACCACAGGCACAGCGACGGCACCGAGGACACGCTTACCCAGTACGGTGGCCATACCGTCGACGCCGGGTGGGCACAGGTACAGTCTTTCCCCGCCGACCAGTATTCAAAAGAACTGTTTGTCGAACAGGCCATTCCGCAGTCCGTCGGCAATACCTGGCAGATGTATATCTACCCTGAGCGATTCACCTACCGGCTGATCCGACAGGGCCGGGAATTCCGGGTGGACTTCGATCTGACCAGGCCGGTCGAAGCACCGCCGGCGCCTTGGGGATATGACGACGCGCAGGATTAGATCCGCGCATTTAGCACCCATCGCCTGAGCAGTACAAAGTCACAAACATCTCCGACTGGATTTTCCAACGCCCGTCAACCTTTAGCCACGACGCGGAGTATGAGCCGCCGACTTCGATACTTCCTTTCTCGCTCGTCCAGTTGCCTACCCAATTGCCACTCTCGGCCGCACGCGGAAGATAGGTACTCACTGCAACCCTTGAAGGCGTCCTGACGTAAACCACATCGGGAAACTGGTCAAAAATCTCTTCCCACAGTTCCTTTTCTTTTGAGGGGTTATCGTGAAACAGCATGCCGCTGCCCGTCGTGATCTGGTAGGTCTGATCGTATGAGGCGACTACCCCACCGGCATCGTGTTTTCGTATCGCCTCGTTGGACTCTGCCCTGATCTTCAGGATCTCGTCTTTCTCCGATGCGCTATCTGGCCAGGCCGAAACAGCAAAACCCAGGCAGCCCACTATGATGAATACAACGTTGACGATCCCAGGCCTACGGTCCTCTCGATAACGCATGTGCGTCCACTCCCCTGTCTAGATTGACTTGCTAAGTAAGATCCAATTTTCCCCGGCATTTTCCCATGTGTCCTTCACCATAGGGCGACTCGCAATCTCCCGAAAACCGGATCGCGCGTAAAGTTGCAGGGCCCTGGGATTGCCGTCGGAGACGATCAGGCTCAGTCCTTTACAGCCTTTCTGCGCCGCGATTCGTTCGGCAACAGCGAGCAGGCCCGTGCCGTACCCTTTGCCGCGATGTTCCGGGAATGCCGCCAACACGTTGATGTACCAGGTGCCCGGGACCAGGTCCTCAAGTTGTTGCAGCGGCACAAACATCGCCGGTAACTCGCTGTAGTCAACGGGTTCCGGCTCATTGGCCAAGGGGTAGCCGATCAATGCCGCCACTACCTTATCGTCGACATCCTGCACAACCGTATTGCGGTATGAAAAACCCCCACTCTCACGTCGGGCCCGCTGCCGGCCTATCCGCCAGGGTGACTCGCCCTCGCCGGCCATGCGTGCCCACAGGTAGAGCGGCAGGCCCTCGCCTGCAATATTCACCAGCTCTGCCAAGGCCACGGCATCCTGCGGAGTTGCGCCGCGATACGGCGATTTGAGTAGCTTAGACGTCATTTCGCACTGCCCGAGGATCGTCTAGCGGCGCGCCAGCAACGTCACCGCAAGCGCGATCAGAGCCGGCACCGATTGCACGATCAGAATCGACGGCTTCGCTGTTATCGCGCCGAAAATACCCGCAATAATGACGCAAGCCAGAAAGAATACCCGAACGGGGATTCCTTCGTCTTTGAGGGTAAGACTCCAGATCAAACCGGCGGCCAGAAACCCGTTATAGAGACCCTGATTCGCAGCAAGCACAGCGGTTTGCTCTGCAAACTCTGGTGTAAGTCCGAAGGCGCGAAGTCCCGGTGGTTTGGTCCAAAGAAACATTTCCAGGACCAGTATGTAGAGATGTTCAACAGCAACAATCGCGACGAGTATCTTGGCAGCTCTTTTCATCGTTCAGCCTCTTCGATCGACCTATTCCTTCCGTTCCACCTGATCTTAGCTCAAAAGTAATCCGTGGCCGCTGACTTGCGGATCGCCGGTTGAGTCCTCAAACTCTAGGACCTCTGAATCCAGCAACGCGAAGGATCTCCCATGTGCCGTTGGCTTGCCTATTCGGGCGCCCCCATTTTGCTCGACGAAGTTCTTTTCAAAACCGACCATTCCCTCATCGACCAGAGCCTCCGTGCATCGGACCCGTTCTCGACGACGAACGGCGATGGCTTCGGCGTCGGCTGGTATGGCACACGCGATGTGCCAGGCGTCTACAAAGATATCCGGCCAGCGTGGAACGACACGAACCTGCAGGCGCTGGCTGCGCAGATCGAATCGTCGATGTTCCTCGCCCATGTCCGGGCAACCACGGGTTCCCCGGTACAGAGGACCAATTGCCACCCATTCAATCACCGGAACTGGTTGTTCGTGCACAACGGTCTTATCAACAACTACGACCAGCTGCATCGTGATCTTGCATTTGCCATCCCGCCGGAATTGTTCCCGCTCATCCACGGAACAACCGACTCCGAGCTCATGTTTCTGCTTGCCCTGGGCTTCGGGATGGAGGGTGACGTCCATGCCGGACTGGCACGAATGGCAGGATTGGTCGAACACATAGCTGAGCAGCACGGCGTCGAAAATGCACTGCAAATGACCCTCGGCATCAGCGACGGCGAATCGCTGTACGCCGTTCGTTACTCGACAGAAGGCAAGTCGCGATCGCTGTTTCATAGCGTGAGCCGGGACGCGACGATGGAAATAGCCCCGGATGCGGGTCGCTTTTCCAGGGACGCGCGCGCGATCGTCTCCGAGCCACTGAACCATCTCGAGGCGGAATGGGTTGCCGTGCCGGAGGCGAGCTTCCTCACCATTCACAAGGGCAAGATCACCTGCGAACCTTTCGCACCGATTGCGCCGTAAATACGGGCGACCGCCTTTATCGCAGACGTATTGACCCGCTGTCGTATTTCAGCTCCAGCACAAGCTGTCCGTCGTCGGTGAAGAGATAAGAGCTGACGTTTTCCAGCATCTTGCTGAACAACTGTTCCTGGGAACCCTCACAGTACATTCGCGTCGACATCATCTGTTCAAACTGCAGCTGGTTTCCGTCGACGCTATAATTGCCACCCATCGAGTTGCAGTCCGTCGTAATCGCCACCCTGCCGTCTTGCCCGAACGCCAGGCTGAACACGCCGGGCTCGTTGGGCACATGAACCGTGTCATCGTTATAGAGGGTCTTTTCCCAGTACCAGGTTTTCGTTTGCAGCGTCATGCGCGCCGGCTCGGCCTGCTCTTCACGGGCCTGCTCTTCACGGCCGGTGTTCTCACATCCATTGAGCCCTGTGACGACCAGCATCAGGCAGCAAATCAATGCGCCACGCCTCACCCATGTTCTGTTGTCATTAGTCATTGCATTCATCCCGTGATCCCGAAAACAGACATTACCTCAACTGGGCGCCCAATAAAAAAGGCGAAACCGAAGTTTCGCCTTTCTATTAATCGTCTGACTCGCTGCCAGGGCGGTCGTCCGTTAGTGACTCGGAGTGGGATCCCGGTCAGTTTGTTGCGCAGGCATGACAACGGTTTCGCCAATCTGGATGAAATCCGGAGACAGCGGTCGGGCCTGCTTTTTTGAAGGACCTTCCAGCAGCAGCATCAAGTACAAGGTAACGCCGTACAGGAAGCAAAGAACGCCGATGCCCAGGTAAACGAACACAAGAGAATAGTCGAAACCCAGGTAGAGCCCGGATGCAATGATCAACAGGCCGACCAGCACCCACACCTGGGGCAGTCGTTCAAATATCTGGGAAGTTAGTTTCATCTCCGTGCCTCGCCGTTCTTAATCTGTGTAAACGGCGTTGACACTACGCGCTGACGCTGGCCGTATTTGTGCCACCTTTCACAAAAACGCTGTTCTTGTCCGAGTTCACCGACAAGACCGAGACCCACGTCACAAAAATGTCGGGCTGGCGCCCTGCCGCGGGCCTACAAGAACGGCGTCTCGTCGATGTCGAATGCGACTTCCTCGCTGGCCGTCGCCGGCAATTTCGCCATTGCCTTCTTCAGCATCTCGACGTGTTCGGTCTCTTCATCGCGCAGTTCGGTGAACAGCGCCTGCACATCAGGATCGGTGATACCCGGCAGGGCCGCATCGTAGAAGTCGTAGGCCTTCTTCTCAGCGGCCAAGCCAACCTCGAAAGCCTGGACAACGGACATGCTGCGGCGCGGCGCTCCCATGTCAGGGGCCTCAACGTCAAAGAGATCATCCAGCGTCAGCCGCGCGGGAGCCTCACCAAACAACTTCTTGCGCCGAGCCTCCAGCTCCTGGCCATGTTTGGCCTCATTCTCGGCCATCGACGCAAAGAATGATCCGGCATCATAGCCGCCGGTGCGGCCGAGCTGTGTGGCGAACATCTGGTAACGGTGGCACGCCTCCATCTCGATCAGTTTCGCGAGGTCGAGGGCATCCATCAGGCTGAGCTTGGACAGGTCAAGACGGGTAGACATTGATACGGCTCCTGGTGGCTGCGGCGCCGATAATTAATTAGCAACACCGATCTGATTTGGGTTATTTTGCCTCGCTCGAAACGCCAAGGGTACACTCGGATAATGCGTATACAGACAATCAGGCACTCTGCTCTCATTCTGGCCTGCCTGATGCTCGGCCATGCAGCCAACGCCCAGGATATAGAGCCCCGACGCTGGACGGCATTGCCAGTCGGTGTTAGTTACGTCGGCCTCGGCTACGCCTACACGAGTGGCGATATCGCGTTCGATCCGGTGCTGGAGATCGAAGATGCCACGCTTGACATGCAAACGGTTGTGGCGACGTACGCGCATAGCTTCGGCCTGTTCGGACGATCCGCCCGGGTTGATGTAATCGTTCCGTGGCAACACGGGTACTGGGAAGGACTCCTCCAGGGCGCTCCAGCCAGTGTGACGAGAGTCGGGCTGGCGGATCCTGTTATGCGGCTGTCAGTCAACCTGTATGGTGCGCCGGCGCTTGACCCCAAAGAGTTCCGGCAACGTGCGGCTGCGCAGCCAGTAAACACCATCGTTGGCGCGGCCATTTCCGTCGGGGCACCGCTCGGGGAGTACCTTGAAGACAAGTTACTCAACCTGGGACAGAATCGATTCTTGATCCGCCCGCAGATCGGCGTGTTGCACACACGCGGGAAATGGTCCTATGAGCTAACTGGCTCGGCCTACATCTTCACCGACAACGATGAGTTCTGGAACGGCAACAAACTTGAACAAGACCCGATCGGTGCATTGCAGGCGCACGTGGTCCACGTGTTCAAGCGGGGTCTGTGGGCCTCGCTGAGCGCTGCCTACGGTTGGCGAGGCGAAACAACGGTTAATGGTGAGCGCAAGAACAACGACAAGGCCGACGTTCTCGCCGCCCTGTCGGTGGGTTTTCCTGTGACCGCAACGCAAGGGATCAAGCTCATGTATTTGCACAGCGAAACACACCGCTTTACTGGCGCCGATCTCGATACGTTCTCGATGGGTTGGTCAATGTTCTTCTAGTACAGAACCAGATGTGGAAATTGCGAATTGCCAAGCCTGTCCGGTTGGCGCATGTTTGCTGTAGCGCGTCTGCGGGCCCGTGATCTACCCGTGGAATCCGTGGCGCGATGCGGAGCCCACCATGAATACCGTCAAGCTAATCTACGATTCCGATCACCATGTCACCGCCACCATGGAACCCCAGCACAAGATTGTGTCGGTCGATTGTCCGTATACGGGTGACGGGGCAGAATTTTCACCGGCAAACCTGCTCAGCATCAGCCTGGGAAGCTGCATGCTGTTGTCAATCGGTGCGGTCGCGCATCGCGCCAAAATCGACCTGAGCGGAACAACGGTGAATGTCCGCTTCAAGGAAGAGGCGAAACCGTTTCCGCACGTTGCCTCGATTCACTATGTTGTCGACGTACCGCACCACCTTTCGGCGGTTGACAGGCGACGCATCGAGAATGCGGCTGAACTCTGCCCGATCAAGTCGAACATCGGCGATAACACGGAGATCAAGGTGAAGTTCAAGTACGCCGAGGCCGAAGCAGCCTGAGGCATTGCCGGTCGCCGCGGTTCGGACCTCCACTTGCGTTTCCGATATCGAGTGTCTATACATAGCCCCTTGTGAATGGCGCTCAGCGCAACTCCCAAGGGATCACTTTTGACGAATCACTCGGATCAACGATTTTCATCCAGATTGGGGTTGCTCTTGTGCGTACTCGGCATCGCTGTCGGTACGGGCAATATCTGGCGGTTTCCACGCATTGCCGCCCAGAATGCCGGCGATGACGGTGCCGGCGCTTTTCTCGTCGCCTGGCTCGTGTTCCTGTTTGTGTGGAGTGTGCCGCTGATCATCGCGGAGTACGCGCTCGGGCGCGCCGGTCGCATGGGTGTTGTCGGAACGTTCGCAAGAATTGCCGGGGAGAAGTTCGCCTGGATGGGCGCCTTCGTCGGCTTCGTGGCCACAGCCATCATGTTCTACTACTCCGTGGTGGCGGGTTGGTGCGTGTATTACCTGATCAAGATGACCATCGCACCCCTGCCCCTCAGCACCGCGGCGGCGACAGGCATTTGGGATGGCTTCCAGAGCGGTGGTTTCCCGGTTGCATTTCACGCATTCGCGATGGGTCTCGGTGCCGTCGTCGTCTGGAACGGCATTCGATCTATCGAGCGCGCCAACCTCGTGCTGATTCCCGCGCTGCTATTGATCGTGGTCATCTCCCTGTTGCGGACCCTGACGCTGGAGGGGGCCTCTGAAGGTATTGCCTTCCTGTTCACACCCGACTGGTCCACACTCGCGAACCCGCGAATCTGGCTGGAGGCGCTGACACAGAACGCATGGGACACGGGGGCGGGCTGGGGCCTGATCCTGACCTACGGCGCCTACATGAAGCGCAAACACGGGGTCGTTAAAAACGCTGTCATTACGGGCGTCGGCAACAACACCGTGTCGCTCCTGGCGGCGGTCGTCATCTTCGGCACCGTATTCGCAATTCTCGGCGCGCAGATGAGCAAGGCCGAGATCCTCGAAATCATGAAGACGAGCGGACCGGCAGCCACCGGGCTCACGTTCATCTGGATGCCGCAGCTCTTCGCGAAAATGCCGGGCGGCAACCTTTTCGCCATCCTGTTCTTCCTGGGGCTCTCATTCGCGGCCTTTAGTTCTCTCATTGCCATGATCGAACTGAGCACTCGCGTACTCGTCGATTTTGGCGTCGCTCGGCGCCAGGCAATTCTTGGTGTCTGCATCGTCGGCTTCACGCTGGGCATTCCATCGGCAATCAACCTGGAGTTCTTTGCGAACCAGGACTTCGTCTGGGGAGTCGCATTGATGATCTCCGGCGCATTTGTCGCTTTCGCGGTAATACGTCACGGGGCTGCACGTTTTCGTTCCGAAACCATCGATGGACAGGAGCACGACTGGAACGCCGGCCCCCTCTGGGATACCGCAATTCGCTTCGTGGTCCCCAGCCTGGCGACGGTGCTGCTTGGCTGGTGGCTCTACCAGGCGGCCTTCGTCTATTCGCCGGATCGGTGGTTTGACCCGTTCGAGCCATTCAGCGTGATGACCTGCCTCGCGCAATGGGGCGTCGTGCTGGTGGTATTCGTCCTGGCTAATCGTTGGATGGCTCGGCGAACTCGATAATATCGACCCGGTCCAGCGCCACGTAAGGCACGGCTATCGTGTTGCGCTTGGTGTCGATGCCGATGTCCGCGGGCTTGCCGGGCAGATCAACAGCGCGGCGGTCGTCGCCGTCGGCCACAAAATGCAAACTGGTATCCATCTGGCTCGCAACGATCACAGTGTCCCCGACGATCTCAATTCCGTCGTAGTTTCCACCGCCAATGAGCTTACCCACGGACGAGAAACTCTGCTCGTCGATATCCCAGGCGACAATCTCCTCGCCATTGGTCCACGGCACCATGAGTAGTTTTCCGCTGTCTGGATCGGCGGTAATGCCGTTCGGGTTCATCGGTACATCCGTCACGAAAATGGCTTTCCGATCGACGATCTTATAGAGCCTGGCCGTGTCAGTATCCGTCACGTACAGCGCCCCGTCCTTGCCGAGGACGATGTCGTTGAGAAACCCCGGGTCGAACTCCGAGAAATCGACAAAATCGAGCTGCGCCCCCGAATTGCGATCAAACACGTGGACACCACCGGCATCGACGACCCACAGGCCGGGCTCATGGATGTACATGCCGCGACCACCGTGAAACGGGTACTTGTCAGTGCCTACCATGAACTCGGACACCAGCACCTCACCATCGGGCGACAGCTTGCTCACAAAACCGTTGGCGTCGCCCGCCGCCTCGTCATTAAAGTTCGACACGAAAAACACGTCCAACTCGGGGTCGTACCGCACAGCCTCCGGGCCGTTCAGTCCGCTGGCGACAACATCTCCGGTCAAGCTCAGTACAAGAAGTACAGCGCAACGCCTATCGTCAGTCTCATGGTCAATCCTCGCAAAAATGATCGAATACTATTTCAACGCCGCAGACTTCAATTTGCGGCCTTCCAGCCCTTGGATCCGCATGCTCACAGCACTGTCCTGCGGCGCGAAGAAGTAGTTACGCAACCGCGCCTCCGCTCGAACATACTCGTGACGACTGTGCTCATCGAAGGGGTAGTAGACACCGTGACCGCGGCGCCTCAGGCTCTTGTGGTCATTCGGGCTGACGCAATAGAACCAGCCTGTGTAACCCTGCTCGGTCAGCAGCTCGAACATATCGCCGCGCTCGGCTTCGGCCTCCATCAGTTCAAACAGCAGGATCGGACGATGGTCTTTAAACGTCCGCAACGCGCCTTTGAAGACTTCCAGCTCATGACCTTCGACATCGGCCTTGATGAGGCCGACTGACTCAACAGCCGCCTCTTCGAGAAAACTGTCGAGCGTCGTTACGGGTACCTCGAGCACCTCATCGAAGGTACCCGCTGGCAGATTGACGCCCGCCTGACCCGCACCAACTCGTGATCGCTGTAACTCGAGAACACCCGGTTCCGACGACAGGCCCTGCCCCGTCACCACGACATTGTCCAGACCGAAAGATGCTTTGAGACGCTCGAGATGCTCGTTGAGCTCAGGTTGGGGCTCGAACGCGAACACCCTGCCCTCCGGCCTGCGCATCGCGACATGATCCACGTATAGATTCCGCGATTGGCGCCGACGTCGATCAGCGTTTTCCCCGCCAGGTCCAGGCTCTGCAGGAATGCGAGACTCGGTTTCTCGGACTTGTACTCATAGCGCCACCGTCGATGACGCATATGCATGCGCTCGTACCAACCAAGTTTCATTTGGCGATCTCCTGGAATCGTGGCGCTGATGATACCAGCGACCTGCACAGGCGACAGGGTGGAATTTCTAGCCGCTTACAACGCCCACCTTGCGCAGCGCCGTCTCCAGCTGCGTCCAGCGCTGCTCGAGCGTTCCGGTATAGCCGATGGAGACTCGCACGAGGCCGGGGGAAATCCCCGCCGCGTCCTTTTCCTCGTCACTCAGTTCGCTGGAGGTGCTGGAACCCGAACACGACATCAGCGTATCGAAGTAGCCGAGGCTCACGGCCAGGTAGCCAAAACGCTGCTCGTTTTGCAGACACGACATCAGGGCATTCGCGGTTTCTATATCGCCAAGATCCAGCGTGAAAATGCCACCGTACCCATACTCCGGACAGTGAAGTTCGCTTGAAGAGCGCGAAGTCCGGGTGGGTTTCAAGGCCCGGATAACAGACGTCAAGCTCGAGTGCCTGCAACCTGCGATGCGATTGCGAGCGCACGCTCGCTGTGCGCGGTCATCCGCAATGGCAGATGCGGAATTCGCAGGCTGACCGACGCCGCTACATTCGGATCCATCGTCGGACCCAGCAGCATCAACGGGCCCATATGCAGATCCATCAGGTCACCGATGAACTCCTCGCTGCCGCAGATTGCGCCAGCGATCACGTCCGATGCCCCGCTGATAAACTTCGTGATGCTGTGCACGACAACATCGGCACCGAGACTCGCGGGACTGAGAATCAGCGGGCTGAACGTGTTGTCAACGACCAGCGAAATACCCCGTTCGCGCGTCACCTCCGACAAGCGTGGGATATCGGCCACACGCAGCGTCGGATTGGAAATACTCTCGGTGAAAACCAGGCGTGTCTTGTCGGTAATCGCGTCGCGGACAGCGTCGACATCGGTAATATCAACGAAACGGGTCCGAATGCCGGCTTTTGCCGGCAGGAAATCGTTGAGCAGTGCGAACGATCCGCCGTAGATTGCGTTCGAAGCAACGATTTCGTCACCCGCATTGCACAGGCACAACATCACGGCCGAAATCGCACCCATGCCGCTCGCGGCGCAGTAGGCTGCGTCAGTGCCCGCGAGCGCGGCCATCTGGCGCCCCAGGTTGTACACGGTCGGGTTGAAATGACGGCCGTAGAGATAGCAGCCTTTGTCCGGCCCGGCCCGGCCCTGGAACAGGTCCGGCATGGTCTTCGGATCAATAACCGTAAAAGTCGAACTCGCCTCGACGGACATGTTCACGCCGCCGTGTTCGCCGAATTCGTGCCTCAGATGAGCCAGGTCCTCGATCGGGTTTCGTCCACCCATTTTCAATCTCCCTTGCCCTCCGGGAGATCAGGCGTCCTTCTTCAAGACCAGCGAGTTACCCAGGAGGACCAGTGTTGCACCAACAATGATCGCGAGGTCCAGTTGCAGCCCTTCAAACGCAAGCGACAGAATCAGCGCAACGACAGGAAACATGACCGTTGCATACCCCGCTTTGTGCGCACCGATCCTGCCCAGCAGCGTCAGATAGGCGCCAAATGCGACCACCGATCCGAATAGTGCCAAATACGTCAGCGACGCGATGTACGTAAAAGTCGCGTCGAAATTGAACTCGTGACCGCTGGCGAGTGCCACGACCCCGGTAAGCAAGGCGCCGTAGAACATGCTCCAGGTGTTGGTCTGCACCACCGGCAGTGAACGCTTCTGGGCGGACTGCGAGACCATGTTTCCGCAGGACGCCGTCAGGGCCCCTGCCAGTGCCAGGAGCGAGCCGAACAAGACGCTATCGGAGAGCGAGATCGCCGAGATCTGCGGCGCGAACAGCACCACGATCCCGGCCACTCCCAGCGCTGCGCCGAGCAGCACTCGTCGCGTGGCCCGCGTGCCGAAGATAAATCGCGACAGGACGATGTTCATCCAGAGCATCGTTGAAAAGGCGATAGCCGCCAGTGCCGACGTTATATGAATCTGTGCCCGGTACGCGAAGATGTAGTTCAGGCAGAAAAGGAGCAGCCCGAGAAGAACGAAATAGAGGTGATCCTTTACTTTAAACTTCAACGATAAGCGACGGATTTTACAATAAATAAATAAGATACCGGAGGCGATCAAGTAGCGGTAGATGATCGACACCTCGGGCTCCACGACGCCGAGCTGGTACTCGATCGCGAGCCAGGTCGAACCCCAGATCAGGACCGTGACGATGTAGAGAAAGGTATTGCTCATTTCGGCGATAATAGCCGGATGAACCAGGGACTGCTCTTACTTCCGATCGTTTTGCCCGCATTGTTCTGGGCGGTCTATCACTACCACAAGGACCGGCACCTGCCGGAGCCGGTCGGCAACCTGGTTCTGTGCTTCGGCTTGGGTATGCTCGCAGCGGGACTGTCGAAGGCGCTCTACATCGGCCTCGAACCCATCGGCCTGCGCTTCGACGCGCTTGCTCTCGCGGACACGAATCCCCTGGGCCTTTTCGCCTACGCACTTCTTGCGATCGGCCCGATCGAGGAACTGGCCAAGATGCTGCCATTCCTGCTTGTCGTGATTCGCCTGAAGGCATTCGACGAGCCTCTGGACGGCATTGTCTATGCCTCGTTCATCGCGTTGGGTTACGCGGCTGTCGAGAACTACCATTACCTCGACTTCCTGACCCGGTTTGAAGCCTTTGCGCGCGGCTTCGCAGGGCCGGTGATTCATATCCTGTTTGCGTCAATCTGGGCTCACTGGATTACGCGGGCGTGGCTCGCAAAGGAATCGATTGCACGCCCCGCGCTCTACGGCTTCCTGCTGGCGGCCGGACTGCATGGGCTCTACGACTTTATGGTGTTGCGCTACCCGGTCGCCGCATTGCCGACCGCGGCAGCGATGATCACAAGCATTTGGATATGGAGGCTACGCCTCATGCGGCGTTTGCACGACGCGGCCGTGGCTGACTCGGACTGAAGACTATCCGCGGTTGTACGGATTACTGCCGTCGTCTGTCGCGAGAATTGGCTCTTCGAGCGCCAGTTCCAGCTCATCGCCAGACTCTTGCATGAGCTGGTGGCAGCGCTTCTGAATATCGGCCAGTTTCAGAGATACGTTCGACTCTGACAGCGGTATGTTGTTGAAATCCTTTTGCATCTTTCCATCCGTCCTGCATTCTGTCGGTGTTTGACGACAGGGTATGTGTCGCAGTATAGAGACAGCGGTAGGGTCAAAGTGTGAACTGGGTCACACTAAAAATTCGACAAAACCGCTAATTCGAGCACTTATGTTAACTCGGGCGCGCCAGGCGCCCCGAGTGGCTCTCTCAGGGCGTTTCCTGGAGAACGGCCATCAGGATCGCGATCCCCTCGATGAAGTTACCGACCCGGAGGTTCTCGTTCGGGCTGTGCTGGTTATTGTCGATGTTGACCGTCGGCACGGCTGCCGCGGGCAGGCCCAGCGCTTCGATGATTGGCGCAATCGGGATCGAACCGCCCATCGTACGAATCACTATCGGCTCCTCACCGTACAGGTGTCGCATCCCTGCCCTCGCCATGAGCGCCGGGGCTGAGTCGGGGTCTGAACGAAACGCCCCGTACGACACGGCATGCGTCATCGATACCAGTCGCTCGTGCGCCAGGCGTTCATTATCGTTCGGCGCATGGTCGAGGACCGTGTAGCCAAGGCTCTCGATATGTTCCCGCAGCAGGCGGACAAGCCGCTCCGGGTCCGATTCCATCACCAGTCGTATGTCGATTTCGGCGACGGCCTCCGGCGGTATGATCGTCCGCGCCGCTTTGCCGGTCCAGCCCGCGGAAAGGCCCCGAATGTTGAGAGAAG
This sequence comes from uncultured Gammaproteobacteria bacterium, assembly GCA_963698415.1. GTDB lineage: Bacteria > Pseudomonadota > Gammaproteobacteria > Steroidobacterales > Woeseiaceae > UBA1847. The sequence goes on along the minus strand of CAVOQS010000015.1, from coordinate 224,817 downwards.
GGAACTGAATCGCCTCCTGCAGCGATGGGGCGACCTTGTCGGAGCGCGCGAGCCCGACCGACCCCAGGATCTCATCCTCATCATCGGGAACCGCAGCGAGGATGGCGCGCGTGGCCGCGTCGAGTTCCACGCCGTCGTAGAAGCCCTCGATCGTGACCACACCGTCCGCGTCCTTCATCGATGCGAGTATCTGGGCGAGTGCGAGGGCCGGGTTTGGCATGAAATTGCCGTAGTGGCCGCTGTGCTGCGCCACCTTCGGGCCGTAGGTGGTCAACGTGACCGTGGCGATGCCACGGGCACCCAGGGCCACCGTGGGTCTGTTCGACGCATGCGGCGGGCCATCGAAGATCAACAGCAGGTCGGCCGCCAGCAAGTCGGCGTGCGCGCGCACGGCATCCGCGAGATTGGGCGAACCGAGCTCTTCCTCGGTATCGACCAACACTTTGAGGTTGTAGCCGAGATCCGGCCTGACCTGCACTCAGCAAATCGACAGCGAACAGAAACTGCGTCATCGGCCCTTTCGAGTCCGACGCGGAGCGTGCAAATATCCGCCAGTCAGGATCCAGGCCGGTGTGCGCGAGATCCCAGTCGAGCGTCTGCCAGGAGCCGTCTTGCGGATTCTCCGCCTTGAGGACGGCGACGTACGGCGATGCCTGGTCCCAGGCTGACGGGTCGACTGGCTGGCCATCGGCCTGCAGGTAGATGAGGACCGTCTTCGTGGCCCCTGCGGACCTTTTTTCGGCAAATATCGAGGGACTGCCCGCGGTCGGCAACGGGCGCGCGTCGAAGCCACGCTCGTCAAACGCACGCATAAGCCATTCGTTCAGCGCCGCAATTTCATCCGGATGGTTGGCGTCGTTGGGTAGCGCGAGAAATTCGCGATAGAACGCGATCGCCTCGCGCGCACTGGCGCTGGCCATCGTTAGAAGCTCCTCCGCCGACTGCTTGTCGGGCCGCTCGTCGGCGACCGTGAGCGAACTGCCCAGCAGCAAACAAAAGAGGCCGCTCTGCAAGGCGGCTTTCAATCGCTTATTCCGCAGCGCTTTCAATACTTGAGCATCGCCGAGCCCCACGTGAAGCCAGCGCCAAACGCCGCGAAAAGCAGCGTATCGCCGCGCTTGATCCGCCCGTCTTTCACGGCAAGATCCAGCGCGAGCGGAATCGATGCGCCTGACGTATTCGCATGCTCATCCACCGTAGCAATGACACGCTCCATTGGCAGACCCAGTTTCTTCGCGGCGGCCTGGATGATGCGCATGTTCGCCTGGTGAGGAACGAACCAGTCGATATCGTCGATATGCCCGTCCAGGTCCTTGATGGTCTCCCTGGCGATATTGTCGAACGTCGCCACGGCACGCCGGAATACGGCGTTGCCCTGCATTTCGATAAACGCCTCGCCCTTGCGCGTGATGTCGTAGCCAATCGAAACGCCCTGGGGGACGTGCAGGAGTTCCTCGTATTCGCCATCCGCGTGAATATGGGTCGCCATGATGCCTGGCTCGTCGCATGCCTCGAGGACCACTGCCCCCGCCCCGTCGCCGAACAGCACGGCCGTGCCGCGGTCTTCCCAGTTCGTGATGCGTGACAGGGTCTCAGAGCCGATCACGAGCGCTTTGCGGGCGCCGCCGCTCTGGATGTACCGCGTTGCAAGATCGAACCCGTACAGAAAGCCGCTACACGCTGCGTGCACGTCGAAGGCCGGACAACCCTTGATACCGAGCCGCCGCTGCACGATGCAGGCCGTTGAAGGAAAGACCTTGTCGGGGGTCGCCGTGCCGAGAACGATCAGGTCGATCTCGTCCAGGCTTGCACCGGCATCCTCAATCGCCCGTTTAGCGGCCACGAGCGCCATCGAGCCCGTCGTTTCGTCGTCGGCTGCAATATGCCGACGCTTGATCCCGGTACGTTCCCGGATCCACTCGTCGGACGTGTCCATCATCTTCTCGAGGTCCTTGTTGCTCAGGGCCTTTTCGGGAAGGTAGCTGCCTATGCCTGCAATTCGCGCGTGGATCATCAGGTGTCCTTCTTCAGGAATGCGGCGATTTCACGCAGCGTCGGGTAATCAAACAGGTCGCTGATATCGAGTTTCCCCGGGTATTTCTCGTCAATCGCGAGTACGACCTCGGTCAAGGTTAGTGAACTTACACCCACTTCGAACAGGTTGTCATCTGCGCCGATCTTGCGGTCCTTGGCGACATCGCGGCAAATCTGCTCCAACTCCGCCACCAGCGGGTCCTCGTCGAGCGTCTCAGCAGTCGCTTCTGCCGGCGCCAGTTCGCCGAGCACGGCGTCAAATTCGCCGTCGAAATAGGCTTCCAGCAGCTTCGCGCGCTGGACCTTGCCGCTCGTCGTCTTCGGGATACGAGCCACCGGAATCACGGTGTCGACCTCGAGGCCCGCATGCTCGCCGACAATGTTGCGTACCTGGCCGATCAGCGGCCGGAAATCGTCGGCGCCCTGCCGGTGCAGGATGAAAGCAACCAGCTCCTCGGTCTGCCCGCCTTTCGGTGTGGCGCCCGCAACGACCACCTTGTTGAGGTCGAGATCGGGAAGTTGCGCGATGATCTCCTCGATATCGTGCGGGTAGTAGTTCTGGCCGTTGACGATGATGATGTCTTTCTGCCGGCCCGTAATGACCAGGCTGCCATCGACAATGACACCGCAATCGCCGGTCCTGCAGCCATCCGTCGCCGGTAAACAGCTCGGCGGTCGCAGCCGCGTCGCCGTACACACGTTCGGTGACACTACCGCCCTGCAGCTGGATGTGTCCGATATGTCCATCGCTCAGCACTGCGTCCGCGTCATCGGCAATGCGCAGCCGCACATCGCGCATCGGGGTACCGACCTTGATGAAGCTGACGGCATCGGCGGCGGACGGATCGACCGCGTGGTAGGTTTCACCGATCTGCAGGCTGTGCCGATCCATGACCACGCGCTCGTACTCCGGACCCAGCGGCGATGACGTCACGCCCACGGTGGCCTCGGCGAGGCCGTACACGGGCAACATCGTGTTGCGCTTGAGCCCGAACGGCGCCAGCGCGGTAAGAAACTCTTCGCAGAGATCCCAGGAGATGGGCTCGGCGCCGTTCAGGATGCGCTTGACGCGCGACAGGTCGACATCCTCGGGCAGGCCCTTGCGCTCGAACAACTTGAGGAAATGCTTGTAGCCGAAGTTCGGAGAGCACAACTGCGTGGCACGCAGTTCACTCGCTTTCGTCATCCACAACAGCGGCCGTCGCACGAACACGTTGGTATCCATGACCGCGTGGTTCATGCCGGCCGCCATCACACTCAGGTGATAGCCGATCAGACCCATGTCATGGGTCAGCGGCATCCAGCTCAACGCCTGATCGTCCTCGCCCCAACCGAGAGCCTCGACGATTGCGCGAATATTCACGCACAGGTTGCGATGGCTCAGGACCACGCCTTTGGGATCGCTTGTCGAGCCGGACGAATACTGGATGAACCCGGTGTCTTCGGGCCGGGCAGGATGCACCTCACCGTGCGATCCGGGCGCCACGTCGCTGATCAGCACGGCATGCGTATCCAGCAGTTCCGTAATATCGGCGCGCTCGATCTCCTTCGCGTAATCCAGCAGGCGCTGCAGGAGATCCATCTCGGTGAACAGGGTTGGATTCTCGAGCTGCGACAGAATCCGGAACAGCTTCAACTTGTGCTCGTCGCTGATCCCGACGGCCACCGGCACCGGCACCAGGCCGCCAAGCACAGCCGCCCAGAACGCGATAACGAAGCTCTGGTTCGACTTACTGAAGATAATCAGCTCGTCGCCAGGCTTCATGCCCCTGGCCTGCAGGGAACCGAGCAGGGCCAGTGACGCATCCCAGAGCTCACCGAATCGCAGACTGCTTTCGTCCCTGTCGCCATCGATAAAGCGGATTTCGCGATCGCGGTCCTTCACGTCCGCGAACAGCTCGGTCAGTGTGTCGTAAAGCTTCATGGTATCCCTATCGTATTTCCGGCCGTACATGGATATCTTCGGCCGAGCGCAGATTGATGGCCAGCTCCAGCTCCGGCTGCGCATCGTCCAGCAAGCGCATGCGGAAACGCGGCAACAACAATCCGAGGTGCACTTTCATCTCGAGAAAAGAAAAATACTCACCCAGGCAGCGTCGCGGTCCGAGCGAGAACGGAAAATAGGGCCGGTCTTTCTTGGGCGAATCTGCCAGCGCGAAGCGATCGGGGTCGAAGCGGTCCGGGTCGGGCCAGTAATGCGCAGTGCGGTGCAGGATGTAGGGGGACAGGTAGATGTCGGTCCCGGCGGGAACGTCGTAGTCCTCGAGCTCATCCTCATCGTGTGAGCGGCGCGTAAACAGCCAGACCGGCGGGTACAGGCGCAGCGCCTCCTCGAGCGTCTGCTGTGTGTATTCCATCGCCGCGAGGTTGTCCGCGGTGACGGCGGAAACGTTCGGCAACACCTGCTGAGCCTCGTCGATCAGCTTCGCCTCGACGTCGGGATGCTTGGCGACCAGGTACCAGACCCAGTTAAGCGTGTTGGCCGACGTCTCGAAGCCCGCCACGATCAGCGTCATGAGCTCGTCCAGCAGCTCGGCATCGCTGAACTTGTTGCCCTGCTTGTCGGTCGCCTCCAGGTACATCGACAGGAAATCGAATTGCTGGCTGCCCTTCCCTGCACGCCGGTCCGCGATAATCTCGCGCAGCAATTCGCGCAGGTGCCGGACCTTCATGACGACGCTGAGATCCCGTGTTGAGTCCCTGCTGAGAAAGGCGAACGGGTTTTCACCGCCCGTCATGATGCGATTGTCGAAATCGTCGCCGAAGGTACTGATCAGGATGAGTTCGAGTGCGAAGTCGCAGGTTTCCTCGGTGATATTGACCGTGCGCCCTTCCCGGGCCGCCGCCGCCCAGCGCACGGCGCGTCGATCGCAGCATTCGACCATGACGGTCATCAGGCGGTGAACGTTTTGCCGGCCAAAAGCGGGCTGGATCATGGTTCTCGAGCGTCGCCAGACATCCCCGTCGCTGACAATCAGGCCATTGCCAAGCAGCATTTTGACCCGTTCGAAACCGGGCCCCTTGTGATACTTGCTGTGGCGGCGAGCGAGGATCCTGCGCACTTCGTCCGCATCGTTGACGAAGTAGGCCAGCCGCCCGTTCGGCCTGAGCATGCTCACCATGTCACCGTAATCGGCCTGCAACTGCTGCAGCGTTGCCAGCGTCTCGGCATCGATTCCGAGCGTAACCGGCTCATCGGGCCCTGGCGGCCGCCTGAATACGTGCTGGGGTTCAGTCATGACAAATGCAGGGAATCGACGGTCGCTCTGAAAACGCAGGGGCAATATTACATTGACCGGCACAGATTCGATACTGCAAACTCCGGCACTTGAGCGACCAGAACCCCAGCCATTTCGAGTCGATTGAGTCCCGACGCAGCACGTCGTCGAGGCGCAAACTCGGCCCTGCGCGGCGTTTGTACTACTTCCTGGGCCTGCCTGTCCTGCGCGGACTGATCCGGCTGCTGACCGCTACCTACCGCATAGAAAAGGTTATTGGCGCCAGCCACATTGACCCGTTTATCGGCGGGGATCGGGTCTGTGCGCCGGCTTACTGGCACCAGCACCATGTGATTGGTTCGACCCTCGTTCGCAGCTGGATCCGGCGCGGTTTCAAAGCGTGCTTCCTGGTTTCGGGTTCCGTGGACGGCGATGTGCCGTCGCGCATTGCCCGGGCCTGGGGCGCCGAAGTCATCCGTGGCTCGGCCAACCAGAGCGGTGCCCTCGCCCTGCGCGACCAGCAGCGCATGATGAAGCAAGGCTATTCCATCGTAACCACGGCGGATGGGCCGCGGGGCCCCAAGTACGAGTTCAAGCCCGGGACGGTGCTGATGGCCCGTATTGCGGGCGTGCCGATCTTGCCGGTTGCCTGCGCCGCCGACCGCGCCTGGTACCTGGATCGCTGGGATGACTTCATGGTGCCCAAGCCGTTTGCGCGCATCGTCATCGCCATTGGTGAGCCCATCCCCGTTCCCCGGGAGATCCCGCTTGACGACCTGGAGCCGGTCAGAGCGAACGTTCAGGCTGCAGTCATGTCACTTATGGAAGAATCCGAACAAGCTCTGCAAGCCACCTGAGGAGGTGCCTGGGTGATCTGTCACGACGCGTAACCGCATTCTGGCAGTGTGTGCGCTGCTTTTCGCTGTCTCGGCAGCGGGAGCCGCCGATCTGACCCCTCACCGGGCCGAGTACAAGGTCAAGATCAGCGTTGTCTCGGGTCAGCTGAACACCGAGTTACGTGCGGTCGAGTCCGGCTTTGTCGCAACCCATGCCATCAAACCGGTTGGCGTCTCCCGCGTTATCACCAATGGCCGCATGGAAGTTTCCTCGGAGTTCACCACGGACGCGGACGGCGTCAAGCCCGTGAGCTTTCACGAGGTCGATACGATCAAGGACGAACCGGAAGTCCGACTCAGCTTCGACTGGACGACCAATATTGCCAGCGGCACCGTTGGCGAGGACGACGTCACTATCGAGCTGGAGGGCATTTCCCACGACAATGTCTCCATCCAGTATGCGCTCATGCACGACCTGTTGAACGGCGGCGCACAGGAGACCTACATCCTGTTCGACGTCGACAAAATGCGCGTGGCCCACGTGCGCAATATCGGTACGAAGACCATAAAAACCAAAGCCGGAAGCTACGAGGTCGTGGGAATTCAGCACCAGAAGGAAGGTTCGTCGCGTGTCACGACGCTCTGGTGTGCGCCGGTGCTGGGCTACCTGCCGGTCGTGATCGAACAGCATCGCAAGAAGAAGTTGAATTTCCGCGCCACGCTGACCGAGTACACGGCGACCTGAGTCGCGCGTGACCAGTGATAGGCAAGGAGACTTAAGGTGCTACTGCGTCGAATCACAAGTCACGTGAATGAACAGAATTGGTTCGCCGTGGTTGTCGACTTGATCATCGTCATTGTCGGCGTCTTTATCGGTATTCAAGTTGCCAATTGGAATGATGCGCTGGGAGACCAGCGACTAGGTCATTACTACACTGCACGGTTGATTACGGACCTTGAAAGCGACCTGGCAGTCGGCACTACTCTCTTCGACTATTACAATCAGGTACTCGAAAGTGTTGAAGAAGCCGACAGGCTGTTAGCGGCAGCTAACCCTGCTGCACAAGCTGTCGTCGTTGCGGCCTATCGGGCGAGCGAATTCAATAACAATCCAACAAATAGTGCGACCTGGGATCAGATTGTTTCGTCAGGGCATATCGGCTTGCTGCAAAGCCCCGCCATCGAACGCGGACTTTCCGAGTATTACAAGTACCAGGGCCCGCTCAACGCCGGTAATTTCAGAGTTCTGGATTCGCCTTACCGGCTTGCGGTGCGGTCGCTCATTCCCCTGCCTGTTCAGCTCGCCATCAGAGAGAGTTGCAGCGATGTCTGGGATGAACTCAAAAACTCGACAGGCCTGGTTTCCGAGTGTGTGCTGGATATTGACGATAGCGAACTCAGAAGAACGGCGGACGCCCTTCTGTCCTCAAACGCCGTTCGAGAAACTCTGCGCCACCAATATTCCAGAGTTGCCTTTGTGACGATCAATCTTGAAAGTAACATTATCCAAATTGAGGAATTACTGGATGCGCTACGTTCGAAGCAGGTGAAATAGTGTTTATCGGAAACCAAATCAGTCAAATCTGCAGCAACAACACGAACGTCAGTGGTGAGGGTCTGCTAACCGCAGCAGTCGTTGATGGTATCAATGCGGCGCATTGTCGGGCAGCTCTTGCGCCCTCAACCGAGGCCATTTACCGGCTAACGTATGCACGATTAGTAGAAATGCCGCGCCACCGAAAAGCAAGAAAATACCGAGCGAGAAATCAAGGAATATCAATACTAGTCCCGGGGCAATCGCGAGTAATGCGAGCACCCAGAACGGAAAGGCGTCCAGTCGGAGGTAAAGCGAGTACAAAGGCACTCCATAGAAGAGCCCGACAATTCCACCAATGTACAGCGAACTAACGAACCCTAGACCAAACCATTCCAGCCAGTCCAAAGGATCGGGACCAAAGTTCGGGTAACCATCGATTAGGAACAGAAGGCCCGTGGCGACTGAGATTACCAGGGTAGAACAGATGCCCAATATTGCAACACGCCACAACTTGCCGGCGAAGTTCAACGAGGTGCCCTACCAAGATTCTTGATCACAAATGGAGAATAGCACTGTATGGCCGACCGTCCGCTGTAGGTTGCGGTTTCAACCGTTTGTTAGTCACCTCGGCAGCCCGCCAAATGATCTTCTGGTCCCGCCACGCGCTGGCGGACACCCGCCGCGCCGCGCACCAACTAGTTGAAGGTGTAGACGACGCCCAGCGAGAGCATCGATAGCATCGACACGTCCGCATCGGAGGGGTCGTAAAGCTCGTACTCGCCGCGGATTTGCACCTTGCCGATGTCGAAACCAGCACCCACGCCAAGACCGTAATCCGTGCCGTCGTCACTGACTCTCCCGGCGAATGTTGTTGTTTCTACCTCCCAGGCGATGAAGCCGAGCTTTGCGAACAGGTCAACAGGGCCGAGTTCGAATCCCGCTACTCCCCAGAGATGGATCCCGGTCGGAGCGAAAACCAGTTCCCCGGCGGCAGTGTTTACTTCAGCCTCACCAAAATCGACATAGCCGAGTTCGACACCGAGATCGACGACCGACATGTCGAACTTGTAACCGCCGAACACCTTGAACGCCGTGTCATCTCCCTCGATTTCTGGACCACCGCTGAATACGATATCCTGGGTAGCACCGCCTGCCGCAGCGCCAATATAGAAGCCACTATCGGCCAGGGCGGGTACGGGAAACAGTGCCAGAACAGCCAGTGGCAAAAGGGTGTGTCGCAGGTTCATTCGCTTCTCCTTGGAAAGCTGTCTTTAAGAGTTCAAAGGATAAGCGAACAATCGCCCGCTGAGTGTAACGATCTGTTTCAGGTTGTCACTGGTCAATTGACGGGTGACGTGACGATTGTTGTTTCGTCCTGACCTGTCGGGGCGTATTCCGGCTCTAAAGTGGATATCAACTATTGACTGGAGAGTGTGGCAAATGACGTTCGACGAATGGTTCGAGGAGTACCAAACGACAAAAAAACAACGACGGCGATATCGGCAACAGTCTTCACTGGGTCACAAGCCGCCATCATAACTCAAGATTCTCGACCGGTTGAAACCGCAGCCATTTGCGGCCGCTCACAAGAGGCCAGACTGGGTCGAGATTTGCTGTCCAATATTTATGCCTCTCATTGGTCTTACTCATCTGTGGGAAGATCCGGACGCTTGTACATATCAAGCGTCTCGATCGCCTCGCGCTCCAGAAGGCCGTCGATATATTCTGTGAAACCGCTGTGAAAGAAATCTCTTCTCTGTCTCCAGTATCGCATCATTCCTGGAAGATCTTTAACCGCCACGATGGCAGTTGTAATACCCTCACGAAACTCCGCATCGATTGTCCCCTCTTTCGAGAGCAGATAGCTGTTCTGCATGCCTAACAAACAGGCATGCATCATCATCATGAACTGGAACTCGTCATGTGTAGGAAGCGGATCCGGGCTTGTCATCGCGTTGAACCACAGGTCGCTAGCCTCTCGATTACTCCCCATTTCTTGATACCACGATTGCATAGCTACTGACGCATCATTCGCGGCGGCTGATCTGATCGCCGACGTGTTGTCGTTTACCTCGTGACCGACATAGACAAGCGAAACTATAACGGCAGTGGCGCCGACGATCTCAGCAACACTCGCCCACTCGGATAACTTCAGTCTCACGATCGCTTCTCCCTCTCACTTCGGTTACGAATGCCCAGAATATTGTGATCTTGTTTGATGGGGAGCCAGGAGGCAACGCCTGACCCACTCTTGCCGCGGATCTGACAGGCTGCTAACAGTCAGTAGCCGTCATACTACCTCAGATCGTTCGACCGCAGCCAAAACCGGCCCCTTACCACTACTTAAAGTCGTCCTTAATCGCGAATAGTTTCTTAGTGGTGCTCAGGTCTGCGGTCTTTCGGACATCGACCGTGAGAGCTCGGGTCTTGCCGAAGCGTTTTGCATTCAAGAACTGTTCTTTGTACGTCTTCCGAATGGAGCTATCTGCGATCAAGCTCTCCGCTCGGTCCGGGAAGTAAAAGGTCGTCTCAAATCTGCCGCGGTAGACGCTTAACCAGCAAATCGTCTTGGACTTCTCGACAACCTTGCAGAGCCAGCTCTTTCCGTCATTGTAGTACCTCCATTCAGGGGTACAGCCGGGGTAACTACTGTCCAGGAATGCGACAAACGCATCCCATGCTTCTTTTGCGTCACCCAGGCAACGACTCAAAACTCGATCATCCGGATACTCGCCCTCGTCGATCAGGCAGGGTTTTTCCACGACAACACTCCTCTGCGCGTTGGAAGCGCCGCAATCCTGGGAACATTGTCGACAGGCCGCTTTGAGCGGCAATACTGGGTTCTACTTAACGGCTGCGCTGGATCAGTAGCCGTCATTCTACTTCAGACAAAGCGACGGGCTGGAATGCCAAGTGAATGAGCCGCTCGCCCTTCTTCCTGGTGACCGACTGGACCCGGCCTGAAGTGGTCATCCGCTTTCGCGCTATTCTTGAGCTATTGGCTCGTACTCAAACCCTAACCGCGGATCACGTGGGCGGAACAACTTCATCCAAAGTACGCGCGGAATGAACCGTAGTCCGGTCTTGAATCCCCCGGGTCTGTCGTTGGCCAAGAGAACCTGCGCAAGGTGCGTTCCGGCAACGAGATGGCCCTTCTCGACGGCGTTTCTAAAGCAAGTCTCTGCGGCATCCAGATCTACATCCGTGCCGATGCCGTGTTGATGTGCAAACCCCAGTCCAAACCAACCCGCCATCGTGTCTGTCTCCGCCAGAAGTTTCAGATGGTAAAACGACAATGACCTGTCCGGGTCCAGCTCCTTGCTTTGCAGATAGATCCTTGCAAGCCCAATGTGGGAGCGAACGTCGTCGATCGCTTCGACGGATTTCTTATACCACTCCACCGCCTCTGCAAGATCCACGTCAATTCCGCCGCCGCCGAACTCATACTTGTCCCCAAGTTCTGCGAGTGCCGGTGAGAATCCTTCTCCTGCTAATCGCTTGAGCTGAAAGACGGCTCCTGCGACATCGCCAGAATCATGAAGATCGGCTACTTCATACCATCGTTCCTTGTATAGCTCCCAACTCTCCGTGGGGACGATGACTGGGCCGGTTTCACCGTGTTTTTCGTTCATTTGTGTTGTTGGTGTTGTACTTACTGCAAGCGATTATTCTTGATGTGTTGCGTCGACCGATTGAAGTCACAGCCAGAAGCAGGCGATCGACGATAAGCTAATTTTTGCTGACGAAGTCACACTTCCCCGATCTACAAACGGGCAGCACCGTTGCTGGTCCAATGCCGCAATCGTATAAGCAGCTCTGACAAGATTCAGCGGATTCCAAGAACACTGATTGAAGCTCCGGGAGCTTGTTCTTGTTTACCGCGTTCGCGCAACCAAAGGGACATCCGAATTCGGTAACTACACAGTCGGCGTCTGTATTGCAGTCGCGTGAATCTTCTATCAATTGGGCAAAATTTTGCTCAAACGATTCACAAGACAATTTCTGCATTGCGGCTACCACTTCGGCAGGCTGCTCGCCTTCTATGGCAACCGCGGTTTCGTTGTCCGCCTCGGTACAGCCGGACACATACGCGAAAAGCGTGAGAACAAGTAGAAGATAAGCTCGCAATCCAAAATCCCTATGTCGGCAACCGGCCGCTAAATTGGGTCAGTAGCAGCCATTTTACACTAGAAAACTCGACCGGCTGGTTCCAGGGGCATACCAGCCACTCGTTCATGCTCCTGGCGAATGCTCGCTAGCGGCCAGGAGCGGTCACCTGCAATCGCCTCAAATTAGAGCTTCTCGTTTCCAAGTCTCCGCCAAGTTGGCAGCAAAGTCCTGGAATCGTGTTAATGAGATGTCAAACTCCGTCGCGAGAATCGAGGCATCACCGGTACCGTTGCCGTCGCGTTCCCACAATCGGTAAGCGGCCGCGACCGCAGCCGCCACCTCCGTGGATCCTATTGCGGGCCCAACATGCTCAACGAATACTTCGTCAGGTATTGCGGTGAATCGTACTTCGGACCCCATCGCCTGACCGAGTTCACGGGCGATCTGCGGAAACGTCAGCGCTTCTGGCCCGACGAGATCAAATGACCGGTTTCGAGGACCACTTGTCATAGACTTAAATGCGATCTGTGCGATATCGCGTGCTGCAATCGGCTGAATGAACGCGCTTTCTGAGAACGGCCACGCAAGACCAACGCCCAACAACGCCTCCGGCCCTGCCACTGCAACGTTGTCCATGAACATGTTCGGCCTCAAAATCGTGTACGCGAGCCCACTGCCGGCTAACTCCACCTCAATGGCACGTTTCGTCTCGATTAGCTCAACGCCCGGGGCCGTCTCCGGGCCCATTGCAGAGAGCAGAACGAAATGTGCTATCCCGGCCGACCGGGACCCGTTGATTGCGTTACGCGCCCGCGCAAGCTCGACGGCAAACGGCTCATCATAGCCAGCAGGAAGAGGACTACAGTAATAGACCGCTTCGATGCCAGAAAGGCTGGAGAGAATGCCTTCGTGATCATCCAGATCTGCAGTAAAGACCTCGGCATTACTATCAGCGAGCTTCTTCAGAGAATCGGGATTCCGAGCGATGGCCCGAAGATCGTGACCATCTTCCAAGGCGAGTTCTGCAACGGCACTACCGGTATTGCCAGTGGCGCCAATTACGGCGATCTTCATATTTACCCTCCAATCTACAGAGGTTGCCCTACTTTCACGCGCGACCGCAAAGGGTCATCTCCAGCCATCGAGTCTACCGCAAGAGCAGCGGTTGGAACGACCGCTATACCCACTAAACCGGCCCCTCACGAGCCGAGCGTGACGGTGCTAATTCCGGATTGACCCTTTAGGCGCTGAGGTTTATCAGCCGAACAGGATCGAGAGCTGCAACACCAGTAACAGGGTGGCAGTGAACAGGCCGGCTGCGAGCAGGCTCGCGCTCCAGCGAGCGATGACCGACGCATTGGCGACCCCCGCAAACACCGGTGCCGCGGGCAATACAGCGAGACAGGCCAGCGGATAAATCACGACCGCTGCGCGCGGAAATCGGAAGGCCCATGTCTTGAGCTCACGGCGCGCGCTCATCGCCGCCACCAGGTCATCCATGCTGCCAAGCTGGGATGCGGCCAACTGGCGAGCATCCTGACTGGAGGCACCACTGTCCACCGCTGCATCGACGAGGTCGTCGTAATGATCACGTATTTCGTTGACTGCGCGATGTGCGCGCTTTGGCGCGATGCCGCTTTTCAGGAGTCGTTGTGCCAGCCAATTGAAATCGGGTTCACGCATTTCCGGGGCTCTCCAAAGCGGACGTAATGCCAGTTTGAATACGTTGCCAGTCATTCTGCAGCTTTTCCAGACGCTGGCGGCCTTTCGTGGTCACTGAGTAATAAACGCGTGTACGGCCCCCAACGGGTTTTCGTCTGGATTTCAATGACCCGTTGCGCTCGAGACTGTGCAGCACGGGATAGATCACGCCCTCACCCAGTGATATCGCGTCACTCGTGACTTCACGGATCGAACGAACCAGTTCGTAGCCGTACATTTCACGCTTGTTCAACAGCCGCAGCAGCAAGAGTTCGGGTACGCCACTCATGAATGGAGGGTTGCTTTGAGCCATCCGCGAACTATACCTCGAACTAAAAGGTATAACAAGACTTACTTTGTGGTTCTAGGTATGTATCATATACCTAGTCGTTCAAGGTATACCACTCGGCGGGATCAGTGAAGGAGAAGCACGATGATTGCCAGATATTCAGCCGCGCTGACATCCGGGACCCTGATGACCCTCGTCCTGCTATATGCCATGCAGAGCCTGATACACCTGCAGCCCGGTGCTGGGCTTGCCGTCCCGGATCGCAAGATCCTGGAGTGGTTGACGCCACCACGAACCGTCGAGCCGCCGCGCGTTGAGGAACTGCCGATCGACCCCGAAATACTGAAGAACGCACCGGTTCCGCCCACCGGACCGACAACACCGGGACAGGTATCCCGGTCAGCTTCCCGGGCACGCCAGGCGGCCCGGACAGGATCAACACCCGGTTTGAGAAGCTTGGTCAGCCGGATGGCCCCCTGATCAGCCTTGTTCGGGTTCAGCCAGCCTACCCCGCCCCTGCGCAGGCGCGCGGCCTGGAAGGCTGGGTCGATGTTCGCTTTGATGTCACAACAGCCGGCCAGGTCGTGAATATCCGCGTTATTTCATCGAGCAACCGGATTTTCGAATCCGCAGCCATCAAGGCGGCAGAACGATTTCGATTCCGCGCACCGGTCGTCGACGGCATGCCCCAGGTCGCAACGGGCATCGAGTATCGCTTCCGCTTCGACATGAACGAGCATTGATTCCCCGGGCGGTGGCTCCGAGGGTGGTCTTTCCTTCCCGCCGGGCTGCCCAAAGTGCCACCGCCCGCTTTATGCCTGGTCGAATACCTGCCGGGCAGAAAACAACTCTGCGTTGCCCTTTGTCACCCGGATATTTCTTACCAGTACAGTGCCATCCTCTTCGAGCGCCCAGGTTTCGGTGAGCACAGCCCCTCGCTTGCCCATCGTCTCGATAACCAGTTCGGCACCGATCCAACCGGTCACACGCTGCGCTTCGATAGGCCCAACCGAAACAGTCCGATTCTCGCCAAACGTATACGCTTCGACCACCGAGCGATCGAAGCTGATGAACAGACCGTCAGTTGTCTGGGTCATTTTCACGGCCTGGCCCGTCTCCAGGAATATCCAGACGTCGGCTTCCTCCGAGCGCGACACACGACGCTGATTTTGAGGACTCTGGGACGACGACGGCATCTTCGGCATCAGGATCGTCTGCGGCTGCTCGTCCTCACGGGCAAGCGGCGCCGGGCCACTGGCACGAATGTGCCACTCGCCTGACAAATCAACCTTTGCCGGGTTGGCAGAACTCCTGGACTCGAGTTGCGGTTTTGCCGCGCAAGCGTGAAGGGCCAGGACGCAAATCAGGATGACAAGCCTGCTAGAATCTATTCTCATGTACCTAGTTTTCCACAGAACCCTGTCAACGCCTACCTTGTCAGCGGCGTTAGTTTGTATAAGACGCCGCTGGGCGGTCAGTATTGAATGACAAGGAGAGATTAATGAAACCCATTCGCGCAATCACCACACTTATCGCTGCGTCCGGCCTGGCGCTTCTCCTGCCGTCGGCAGGATTCGCGCAGACCCCGGAGGAACTCGAAGACATGACACCTGAGCAACGTCGCGAGTACGTGCAGGGATTATCCGACGAACAGCGTCAGGCCCTCCGTGAGCAAAGCCGTGCGCGGTGGGACGCCATGTCGGAAGAGGAACGCGAGGCAGCACGACGCAAGCAGGCCGAGCGACGCGCTGCGAACAAGGAAGCCATGCGCAAACAGTGGGACTCAATGTCCGATGAAGAGCGGGAAGCTGCGCGCGCACAACGCAAGGCGCAAAAAGAAAGGCAGCGCGAAATCTGGAACAACATGTCGGACGAGGAAAAGGCCGTCGCGCGCGAACGCGCGCGCGCAAATCGTGACGGACAACGTCAGGACGGACGTGGTGGCCAGCGCAAGGGTGGCGACGAACAAGGCAGTCGTCAACAGTAAGACACCGTCTCCAGCTTGAGCCACGCGGCCAGAGCACCGAGTTCGTCCCGCAGGGCGGACTCGGTTTCTTTTTGCTTTGTGCCTTTCTCGAAGTGCACGCTGCGAACCAAAAGGGACTTTTCTGCACGGTCTGCCTTGAGATCGACGCGCGCAACAATCCTGTCACCCAGACGAAAAGGCAGCACGTAGTAGCCCCATCTGCGTTTCGCCTCCGGGACATAAATTTCGATCCGGTAATGAAAATCGAACAAGCGCTCGGCGCGTGGCCGGAACCAGACAACCGGGTCAAACGGAGATAGCAGGGACGCACCTGGAATCGAGCGTGGAATCCGGGCCCGGTCCGCGAGGTAGGCGGTTTCTTTCCAGCCCTCCACGTCCACCGGGGTAAGCACGCCCTCCTCGACGAGTTCCGCAATCCTGGGCGCGGCATCCCTTGCCGTCATCCGGTAATAGTCCGCGAGGTCATGCAAAGTCGCGATACCCAGCGAGTCGGCAGACTGTTTCAGCAGCACCCTGCGGGCCTCAGACTCGGTGGTGCTATCCAGACGATACTCGTCAGCGATCAGGCGTTCGGGAAGATCGTAGACGCGCTGAAAATTGCTGAGACGACGCCGTACAGCGAGATGACCGCGACCAAAATGGTGCTCCAGTGCCCAGCGCTGCACCGGCCGGTGCCAGTCACCGGGTTTGCCCCGCCTCACGCTGTCGGCGGCGGGAAGATCGTTCGCCGTGATGCCGCCGGCAGACCCAACCTGTTCCAGGATGCGTTGCAGGTATACCTCGGGATCGTCGAGAGACTTCAGCGGGTCGTTCTTCCAGGGTCGCCAGGCTTTGCGGCGATACTCGAGCAACGGCCAGTCGCTAACCCGTACGACCGACGCTTCGTGGGCCCACTGCTCGGTGAATTCGCGTGAGTCGTAGAGAAAGCGTTCGAAGCGCTGCCGATCGTAGCCGCCAAGCCGTGACCAGAGCACGAGGAAATGCGCGGGCACCAGGACGTTCACGAAATCCAGTTGCAGCACGCCAATCGCATGCAGTGCCCGGCGAAAATGTCGGGCATCCGTCGGCGCTGACGGCCGCGGGCGATCAAAGCCCTGCGCGGCAAGTGCTATGCGACGGGCTTCGCCTGCCGACAGACTGGTTCTACGACGTGGCACCGTCAATTCGCTCCCGGGACCTAGTCCGTCACGATGGCGTCCGCTTCGATCTCGACCAGCATATCCGGGTCGATCAGGGCGGATACTTCAACCATGGTCGTTGCAGGGAAAATCTCGCCGAACATTTCGCCGTGGGCGCGACCAACCGCCTCCCATTGACTGATGTCCGTGACGAAGATCCGGGTCCGGACGACGTCTCCCAGCCCGGCACCCGCATCTCGCAGCGCCCGCTCGATGATCTCGAGACAGCGTTTCGTCTGGGCATAGGCATCTCCGACCGCGACGACCTCGCCGTTCTCACCCACCGCCGCGGTACCGGTCACTGCCACGTGGGCGCCTACCCGGACAGCACGGCAGTAACCAACGATCTTCTCCCAGGGCGCGCCGGTGTGGATATTCAGCCGATCAGTCATAATATTTTACTCGAAGTATAGTGCATTAATTATTGATTATTAATGAGAAAAGTTCAGGCTCTCGTTCTTTCGACAGGCGGGCAAGACCGGCCACGGACAGGAGCACGTACAGACCGACGCACAACCATGCGGTCGCTGACACGCCGCCGCGCAACCAGCTCCAGATCAGCACCAGGGTGGGCACGACAAGCAGGACCCGGAAGAACTCGAAGGAACGCGCGTAGGCCCTCCCCTCGTTCAGGAAACCCAGGCTCATGACCAGGCTCCAGATGAATACGCAGGGAATCAGTACCGCGGTGGTGCCGTCGCGGACGAACAGCTCGCCAATCCAGAGAATCACGACGATCGCAACACCGAATTGCGCCACGGCATAGCGCCGGGTGCCCGCACTGACCGGGGGATTGAACTTGTGGAAGTGCTCGAGATCGCTGCGGCTCTTCGGATACGCCGCTTCCACATCGGCCGGGCGCCACCCGGTGCGCCGAAACCAGATGCCGATCTTGTCCCGCCAGCGCCGGGTCTTGCGGGCATCGAACAACAGGTAATCGTAAACCTGGAGATTGGCCCAGAACGGATTCCAGTTGCCCAGCGGCTTGCGCACACCAAAGACCACCGGATCGTCTTCCCGCTCCGGTTCATAGGTGCCGAACAGGCGATCCCACGTGATCAGCATGCCGCCATAGTTCTTGTCGATGTAGCGCTCGTTCTGGGCGTGATGCACGCGATGATGGGACGGCGTCATGAGCACCGCTTCGAGCGGGCCGAGGTGCCGAATGTGCTGCGTGTGCACCCAGAACTGGTAGATGAGATTGACGGCATTGACCGTAACGATGACTTCAAACGGAAAGCCGAGAATGAACAGCGGCAGGTAAAATATCCAGCCAAACAGGAAACCGGTGCTCGTCTGTCGCAGCGCCGTCGAAAGATTGTAGTCCTCGCTCTGGTGGTGCACGGCGTGCGCCGCCCAGAGGATGGATATCTCGTGGCTGAAGCGGTGAAACCAGTAGTAGGAGAAGTCCCACGCCAGTGCGGCGATTACCCACAGGGCGATTCCGCGTACGGACAAGTCAAACCAGGCCAGCGGCATCTCAAAGACCGCGAGATGGCGGATCGCAAATCCCCAGCCAAGCAACGGCAGGATCTTCGTAAAATACCCGAGCGTCGTGTCGAGCATGCCGGCACTGATACTGTTGATTGCGTCGTTACTGCGGTAGTACCCGGTCTTGCGTCGCCAATCCACGTACAGCTCGATCAGCAGGGCGAGCAGGAAGAACGGCACGGCTAAGGCAATCAGATCCATGCGCGCAGTTTACGGTAAGCTCCGCGGCAACGGGAACAGGAACCTTCGATGATTAACAAGCAGGAACTCGACATCTTGCGTGCCGCGCTCGACAAGCTCGAGGAAGGCAGCGCGGACTTGCCGGAATTCACCCCCTCGTTCGACGAGGATGCCGTTGCGGGCGTCATCGCGGAGGTGGCTGAGCGAATGCAGAACAACTACCCCTATTTCCATCCGCACTACGCCGGGCAAATGTTGAAGCCGCCGCATCCTGTCGCACGCATCGCCTATGCCTTGTCGCTCTGGGTCAACCCGAACAACCACGCCCTTGACGGGGGCCGGGCAAGCTCGGCGATGGAAAAGGAATGCGTTGCCGAACTCGGCCAGATGTTTGGCTGGGACGCCCCGCTTGGACACCTGGCCGGTGGCGGCACGATGGCGAATCTCGAGGCACTGTGGGTCTCCGGGAGACTGCATCCGGGCAAAAAAGTCATTGCATCGAGCCAGGCTCACTACACCCATAGCCGCATAAGTGACGTACTGGGGATACCGTTTTCCGCCGTCGCGGTCGACGATGCCGGGCGCATGGATCTTGCCGCCGTCGAGCAGGCACTGGCCGGCGGCGATGTCGGCACGGTGGTTGTCACGATTGGTAATACCGGCCTGGGCGCAGTCGACCCGTTGCCGGGAATCCTGGCGCTACGCGAAAAATTCGACTTTCGAATTCATGCCGATGCGGCCTACGGCGGCTATTTCTGCCTGGCAGACGAACTCGACGCGAGCACGCGGGCGGCCTTCGCTGCTCTCGGCAGCGCCGACTCGATTGTCATCGACCCGCACAAACACGGACTGCAGCCCTATGGCTGCGGCTGCGTGCTGTTCAGGGACCCATCGGTTGGCAGGCTTTACAAGCATGAGTCACCCTACACCTACTTCAGTTCGGGCGATCTTCACCTGGGGGAAATAACCCTGGAGTGTTCTCGTCCCGGCGCCTCGGCCGTTGCGCTCTGGGCGACGCACCGCCTGCTGCCGCCAGTACCGGGCGGCGACTTCGCCAAGGGCATGGATGCCTGCCTGCGGGCGGCAAGACTGTTCTGGCAACGTCTTGACGCCAGCAGTACGTTCACGCCACTCATGCAGCCCGAGCTGGATATCGTCGTCTACGCCGTCAACGCGGACACCACGCGCGAGTCTGCGAGGCGCGCGCGCGAAGTGTTTGACGAAGCGGCCAGGCGCAACCTGCATCTCGCCCTGATCGAATTGCCGGCGCAGCTCGTCAACCGGTATGCCCCGGAGATCACTGTGAACTCGGAATCCGTGACCTGCCTGAGGTCGGTACTCATGAAGCCCGAGCACGAGGACTGGGTCGATCGACTTACAGCGCTGCTCGAAGCGAGCGCATGAGCGCGAAGCCGAGATAGAAGCAGGCGAACCCGCCGACCAGCGTGCCGAACAGGTAGGTAAACGAATAGAAGAGCTCGTTGCGCTGCAGCATCGTGTTCAGCTCCATCACCATCGTTGACAGCGTGGTGAAGCTGCCACAAAACCCGATCGCAAACAGCAGGCGGTACTGATCCGGGATGAAGCCGGCTGCGTTGAACCACGACGAATGCGCGATCAGGTGAGCCAGCACGCCCATGACCAGGCAGCCGAGCAAATTGGCACCGAGCGTTCCCCAGGGAAATGCAACGTCACGTTGCAGGAATACATTGAGCGCGAATCGCGCCATAGCGCCAAGCGCTCCGCCCGCAGCGACAAACAGGTAAGACCAGAGGACCGTGTGCACTGGCCTAGGCGTTCACGCGGGCAAGCGCGGCGCGGTACTCCTGCTCCATGCGCAGGACCACATCCCTGGCGGGCAAAATGTCATCGATGTTGCCGACGCCCTGGCCAGCACCCCAGATGTCCTTCCAGACCTTCGTTTCGATGTCGCTGGCCTTGGAGAAGTCCATATCGTCCTTGTGTCCGGCCGCGAGATTCTTCGGGTCCATGCCCGACTTGGCGATGCTGCCTGCCAGGTAGTTGCCATGAATTCCGGTGAACAACGAAGAATAGACGATATCCGACGCCGTACTGTCGACGATCATTTCCTTGTAGTCGGGCAACGCATGCGCTTCCTTCGTCGCGATAAAGCGTGTGCCGCTGTACGCGAGATCTGCGCCCATCGCCGTGGCGGCCAGTACATCGTCACCCCGGGAAATGCACCCGGACAGAATCAGGCAGCCATCGTACTCCTTGCGAATCTCGCCAATCAGCGCGAAAGGACTCAAGGTCCCCGCATGGCCACCGGCGCCTGCACATACCGCGATGATGCCGTCGACACCTTGTTCGATCGCCTTGCGGGTATGCCGCAGGCTGATGATGTCGTGAAATACGAGACCACCGTAACTGTGTACGGCCTGCACGATTTCCCGTGGCGGGTTCAGGCTGGTGATGATGATCGGCACTTCTTCCCGGACACACACCTCCATATCGGCGAGCAGGCGTTCATTGCTGGGATGCGCGATCTGGTTGACCGCAAATGGCGCGACCGGCTCGTCCGGGTGTTGCTCGGCATGCGCCGCAATCTCGGCCTTGATCTGCCGAATCCACTCAAGCAGTTTTCCCTGGGGCCTGGCATTCAACGCCGGAAACGAACCCACGATGCCGGCCTTGCACTGTTCAGCGACCAGTTCGGGTCCCGATACGATAAACATCGGCGCGCCGATCAGCGGCAGGCGCAGCTTGCCTTCGAGTGATGCCGGTAATGCCATTTACTTCTCCACGAGAAAACTCGCCGTACATTCGGCGATCAGTTCGTTGTCGGACCTGAGGCGCGCCTCGCCACGCAGGACCAGCAGGCGCCCCTTTTGTTTTTCAGTCCACCCTTTGAGCAGAATTGTCTGCCCCTTGCGCAATGGCCGGCGGTAGCGAATCTCGCAGCGTGCCGTGTGCGCGACCAGGCCCTGTGCGTAGGGGATGTTACCTGTAACGTCGTCGAGAGCCGAATAGATTATGCCGCCGTGGACCGTATCCTCCCAGCTCAAGTGGTTTTCGTTGGGCGTAAACTCGGCTGTACAAATACCGTCGGTGACAGCGAATTCGATATGCAGTCCGATCGGATTATCCTTGCCACAGGCAAAGCACATCGTTTCCGACGGATTTTCAGCAACCGCCAATGGCTAGGGAACCTGCTGATTGATCGTAATACGTACGACGTTACCTTCCGCCGGACGCATGATTTTCGAACCGAACCAGTCGCCGGATGCCGCCGCCGGTCCACCGGACAGGGAGACACGCGCCAGTACTTCGACTTCGGCGAAGCCGGACAGCTCGCGACCGGCCACCATCGATTGAGCATCCGTCAGGTCCACAACAGCCGGCAGCTCGCTGACACGCAGCCTCGACACGGCAATGGGTGGCGACGGAGCATTCGGATCGCGCGCAATCACGAAGACGTTCGCATCGCCGGTCATCGCGGCCATCGCCTGTGTGGACAGAGAAACCTGTGCGGAAATAATCGCATCGGATGCTGCCACCTCTTCCTGGACGCCCGCCATGTTCATCGCGGGTGGTGCCTCACCGCGCCACTCTGCAACACGTTGCTCGAGGATGCCGCGAATCTCATCGGGTGGATTCAGACCGAGCAGGACCTCGAAATGCGTCGCTGCCGTGTCGGTGTCACCGCGATTGGCCGCTGATACGCCCGCGTAGAACAGCGCGGAAGGGTTATGCGGTTCGAGTGCCAGGGCGCTGTCGATCAGGTTCTGGGTACGGCCCTCGATGGGCGTGTTGTCACGCGACAGAATTGCCAGCGCAAGGTCGATCATCGTCTGCGCGTTCTGGCCGTTCTCGAGTTCCAGGGCTTTTTCCAGAGCGTCGGCCGCTCCCGCATAATTACGCATGGTCATCTGCGTACGTGCGAGCATTTTCCAGCCTTCGACATCCTCCGGGTTATTGGCGAGCCGGGTCTGTAACGCGCCAATGGCTTCGTCCATACCCATCAGGGTATCTTCAGCTGTGCGATCAACCTGCCCCCCGGCGGATAACAGGCCCGGGCTGCCAATGTGGTCATACAGACCAGCCGACAAAGCAACGGTGAGTACAATTACGGTGGCGACGAGCGGCGTCAGCCTGTGGGACTTGCGCCACAGCGGCCATACCGCAAAAACGATAGCCAACAGGCACAGTGCGACAAGAATGGTCCAGAAGGTCACTCCGATTGCCCCCCGTTAGCGGTGTCGTCGATAGGTAACGACATCCGGTGTTTCAGAACGCGGAACAGCGCGAAGCCGCCCAGCAATACCAGCAGGAATGGCGCGATCCACAGCGCAAGTGTCTTGCCGGTCATTCGAGGCTTGTACAAGGCGAACTCGCCGTAGCGCACTACGAGGAACTCGGCGATCTGCTCATCGGTCTGCCCTTCCTCGATCATGCGCGCGATTTCGCGGCGCAGATCGGCGGCGAGCGATACGTTGGAATCCTTGATGCTCTGGTTCTGGCACTGCAGGCAACGAACCTCCGAAATCAGCTGCTCATAACGGGCCTGCAATTCCGGATCGTCAAAACGCTTGTCCTGGTCAATCGCGAACAGCGGCGAAGTCAGCAGTACTGCGGCAATAAATACGGCGAGCTTTCTCATTGGCCGGCCCCTCCCGGCGCCATGCGCGCCACGAATTCTCGCTGCCAGATAACAGGATCAAGCGGTCCGAGATGTTTGTAGATGACGATCCCCTCGGGATCGACCAGGAAGGTCTCGGGAGCGCCGTATACACCCCAGTCGATGCCCACGCGCCCGTCAGCGTCATACGCAGATGCCAGGTAGGGATCACCCAGTTCGTCGAGCCAGCGAATAGCCTCCACGCGTGAGTCCCGCCAGTTGATTCCGTAAATGGGAATCGACTTGCTCGCGGCCAGATCCATGAGGAAGCCGTGCTCTTTGCGGCACATCACGCACCACGTCGCCCAGACATTGACGATGGCGTAATCGCCTGCCAGGTTCTTCGTGCCAATGGTGACCTCAGGATTCTTCAGCGTAGGCAATTCGAATTGTGGCGCCGGTTTGCCGATAAACGGCGAAGGCAGCGCACGTGGATCGCCGTGGCGCAGTCCCATGACGAGAAACACGAGCAGAGCCACGACGGCTACGAGTGGCCAGAGGTAACGATTCATGCCGGCGCCTCCGCCGTTTTCACCTTTGCCGTGCTGCTCGCCCTTACACCGGAGCGATAACGACGATCGCTGATCGCAATGAGTCCACCAAGCGCCATGACGAGTGCGCCCAGCCAGATGAAACGAATCAGGGGTTTGTATTGAACCCGCACGCTCCAGCCGCCATTGCCGAGTTGATCGCCCAGCGCCACGAACAGGTCCTTGTCCAGGCCGGCGTGAATGCCCGCCTCGGTCATCAAGCTTCTTTGTACGAGATACTGGCGCTTCTGCGGACGGACCGTCGCGACATACTCACCGTCATTGCGAATCTCGATTTCGGCTTCGATGGCCGAGAAGTTCGGACCCTGCACATTGCCGAGCGACTTCATATGAAATTCGAAGCCCGCCACTTCGATTGACTCACCGGGCTGCAGCGCCCGGTCGGACTCGACACCGAATGCCGACACGACAGTAACGCCGATGACAAACAAGCCCATACCCAGATGCGCTATCGACATACCGAGTGCGGAACGCGTTATCCCGGCGGTACCCTTCTCACGTCGCAGTGAGCGAATGAGCGGGATTAGCGACGACGCCACAATCCACGCGGCGGCAGCGCAACCGACCACCAGCAAGACGCTCGCACGACCGTAAACGAACAGCGGAATTGCGACACCGAGTACGAGCCCAATGATGGCCGGGATCTTGAGTGTATTGAGCCAGGGACTCGACGCCTGGGTCCGCCATGCCGTATGCATGCCCATACCCAGCAGAATGACAAGCGGGATCATGGGTACGAGGAACGCGACGTTGAACCACGGCGGACCAATGGAAATCTTGCCACCGGTTGCCATCTCGATGACCAGCGGCGACAGCGTACCGATCAGTACAAGCGCCGTTGCGACAACGAGCAATACATTGTTCAGCAGCAGGAAAGTCTCGCGGGAAAGCGGTGCAAACCCTGCATCCGAGTCGAGCGACGGTGCGCGCCATGCGAACAGGATCAGCGCCCCGACAACCACGACCGCAAGGAACGTCAGAATGAAGAAACCGCGCGTTGGATCGGTCGCGAACGCGTGGACAGAGACAATAATTCCCGAGCGAACGAGGAACGTTCCCAGCAGGCTCAGCGAAAACGCGCTGATCGCCAGGAGGAGCGTCCAGCTTTTGAACAGCCCGCGCTTCTCCGTAACCGCCAGCGAATGGATCAGTGCCGTGCCGATCAACCACGGCATGAACGAGGCGTTCTCAACAGCATCCCAGAACCACCAGCCACCCCAGCCTAGCTCGTAGTAAGCCCACCAGCTGCCGAGTGCAATGCCGAGCGTCAGGAACAGCCACGCCACCGTCGTCCACGGGCGGGTCCACTTGGCCCATCGTTGGTCCAGGTCACCGCTGATCATGGCTGCGATTGCAAAGGCGAACGCTACCGAGAAACCCACGTAACCGATGTACAGCAGGGGCGGATGAATGGCGAGGCCCGGGTCCTGCAGGAGTGGGTTCAGGTCGCCGCCATCTGCGGGAGCCGGAAACAGGCGATCAAACGGATTGGAAGTCAGAAGTGCGAACAACAGGAAACCGACCGACAGGAAACCCAGCACACCGATTACGCGCGCCGCGAATGCGTCGGGCAGGCCCGAACTGAATCGCGCCACCGCAACGGTCCATATCGAGATCACGAATATCCACAACAGCAGCGAGCCTTCATGAGCGCCCCACACTGCTGATACCCGGTACATGATCGGCAGCGACAACTGCGAGTGGTTCGCGACGTAGAGGACTGAGAAGTCGTTCGCAATGAACGACCATGTCAGGCAAGCGAATGCAATCGCAACAAACAGGAATTGTCCGGCCGCCGCCGAGCGCCCAACGTTCATCATCGCGACATCGCCGCGATGCGCGCCGATCATTGGAAGGACCGCCTGGCAGACAGCCAGCGACAAGGCCAGAATCAGGGCAAATTGCCCAATCTCAGGAATCATTAGGTCGACACTCCGCAGCACCCGCCACGGCCGCCTCCATTATGTCCTGCTGATGTTTGGACAGAGAATCGGCCACTTCGGGTGCCATGTAATCTTCATCGTGCTTGGCGAGAATCTTGTCGGCATGGAACACTTCGTCTTCACCCATGCGACCGTGTGCGACGACACCTTGCCCCTCACGGAACAGGTCAGGCAGTACGCCCGAGTAAACCACGGGTATCGTACATGCCGTGTCGGTTACCTCGAAGCGGATATCAATGGATCCCTCTTCGCGTTCCACAGACCCACCGACCACCAGCCCACCGATCCGGAAATTACGTTCCGACGGGTACTTTCCGGCGACTACGTCGGAGACCTCGACGAAAAACATCATATTGTCCTGGAAAGCACGTAGCGTCAGTCCAGCAGCAATTGCGATGCCAAGCGCGGCCAGTCCTACGGCCAACATCCTTTGCTGTCTTGGTTTCATTCACGATCCTCCAGCGCCTTTAGGCGCACTTCTATATCCCGGTAAACTCGTTTTTGCCTGAGGCGCCCACGCCAACTTAGGAGCACCACGATTACAAAGGTCAGTGCGTAACAACTCCATACGTACGCGCCGTAACCACCCATCGCAAAACCGCTGTCCATTACTTGCCTCCTTCGGGTGACAGAATCATCTCGCGAACCCAGCGTGTGCGGCGTTCACGATAAAGGACCTCTGTGCGTATGCGGCGCAGCAGCATGGAGCCGAAAATCAGCGTAAAGCCGATCAGCATGATGAACAGCGGGATTCTCATGTCTGCGTCCATCGTGCCCTTCTTGAAGACCGTCTGGCCCTGGTGCAGTGAACTCCACCATTCAACCGAGAAGTGCACGATGACGACGTTGACAATACCCACGAGCGCCAGCACGGCGCTGGCCTTGTCGGCCTTGTTGGTGTCGTCAATCGAGCTCCTGAGCGCCATGTAGCCGAAGTACAGGAATAACAGGATAAGCTCGGACATCATCCGCGGGTCACCCCACTCCCACCAGGTGCCCCACATCGGCTTGCCCCAGATGGACCCGGTGCATAGCGCCAGAAAGGTGAAACCCGCGCCGAGCGGTGCCGCGGCGGCCCCAACGGCATGGGCCAGCTTGATACGCCAGATCAAGCCGATCGCCCCCGAGGTGGCCATGATCATGTAGGCCATCATCGACAGGTAGGCGGACGGCACGTGGACGTAGATTATCCGGAACGCATCACCCTGCTGGTAGTCCATCGGGACCACGAACAGCCCCTGCCAGGCCCCATAGGCGATCAGGATCAGGCCGGGAATGGCCAGCCACGGCGCCATGATGGCGGAGATACGATAAAAATACGGCGGTGAAGCCAACTGATGAAACCATTTCCACATGCGGCAATTCTACTCGTTACTGATTCTGAGAGCGGCAGCCGTCGCGTAAGGCGCCAGGCTGAGTGAAGCAATGGCGTAGGCGCCGAGGGCCCATACGCCAGTTGAATAAATGTCATTACTGGCAGCCAGCGAGACCGCGTTGGCGCCAAGGATCATGATCGGCATCGCCAGCGGCAGGATCAGGAGGCTCAGCAACGCCGTTCCGCGGTGCAGCCCGACCGTCAGGGCCGCGCCGATCGAGCCGAGCAGGCTCAGGCTGATCGTGCCAAGGCCCAGCGTCAGCATCATGACCCCGACGACGGACAGGGGCATGCGGTAGGTGATCGCGAGAATCGGCGAGACAAAGACGAGCGGCAGCCCACTCGTGAGCCAGTGCGCGAGCGTCTTGCCAAGCACCAGCACCGGCAGCGGCTGTGGACTGACCAGGAGCTGGTCGAGACTGCCATCCTCAAAGTCGGAGATGAACAGCGAATTGAGCGACAACAGGGTCGCCAGCAGCGCGGCTACCCAGAGTACGCCCGGGCCACTGAATTCGAGCTGCTCCGCGCTTGGGCCGACGGCCAGGGGAAACAGGGTGCAGACCATCGCGAAAAAGAACAGCGGGTTGAGGACATCACCCGGGCGCTTCCATGCGAGCAACAGGTCGCGCTTTGCGGTCGCGCCAAGGCCCTGGAAGATGCCGGGCTCTGCCGGCTGCCTGTCCGCTGCGTGCGTCTGGTTCATTGGATTTTGACTCGCGTCGTCGGCGCGGAAATTTCCACGTCCTGGTGTGCGGCCATCACGCACATCCCACCCTTTGAACAATGCTCCTCGACAAGTTCCATCACGAGTGCCCGGCCTTCCCGGTCGAGATTGGTAAACGGCTCGTCCATGAACCACAGCGGCACATTGGCCAGCAGCATGCGAGCCAGCGCCACCCGGCGTTGCTGCCCGGCAGACAACGACCGCAGCACCAGCTTCTTGAGCCGCGCTATGCCGAGGCGCTCGTAGATTTCTTCGGGGTCACGGTTGGCATGCGCCCGCAGTGAGCGCTCGAAGCCGAGATTCTCCACCAGCGTCAGATCGCCCTTGAGCCCTGTGCGGTGGGCCAACCAGACGAGCCTGCCGTGGAAGGCCTGGCGTTGCCTGTCGACCGGCACGTCGTCCCAGTAGACGGTGCCGTCCTCGAGGCTCAACATGCCGGCGATTGCGCGTATCAGGCTGGTCTTGCCACAGCCATTGCGCCCTTCCAGGATCAGCAGGCCACCGCTATCGAGCGCAAATGAGAGGCCCTGGAAAAGGCAGCGCTCGCCACGGATCAAAGTGAGATTGTCGGCTGATAACTTGTGAGTCAATGCTTTACGCTCTGTCGCCGATCGCCGACGCTTTGATAATCACGGATAAACTTCCTTGTTAATCAGTTAACTGGCAACTCTTCTTCAAGTTGCTTCAAACAAAACCATGTGCCCCCTTGATGTACAAGGAATCACCAAAAACCCCGTTTACAAAAACCTGAAGCCAAGTAGACTGCTTGGCCCGGTCGAATTAAACCATGAGAAACGGCCGGAACCGGACAATACCATTTTTCCGCGATATTACGATTGCGAGATTATACCTATGGATCTAGGGGCCGCCGGCCTGATTGAACAACCCTTCCCGTCTCACGGGAAACCGCTGGCAATCATAACGTATCAGTCCCAGCGTGCGGCACTTGAAGTGCTGAAAGAGACCCACGATCACCCGACGGGCCTCGCGGTACTGCAGGGCCCCACCCTGTCCGGCAAGTCCATCCTGATTCGCAGTTTTATCGAGTCCATCGACCAGGAGTGCGCGGTTGCACTGGTCAACGGCAAGGGACTCAACACCACCAATCTGCTGCTCGCGATTCTGCGCCAGTTCGGTTATGACATCGATCTGAGCTCGCCCAATGAGCTCATGGGGCTGGTCCGCGTCTTCGCACTGCAGCAGGCCGCATCGAATGTCCCGCCCCTCCTGATCATCGAGGACGTGCACGAGCTGAATCCAAGCGCTTTGCGGGCCTTGTGCGAACTGGCGGAACTCCGCGCCCGGATGGGAAGCGCGCTCAAGATGATTCTCGTCAGCGACAAATCCCTGGGTGGCGTGCTGCAGGCCCCCGCCATGCAGGCGATCTCCGGCGACTGCTGCATGACTTCCACCTGCGGCCAATGACACGCGCCGAGGCAACCGACTACCTGCATGAAAAGCTGCGGTCGGCCGGCGCGGACTTTCCGGCTTTCATCTTCCCGAACAGCGTCTGCGACGAGCTCTGGGAGGCCTCCGGCGGCTGGCCTGGCGTCATCGATCGAATAGCGCTCCTCGCCCTGGCCAAAGCCGAGCATCTGCCGGTCCCGGCGGATGTCGTGGAACACCCGGTACTGCCGGCGGGCACCTGGTTAAACGACGGCGCCGACGAGCTGGCCACAGAAGTCGACATTCCAACCAGCCCACCGCAGGTTGTGGTGTCCGCCAGCGGCGTTGTGATCCAGGAACTGACGATGCAGAAGCCCCGGCTTCTGATTGGCCGCTCAGAACACAATGACATCTCGATCGGCAGCCGCTTTATCAGCCGGCACCACGCCCTGCTCGTGCGGCATGGCAATTCGACCTTCCTGATGGACCTGAACAGCACCAATGGCACCTTCGTTAACGCCAAACGGGTATCGAACCACGTCCTGGTGCACGATGACGTCATCACGGTGGGGCATCACAAGATCAAGTTCCTCGATCCGTTCGCCACCAGGCGTCACGTTTTGGAAGGTATGGAGTTTGCGGATACCGCGATCATGAAGACGCTGCAGGACATGCGGAACCTGCTGGCGCAGGAAAACACCGCGCTACTGCCCGCGGCGAGCGAAGACCTGCCCACGCTGCAGAGCTGATCCGGATCAGCGGAAGTAAGCTTCCTTGAAATGCCGGCGGCACATCGACACGTAGCGGTCGTTGCCGCCAATCTCGACTTGTGAGCCCTCAGTAACGGCATTGCCATCTTCGTCCAGGCGCAACACCATGGTTGCCTTGGCGCCGCAGTGACAAATGGCTTTCAACTCCTTGAGGTTGTCCGCCCATGACAGCAGGTACTTGCTGCCTTCGAACGGCTCGCCCTGGAAGTCCGTGCGCAAACCGTAGGCGAGGACCGGGATGTTGAACTTGTCCGTCACTTCGCTGATCTGAAAGACCTGATCGCGTGTCAGGAACTGGGCCTCATCGATGAGAACGCAATGCAGCGGCTGCTCGGCACGGGCTTCTTCAACGACGCTGAACAGGTTGGTATCCGTCCTGAACGTTGTCGCTTCGCTTTCTATGCCGATCCGTGACGTCACCCTGCCGGCTCCGTAACGATTATCGAGCAGGGGCGCGAGGACCAGGGTGTTCATCCCGCGCTCCTTGTAGTTATAACTGGACTGCAGCAAGTTCGTCGACTTGCCCGCATTCATCGAGGAGTAATAGAAATAGAGCTTCGCCATGGGCGCGCATTGTCGCAAAGCCTTGCGGCGGATGCACGACTCTCAGCGTGTTTAGCGTTGCAGCGTCAGCAGTTTGCCAAGCTTGCGGCGGTGCCCCTGTCGTTCGGGATTCGCGGCGCGACACTCGGCACATTCGTTCGTCAGCGAGTGACGACCGGAAATCACCTGTGGCACCGGGGTTACAACGCCGGAGCGCAGGCACCGACAGCAGATCACCAGGTTACTGAGGCGATTCAGCAGACGGTAGCTCACATTGTCTTTTGCAGCGGCAGCCATAACAGCTCTCCGTTATCGAAGCCCTGTTGTGGCATTAGCAAGCGACCGAGGCCAGCGAATGCAACAGAATTATGTCAAAACTGTTAACCAGTCGTGGTTTTGGGTGTGACCTGCGTCAATCGACGAGAGTTGGAGTGCCTGGTGCCCGAGGCCGGACTCGAACCGGCACGCTCTAACGAGCAGGAGATTTTAAGTCTCCAGTGTCTACCAATTCCACCACCCGGGCGCGGGAAAAAAATGGAGGCTAGGGTCGGAATCGAACCGGCGTCCACGGCTTTGCAGGCCGCTGCATAACCACTCTGCCACCTAGCCTCGGTGATCAAATGGTGCAGCAAAAGATACTACACCGCTGAGCAGGCGTCGCAGTATACATACGTTGCCCGCCTTTGCATAATGGCCCGATGCGCTCTTTTTCATGCCTGGCCATGCTGACTTTGGCTGCCCTTCTCGCCGCTTGTGCACCCGCTGACAAAGGCGTTCCGGACGCAGCCGAAATGCTGCCAACCCCGGCGACCGGCCCTGTCACGGGACCCCGCCTGTCAGAGGGGGTTGACGGTAACCTCGTACTCAGCTGGATGGAATCCGGGGAGTCCGGGACGGACCTGAAATACGCGATCTACGGTGATAATGGTTTCGGCGAGGCGCATACCGTCGTCACCGAAGCTCGCATGTTCGTCAACTGGGCTGACTTGCCGTCAGTCCAACAGGTCAGCAAGAACCACTGGCTGGCCCATTGGCTTCGCTACAGCGCCGACAAAACCTATTCCTACGACGTTGTCGTCTCGCAATCGTTTGACGGAGGACAATCCTGGAGCGAACCCATCGCCGCACATACGGACGGGACACCGACCGAGCACGGCTTCGTCTCCTTGCATCGTGACCCGGAAGGCGTCGCCCTCCTCTGGCTGGACGGTCGCGACACGACCGGCGCGACCGGTGACAACGTCCTCGACACCAGCATGACGCTACGCTCCGCCGTGATCACGCCCGCTGGCGATCGGGTGCGCGAGCAACTGGTCGACGATTCTGTGTGCGACTGTTGTCAGACCGATGTCGCGATTGCGGCCGACGGGCCCGTCGCCGTGTACCGCGACCGCACGGCTGACGAGATCCGCGATATTTACGTGTCGCGATTCGCCGATGGCGCCTGGCAACCCGGCGTTCCTCTGCATGACGACAACTGGAAGATTCCCGGGTGCCCGGTGAACGGCCCGTCGATAGTCGCACAGGGCGATCGCGTCGCAGTGGCCTGGTTCACGGCCGCGGATGACAAACCCTCTGTCCGCATCGCTGTCTCGAACGACAGCGCCGTGACTTTCGGTGCCCCTCTGGAAATCGCCGCAGGCCGGCTCGCCGGCTACGTAGGCCTCGCCGGAATCGACGATGATGCACTTGCCGTTAGCTGGGTAAGCCGCACCGAGGCGGGCAGTAATGCTCTGCATGTTCGGACCGTCTCATTAGACGGATCTGTGGGCCTGGCCCGCCAGGTGGCGACAATCGAGCAGCTGCGCGTGTTTCCGCAGCTTGGCTACCGCGATGGCAACCTGATCCTGGTCTGGACCGACGAGGTCGACGACACGCGGGAAATGCGCTTTGCACGAATTCCCGCTGCAACGCTGTAGACCCATTGATTCAGGGTGTCCAGGCGTAGCCGATCTTCATGAACAAGGTCCGGTCGGTCTCCGTCAGGTCATCCACTGAATCATCATCGATAAACTGGTCGGAGTACCCGAGGAAAAACACGGTCTGTGGATTCAGCTTGTACGAATAGAGCAACTGCAGGCCGAGGTCCTGCGACTGTTCATCAATATCTTCAATGTATTGCGCCTGGTTACGCTCGACGTCGGTGTTCTGCAGCGTCAGGCGCAGGAAACTGCGGAGACTGAACTGCCAGGTCAGGCGCGCGTCAATGATCTTCGCATCGAAAATCAATTCACCGTCAGGCGTTTCCAGCTTTGAAGACACACCGTTCAGCCGCAACAGGAGCTGCTGCGTCATGTTCCAGACAACATAGGGCTCGATGCGCGTCGCTTTTCCCAGGCGGTTGTTGTCGTAGTCGACGCTGTCCCCATAGGCGCCCAGCATGCTCAGATACAAGCCGCCTGTCGGCCGAACCTCAACATACACCCGCGCTTTCTGCAGGTCGTAGGTAACGCCGTCCCACAGTTCCTCAGCGTCTTCAAACACGAACTGATACCACGACTGCCAGGCACCACCAAACCCCAGGCGCAGGGTTCTTTCATCGTTCAGCACGCGCCCGTCTTCCGCGACAATCCTGTCGGCGTGCAAGCTGGCACGAATGCGCGTCCACCAGTTCTGCTCGGTCCCGTGCCACAACCTCCCGAGCCTGAGCCCGTAGTAATCGCCCCCGACCTGGCTCACGAAACCGGAATCAGCGCGAAACCCGGAACTGTAGTTCTCGAAGGTCGCGTTGCCAAACCAGTTTCGGGAGCCATAGTCGTAGCTGAGCAGACTCGCTTGTCCGGAAAATGCCCCGAGCGGTTGTTCGAACTCGCTCGCCACGGCATCGGGATACTCCGTCTCGGTTTGCAGGTGCTGGAAGTTGAACCAGTGCTGATCGTTGATTTTCCAGCGGCCGTCGATGCCGCCGACGACATTTTGATAGTCGTCTCCGTCCCGCGCGGTCAGCAGCATGCCGACAGACGACGTATCGGCAAAACCGTAGCTATAGCGACCGACGATAGCGGTGTTCTCCTGCTCCAGCGTTTCCGAGTCGGACTCAAACAATCCGGGAAACAACAGGTTCGTTTCCGCATCCAGCGCCGCGAAGAGACCGTAGGTATGGTTGCCCCGCTTGCCGGTCAGTTTGGCACCAAGGTCGGGATCAGAGACGGTTCGGGTAAAGACAGCGTCGATGGGCGTTTGATAATAGTCCGCGCCTTCAAGGAAGAACGGCCGTCTCTCCGGGAAATACAAGGCAAAGCGATTGTTGACGTCAAGCTGCAGAACATCCGCTTCGATCTGCGAGAAATCCGGGTTGATCGCGAGATTGGCTGTCAGGTCGGGCGTGATGCCCCATCGAGCGGTCAGGCCAGCCTCGATAGTGGTATCACCGGACGACATCGGAATAATTCCCGGCTCCTCGGTCGTACTGGCCTGGGACGCGGTGATCGTGGGAACAATTTCTATGTCGCGGCTCGGTTCGGAGCCCTCCAGCCCCCGCAACTTGCCTACCTGGCAAAGGTAGCAGCTGCGATTGCGATCACGCGGGTGATTCGACAGGCGGTAGGTCCGGTCGCGAGGGTAAATCCGCACCAGGTCATAGCCCCAGGTTTTCGTGCCTTCGATGTCGGGAAAGCGGAGCTGGCTGAGTGGAATCCGCATTTCGACGACGTAACCAACGTCACTGATCTTTCCGGCCGAATCCCAGATCGCGTCCCAGGACGCATCGAAATCCTGATCGCTGCCGACATCGTTATGCGTCTTGTCCATCTGTACGCCGAGCGGGTTCGCAAAGAACTGAAATGCGCGTCGCTCGTCGTTGTAGGTGTCCAGCACGATCCCCACATGGTCGTCCTCCCACGCCGAATCCCGATCACGCAGGTAGGCACGGATGGCCCGGGGATTGGGGTCCCGGGCGTCGAAAGCGACGAAGAGATTCTGGCCGTCCTCAACAACAAAGACAGTCGTCTGGACCATCGCCTGCTGGTTCTCGGCTGGATTTGTCTCGATATCAAGCTCGATCCGGACCGCATCCGCCCATTCGCCGTCACCGAGGATCCCGTCAATTTCGATCTCCCCGTCAGACCTCGGGAGGTCCGCAACGGTCGCGAACGCGATCATTGGGCATATCACAGTCGCAAAGGTGACCGTGACCAGGATATGGCGGATATGAAACAAAGACTTACTCGTTGACGAACGGCACTAGGGGGCAGCGAATGATACAGCGTGGGACGCACGTGTGGCTACGCCCTGACCGCCCACTCCCAACGAAAGCCAGCGTACGCGCGCAATCGCTGCGCAACATTCAGACCAACAAGCGATTGCCGCCAATACGCAAACACCGCAGGTGGTTTCCTCTTGTCCTTATGTTGCCATGCCAGGCAGCGTGATTTGATACCAGTCCTGTTCTGCTGCGCGCAGGCGTCGGCAGGATTACGTCTATTGTGAAATTACTTGTAAATTTTGAGGAGCACATCATGAAACGTCCAATTGTCGTACTCACGTCCCTGCTTTTGGGCGTCACGCTTGCGACACCCGTAATGGCGCACGAAGCCGGCGAATGGATTCTCCGCGGTGGCGTTGGCACTGTTATGCCGAAGGACAACAACCTGAGCCTCGGTGACTTTGACCTGGTCGTACCGCCGGACGTTGACCTGTCTGTCACCAATGGGGCTGTACAGGTCGACGACGGTACCAGCCTCACGCTGTCATTCACCTATATGTTCACCAAGAACTGGGCATTTGATGTCCTCGCCGCATGGCCGTTCAAACACGACGTCGACATTGAAGCCACGATTACGGACAACATTGGGGGCGCCCCAGTAGCCGGTGTAGTGCCTTTCGGTGAAGTCGAGCACCTGCCACCGACGTTCTCGGTGCAGTATCACTTTGCGCCGGATGCCAAATTCCAGCCTTTCGTTGGACTTGGCGTGAACTACACGACGTTCCTGAGTGAAGATCTTGCTCCGGTGTGGCCAGACCTTGGTATCACCGACTTTTCGCTCGACGACTCGTTCGGCCTTGCCGTACAACTCGGCGCAGACTGGATGTTCAGCGACCAGTGGCTGCTGAACTTCGACCTCCGCTGGATCAACATCGAGTCCGACCTGTCGGCTACGCTTGACGACGGCGTAAACCCGGTGGTTACGGGCACACTCGGCACGGTCAAGATCGACCCGGTGGTCTTCGCGATCAACATCGGCTACGTATTCTAAGGCAGCCGACAACCTGAAACGAAAAAGGCCGCCCAATGGGCGGCCTTTTTTCGTATTTGGAGCGGGAAACGAGGTTCGAACTCGCGACCTCAACCTTGGCAAGGTTGCGCTCTACCAGCTGAGCTATTCCCGCGGAGGGGCGAGATTGTATCCCCTTGCCGCCTGCTGTCAAGGCATTAGCGGCGCTTTTTGCCTAGTCAGGCTGATCCGCCATGATAAACGGCCACGCAGCCCGCAAATAGATGAACATCGACCAGATCGTCATGACTGCCGCCAGCACGAGCAAAGCGAAGCCCAGCGTGTACATCGGAATGCCAAACAGGTCGTTCTTGTAGACCATAAAGGCGATTCCGAACATCTGCAGGGCCGTTTTCACCTTGCCAGCCATCGTTACCTTGACATTGGCGCGCTCGCCGATCGTTGCCATCCACTCGCGCAATGCTGAAATCGTAATTTCGCGGCCAATAATAATCATCGCAATGATGTCTTCAAACCAGCCCGAATCGGCCTGGACCAGCATGACGAGCACGATCGAGACCATCAGCTTGTCGGCGACCGGATCCAGGAACTCGCCGAACCGGGACGTCTGCCCGAACTTCCGAGCAACCCACCCGTCGATGAGGTCGGTAATGGCCGCAAGACCGAACACAACCGCCGCAATGGGACGCGCATAAGGAATCGAGCTGTAGAAGCAAACAACAACCAGCGGAATCGCGGCGATGCGCAACAGCGTGAGTATATTGGCCAAATTCAGTTTCAAGGAATCACTCGTTCTTGTTATTCGTTCTCGTGATGGAGCTCATTGTATATCGTTTCAGCAAGCGCGCGACTAATCCCGTGCACTTTTACAAGATCGTCGATACCGGCGCCAACAACGCCCTGCAGTCCACCAAACTGGCGCAGCAGTTCCCGCCGTTTCTTCGGACCGAGGCCCGGGATACGCTCGAGTGGCGACGTCTTGCGTGCTTTCGCACGTCGCTGACGGTGGCCCGTGATCGCAAAGCGATGCGCCTCGTCCCGAATTTGCTGAATCAGCAGGAGCGCCGGTGAATCCGGCGGCAACGGGTAGGCATTGTCATTTCCAGGCCGGAACAGGCGCTCCGCGCCCGGACGACGCGCCCGCCCCTTCGCGACGGCGACCACGGTCAGCCAGTCCAACTCGAGGTCCTCGAGTACGGCCATCGCCTCGGCCAGCTGGCCCTTGCCACCGTCCACAAACAGGACATCGGGCATCGGGACTTCGCCTTTCTTGACGCGTTCGTAGCGTCGCCTCAACGCTTCGGACATCGCGCCGTAGTCGTCTCCGGCCGATTCGGGACTCAGGTTAAAACGCCGATAGTCACTCTTCATCGGGCCCGCCGTATTGAACACCACGCATGACGCAACCGTGGCCTCGCCCGACGTATGGCTGACGTCGAAACACTCGATTCGTCGCGGCGTCTCTTCAAGACCAAGCGCCTCGCCCAAGGCCACAAACTGTCGCCGGATAGTCGCGTTGCTGGCCACCTTGAGATTCAGGCCCTGCTCGGCGTTGGTTCGCGCCATGTCCAGCCATCTGGCGCGGTCCCCGCGCACCCTGTCGCGAATGGCTACCTTGTGGCCAGCACGGGCGGACAATTCCTGTTCCAACAAGGCCGCATCCTCGATCGCGGCGTCGAGGATGATCTCCGCCGGGGCCACGCGACCGAGGTAGTACTGCGACACGAAGCCGTTCAGCAGCCGTGACTTGTCGGTCTCGCCGGGAAGTCTGGGGAAATGGTCCCGGCTGCCGATAATCGAGCCATTGCGGATGAACAGCACCGTGACACAGTGGATCGCACCATTCGACGCAAAGCCCAAAATATCGAGGTCCTTGCGGTCTGACCGCTTGACCAACTGGCGTGCTTCGATTTCTTTCAGGCGTGATATCTGGTCGCGAAACCGCGCGGCCTGCTCATACTTCTGCGCCGCAGATGCCTGATCCATGCGTTTCACGAACGTATTTACAACGCTCTTGTCTTTGCCTTCCAGGAACAGGATTGCCGCGTCGATATCCTTCCGGTACTGCTCGCCATCGACAATGCCGACGCAGGGAGCCGTACAACGCTTGATCTGGTACTGGAGGCAGGGGCGCGTCCGGTTAGCGAAGAAGCTGTCCTCGCAATTGCGAATCAGGAACAGTTTCTGGAGTTCGTTTAGCGTCTGCCGCACGGCGCGCGTACTCGGATAGGGTCCGAAGTACCGCCCCTTGCCTTTCCGTGGTCCACGGTGAAACTTGAGCCGCGGGTACGCATGGTCGGTCGAGGCATAGATATACGGATAGCTCTTGTCATCCCGCAGCAGCACGTTGAATCGCGGTTTGTGCTGTTTGATCAGGCTGTATTCGAGCAGCAGCGCCTCGGCCTCGGTATTTGCGACCGTGACCTCGACGCGATCAACCTTCTCCATCATGGCGACGGTTTTAGGTGCTGCCTGGGAGCGCTGGAAGTAGCTCGATACTCGCTTCTTCAGATCGCGCGCCTTCCCGACATAGATGACCTTGTGCTTCGCATCCAGCATGCGATACACGCCAGGTCGATGCGTTAGCGACCGCAGGAAAGTCTTGACTTCAAATGGGGCTTGCTCGTTCACCGGACTATTTATCCAGCAACTCCCTTGCCTCTGCAAATATCGCGTCGAACATGCCCTCGGTCAGACGACCGGTGTTCGTGTTGTAGCGACTGCAATGGTAGGAATCGAGGACGCGAAACTGACCCAGATGGTGCAGCGCCGCATGTCCGAATTTGAATTCAGCCTGGCGCAGACCCATGGCTTTGACAATGGCGCGATGCGCGATGCCACCCAGCGCCATGACGACAGCATCTCTGCGGCAACGCCTTGAGTTCGTTCGCGAGATACTCGTTGCACGTATTGATTTCGGCACCGACCGGCTTGTTGTCGGGCGGCAGGCATTTCACGGCATTGGTGATGCGGCAATCGATGAGTTCGAGGCCATCGTCAGCCGATTCCGAATGGTCGCGCGTGCAGAAGCCGTACTTGTGCAGCATCTGGTACAACAGGATACCCGCATGATCGCCCGTGAACGGTCGACCCGTGCGATTGGCCCCGTGCATGCCCGGGGCAAGTCCAACGATCAGGAAACGCGCGTCTGCAGCGCCGAAAGGAGGAACCGGGCGACAATAGTAAGCCGGATAGCGGCCATTGACCTCGTCAAGAAACTCAGCGAGTCGTGGGCATGCACGACACGACTTATCGAATATTGTCATCCGGTGTTTCGCGGCCAGTCGCTGCTCCTATGAATCGTCCGTCATGTGGCGAATGACGGCCCGACCAAAGCCGCGCGTACCGACCAGCCGCGCGCCAGGTATAAGTTCCGCGAGCTGCTCCTCGACCTCTTTCTTGTCGTGCGTTCTTGCCTTCCGCCTGGGTTTGCGAATCGCCGAACGCAGGCGCGCGAGGTCGAATGTCAGCTCGCCATTCTTGATCGTGCCGGCAACGCCCTTGATGATGAGGTCGGCCGCCTCGGTCCAGCCGATGTAGCGCAGCATCATCTCGGCCGAAAGAATGATTGAACCAGGGTTGACCCGGTTCTTGCCGGCGAACCCGGGCGCCGTTCCGTGCGTCGCCTCAAATACCGCAAGACCTTCTCCAATATTGCCGCCCGGAGCGATGCCAATGCCACCGACCTGCGCGGCGAGCGCATCGGAAATGTAATCGCCGTTAAGGTTCAGCGTCGCGATGATGTCGTAGTCTTCCGGACAGAGCAGAATCTGCTGCAAAAAATTATCCGCAATCACGTCCTTGATCGTGATGTCCCTTCCGGTAACCGGGTTCTTGAACGACAGCCATGGACCGCCGTCAATTTCGCTGGCGCCAAATTCCTCGCGCGCGACCTCGTACCCCCAGTGGCAGAACGCGCCCTCGGTGTACTTCATGATGTTGCCCTTGTGCACGAGCGTCACGGAGCCCTGATCACGCTCGATACAGTGCTGGATCGCTTTACGGACCAGGCGTTCCGAGCCTTCACGCGAGACCGGCTTGATGCCGATGCCGGAACTCGCCGGGAATCGAATCTCGGTCACGCCGAGTTCGGACTGCAGGAAGTGGATGAGCTTCTGTACTTCCTGGGAGCCCGTCGGGTACTCGATGCCGGCGTAGATGTCCTCCGTGTTCTCGCGGAAGATCGTCATATCGACCAGGTCAGAGTCCTTCATCGGTGTCTCGACGCCGGGAAAATACCGAATCGGACGCACACAGGCATACAGGTCGAGTGTTTGACGAATAGCCACGTTCAACGAGCGGATGCCCCCGCCGGTTGGCGTTGCCAGCGGACCTTTGATTGACACCACGAAGCGCCGCAGCGCATCGAGGGTTTCGTCAGGCATCCAGGCATCTTCGCCGTAGACCTCTGTCGCTCGCTGCCCTGCGTGTACCGGCATCCAGCGGATCTGGCGTTCGTCACTGTAGGCAATCTCCACCGCGGCTTCGACCACGTTGAGCATCACCGGCGTAACATCGGCCCCGATGCCGTCACCTTCGATATAGGGAATGATCGGAAAGTCCGGGACGTTGAGCGTATGGTCCGGGTTCACCGTGATCGCCACGCCGTCCGCGGGCACATTGATATGATCGTATTGCATGGGGTTCTCGAATCGAGGGCCCAGGCCACGCGCCGGGCATCGCTGAAAAGGCGTGCATTGTACAGACTGCCGGGTAGGACAACAAAATGCTGATCTTGCTGAACAAGCCCTTCCAGGTACTGAGCCAGTTTCGGGACGCGGACGGACGCCCGACACTGGGCGACTACGTCGACGTCGCGGATGTTTACCCTGCCGGCCGCCTCGACTTTGACAGTGAAGGCCTGATCCTGCTGACGGATGACGGCAAGCTGCAGGCCCGCATCAGCCAACCCAGGTCACGGACGCGCAAGACCTATTGGGCCCAGGTGGAAGGCTCGCCGTCGAAGGAACAGTTGGAGCAGCTGTTGCGCGGGGTCGAATTAAAGGACGGCCCGGCCAGGGCGGTCTCCGCACGACAGATCGATACGCCACCCAAACTCTGGGATCGGGATCCGCCCATTCGATACCGCGCCAGTGTCCCGGACAGCTGGATCGAACTCGTTCTTACCGAAGGCCGGAATCGCCAGGTACGTCGCATGACCGCGGCTGTCGGTTTGCCGACGCTGCGGCTGATTCGTTACTCCATTGGCGACTGGACCGTAGACGGCCTGGAACCGGGTGAATGGCGGCAAGTTCTGTAGGAACGCGCTTTTACAGCCCAGCGATCCGCATGGCGACTTCCATCGCCTGCTCGTAATTCAGGCGTGGGTCCACCGTGGACTTGTAAGCGCGCGCCAGGTCGCCATCCGTCAGCCCCCTCGCTCCGCCCGTGCACTCGGTTACGTTCTCGCCGGTCAACTCGAGGTGCACGCCGCCCAGGTACGTGCCCATCTTTTCGTGCACACGGAACGCGGCCTCCAGCTCTGCAATGATGTTGTCAAAGCGACGCGTCTTGGTGCCATCCGCCGTACTCTCGGTATTCCCATGCATCGGATCGCACACCCAGAGTACCGGCGAGCCAACTTCTTTCACCGCCGAGATCAGGCCCGGCAGATGCTCGTCGATTGCCTTGGCGCCGAAGCGGTGAATCA
Organism: uncultured Gammaproteobacteria bacterium; assembly: GCA_963698415.1. Classification (GTDB taxonomy): domain Bacteria; phylum Pseudomonadota; class Gammaproteobacteria; order Steroidobacterales; family Woeseiaceae; genus UBA1847. The sequence continues at coordinate 183,501 of CAVOQS010000015.1, read as the reverse complement.
GCGTCAGGCGGCCCGGTTCGTTATTCGGGTTCAATGTCCGCACGAGGTCCTGCACCCACTCACGCGTCATTCCCTGGCCGACCTTGACGCCGATCGGGTTGGCGATGCCGCGGAAGTACTCGACGTGGGCACCATCCAGTTGCGCCGTGCGCATGCCAATCCACGGAAAATGGGTCGTCAGGTTGTACCAGCGGCCGCGTCGCTCGAGGTAGCGGGTCTGGGCCTGTTCGTAATGCAAATGAAGGCCTTCATGCGCCGCGTAGATGTCCGCGCGCTGCGTGCGATGGAACTGCCGGCCAGAGACCGTCTCGAGAAAATCGAGCGAGTTCGAGATCGAGGCAACGATCCCATGGTATTCCTCTGCCGCCTGCGAATGACCCACCCAGCCGAGGTCCCAGTACTCAGGATGGTGAAGGTCGGCGAACCCGCCATCGATGAGTGACCGCACAAAGTTGAGCGTCAGTGCCGCACGCTCGTAACCACGCAGGATCATCTGCGGATCGGGAATACGGTCGTCGGGCGTGAAGCCGCTGCGATTCACGAGGTCGCCGCGAAAACTCGGGAGCGTCTTACCATCCCGTGTTTCGGTATCCGCCGAACGCGGCTTGGCGTACTGGCCGGCCATCCGGCCAACCCGAACCACGGGCTTCTTCAGCCCGTAGATCATTACCAGGCTCATCTGCAGCAGTATCTTCAGCTTGGCGACAATATTTTCTGACGTACATTCGTCGAACGTCTCGGCGCAGTCACCGCCCTGCAGCACAAACGCTTCGCCGCGCTGCGCCTTGGCAATATGCTCTTTCAGGGCATCGACCTCCCACGATGTGGTAATCGGGGGCAACCGACTAAGGTCCGCAACCACACGCTCGAGCGCCGCCTTGTCGGGATAGGCTGCCTGCTGCGAGGCGCTAAAGCCCTGCCAGCTTGCGGGATGCCAGTCGTTTTTCGGTACGCTTCTGCTCACAATCGTCTCAATTCCGGTTTATCGTCGGCCCTGTGTTGCCGACGCTGAATCCGCGGACTATGCCACGCGGTCGTTCCTGGCTCAAAAGTTTCTCATGCAATCAAAGATTTAGAAACACTTTCTACAGAGCATTTACGTTGCCGGTTTGACAAAATCCGGCAATCACGAGTCCGGCGCGTTCCTCGCCCGGCGGATTGCAGCGCCGGCTATGGAAAGGCTCTTGGGAGCTTGGCACAATGCGCGCCGACCCACGGGAGTAAAACCATGCACGCAGTACTTAAACAACTCGGTCTCGAAGCTGTCAACGACGGCACCTGGTTCGGCCATCAGTCGGTAGCCGACAAGTCGGCACCCTTGATTGAATCCTACAATCCGGCCACGAACGAGCTGATTGCCAGCGTTCGGGCCACGTCGATGGCACAGTATGAAGAAGTCATCGCAAAAGCACAGGAATCGTTCCTTGTCTGGCGCGCTGTGCCGGCTCCGGTTCGCGGTGAGGCGGTTCGCCGGATTGGGTTGGCTCTGCGCAAGCACAAAGACGCGCTCGGCAGCCTCGTGGCCCTTGAGAATGGCAAGATCAAAGCCGAAGGCGACGGCGAAGTCCAGGAGATGATCGACATCGCCGATTTTGCCGTCGGCCAGTCGCGCATGCTGTACGGCCGAACGATGCATTCGGAACGTCCGCAGCATCGCATGTACGAACAATGGCATCCGCTCGGCCTGGTCGGCACGATTTCCGCATTCAACTTCCCCGTCGCGGTTTACGCCTGGAACGCCTGCGTCGCGGCGGTCTGCGGCAACGTGAACATCTGGAAGCCGTCGCACAGCACGGCTCTGTGCGCCGTAGCCGTGCAGAAGATCATCAATGAGGCACTCGAAGGAATGGACCTGCCTCCCGTGTTCTTCCTGATGAACGGTGATCCGGGTTCGCATGACCTCGCCAATCGCTTTGTCGATGACAAGCGAGTCAACCTGATTTCCTTCACTGGTTCGACCTGGGTTGGCCGCGGGGTCGGCGAAAAACTCGCGAGCCGCCTCGGCAAGTGCCTGCTCGAACTTGGCGGCAACAACGCCATCATCGTAGACGAACACGCCAACCTGGATCTTGCCATTCCATCGATCGTGTTCGGTGCAGTTGGCACGGCTGGACAGCGGTGTACGTCGACTCGCCGCGTAATCGCGCACCGTTCGCGCTTTGATGAGGTCAAAAACGCCCTGGTCAAAGCCTACGGCCAGGTGCGTATCGGCGACCCGCTGGATCCCCACACCCTGATGGGCCCGTTGATCAACGACGCCGCTGTGCGAGCCGTTGAGGCCGCGTGCGAAGCCGTACGCAAAGAAGGCGGCGAAATCCTCTGTGGTGGCGAGCGCGTCGATCGGCCGGGTAACTTCATCACTCCGGCAATCGCCGTTGTGGAAAATGAATGGGAAATCGTCCAGCACGAAACCTTTGGCCCGATCCTGTACCTGATTCCGTTCGACACGCTCGACGAAGCAATTGCCCTGCAGAACGGCGTGGTCCAGGGCCTGTCATCCTCGATCTTCACCGACAACCTGCAGAATGCGGAGTACTTCCTGTCTCATGGCGGATCGGACTGCGGCATCGCAAACGTCAACATCGGCACATCCGGTGCCGAGATTGGTGGTGCTTTCGGTGGCGAAAAGGAAACGGGCGGCGGCCGCGAGGCGGGTTCCGATTCCTGGAAGGCCTACATGCGTCGCCAGACGAACACGATCAACTGGGGCAAAGACCTGCCGTTGGCGCAGGGCATCAACTTCGATCTATAGCTTCGAAACGGTTTTCGGCGCGGTTCTTGCGGACCGCGCCGGCCTTGAAGACCTGCCCGTTCATCGCGAGGTAGACACCCGGCTGAAGCGTCTGCACGGCGGCGACCGCCATGCCCACGTTGAAAACCGCGTCTGTCGTACGAAAGCGAGCCGGCGTTAACGCGCCGGTAAACACGATTGTCCTGCCCTCGAGGTCCATCAGGAACTCGGCCGTCAGGGGCATCGTATCGGTACCGTGCGTGATCACGTATCGCGTCGCGTCATCGTTGGCAATGTAGTCGCGTAACCGCTGGCGGTCGGCGGCATCGATTTCGAGGCTGTCTTTCTTCATCAGCGGCACGACGTCCCACTCAAACTGGACCAGGCCTTCCCGCAGCGTGTGCTCGACCACCGACTCGCCCACTTCGAACTGACTCAGCTCATCGAAGTAGACCTTGTCAATCGTGCCACCTGTTGTGATAAATCGAATACGCATGAGTTTCGCGGGTACCAGGGACCTTCCCATAAACGACAGTAAGCTACGGCAAACCGAAACGAAGAGGAAGACTCAAGGCTGATATAATCGGCCCGTGAGAGTCTGCGACCACCCTTTGGGCCGGACTGTTCTGCTTTCGGCCATTCTGCCCCTGCTCCTCGTGTCCCTCTGGAGCACGCCAACCTCGGCAAACACGTTCAATGTCGTCGAACTCGAGATCAAGGGTGGCATTGGCGTTGCGACCGCAGACTACGTACGCAGCGGCATTGAGCATGCTGTCGACGTCGGTGCCGATCTGGTCATCATCAAAATGGACACGCCCGGCGGGCTGATGAAGCCGATGCGGGAAATCGTGCAGGACGTGTTGAACTCGGCAGTACCGATCGCCGTCTACGTAACGCCGGCCGGAGCCCGCGCTGACAGCGCCGGAACCTACATCCTCCTCGCGGCACATGTGGCCGCAATGGCCCCAACCACCCACCTCGGCGCCGCAACCCCGGTCCCGCTGATGAGCGGAGAACAGGACAAGGATACCGACGAAACCGAGTCAGCACCCGCGATGGACCGCAAGATGATGAACGACGCGGTGTCCTACATTCGTGGGCTTGCCGAACGGCACGGCCGCAATGCGGAGTGGGCTGAAAAGGCCGTAACTGACGCGGCAACACTGACAGCCGACCAGGCGCTCGAGAATAACGTCATCGATTTCGTCGCCACGGACAGGGACGAGCTTCTGAGAATGCTCGACGGCCACGAGATCGAGGTGGCCGGCGAAACAAGAACACTCGCAACAGAATTTACCGAGGTCGAGGCGTTCGAGCCGGACTGGCGCATTCGGCTTCTCGCCGTGATCTCGAACCCCGAGATTGTGTTGTTGCTGGGACTGATCGGACTGTATGGATTAATGTACGAAGGCTGGAATCCCGGCGCGATCGTACCCGGTGTCGTTGGCGCAATCTGCCTGCTGCTGGCGGCATACGCGTTGCAGATTATCCCGGTCAACTATGCCGGCCTCGGGCTGATCATCGTCGGTGTGGGGCTCATGGTCGCGGAGGCCTATGCACCAAGCTTCGGGGCCCTTGGTATCGGCGGCATCGCTGCGTTCGTATTCGGAGCCATCATAATGTTCGATTCTGACATTCCCGGCTTTGGCATCTCGTATGCATTCGTGATCGGTATGGCACTGATGTTCGCGGCGCTTGTTGTCTGGCTCATCGGTTTCCTGCTCAAGTTACGGCACCGCGGTGCCGTTTCCGGCGCGGAATCGATCATCGGTGGATTAGCCACGGCTATCGAAGACTTCACCGGCGACGGCAAGGTCTGGCTTGAAGGCGAGGCCTGGCAAGCACGTAGCGCACACCCGCTCACCAAGAACCAGCAGGTCGTCGTTCGTACCATGGACGGCCTGGTCCTCGTTGTCGAACCGGTTGCGGACACACAAGAACGCAACGACCGTTAACAGACCCACAAAAGGAGTCTCCGATGTCTCTCATCACTTATCCGATCATCGGCTTTTTGATTCTTGTCCTGCTCTCGCAGATGATCAAGATTCTGCAGGAGTACGAGCGTGGGGTCGTGTTCCTCCTTGGCCGCTTCCAGTCGGTCAAGGGCCCAGGCCTGATTATCCTGATTCCGGGAATTCAGAAAATGGTCCGGGTCGACTTGCGGGTCATGGTCCTCGATGTGCCGACACAGGATGTCATTTCCCGAGATAATGTCTCCGTCAAGGTCAATGCCGTCATTTATTTTCGTGTCGTCGACCCTGAAAAAGCGATCATCCGCGTGGCCAACTTCTTCGAGGCAACCAGCCAGTTGTCACAGACGACGCTGCGCTCGGTGCTGGGCCAGCACGATCTCGATGACATGCTGGCCGAACGCGACAAGCTGAATAACGATATTCAGAGCCTGCTCGACCAACGCACCGACAACTGGGGTATCAAGGTCGCCAACGTCGAGATCAAGCACGTCGACCTCGACGAAAGCATGATCCGTGCGATTGCCCAGCAGGCGGAAGCGGAACGCGCGCGCCGGGCCAAGATCATCAATGCGGAAGGCGAAAAACAGGCCGCCGAGACCCTGGCGGAGGCTGCACGTATGCTGGGCAAGGAAGAACTGGCGCTGCAACTTCGGTACCTGCAGACCCTCAAGGAAATCTCCAGCGAGAAGACCAACACGATCGTCTTCCCGCTACCGCTGGACCTTATCGAGCCGTTGGTGAAACTGGCCAAGACCGCCAGCGAACGTCGCTAGAGAAGATCCGCGAGGGAGAATCAGCCGGATTTTGACGTCGACACGGGCGGTATCGTAACCATGAACTCGGCGCCACCGAGGTCAGAGGTCTGGATCGCTAAACGACCGCCGTAGGAGTGGGCGATATCCTTGACGACAGCCAGCCCGATACCATGGCCCGGCGTTGACTCATCGAGACGCATGCCGCGCTGCAGCAGCGCTTCGGCTGCTTCTGCGGGAATGCCCGGCCCGTCATCCGACACGGTCAGCACCATGCCGCTCGCGATCGCTCGCGCGCCTCCCACCGACGGCACGATACTGATGCGCACCTTGCGTTTGCACCACTTGCACGCGTTGTCGAGCAGGTTTCCTGCGAGTTCCAGGAAATCACCCGTGTCGCCGCGGAACTGGAGGCCTTTCTCGACGCGTACATCGAACTCCGGATGCTTGTCGTGATACACCTTGCGCAAGCCGTCAACGAGGCGCCTGACCTCCTTCTCCACGTGCACCGGCGCCAGCACGAGATTGTCGGCGACAGACGCCGCCGGCTTGCGTAGCTGGTAACGCACGATCTCGTCCATGCGATCGATCTGCTCGTTGAAGCGCTTGCCGAAACCGTCGCCGTTGCGATCGTTGAGCAGCGCGCGCATGGCCGCGAGTGGCGTTTTCAGGCTGTGTGCCAGGTTATCGAGCGTGTAGCGGTAGCGATCGGACCGTGCACGCTCGCTGTCGATCAGCAGGTTCATGTTGCGCGCCACGCCGGTCAACTCGGTCGGGAACTTGCTGGAAAGCGATACGCGATCGCCCTCTTCGATCTCGGTTATCTCCGTCTCGATCTGGCGCAGCGGTTTGAGCAAGCCGCGCAACAACATGGAGAACGCCAGGACCATTGCCAATGCAACGACGGCGAACCAGCCGAACAACTGGCGGCGAAAACCGGACACTTGCGCATTGAATCCGTCAAGACTCTCCGCGACCTTGAACACGTACAACTGCGACTCGCCGTCATCGAGTTCCCAGTCGACCGTCAGTCCCAGGGTGAGCAATGGCGTCCCGTCATCGAGCTCCTCACGCCCGAACAGGTGATTGCCGAGGTCCGGCACCGTACCGACCGGAATCTCCAGGCCCAGCGCCGAGCGCGATCGCCACAGCACCGCGCCGTCAAATTCCCGCATCTCGGCGTACAGGCCCGACCCGATGCGTTCGAGCCGCGGTTCCCTGAGGCGAGCAGGCATGACCAGCTGTCCGGTGTCGTCCGGCTCGGCTGCGGCGAGCAAACCGACGAGATGTCCATCGAGAATATCCCGGCGCGCCTGTTCACCGGCTTCGGTGAACGCGCGGTCGAGTACGGCAATGGTGGCGCCAAAAAAGAACAGCAGCAGCACACTGACTGATATCAGGAGTCGGCTGCTGAGAGACTTCATACGTGGTCAGTCGACCTGGTTCCGCTCCAGCGCGAAGCGGTAACCGCGTCCCCGTAGCGTCTCAATAGGCTTGATGGAATTCTCGGGATCGAGCTTCTTGCGCAAGCGGCCGATAAACACTTCGATGACGTTGCTGTCACGCTCGAAGTCCTGATCGTACAGGCGGTCTGTCAGTTCAGCCTTCGATATGACCTGGCCAGCGCGCACCATGAGGTACTCCATGATCTTGTACTCGAAACTCGTGAGATCAACCGCAGTTCCATTGACGAGAACTTCCTGCCTCGACATATCGAGCGTCACCGGGCCCGCGTGCAGGACGGATGAAGCCCAGCCGCCGCTGCGACGCAACAACGCGTTGACGCGCGCACTGACCTCTTCGAAGTGAAACGGCTTGACGACATAGTCATCCGCGCCGGCGCTCAGTCCATCAACCTTGTCTTCCCACCGGTCCCGCGCGGTGAGAATCAATATCGGGTACGTGTGCCCGTCGGCTCGCACCTGCTTGATGATTTCGAGGCCGGACAACTCGGGCAGACCCAGGTCAATGATGGCGAGATCAATCGGGTATTCGCTGGCGAAATACAGGCCTTCCTTGCCGTCTGCGGCCTGTTCGACAGCAAAACCACTTTCCGTCAATTTGCGCGTGAGTGATTCGCGTAGGGTTGAATCGTCTTCGATGACCAGCAATCGCATGTTCTCTGCTCCTGACCAGAGGTAAGAAAGTCTAGACGCGTCGGCCGTTGACCTTGTGGGTCCTGACCTTGCCGTCCTCAGTGAGAACCTTGATGTAATGCACTTCGCGGCCGTTGGAGACCTTGGTCTCAGCGCTTACGACGCGACCGCCGGTGCGACTGCGAACCGATTCGATCGCCTCGGAGAGCGACATGCCGTCGCTCTGCGTGACCTGGAGCTGCGGTTCACCCTGGTACTGCACGTGCAGGGCTTTCAGGTTCTCTTCGAGATCGAAAGCATTGGCGCGCAGCGGCAGCAAAACCGCAGCGCCCAGCATCATGAGTGTCAGTGCAAACCGCATGCCCCAAGTGTCGTACGGGCGCGATCTGATTGCAATGAAGCGCATCACATCCTGTCTCCGTGTTACCCGGCCGGCCGGATGTCCACACGAATACGCAGGCGGTTGCCCGGGTCATACGGCATATCGGTCATGTATTTCTGGCCGTGATACCGGTAGACCACGCGGTAGCCATCGATCCGCTCTTCACGGTGCTGGCGCAAGCGTGTCTCGCAACGCTGCACGGGGCGCGAGCGGGTTTCGACCGCATAGTTGTCTTTGGCCGCGTCGTTGCCGATCGCTGCGCCGATCAGCGTGCCAGCGACGGTAGCCGCATCATTGCCCCTGCCGCTGCCGATCTGGTGGCCGATGACGCCACCAATAGCGGCGCCAAGAAACGTGCCCACACGGCGGTTATGGCGACTGTGGTCCACGGTGTAGTACTGCGTCTCTTCCCAGCACTCGCGTACCGGTGTACTCACATTGACGTAGTTGATAATCGGCTCGGCCGAGATGACCTTGGCGTAGTCATACTGAGGCCCGCGATCGGCCCAGGCGTTGCTGCCAAACAGCATCGCGCCGAGAGCCAGTGTGGCGATACGTGTTCTTGCGTTCATGATCCTGCTCCTTGTCGAAATCAGCTGGTCTTATCCAGCTTGGGAACAAGATTAGGCCAGGCGCAATGAACCGTGCCTGAACGTCAGCCGACCAGTCGCTTGGCCTTGCGCCAGTACAGTTCCAGCGATTCCAGGGACATCTTGCGGAAATCGAGGCCTTCGGCGGCAATATCGGCCTCCATGGCCCGAAAACGGCGCTCGAACTTGGTATTGGCTCCTGCCAGGGCGTTCTCGGGGTCGACATCGAGGTGCCGTGACAGGTTCACCACGGCAAACAGCAAATCACCCAGTTCCTCCGCGATATGGCCCTTGTCCCGGCTGCCGACGGCCGCCTCGAGTTCCTCCAGTTCCTCGTGGATCTTGCGCTTGACGCCGTCCATATTGGGCCAGTCGAAGCCGACACGGCCCGCCCGCTTGCCCAGTTTCTGTGCCCTTTTCAGGGCCGGCAGGGCTTTGGCGACGCCGGCCAGCGCACTATTGTCATCATGCACCGCCCTTTCCGCTTCCTTGATCTCTTCCCAACTGCCGTCGACCTTGCCGGCCGCGCGTTTCTCCTCAGAGCCAAACACGTGCGGGTGCCGCCGGACCATCTTGTCGGTGATACCAGCGGCCACGTCATGAAAGTCGAAATAGCCCTTCTCACCGGCCATTTGTGCATAGAAGACAACCTGGAACAGCAGGTCGCCGAGTTCCGAGCGCAGTTCGTCAAAATCCTCGCGCTCGATGGCGTCAGCCACTTCGTAAGCTTCCTCGATCGTGTACGGCGCTATCGTCGAGAAATCCTGCGCCACATCCCAGGGACAGCCCGTCTCCTTGTCCCGGAGCTTGCGCATTACTTCAAGTAATTTCTCTATATCAGACATAATCTATTGATTAAAAAGAAATTCTCTAAATGCCAGCAGCATGTAGGCGGTGACGCCCCAGACTCGCTCCCCGGCGTAATGGAATTCCTTCATCCGGAACTGCCGGCCCTCCCATTCGCGCTCGACCAGGCTGTCATTGCTCTCGTCCAGCAAGAAATCCAGCGGCAGCTCAAACGTGTAGTCAACCTCGCTGCGATCAATGACCAGGCGGGCCTCGCCGCTGACCAGCCCAACCACCGGGGTCACTGCAAAGCCGGTAATGGTGGGCATGGACCGCAGGTAGCCGATCACCTCGACATGGTCCGGAGCCACGCCCACTTCTTCGTGGGCTTCCCGCAAAGCCGTCGCCCGCACATCGGGATCGTGATCTTCCATCCGGCCGCCCGGGAAACTGGCCTGCGCTGCATGCGTCGTGAGATGCGCTGCACGCTGGGTCAGCAGGATCGAGAGGCCCGCGGAGCTTTGCATCAGGGGCACGAGAACACCGGCAGGCGTCAGCGGCCCGGCCAGCTGCTCACGCATGGCATGCGGCCAGCGCTTGAGGCCTGGCGGCATAACGACATCCAGTGGGTCGCTGGGCAGGCTGGTGCCCGCAAACCGGGCACGCAGCTCATCCGCCGTCAGCGGTCCCCGTGTCGGACCGGTATTAATGCTTGATTCCACCCTCGGTGAGCGCTGCCGGATCCAGCAGCCGATCGAGCTCGTCGTCCGTCAGGTCGGTCATCTCTTTCGCGACCTCCTTGACCGCTCGTCCTTCCGCATAGGCTTTCTTGGCGACCGCTGCGCCAAGCTCGTAACCAATGACCGGATTCAGGGCCGTAACGAGGATCGGATTGCGACCCAGGGCTTTGTTGATGTTGTCATGGTTAACCGTGAAGCCCGCAATGGCACTGTCTGCGAGCACGACACTCGCCGTGGACAGGATCTCGATGCTTTGCAGGAGGTTGTATGCCACCACGGGGAGCATGACGTTCAGCTGGAAATTGCCCGATTGGCCACCGATCGCGATCGTCGCGTCGTTGCCAATGACCTGGGCACAGACCATCGCCATCGCTTCCGGAATGACCGGGTTCACTTTGCCGGGCATGATGCTCGATCCAGGCTGCAACGCCGGCAATGCGATTTCACCAATACCTGCCAGCGGGCCCGAATTCATCCAGCGAAGATCGTTGGCGATTTTCGTCAGACTGACTGCGAGTGCGCGCAATTGCCCCGATGTCTCCACGGCGGCGTCCTGCGAGCTCAGGGACTGGAACAGATTGTCGGCCGCCTTGAACGGCACACCGGTCTTTTCTTCAAGCAGCACGGCCACTTTGCGCCCGAATTTCGGATGCGCATTGATGCCCGTACCGACCGCCGTACCGCCCTGGGCCAGGGCCGTCAGGCGCTTCATCGTGTCGTTGATCCGCTCGGCGCCATGCTCAACCTGCGACCGCCATGCGTCGATTTCCTGGCCCAGTGTCACCGGCATGGCATCCATGAGGTGCGTCCGTCCGGTCTTGACGATGTCGCGAGTTTCATCCGCCTTGGCCTCGAGCACTTCCGAGAGGTGCTGCAAAGCCGGCATGAGCTGCTGATGGATAGCGAGAGCGGCGCTGACGTGGACACAGGTGGGAATTACGTCGTTACTGCTCTGGCTCATATTCACGTGGTCATTCGGATGCACGGTCGCGCCGAGCGCTGCCGTCGCCAAATGCGAGATAACCTCGTTGGCGTTCATGTTCGAACTCGTCCCCGAACCGGTCTGGAACACGTCAATCGGGAAATGTTCGTCGTACTTCCCTGCCGACACCTCCAGCGAAGCCTTCTGGATAGCGACAGCAATATCGCTCTTGATCAGGCCCAACTCGGCATTCGCGCCGGCCGCTGCCCATTTGACCAGACCCAGGGCAGCGATGAACTGCCGCGGCATGGTGAGTCCGGAAATAGGAAAATTGTTTACGGCACGCTGCGTCTGCGCGCCCCACAGGGCGTCTTCGGGCACCTGAAGCTCGCCCATGCTGTCTTTTTCGATTCGAAATGCTTTGTCACTCATTGCCGCTCCTGCTCCATCGGGTGCCGCTTGCACCACTTCGATTGCCGAGAAAAGGTGTATGATTCGCGCTTTGCGCGCGCAAGTCTACACTGGTTTTCCACACATGAAAGTCTCAACTCTGAGAGCGATTTCCCCGGCTGATGGCCGCTACGCCGACAAGGTCAGCGGCCTCCGCGACATCTTCAGTGAATACGGCCTGATTCGTTTCCGGGTGCTGGTGGAAGTCCGCTGGCTGCAGTGCCTGGCGGATGAACCCGAGGTCAAAGAACTCGGTCCCTTGTCGTCGGTCATGAAAGACGTCCTGAACAACATCGTCGACGCTTTCTCGCCCGATGACGCGGAGCGCGTCAAGAAGATCGAGGCAACCACCAACCATGACGTGAAGGCCGTGGAGTATTTCATTCGCGAGCGGCTGGGCGAAGGCCCGGAGACGCAACCGCTCAAGGATTTCCTGCATTTCAGCTGCACGTCGGAAGATATCAACAACCTGTCTTATGCGCTGATGCTGCGCTCGGCGCGCAGCTCGGTACTCGCCCCGCAGATGCGTGACCTGCGCAACAAGCTGAAAAGCATGGCTCACGCACATGCCGATGTGGCGATGCTGTCGCGCACCCATGGCCAGACCGCCAGTCCGACCACTATGGGCAAGGAACTGGCCAACGTGGTCGCGCGCCTCGAGCGCATCGAAAAGCAATTCGCGACCGTGGAGATCCTCGGCAAATTCAATGGCGCGGTCGGCAACTACAACGCCCACGCCGTTACCTATCCCGATATTGACTGGCAGGCCCTCAGCCACCGTTTTATCGAGTCTCTCGGGCTGCAACCCAATCCGTACACAACGCAAATCGAACCCCATGACTGGACCGCGGAGTACTGCCACGCATTGGTCCGGTACAACACGGTGCTTATCGATTTTGCACGCGACATCTGGGGCTATATTTCGCTCGGCTACTTCAAGCAACGGGTCGCGAGGGATGAAGTCGGCTCGTCGACGATGCCGCACAAGGTCAATCCGATCGACTTTGAAAATGCCGAGGGCAATCTCGGCATGGCGAATGCCCTGCTCAGCCACTTCGCCGAGAAATTGCCGGTGTCCCGGTGGCAACGGGACCTGACCGACTCAACGGTGCAACGCAATCTGGGCGTGGCTGTGTCCTATCTTGTAATCGCCCTGCAATCATTGCAGAAAGGTGTCGGCAAGCTGCAGCTTAACGAAGCCGCTATCCACGCCGATGTTTCGGAGGCATGGGAGGTACTTGCGGAGGCGGTACAGACCGTCATGCGTCGCTACGGCATCCCCAATCCTTACGAGAAGCTCAAGGCCCTGACGCGCGGCCAGACCGTCAGCAAGGAAGTCCTGCTCGACTTCGTGCAATCGCTGGAAATCCCGGATGACGAGAAACAGCGCTTGCTCAAACTGACGCCCGAGACCTACATCGGTCTCGCCGCCGAGCAGGCACGCAACATCTGAGAAGTGCCGCCATGCTGAAACTCCCTGGCAACCTGACCGCCGAGAAGTTTCTCGCACGCTACTGGCAAACAGAACACCTGTGCATGCAACATGCACTGCCGCGCGTGCGGCCGGCAGTTTCTCGCAATGAACTGGCCTGGTTGGCAACGCTGGACGATGTCGAGTCCCGCCTGGTCTTCACCGAGCGCGGTTCTGGACGACTTCGTTACGTTGCCGAGACGGGTCCGTTCGATCCCGACTATCTGGCAGCGCTGCCGAGGCGCGACTGGACTCTGCTCGTGCACGACGTAGAGAAACATCTGCCCGCGATGCGCAAATTGTTCGCTTACGTGCCATTCATTCCTGACTGGCGCATCGACGATCTGATGGTGAGCTTCGCCGCGCCGGGTGGCGGCGTCGGTCCGCATCGGGACAACTACGACGTCTTTCTCTGCCAGGGTATTGGTGTGCGTGAGTGGCACGTCAGCAACGACGAGATTGCATCGGATCCCCACGCCAGTGATGACCTTGCGCTGACTGAAGAATTTGCCGGCCAATATTACGAAGTCTGCGAAGGTGACGTGCTCTACGTCCCGCCGGGGGTCGCTCACTGGGGAACGGCACGCCGGGCATGCATCACCTACTCGATCGGCATGCGTGCGCCGCAATTGTCCGACCTTCGCGATGAACTTCCGGACATCGAAGACGAGAACGCGTTCTACACGGACAGGGACCTCGGTATTGGCGAATGCACGAGCGGCTATATCGCCCCCGAATCGGTGCGGCGTGCGCTGGACTTGCTGCAGTCAACCGAGGACGAATTCGAGCGCGTCGCCCTGGCGCTGGGGCGATTTGCAACCGAGACCAAGGACTGGATAACTCCGGAGGTCCTGTCCGATGAAGACACAGCCAATGTGCTTATCGCCGTGAAGCGTGGTGCCCGCCTCGACGTTCACGGCATGGCGCGGATCGCCTATGACGACCGCAACGTATACGTCAATGGCCGTTACACAGCGCTCCCCCACGAAGCACGCCCGACGCTTGCCAGAATCTGTTCGTCGCGGCGCTATTCCGGCGCCGCCCGTGCGGTCACCCACTGGCAGGACACGCTCGCCTGGATGCTAAAAATGGGCGCATTCGAGATACCTGAGAACTTGTGACCATATGTGAAATCCCGAAGGGCTGGGACAAAAACGTCAGGTGCCTTGAAAGCAAGAAATGGCGGGGGATGCGAATCATTTTCAACTGGGAAACAAACGCCAAAACGTGACGCAGTTGGCAATGCAAATCCCCGGTCGACGGTAATATGATCAGCCTATGGAACAGGCACGGCAAAAAGGCAAACGCTGGGTCATCTCGACGCGTGAGGAAATGCGTGAGGCGGCCCTCGAAGTCGTGCGCGAAGCATCGCGCAAGGTGTCGATCTTTACGCACGATCTGGAACCGGGTATCTACGACGATCCCGAGTTCCTCGAGATCATCAAGCGACTGGTCCTCTCACAAACCTATGCGCGCATTCGCGTGCTGATTGCGAACCCGGCGCGGGCCGTAAAGAACGGTAACAATTTCGTGCACCTTGGACGTCGACTGAATACCTACATCGAGTTCCGCCACGTTCGCGACGATCTGCGCACCCATGCGGAAGCATTCTGCATCGCAGACGAGACGGCACTGGTCTACCGCCTGCAGGCCAATCGTTGGGAAGGCATTGCCGATACGTTCGAACCCGCCGTCGCCAAACTCTACGGCAAGATGTTTGATGAAATCTGGTTGGCCAGCGAAGTCGAAACGGAATTTCGCCAGCTCGGCATATAACAATTCCTGTCGGTGCCCGCTCCCTGGTCCGGGACGATGCACGCAGGCGAGAAAAGGACAAGGATGTATCCCACTGACCTGACCGTCGCTGCTGTGGTCGAGCAAAACGATCGCTTCCTGCTGGTCGAAGAGCACGCAATCGGGAGGCGCGTCCTCAGCCAGCCTGGTGGCCATATCGAAGCGGATGAATCGCCGGAACAGGCGGTCGTTCGCGAAGTCCTCGAAGAGACCGGCTGTACGGTCGAATGCGAAGACATGATCGGCGTCTATCTCTGGATCCATCCACAGACCCGCCAGCAATTCCTGCGCATCGTCTACGCTGCGACGTTCGTCAGTTGCGACGAGTCCCGGACTCTGGACGAGGGCATTATTGCCCGCCGCTGGATGTCACTGCAGGACCTGCGCGACCGCAAGTCGACATTGCGCTCACCGGCCGTGTTGCGTTGCGTGGAAGACTTCGCTGCGGGGCAACGGCAATCGGACGCGTTGCTCACTGGCATGCTCCCGCTGCAGCAGAACGTACACAAGATTCTCGCGACGGCCGATCTCGTCTGATTCGCCGCACATACTGTGCCCTTCGGAGACAAGGACCAAGGGGACCGCGATGGATTCTTCCAGACTCAACCACTGGCTGCAGGTGTCGGCCAATATCGGGATTGTGCTCGGCCTGGTGCTGGTCGGCGTACAACTCAAGCAAAACTCCGATCTCACCAGAATCCAGATGCTGTACGAGGAGAGTCAGCGTGCCGTGGACCTCGAACTGCAGATCGCTACTCGAGAGCCTGGTGGGAGAACTACAGCCTTGAATCGGTGAGTCTCCCGCCGGAACTCCTCGATGCGATCGAAACTCGCAGGCTAGGCGCTACACGGTCGACCGAGGAGTACATCAGGGGTCCCATGGACTACCTGGAGCCCCCGGTCACCACAGACTGACGGGCTCCGCCGCTAGTTGATGTACACGTAGATGCCCGCACCCCAGTCGGGACTGCTATCGCTGAAGCCGCTGAACGCGAAAAACTGCAGGTCCCATGTGTCGCTCAGCCGCAAACTGGAATACAGGGTGAGCTCGGAGATGTCATCACCATCCTGCAGCGACGATTCGCGATAATCGTAGACCAGCCCGAGGCGAACACCGTCGTTTACCAGGTAGGAGCCGCCGACGGAACCCAGCCACGTATTCATCAGGTCCACACCCGCCGGATCGCCGCGTACCTTGTATCCACCCGACCCCATCAACGTGAATCGATCGAAGAACTTGTAGAGGTCGGCACGCAGCAAGTAGTCCTCCTCGCCTGTGCCCAGTCCCTTGTCCGGGTCCGCGCTGCCTAGCTTGATCTTGCCCGTGATATCGAGCGCGATGCCGCGGTCATAGTCTCGCAGCACATCGTAAACCGTCATGCCGATCAGCACATCGCCAAGGCCGCTTTGCGTGTCGATGTCGCCAGAACCGGGTACCGGCTCGCCACCGGGATCCACTGTCCCCAGCGGGGCCCGAACACTCAGGTACGGCACGGTAATGCCTACCGCAATGCGGTCAAAATAAAAGACTCCGCTAACCGGAACGTATAGCTCCTCGATATCCTCGGTTCCACCGTAGCCACCGCTGCTGTACTCCAGCCCGGTGGAAAAACTGACGTCAGGTTCCGCAGCCTGAACAACTGCTCCGGCACACAAAAAAGCCAGTCCGAGTACCGAACCGGCACTGTTTATCCTGCTCACGTTCATCGCCTGATCCTCCGCCTGGCGCCGTGTGTTCAGCAGGCGGGGCCATTCACGTGCAGCCCCGCCTGCTGGCGTCACTTATTGTTCGTCGTTGTCTTGCCCGGATTCATCCAGGGTCACGCCCTGCTCTTTCGCGCGAATGCGCATCTGCTCCTCGTGCTGGGCCTTCAGTTTCGCTTGCGCCTGCGGATCGGACTCGGTCAGCCTCAGTTGCTCACGGTACTGATTTTGTTCCTGCACGCTCATCAGTTCCTGGCCGTACATTTCGCTGTCCCCGAACTTCGCTTGCTCCGGCGCATTGGTCCGGTCCTGATCACGATCGCGATCCTGCTGGGGCTCATTGATCCGATCGCGATCCTGCAAGCGGTCACGATCCATATCGCGCTGGCCTCTCTCGACCTGGGCGCGTTGCGGCGGTTCTGCCTTGGTCCCACGCTGGCCTCCCTGCCCCTGGGCCATCGCCGACCCAGCGGTGAGTGCGAATGCGCAGGCGGTCAGGATGCTGATCACTGTGCGAGTCTTCATGTCGATTCTCCTTTGGAATATGTTCACTCAGGAGAACGTGCCCCGACCCCTGGCCGTTGACAATGCGCAGGTCAGTACTTCTACGTACTGGCGGTATTTTGGTGACAGCCCTTGCCATGCGCGTAAAATGCGGCCGCTATGACCCAGCGCGTAATTCTCGGCCTTTCAGGAGGCGTCGACTCTGCCGTCGCGGCACTGCTCCTGAAAGATGAAGGCTATGACGTCCATGCCCTGCATATGACCAATTGGGAGGACGACGACGGCTATTGCACGGCGGCCGCCGACCTGCAGGATGCGCGCCGCGTCTGTGAGCAGCTCGACATCCCGCTGCACCATGCGAATTTCGCCAGGCAGTATCGTGACCAGGTATTCGAGTATTTCCTCGATGAGTACCGCAAAGGCCGCACACCGAATCCGGATGTGCTCTGCAATCGTGAAATCAAGTTCGGCGTGTTTCGCGACTACGCGAAACGTCTCGGCGGTGACTTGCTGGCAACCGGGCATTACGCGCGTTCCGGCATCGTTGACGGCCACGGTGCGCTGTTCAAAGGGAAGGACCCCGACAAGGACCAGAGCTACTTCCTGCATGCCGTCAGTGCCGAGGCACTGGCGGAGACCGTGTTCCCGCTGGGCGAACTCTTGAAAGGCGACGTGCGGCGGATCGCCCGTGATCGTGGCCTGGCAATCCATGACAAGAAGGACTCGACCGGCATTTGTTTCATCGGCGAACGCCCGTTCCGGGAGTTCCTGAGTACCTACATTCCAGCCAACCCGGGTCCGATGAGAACGCCAGGCGGCGAAATCATTGGCGAGCACCAGGGCCTGATGTACTACACGCTTGGCCAGCGCCAGGGGCTCATGATCGGCGGGCGCAGGGACCGCGGCGAAGAACCCTGGTATGTCGTGGGCAAGGATCTGCATGACAACGCGCTGATTGTCGCGCAGGGCGAACACGAACTGCTCTTCAGCGACGGGCTGATCGCGACCGAAGCCAGCTGGATCGGCAAGGCACCCGATGGCCTGGCCGATGGGTTGCGCTGCAAGGCAAAGGTGCGCTACCGCCAGCCAGACCAGGATTGCGTGGTGACGGCACTGGACGGCAACCGGCTGGACGTTCGCTTCGACCAGCCTCAGAAGGCGGTGGCGCCCGGCCAGTTCGTTGTCTTTTACGACGAAAGTCTATGTCTCGGCGGGGCCGTGATCGACGAGATAGGGTAAGCACACCGACCCCCCATTCGTTATAATGCGCACCCCCGCGGCCGACTGGCCGCCAGATCAACCCCGGAGAATTGCACATGACGGACAGCTTCGGCGCGCGTTCAGCGCTTGAGGTCGGTGGCAACGAGTTTGAGATATTCCGCCTCGACGCAGTCAAGGAAGGTCACGTTGACCGCCTCCCCTATTCCCTCAAGATCCTTCTGGAAAACCTGCTTCGCTACGAAGATGGTCGCGACGTAACCCGCGACGACATTCTCGCCCTGGCGAACTGGGACCCGAAAGCGGACCCGAGCACCGAAATCTCGTTTACACCGGCGCGCGTCGTCCTGCAGGACTTCACGGGCGTGCCGGCCGTTGTCGATCTCGCCGCCATGCGCGATGCGGTCGTAAAGCTGGGCGGTTCGGCCGAAGAGATCAACCCGTTGTCGCCGGCCGAGTTGGTCATCGACCACTCGGTGCAGATCGACCATTACGGCGCAGCAAACGCGCTTGATCTCAACACGAAGATCGAATTCCAGCGCAACAAGGAACGCTACTCTTTCCTGAAATGGGGCCAGTCGGCGTTCAATAATTTCCGCGTAGTACCGCCGAACATGGGCATCGTCCACCAGGTTAACCTCGAGTACCTGAGTCGCGTCGTGTTCGATATCGACAAGAACGGTACTCGCTCCGCGTATCCGGATACGGTCGTCGGCACGGACTCTCACACGACGATGATCAATGGCCTCGGCGTGCTTGGCTGGGGCGTTGGCGGTATCGAGGCTGAAGCCGCCATGCTTGGTCAACCGATTACGATGCTGATCCCGCAGGTTATCGGCTTCAGGCTCAGCGGCAAACTGCGCGAAGGCACTACTGCAACGGACCTTGTTCTGACCTGCACCGAGATGCTGCGTAACAAGGGCGTTGTCGGCAAGTTTGTCGAGTTTTTCGGCGATGGCCTCGCGCACATGCCACTGGCGGACCGTGCAACGCTCGGCAACATGGCGCCGGAATTTGGTTCGACCTGCGGCATCTTCCCGATCGATGGCGAGACGATTCGCTACCTGAAGCTCTCAGGTCGCGATGATGCGCAATGCGCCCTCATTGAAGCCTATGCCCGGGAACAGGGCATGTGGCGCGAAGACGGCCAGCCCGACGCGCTCTACACGGATATCCTCGAACTGGACCTCGGCGACGTCGAGCCCAGCATTGCCGGCCCCAAACGCCCGCAGGACCGCATTGCCCTGAGCGCCGCAGCAGCGTCCTACAAGAAGATACTCGCGGATACCCTCGCCAGTCGTGCCGAGGGCGGCAGCCGCGTTGCAACACTCGACGGTGAAGAAGTCTCGATCGATGACGGCTCCATCCTGATTGCTGCGATCACCAGTTGCACGAACACATCGAACCCGGCCGTCATGCTGGCAGCGGGACTCGTTGCCCGGAACGCCGCCGCGAAAGGTCTCAAGGCCAAGCCCTGGGTCAAGACGAGCCTGGCGCCCGGATCCCGTGTCGTTTCCGACTATCTTGAGAAAGCCGGGCTCATCGACGATCTTGAGAAAGTCGGCTTCTACACGGTCGGCTACGGCTGCACGACCTGCATCGGCAACTCCGGCCCGCTGAAACCTGAGATCGCAGACGCGGTGACCAGTGGCAAGATTGTCGGGACGAGCGTCCTGTCGGGAAACCGTAACTTCGAGGGCCGCATTCACGCACTCGTACAACACAACTTCCTGGCGTCGCCGCCACTGGTTGTCGCCTACGCGCTGGCCGGCAATATGAACGTCGACCTGTATAACGACCCGCTTGGACAGGACCAGGATGGCAACGATGTCTACATGAAGGACATCTGGCCGACTCAACAGGAAGTCCAGGACGCCGTAGCGAACAACATCGATTCCGAGATGTTCAAATCCAGTTACGGCAAGGTGTTTGAAGGCGATGCCAACTGGCAGCGCGTCGACTCGCCGACCGGCGAGATTTACGCGTGGGATGCGGATTCGACCTACGTCAAGAATCCGCCCTACTTTGAAGGCATGAGCAAAGACACGACGCCCGTCAGCGATATCGAAGGGGCCCGCGTCCTGGCACTGCTTGGTGACTCTGTAACCACGGATCACATTTCACCGGCAGGGAACATCGCCAAAGACAGTCCGGCGGCGCGCTACCTTGAAGCGCACGGGGTGAAGCCCGTGGACTTCAATTCCTACGGCTCACGCCGCGGCAATCACGAAGTCATGATGCGTGGCACGTTCGCCAATATCCGCCTGCGCAACCAGCTTGCACCGGGCACCGAAGGCGGCTGGACCTGCTTCCAGCCCGGTGGCGAGCAGATGTCGATCTTCGATGCGTCGATGAAGTACCAGGCACAAGGCACGCCGCTGATCGTTATCGCAGGCAGCGAATACGGCACGGGCTCTTCCCGCGACTGGGCGGCGAAAGGCACACTTCTGCTGGGCGTCAAGGCCGTCATTGCCAAGAGTTTCGAGCGCATTCACCGGTCCAACCTGATCGGCATGGGCGTACTGCCGCTGCAGTTCCTCGAAGGTCAGGATGCGGCGTCGCTGGAGCTTACCGGCAGCGAAACATTCGACATCAAGGGTCAAACCGATCCCGGTGCGAAAACCGTCAAGGTAACCGCCACATCGGTCGGTGGGCACACGACGACTTTCGAGGCGCTCGTGCGCATCGATACGCCGAAGGAACGTGACTATTACGAGAATGGCGGCATTCTCCACTACGTGCTGCGACAACTCGCAGCGTAGGCATGACCAACAACTGTGACATCCCGGAAGCGCTGATCGCAGCGCTCCGGGATGCACGTCATGTTTGCATCCTGACTGGCGCGGGCGTGTCAGCCGAGAGCGGCGTGCCCACTTTTCGCGAAGCCCAGGATGGACTTTGGGCCCAATACAATCCGCAGGACCTCGCGACTCCGGAGGCCTTTGTTGCGGACCCGGTACTGATCTGGCACTGGTATCGGTGGCGCCGCGAGACGGTTTCCAATGTCGAGCCAAACCCCGGACACCATGCCATCGCGCGGCTTGCCGATCTTGTTCCGCGACTCACACTGATCACCCAAAACGTCGACAACCTGCACCAACGCGCGGGCAGTCGCGACGTCATCGAATTCCACGGCAATATCTTCGATGACCGTTGTTTCGCAGACGGTTCGCTGCAGCGGGGCGACCACGAATTGGCTGTGCCGGTCTGCCCGGACTGTGGCAGCAATCTGCGACCCGGCGTTGTGTGGTTTGGAGAGCCAATACCCGAATACGTGCTCAATAATTCCTGGGCCGCGGCCACCGATTGCGACGTATTTCTGTCCATCGGGACATCGTCCCTGGTGTACCCGGCGGCGGGCCTCGCCGATCTCGCCAAGGCACAAGGCGCGACCGTTGCCGAGATCAACCCGAACCCGACGCTCAACGCGGCGAATTTTGACTTTGCAATTGCTGGTAACTCGGGGGTTATCCTGCCGGAACTGGTAAACTGTCTGACCCTCTAAATACGGTATCGGACACCCCATTTAACTGATACCAAATGGGGTGACCAAATACGGTGTCCGGTACCCAATTGATTAATTGGAACCTCTATCAGGACGAGAGCGATGAAACGATCAGCGGAAAATATCCTGTCTACCGGAAAATGGAGCAAGATCACGGCCTGGACCCTGGGCGTGTTCCTCCTCCTGATGTTCGTCATTGGTTTCTGGGCGTCGCGTGAGCCGGAGGTTTTCTGGGTGCAACGCTCCGCCGACCAGGAGAACGCCATCGTCGGCTATGCAACGGTGGATACGCTGATTCGTGTCGCGGAAACCCTGCTGGAGAAGAACGGCGGTTACCAGACCAATGACAAATTGCCGCCGTTCGTGTTTCTCGACAATATTCCGAGCTGGGAGCTGGGCGTGGTCAACCAGATGCGCGACCTTGGCCGCGTCATGCGCGACGACTACACGCGCAGCCAGTCTCAATCCAAGGAAGACCCGGACGTTGCCGAGGGATCGCCGAAATTCTTTTACGACAACGACTCCTGGGTATTCCCGACCACTGAATCCGAGTATCGGGAAGGCATCGCGGCCTTTGTACGCTATCGCACACGCCTGGAATCGGGCGATCCGGACACCGTTTTTTATGCACGCGCCGACAACCTGCGCGAATGGCTATCGCAGGTTGAGAAGCGCCTCGGCAGCCTGACGCGCCGCCTTGGCAACAGCGTTGCTCGAACGCGTATTAACGACGACCTCGCGGGTGACGCCGCCGCCGAAGCTTCGGGTTCGCAGCCCGACACGGTGGACGTGCGCACGTCATGGTGGAAGACCGACAATATTTTCTTCGAAGCCCGCGGCACGGCCTGGGCACTCGTGCATTTCTTTCGCGCAGCGGAATTCGACTTTGCGCATGTCCTCCAGGACAAGAATGCCGAGGCCAGCGTGCGGCAAATCATTCGGGAACTCGAAGCCAGCCTCGATCCGCTGCGCTCGCCGATGATCCTGAATGGCGGAGGCTATGGTCTGACGGCAAACCATTCGCTCGTAATGGCCAACTACCTGGCCAGGGCGAATGCGGCAGTCATCAATCTGAGAGAGTTGCTCGACCAGGGATAGCCAACACGCTTGCAGTGCAGGACGCTAATCAGGCACTATCCTTCACGAATTCGAAAGGTGAACTCGCAGTAGATCTTACTGCGTCTTAATCGGGAAGACGGTGCGTCCAAGGACTATTCCGTCACTGCCCCCGCAACGGTAAATGAGTTCGTCGATCATCGAGCCACTGCGCACATCGCGTGGGAAGGCGATCGACAAGGCCACAGCCACTCATGAGTCCGGAGACCGGCCTTTCGAGAAACTCACTTTCGATCGCGTCGGGGAAGACGCGGGGGAGAGACCATGAAATTCCTTTCCGTCCTACTGGCAGCCTGCGCCGCCAGCACCTTTGTGGTGCCGTGCTTTGCGGCCTCCGAATCCACCCCTGACGACCAGATCATCGTCACCGGATCACGCACGCCGATTTCCGCCGGCGATATTGGCAGTGCCGTTACTGTCATTACGCGGGACGACATCGAGCGTCGACAGTCACGTTACGTCGCCGACCTGCTCCGCTCGGTCCCCGGCTTTGCGGTCAGCCACTCCGGTGTCGTCGGCTCGCAAACGCAAGTCAGGGTGCGGGGCTCGGAGGCCAATCACGTGCTCGTGCTTATCGACGGCGTGCGCGCCAATGATCCGGCGACTGGCGACGAATTCCGCTGGGAGTACCTCGCCACCTCCAGTGTGGAACGCATCGAGATCGTCCGCGGTCCGCAGAGTGCACTCTGGGGAAGCGATGCGATGGGTGGCGTCGTCCACATAATCACGCGCTCGAACAAGGAATCAGGGGCTGGTGGCTACGTTGAAGGCGGCTCGCAAAACACGCTCAACGGCGCGTTGAATGGCACCATTGGCGGCGACCAGTGGTCGGCTGGATTCGGTGTCGAGCAATTGACCACGGATGGCAGCAACATCTCGCGAACGGGCGCAGAAGACGATGGCGCGGAAATCACGACAGCGTCCCTCAGCGCGCGGTTCACACCAACTGACACGGTCTCGATACGACTCGGCGTACGTGCGGTCGACGCCTGGTCGCAATTCGATGCAGTCGACTTCGTCACCACGGGCCTGCCTGCCGATTCTGACGTTGCGACCGACGCGACACAGCACACGGCGCAGCTTGGCGCGACATTCGGCGCGGCAGACAGCCGCATTCGCCATCACCTGAACGCACGTTATTTCGATAGCGACAATCGCAACCTGCTGGATGGTACCGAGGACTCGTCTTCGGCATCGGATCGCATGTCACTGGCGTACCAGGCCGATTTCGCCATTGGCAAGAATGTACTGGCGCTGGCGCTGGAGCATGAGGACACCCGGTTCAAACAACGTGGCACGGCAGTCTGGGCCGATCCGAACCAGGACCAGGAAATGAACGTTACGAGTATCGTTGCCGATTTCCAGGGCCGGTCTGTCGACAATGTCACCTGGCTGCTCTCCGGCCGTTTCGATAACAACAGTGACTTCGACGATATTGTCACCGGTCGCACGTCGGTCGCCTGGGATGTGACGGGAAGCACGACGCTGCGCGCGAATATCGGTACCGGCCAGAAAGCGCCGACATTTATCGAGCGTTTCGGTTATTTCCCAGGCCAGTTCCAGGGTAACCCCGACCTGAAACCCGAGCGCTCGGTGTCCTACGACATCGGTATCGAGCAGCGCATCACGCCATCGGCCAGTATCCAGCTTGCCGTATTCAAACAGACGGTCGAGGACGAGATCGACGGCTTTGTCTTCGACCCCGACACGTCCCTGTTCACCGCTCGCAACCTCGAGACGACAAGCAAGCGAAGTGGCGTGGAGGTCGGCGCAAGCTGGACTGTGTCGGAGCATGTCGATCTGCTGGCGAACTATACCTACAC
This sequence comes from uncultured Gammaproteobacteria bacterium, assembly GCA_963698415.1. Classification (GTDB taxonomy): domain Bacteria; phylum Pseudomonadota; class Gammaproteobacteria; order Steroidobacterales; family Woeseiaceae; genus UBA1847. Next base: position 158,944 of record CAVOQS010000015.1, on the reverse strand, counting down.
CGACTCAAGCGCGAACGGCGTGACCGAACTCCGCAGGCCCCGCCACGCAGGAAATATCAACGTCAACGTCAACTTCCTGCAAGCTCGCGCAAGGATCACGCTTGCAGCCGATTACGGTGGCACTCGCCAGGATATCTTCTATCCCCCCTGGCCCGACCCGTCAGAGATAGTGACCCTTCATGACTACTGGCTGCTGGACATGACGGCTCAGTTCCAGGCGACCAGGGCCATCAACGTGTTTGCGCGCGCCAGCAACCTGCTGGATGCCGAGTATGAACAGGTCTATGGCTACCGCACGCCTGGGCGTGCCGTGTACGGCGGCGTGGAAGTCAGCTTCGGCGATTGATCGCTACGGCAAGGTGGCCGCCCTAGTAGATCCCAAGCCAGACCGGGATACGCTTCCAGGAACTGTTGAGGTCGCTGTCCAGCTTGCGGTAGGCGGGCTCAAAACTGCCGACGAGGCGCCAGAAACGCTGTGAGTGATTCATGTGCCGCGCGTGGCAGAGTTCATGAATCATCACGTAGCGCAGGTGTCGGGGATCGAGGAACATCAGGCAATAGTTCAGGCTGATCGTACCGGTACTGGAATGGCTGCCCCAGCATGTGCGTTGTCCGCGTACGTGCATTTTCTTGAAGGCGTTACCCGTCAGCGCTGACAGGGACCGCAGCAACGGCAGAAACTCTTTCTTGCCGAGAGCAATCAGCCAGCGCTTGAGTGCCACAACGCAGAGCTTCTCGTCATTCGTGCGACCAGCAAGGATGAGCGTATTGCCGCGAACCCGGTACCGGACGCTGCTGCTGCCGTCGTCGCGCTCGTAACGAACGCAATAGGCCCGCTCGATACCGGGCAAGTGAATACTCGTCGGTAATGCGAAAGGTTCAGGCGGGTGGTCCGCCGCGAAAGATGCACGAACTTTCCTGATCCAGTCGCGGTGCGCTTCGACAAACGCCCGAACGTCGGCTGGCCGGGTTCGCCTGGGGACGACGACCTCGACGCGGCCACGCGGAAAGACCTTGATTGAAAGTCGCCTGGCTCGGCCGCTCTCGCGCACAGAAAAGCCCGACATGGTGTCGGGCTCGTCATCGTCCGCAAAAAGCGGTAATTGCCTGGCAGCGCTTCGCACGCCACCATTCTACAGGGTATCAGGGGCGATCGCCGCTGAAGCGCACCGCGTCATCCATGCTCATTACGCCGCTGACGCCGCCGACTTCAGCCGACTCCGAGATGAACAGGTCAACCTCGCGTTCGAGCACAATCGTGCCCTCGACGCTCGATCCGGGCCCAATGACGATGCGCGGCTTGCGGCTTTTTTCCTTGCCCCAGTTCCAGCCACCCGGCTCTTCAACGATAAGATCGCCCTTCACTACCGATCCATCTTCCAGGTCGATGTCGCCATTGACGGTCGACAGGTCGCCACCAATCTCGGCGCCAGTCAGGTCAATCTCACCATTGACGTTGCCAACGCCCTCAATCACACGCCCGCCCTTTTCGATCGTAATTCGACCGTTGACCGCGCCGACTTCGCCTGCAACCGTGGCCTTCTCGCCTACGCGAATACTGCCATTTACGGTGCTCAGGCCATCAGCCTGGGCGAAGTCACCCAGTTTGAGGCCGCCATTCACCGTGCTGGCCTTTCTGACCACCGCGCCACTGTCGATACGAATGGTGCCGTTCACGGTCTTCAGGTTGCCGGTCACTGTGGCCTCTTTGCCCACCGTGATACTTCCGTTCACCGATGTCGCGCCACCCGATTCCTCACCTGCCTCGATCTTCACGCTCTTGTTGATCGACGCGCCCAAAGCCGGGACTGCCATCAACAGGGCCAGCAAACCAACCGTAAATGCTGTCTTTGTCACGAATTTCGCCATTATCTTCATACCCATCAGCCCTTTTCCTGTTACTTAGATACCGGTCGCCGCGATTTGGTTGCAAAGTGGCTGCGCGGCGGTGGGTCGGGTACTCTTCTGCCATGCCAACTGCTCTCGAAGCTCGCAACCTGGTCAAGGAATACCCTGGTGTCACTGCGGTTGACGGGGTCAGCTTCTCCGTACAGGAGGGCATTTGCTTCGGCCTGCTGGGCCCCAACGGGGCCGGCAAGACCACGACTGTCGAAATCATCGAGGGCGTCACCGGCGCGACCTCGGGCGAGGTCTATTACTACGGAGAAGTTGCGGGCGCCCGATTCCGCCAGGAAGTGGGTATCCAGTTCCAGAACACCGCACTCCAGGATTTCCTGACCGTTCGCGAAACCATCCAGATGTTCCGCTCGCTGTACGACCGGCAAGCCGATATGGACGAGATTATCGAGCAGTGCTCGCTCGGTGACCTGGTTGATCGAGACAATCGCAAGCTCTCCGGAGGGCAGCGGCAACGACTGTTGCTCGCTGTTGCGCTGGTCAATCGACCCAGGCTGATCTTCCTCGACGAACCAACGACGGGCCTTGATCCGCAGGCTCGCCGGAACTTCTGGGAACTCGTGAAAAGCATTCGCGCAGGCGGGGCGACCGTCGTCCTGACCACGCATTACATGGATGAGGCGCAGGTTCTTTGCGACGAAATCGCAATCATGGACGCCGGCAAAATCGTCAGGCAGGGGGCGCCCGAACAACTGCTGTTCGAGAGATTCGGTGACGAGATGATCAATCTTTCCAATGGCGAAATCCGGCGACCCAATCTCGAAGACCTGTTCCTCGACCTGACCGGTCACTCCTTGCGGGCCTGACGATGCTGAGACGGATATACGCCATCTTCCGCGGCCGCAATCGTGAGTTTCTGCGCGATCGTTCTTCCCTTGCCTGGAATTTGCTGCTGCCCGTCGCCCTGGTCTTTGGCCTGTCGTTCGCATTCGACGGCCAGAGAGACGAATACACGGTGGGCGTGCTCCAGGCCGGATCGGAAATCGACACGACGGCGCATCCGTTTCTCGAGACAAAATACGTGCGTTTCGTCCCGTATGAGGACAGGGAGGTCGCCCTGCGCAAAGTCGAGCGACACCAACTCGACTTGCTGATCGACCTCGGACCGCCCACTCGTTACTGGATCAACCCCACAGCGCCCAAAGGCTATTTTGTCGAGTTTGCCCTGCTGCAAACGGCATCGCCGGCAAACAACGCTGTTGTGAAGCAACAGATTGAGGGCGACCCGGTGCGTTACGCGGACTGGATATTGCCCGGTATCCTCGGCATGAACATGATGTTCAGTTGCCTGTTCGGTGTTGGCTACGTCGTTGTGCGCTACCGCAAGAACGGCTTTTTGAAGCGCCTGCGCGCGACGCCATTAACATCACTCGAATTCATCACTGCGCAAGTTGCGTCGCGCATGGTCCTGATCATGCTGATAACGTCTTTTGTGTACACCGGCACACATTTGCTGCTCGACACCCGCATGGAAGGGAGCTACTTCACCTTGTTCCTGGTTGGACTGGTTGGTGCGATATCGATGATCTCGCTGGGCCTCGTCGTCTCGGCGCGGGTCACGAGCGAGGAACTCGCGGGCGGCCTGCTCAACCTGATCAACTGGCCGATGATGATGTTGTCCGGGGTCTGGTTCTCACTCGAGGGAACCGGCGAAACAGTGCAGAGAATTGCGCAGATATTTCCGCTTACGCACGTACTTAACTCCGCGCGCGCAGTCATGCTCGATGGCGCTACGCTGGCGGAAGTCGCGCCAAGTCTTGCGGCACTCACGGTTCTGAGCGCAGTATTCCTGGCAATCGGCTCTGCCATTTTCCGTTGGGAGCAATACTGAGTAATGAAATACTCACTCGTTGATATTGGCGCGAATCTCGCGCACGACAGTTTCGACGACGATCGCGACGCAATGATGCAGCGTGCTGCCGATGCCGGCGTCGCCACAATGATCGTGACCGGCTCAAGCGATGAGAGCAACGTGCGGGCAGCGCAATTGGCCGAAGCAAGCGGCGGCGTGCTGTTCTCGACAGCCGGCGTACATCCGCATCATGCATCGGACTACACGGACGATAGCGATGCCTTGATTCGTTCGCTGGCTGGCAAGGATGTGGTCGTGGCTATCGGCGAATGCGGCCTCGACTATTTTCGTAATTTCTCACCGCGCGAGGCGCAGCTCGATGCGTTTCGCCGGCAAATAGAAATCGCGAAGGAGACCGGGCTGCCCCTGTTCCTTCACCAGCGGGATGCGCATGACGATTTCGTCGAAATCCTCGAGCCCGCCCTGCCGGACCTGTCGCGAGCCGTCGCCCATTGCTTCACGGGCGAAGGCGAATCGCTGCGGGAGTATCTCGCGATGGGCCTGTATGTCGGAGTAACCGGCTGGATTTGCGATGAACGCCGCGGCCAGCACCTGCACGATATCGTCCACATCATTCCGGATGACAAGCTGCTGATCGAAACAGACGCCCCGTACCTGATGCCGAGGACGATACAGCCCAAACCGAAGACGCGGCGTAACGAGCCGATGTACCTGCCCGAGATCCTGAAGGTCGTGGCAGACGCGCGCGACCAGAGCGTTGACCACGTGGCGGAAATTACGGCCCGGAATGCGCGGCACTTCTTCGGCTTGCCGCCTTCTGGATAAGCTCCCAGTGAGGCTTGAATGCCTCGATCTTGAATTTCGCAGCGCTCTTGTCCGGTTCACCGAACTCCGCGACCAGCTGTTCGAGGTTGCAGACCAGGCTCGGCGTGCCTTTCATGAATTCCGCGCCCTCAAGGAACACGACGCGACCGGCGACCGGCACCTGTCGAACGATCTGCTTCACGGCTGCGACCCGGTCGTACAAGGCCGGCTGCGGGTTTGGAAAGGTAAAGCGGCGATCTTCCGCTATGACGGTCCAGTCCTGCATCTTGTCGCTGCCAAACACCGCACCCTGAACATCCTTGACCTCGAGGATCAGCAGGCCATGTGACGTCAGGAGCAACTGGTCCACCTGGATCTCACCCTCATCAGCGCTCGGGATGATCAGTGCTTCAATGCGGTGATACCCGATCTCGGCCAGCGCCTTGTCGAGCGAATTGCCGCCACTGAAGAAACGGCGATAGACAAACCAGATGACCAGCAGCAGGACTATCGCCAGCAGCGGTACTATCCAGTTTGCTCCCTCGAAATCCATCATGCGAGTACTGTAGCAAGTGCCGCCAGCGATGGCTCGATTGTTCGCGCTCGCGCTGGCCGGGAAAGCAGCTCGGACAGCTCGGGCGGTACCGGCACAGTTTCCCCGATCAACGGCTCGACAATGGTCTCGAATTTGGCAGGATGCGCGGTCGCTACGAGAATCCAGTCGTGATTATCCTGTAGCTCCCTGTCGAGCTGCCGCCACGTGTGAGTTGCAGTCGCCGTATGCGGGCAAGTCGCAAATCCAAATTCCGCGAAATCGCGCTTGATCGACGCTGCGATCTGCGTGTCATCGACCGACAGAACACCGAGTTGTTCACGCAACACATCAGCCTCGCCCACGAGATGCCGCAAGCGCTCCATATTGCTCGGGTCGCCAACGTCCATTGCGGAGGCGAGCGTTTGCAGGCTCGCGCGGGGCAACCACTCGAGTGTCTCGAAATAATCGGCGATCGTGCGATTCGCGTTTGTCGCCAGGATGACCGGCCCGATAGGGAGACCCATTTCGCGCGCCATGATGCAGGCAAATGCGTTGCCGAGATTCCCTGTCGGGATGATGAAAGCCGCCTGGTTGCCGGTGCGCCGGAAATGCCGCAGGGATGCGTCGGCATAGTAGGTGCTCTGCGGCAGCAATCGTCCTATGTTGATACTGTTCGCGGAACTGAAGCGATGTGTCGTAGACAGATCGGGATCGGCCATCGCGGCTTTGACCATCGCCTGGCAGTCGTCAAAAGCCCCCTGCACTCTCAACGAGAGCACGTTGTCACTCCAGCAACAAAGCTGGTGCTCCTGGCGCTTCGACACACGGCCGTCCGGAAACAGCACGACCACGCGCATACCCGGACGCTTATCGAATGCGGCGGCGACTGCACCGCCGGTGTCGCCCGACGTCGCCACCAGGATCGTCAGCGGATTTTCTACATCGCCTTCGAGTCGCGACAGGCAGGCGGCCAGGAATCCTGCGCCGACGTCCTTAAACGCCACGGTCGGACCGTGGTACAACTCCAGGAGCGAGACGTCGTGACCAGCAACAGGCAGCGACGTCGCCGGTATCGGAAAGCTGAAAGTCTCGGACAGGATAGCCCGCAGCTCCGTTTGCAGCGACGACCCCTCGAAAAACGGACTCAACAGGACCTGAGCGACCTCGGGAATGGTCCCTGCCCCGTCGAAGTCATCGACCGTAAAGCGCGGCAAATGTTCGGGAAGGAACAAGCCACCATCGCTGGCAATTCCCAGGCGCAATGCATCGTCCAGGGTCACCGGTCCGGCGCCGCGTGTACTGAAGTACTTCACTAGTGGTTCTCGATGCGTGCGCCCGGCGCCGTCATTGGACTGACCCACGACTCACAACTGATGCCCTGCGTGCGGCAGGCCTGTTCCATGGCCATGGCAACGTTGTGCGCGTCGCCCGTCTTGCAGAGTGCAAACATGCTGGGACCACTGCCTGAAAGGCTGCACCCGAGCGCGCCACCTTTCTCAGCCGCCGCTTTGACGACGTCGAAGCAAGGAACCGCGGCTTTGCGTTGTGGCTCGATGATTACATCGCGAAGCGTCTTGCCCAGCAAATCAATATTGCCCGCTGCACAGGCCGCGACGAAGCCCGCCAGGAGGCCCTGTTGATCCACCCATTGCTGCATTGGGCAACTCTTCGCCAGCCCGCGACGCGCGTGTGCCGTGTTGACCCGCAGATCCGGATGGATCAGGGCCGCGCTGACGCCTTCGGGCACCGGCAGCCGAACGACCTCGGGCAGCAGAATCTGGGGACAAAGCACCAGGCCGCCCAATAAGCTGGGGGCCACGTTGTCGGCGTGCAGGCCGCCGCTCGCGTATTTCTCGCCCTCGATCGCGTACTCGAGAAGTTCTTCAATCTGCAGTGGCGCATCCAGCAGGCCGTTGACCGCCACCACGGCCGCAACCGCGGACGCAGCAGAGCTGCCCATGCCCGACTGCAGGGGTACGCCCTTGAGTACTTTGAGTTCGACACCACCGCCGTCGCCATGCACGTCCCAAAACGCCTGCGCCGCGATCGAGGCTGTATTTTCCTGCGCGTTGGTTGACAGGTACGGGTGCACCTCTCCATCCAGGCCACGAACTTCAGCAACGCTGACGCTGTCGCCCGCAACCCGGCGCGCAAGCACCCGATCGCCAGCTCCCTGCAACGCCAGTCCAAGCACGTCGAAGCCGACGGCAACATTGCCGATCGATGCTGGCGCAAATGCAGTAACCCACTCAGACATAGCCCATACCTGTACTGAGATAGCTTGCCAGTCGCAGCAAGTCCGAGAACACGCCCGCGGCAGTGACTTCCGGGCCGGCGCCCGGCCCCTGGATGACCAGTGGATTCGCCGAGTAGCGTTCTGTTTCAAACTGTACGATGTTGTCGGTCAGGTTGATATTGCAGAAGGGGTGATCTTCATCGACCGCGTCGAGGCCCACCGACGCATTGCCGGCCGCGTCAAGCGCCGCAATGTAACGCAGCTGTTTGTTCTCCGCTGCGGCTTTGCGGAACAAGGCATCGATCTCGTCATCGTACTCAGGGAGCCTCTCGAGATACTCCTCAATAGAGCACTCCCGCAAGGCCTCGGGTACAAGACTCTGCACAGGAAAGTCACCGATTTCAATGTTCTGACCGAGCTCGCGAGCCAGGATCGTCAGTTTACGCGCAACGTCCATGCCCGACAGATCGTCGCGAGGGTCCGGCTCCGTGTAACCGCTCTCTTTGGCCTCGCGGACGATTGCCGAGAACGGTCTCGTACCATCGTACACATTGAACAGGTACGCGAGCGTTCCTGAGAAGATGCCGCGGATCGAGCGGACCTCATCGCCGGTGTAGATCAGGTCGCACAAGGTGTTGATTATGGGCAATGCTGCGCCCACGGTCGTTTCATAGAAGTAATGCGAACTGCCCTTGTCCGCGGCGGCCTGCAATGCTGAATACGACGCGAAATCGCTACTAAACGCCTTCTTGTTCGGCGTAATGACATGAATGCCGCGAGCTAGCCAGCCCGGATACATGGCCGCGATTTTCTCGCTCGCCGTACAGTCGATGATGACCGCATGCGGCATGTGATCCGGATTGACGTGCCGCTCGAATGCATCGAGATCGGTGTCGACCGCCGCCGCATCGAAATCATCCTCCCAGGTGGCCAGATCGAGGCGCCGATCACCAAGGAGCATCTTGCGCGACCGGGCTATCGCACGAACCCGAAGGTCAATATTGAATTGATCCGCGAGTCGATCCGCCTGCTTCTCCAGCTGCTTGAGCAGCGTGGCGCCGACATTCCCTGAGCCGACCAGCCCGATGGAAATCGTCTTGTGCGACAGGTAGAAGCCGGAATGGGCCGCGCGCAAGGCTTTGGTCACATCGCCCGAATCGACTACGGCAGAAATGTTGCGCTCCGAGGAACCCTGCGCGATGGCGCGAATATTGATGCCGGCACGTGCGAGCGAGCCGAAGAAGCGCGCAGCGATACCGGGTGTACCGGCCATGCCGTCACCAACAACAGCCACGATGCTCTGGCCCGGCGTCGTCTCCACGCTCTGGATCTGGCCACTTTCGAGCTCCTCGGCGAACGCGTCTGCTACAACCGTCCGGGCACGATTCGCGACGTCCTCGGGCACCGCGATGCAAATCGAATGCTCGGAACTGGCCTGGGAAATCAGCGTGACCGAGACGCCGGCGTTCTTGAGCGATGCGAACAACCGGTCCGCGGTACCAGGAACGCCAATCATGCCGGCGCCTTCGAGGTTCAGCAGCGCCAGTCCGCCAATCGCCGTGATGCCCTTGATGTTGTCGCTCTTTTCAGCGGTGGCACCAATGCAACTGCCCGGGTGCGACGGATTGTGACTGTTCCGAATGACGACCGGGATGTCGTTGGAGATCGCCGGCCCCATGGTCTGCGGGTGAATCACCGCCGTACCGAAATACGCGAGCTCCATCGCCTCACTGTACGTGAGCTGGTCGATAACCTGCGCCTCGGGCACCCGGTTTGGATCGGCGCTCATGACGCCGTCAACGTCGCTCCAGATGGTGAGCTCCGCCGCCTTGCTCAACGCTGCGAAGATCGAAGCCGAATAGTCACTGCCGTTGCGGCCCAGCGTCGTCTGCAGCCCTTCTTCATCGGTGGCGATAAACCCGGTTATGACGGCGATACCCTCGAAGTCGGCAGGCACAGCATCGTCGAATTTGGCCTGCGATACCGCCCAGAGGACGCTTGGACCAAGCTCGGTCTCGTGAACCGTGACGACCTTGCGCGCATCAACCCACGTTCCACCGCGCTGTGCGTCTTCCTGCTGCAGGAATGCCGCGAGCAAGCGAGCGGACCAGATCTCGCCATAGCCGGCAACCACGTCACGACTGCGCCGCGGCGCTGACTTGACCAGTGCGATTGCCTTCAAAACATCCTTGATGTCTGTTGCATCGTCGCTCCAGGCATCCAACACGCTGACGAGAGCATCACCTTTGAGCAGCTCGCGAGCCGTCGACGCGTAGCGGTTGCCAATGGCATCAAGTTCGGCGTTGTAGGAATTGTCGTCGCGTTCTGCAAGTACGCCCAGGTTGAGAAGTGCGTCCGTCATCCCGCCCATAGCCGAAACGACGACGCCGAGGCGCGCGTCGGGCAGCTCCTGGACGATACCCGCAACGCGACGAAAACAGGCCGCGTCAGCCAGGCTGCTGCCGCCAAACTTGTGAATTTTCCAGCGATTATCCGCCACTTTCCTTCCCGTACCCGTGCGAAAAGCGTGAATGATAGCGGCACTTCAACACAGAGTCGCCTGTTTTATCTGAAACCGATTGTGCCTGGACCCGCCAGGCAAAAAAAAACACCCGGAGCATGCGCCCCGGGTGTCTCTTGTATCGCACCCGCCCTGAATGGCGCGGGTCTGGTTGCGGTCAGGGTGTGACGACGCAAGCGTCCAGATTGTCGTAGTCAATCAGGAGTACCTGCGGTCCCATCTCCATGCCCATGGCGTCACGAGCGACAACGTCGAGCACCTGCCCAGGAGCCGGATCGAAGCCCGTTACAGAAATTGCCGGCGTCGTGTCACCCGCTGCGGTCACGTAGATGTCGAGGTTCTGCTCCGTGTCGACCGACAGCACACCGGTGTCAGCGCCGAACGGTACGTCCGTGAACGCAGGAGCTACCCCTGGATCACCGATCATCGTGCCCTCGGGCAGGATGTAGATGTCGACATTCGGTGTGGACGGTGAACCGTGCGTCAGGCGAACCTTGGCTTCAGTGAATACACTGCGGCCGTCGATAGCGAGCGGAATCGCCTGGAGCGTGCTCGTCGAGAGCAGGCCGCTGACAATCACGGTTGCGGCTTCGTTCACCACGGCACTGTAAGGAATATCCAGTACGCTCGTCGTATCACCGGTAGCCACCACGCTCAGGGTGTAGTCTTCCGGCGCACCAATCTCTTCCAGCGAGCAGAACTGCGTGTAAGACACGTTCTCTACCAGCTTGATCGCCTCGATCTCGGGGGTCGAACCGACGTCAGCGAGGACATCCACTGCGGGCGCGTCCGGAGACAGGTGTACAGCGACAGCGCCGGCCGGTGTGCTCGCATCGTAGAGCGGCGCGGCAGTCGTGCCGTCAAGCACCATGAGTTGAACAGCGGAATCGCCGAGGAACACATTTTCCGTGGCTGCGATCAGAAGATCGGCACCAGCCGGCAGCGTGATCTCACCCGAATCGTAAACAACGATGGGACCGGCAGCATCCGGTACCGCAACGCGAATCTGGTAAGGACCGGCAGGTACTTCCAGCTGACCCGTGTAGTCACCGAACTCGAGCAGATCAGCACCGTTTACAGGATTCTCCAGGGCTCCACCCAGGGCAGTTACGTAAACGTTGACTCCCGGGGCGCTCGGCGACGCGTGTACAACCTGCGCGCGGAAGCTGCCGGCAGCGATCGGCTCGCCAATCGGGTTGGTGATTACGATTGGCCCGAAATCGCCACCTTCAATGGTGCCTGATGCGATGACCGTGGTCTCGGTGCCAAAAGCAAGCGGCAGGGTCGCATCCAGAACGACCGCGTCGTCGCCAGGCAGAATTGCCTCAACCTGGACATTTACGTCTGCACCGTCCTCGGTAACGTTTGCGGCCTGTCCGACGCCAATCAATCCAGAGCCCTGGTTATAATCGACGTTCTGCAATGCCGGGGCACCGTCGACCCAGATATTAACTCTGGGGGCATCCGGTGAAGCGTGCAGCGCACGCAGCGTCGGTGTCACGGCGCACTCGAGGTACTCGGTAGCCGTCACTTCATCGGCGTCCAGAATATCGTTGCGGTTCGTATCAAGGCCGCTGTCTACTGCGGTTCCGCCGCCGAGGCAGACGGCATCGCCAACAGCGAGGTCGCGAACTGCGATCAGGGAATTGAAGCCATCGGTTCCGTCTGCGCCATCCGCGCCGTCCATTCCGTTCATGCCGTCGTCGCCTTCACAGCCGGCCAGGAAGAGAACTGCGCTGACTGCAGTCAATGTGTAAATCCGGTTTCTCACTTGTCGTCTCCAGTTTGGGTTAGTTGTTCCAACTGGGCGAAGTTTGGAGAAACGCGCCGGCAAGAGGGTCGCAGATCTGTAACCCTATGTTTCGAAATGTAACGGGGCAGCGCCGCTGCCTGTGAGCGCCTCAGGACGCTATGAATAAGGTGGTGGGGGCACCAGGACTCGAACCTGGGACCAGCGGCTTAAAAGGCCGATGCTCTACCAACTGAGCTATACCCCCCGCAAGGGAAATCGGCCGAGACAGGCCGGAATGCCGGCGGCATGATACCGGAAAAATCCCCAATGACAAGCGCCAGAAGGGATTCCCCGGCAAACGAGAGCCTGGCTAGACGCCCTCTTCGTTCATGCGCTCGAGACGCTGCCCGGCCAGCCTGGCCGCAGTTGTGTCCGGATAGTCCGCCGTGACACGCTCCAGGGAAGTGCGGGCGGCAGCCCATTGCTTGAGCTCGTAGTTGCAGTAACCCGTCTTCAGCAAGGCATCGGGCACCTTGCGAGACCTCGGGAACTTGGTGATGACGATTTGAAACTCGGTGAGTGCCTTATCAAACGCCTGTGTCACGTAATGCGACTCTGCGAGCCAGTACTGGGCATTATCCGCCAGTTCGCTGTCCGGATAGGCCACCAGGAACTGCTGGAACGCCATCGCTGCTGCCTCGTAGCGCTGCCCCTTGAGTAACTCGAAGGCCGCCTGGTAGTTGTCGCGGTCCGAGCCATCGGGAACCGGTAACTGCCCCGGAGACAATGTTCCGCCATCCATGACGCTGCGCGAATTGCGGGCCTGCATGGACTCCTCCAACACCTGGATTCGCGCGTCGAGATCCGCATAGAGCTGCCGCTGACGCTCGGCGGTCGTTTCCGACTCGTGCGTCAGCGTCTCAACCTGCCCCTGCAATTCGCTATCGCGCCGCTCCATCGCGCCAACCTGCTGCGTCAGGTTCACAAGACTCTGGTTCTGCACGACTCGCTCGATAGTCTGCATGCGGCGCTCAAGATCATCGAGCTTGACGAGGACCGGATCCTCGGTGGGCTGCGTCTCGAATAGCGTACAGCCACCCAGCGCGAGCGCGGGTGTCAGGAGCAACAGCGATACCCTTGTATTCAGTCTCATCGGCTAGTCTGTGTACTTGAACTCGACACGGCGATTCTGCGCGTAGTCCTCTTCTGAACTACCGAAGTCGACCGGGCGTTCCTCGCCGAAACTTACCGTCGAGAGCTGCGCAGCCGATACGCCCTGGATCATCAGCAGCTGGCGCACGGCCTGGGCGCGACGCTCGCCGAGACCAATATTGTATTCACGCGAACCGCGCTCGTCGGCGTGGCCCTCGAGCCTGACGCGCGCATTCGGATTCTCGCCGAGTTGCATGGCGTGGCGCGATACAAGCTCCTGGTCCGCGACGCGAACTTCCGACGAATCGAAATCGAAGTAAATCACCATGGCCAGTTCGCCAGCGGACGGATCGTCCAGGTACTGGCCACCGCCATACAAATCGTCGTCCATGCCACCGGTCGAAGCACCACCGTTTCATCGCCATAGGTCGTATCGGTCGGCTCGGGATCCGGCACGTTCGGCGAACTCGGACAGCCTGCAAGCAGGAATGAAATTGCAGCCAGTGCAAACAGTTTGAAATAAGACATCATTTAGCCCTTTAAGAGTCTTCCAAGCGAAAAGTAATTAATTAAACAACAAGTTAAGAACAATATATAAAGTAATTCTAGAACCTGGGGAATGGCGACCAGACCGGCTCGCGGACATCCCCGCCCGCGCCGGATGCCATCTTCTGCCGGATCAGGCCGTCAGCCGACACTGTCTCCAGAACACCGTCCCGTCCCACGCGTGTCGCGTAGATCAGGATATCGCTGTTTGGCGCAAAGCTCGGACTCTCGTCCTGGCTCCCCGTCGACAATACCAGCAGGTCCTTGCGGTCCAGGTTCATCACGGCAATCCGGTAATTCCCCCGATCGTTGTGCACCATGGCCAGTCGCTTGCCATCCGGCGACAGGCGCGGTCGCGCATTATAACTCCCCTCATAGGTTACGCGCTCGGGTGTTCCGCCCGCTGCGCTCACGCGGTAGATCTGGGGACCACCGCTCCTGTCCGACGTGAAGTAGATGTACCGTCCGTCCGGTGACCAGGTCCCTTCCGTATCAATTGACCGGTTTGTCGTCAGCCTGGTCGTGTTGCGCGAATTGATGTCGAGCACATAGATATCGAGATTGCCATCGACGCCGCCCAGTGTAACGACCAGCTTCTTGCCGTCTGGCGAGAATGACGGTGCACCATTGATGCCCGCTTTCGACGAAACCTGGAAGCGATTGCCTGTGCGCAGCGTCTGCACAAAGATCGACGACTTGCTGCCTTCAAACGAAACGTAGGCAAGCTGGCGGCTGTCAGGTGACCACGCCGGCGACATGATCGGGTCCTTGCTCTCCATGATCGTGTGATCGTTCTCGCCATCCTGGTCCGAGACGATCAACGAGTAGAGCTGCCCGTCACCTTGCCGCTTCGCGGTCACGTAGGCGACCTTGGTACCGAAGACGCCTTTTATGCCTGTCAGCTTCTCGTAAATCATGTCGGCCGCATGATGCGCCGAAATGCGCATGGTGCCGCGACTCGCCGGCATGCGATAGCCAACCAGTTGTTTACGTCCAAATACATCGAATAACTGGAACTGCAGCGTGTAAGCGTTGTCGCCGGTCTGAATAACCTTGCCGACAACGACCGCTTCCACTCCCACGAAACTCCAGTCCTGAAAATCGACGTCAGCGCCATCGGTCGGCTTCTGCAGCATCTTCTCCTGGCCGATGGGCGCGAAATCGACCGCTGCGTCGCAGGTCGTCAGTGATTACCTTCGCCACATCGAGCGGCATGGCCGGCGCACCGCCTTCCCAGCCAAACGGTACGATGGCGACGGGCGTCGGTTGCGCGATCCCCGTTACTTCGATATCGAGTATCTGGGCCGCGCCCGCGACCGGTATAAGAAGAACCAAAATTCCAATTAGTTTTCGCACTATTACCTCTGAGTCACCTGGATATCGATTTACTGCGGCGGACGCATTGTTATGCGTAGTTCCGACCTGAACAAGTCCGGGTCGTTGGGCTCTGGCAAAGGCGATGCCTTTTCCACTGCCGCCAAAATGGAACGCTCGACCGCTTCGTCCGCCTCGGTACAGCTCGCAATTCTAGCGCTGATGACGTCCCCCGTGCGCGTCTGCCGCACCATAACTACGCACACCGTCGCTGGCGTTACACTCGCCGGCATGGCCCAGCTTCGCTGGATGTCCTGCATAATCATTGTCTGGTAGACCGCCATAGCAGGCGAGTTGGCCGCTGCAAGCCGCCGTGCTTCTGCATCGATCTCCGCCTGGCGTTGCTCGTCTTCAAGCTCACGCCGCAAGCGCTCGTTTTCCTCGCGCTGGCGCCGAATGTCCTCTTCGCGTTTCTTTTCCGCTTCGATGCGCTTGCGCTCTTTCTCTTCTTCCTCGCGCTTCTTGCGTTCCGCTTCCTCGCGTTCCTTGCGTTTCTTTTCCTCGGCTTCCTTCTTTTTCAGCTCGTCGAGCCGTTGCTGCTCAAGCAACGCGTCCTGGCGCCGTTTCTCTTCCTCGGCCAGGCGCCGCAGTTCCGCGCTGTTGTCCGGCTCCGGCTCGGGTTCCTCGACCACCGGTTCGGGCTCAGGCTCAGGCTCGGGCTCTGCCACGGGCGGTGGCGGCGCCCGGTCGGGAATCTCTGTCACCAGCGTCGCCTGCACTGCCAGCGGCGTAAACGGCGTTGGTCGCGCATAGTCGAACGCGATGATCATGGATCCAAAAATGATCACGTGCAGCAGCAGCGCCATGCTAACGGGGATGAAATTTTTGCTTGCGCGAGTCACGCGGTTGTTTACTCCGGAATCGGGTAGGAATCCAGAGGGTCGGTAACAAAACCGATGTTGCTGGCGCCAGCCTGTTGCAGCACGACCATTGCGCCAACCACGTGGCCATAGGAAACCGCGCGGTCCGCTTTGACGAATACCGGTGTCTCGGGCTTCTCCCCAAGGATGACGCCGACGATCGTCGCGATCTTCTTGCCGGATGAGGGCTTGTCCTCGTCGTCACCCGCGTTGATGTAGAAATTGCCGTCGGCATCGACGCTCAATACGAGTGGCTCATGGTCGGGCACAGACTCGATGGGCTCGGCATTGGCCTTTGGCAGTTCTACCTCGATGCCCTGCGTCAGCAAAGGCGCCGTGACCATGAAAATAACCAGCAGCACGAGCATGACGTCGATGTAAGGCACGACGTTGATCTCGCTCATCAGTTTGCGTTTTTGCAGTGGCGTAGGCATATCACGCTCCCAGCTTGGCGCGCGCGTGCCGGTGCAGGATGCTCGAGAACTCTTCCGTGAAGCCGTCGTAACGGTACTCGAGTCGCACAACCTTGTCGGCGTAGCGGTTATAGGCAATGACAGCCGGGATCGCCGCAAACAGGCCCATTGCAGTCGCGATCAACGCTTCCGCAATTGGCGGGGCGACGACCGCGAGCGTTGCCGTTTGGTGGCTGCCGATCTGAATGAACGCAACCATGATGCCCCACACGGTGCCAAACAGACCGACATAGGGACTCGTCGAACCAATGGTCGCCAGCGTTGCGAGATTCTGTTCCAGCCGGTCCACCTCGCGCATGTGGGCGACGCGCATTGCCCGGCGGCACTCCTCGATGATCTTGTTGGGTGTATCGCCGCCGGCCTGCAACGCCCGGTTGAACTCGCGAAATCCCGATTCAAAAATGCTGGCCATGCCGATGCTGCCGCCTTTGGCACGCGCAGCGCTCTGGTACAACGTATTCAGGTCGCCACCCGACCAGAAAGCGGCCTCGAATTCATCCGAGGCGTCTTTCGTGCGCCGGATCAGGCGGCGCTTCGTGAAAATGATGCTCCACGAAACGATCGATGCACCAACCAGCAGCAGCATCACAATTTGCACAGGCAGGCTGGCGCCCATCAACAGGCCAAGTACGGTCAGATCCGCAGTCATGATTGGTTTTCTCCGAATATGGAAGACGGTATGCGCTTGGGCCGCATGGTGTCGGCGTCCAGGTACGCCGCTTTCACAATGCCGCTGATCAGCAACTCGCCATCAGTATTATCTCTGTAAATTTTCTGTTCGATATCGAACGTCACGCGCGTCATCTCGTGGAGACGGGCCGTCACCACGAGATCGTCACGCAATCGAGCCGGTGCATGGAACTTCGTGTTCACCTCGGCCACGACGAATATGCGTCGCTCCTCATCCTGCAACCTGACCATGTCCACTCCGAGGGAACCCAGCCACTCAGTGCGAGCGCGCTCCATGAAACGAAAATAATTGGCGTAGTACACGACACCTTGCGCGTCCGTGTCTTCGTAGTAAACGCGAACTGGCAGTTCGAAGGGTTTGGCATCACTCATTATTGAACGGTAACTCCGCGGTTCCGGGTGGCTGTGGCGGTGCCAGGCCAAAATGCAGGTAGGCGTTCTTCGTCGCAACACGGCCTCTTGCCGTGCGCATCATGAAACCCTGTTGAATCAGATACGGCTCAAGAACGTCTTCGATCGTACCGCGCTCTTCGCCAATGGCCGCGGCGATACTCTCGATGCCAACCGGGCCGCCATCAAATTTCTCGATGATCGTCATCAGCAAGCGGCGGTCCATTGCGTCAAAGCCATGCGGGTCCACCTGCAACACATTCATCGCGTTCCTGGCCACCGCTTCGGTAACGACACCATCACCCTCCACTTCCGCGAAATCCCGTACGCGTCGCAACAGGCGATTCGCTATCCGCGGCGTCCCCCGCGAGCGGGTGGCAATGGCTGTCGCGCCAGCGTCCTCAATAGGTAGATTCAGAATGCCGGCAGAACGTCGCGTAATCCCTTCCAGATCGGCTTCCGTGTAGAACTCGAGGCGCTGCACGATGCCGAAGCGATCACGCAGTGGCGATGTCAGCAAACCGGCGCGGGTCGTGGCCCCGACGAGCGTAAACGGCGGCAAATCCAGCTTGATCGAGCGCGCCGCCGGTCCTTCGCCAATCATGATGTCGAGCTGGAAATCCTCCATCGCCGGGTACAACACTTCCTCGACGACGGGACTCAGCCGATGAATCTCGTCGACGAACAGCACGTCGTTCGGCTCGAGGTTGGTGAGGATGGCGGCGAGATCACCAGGGCGCTCCAGCACAGGACCGGATGTCTGGCGCAGGTTGACGCCCATTTCGTTGGCGACGATGTGAGCCAGCGTTGTCTTGCCCAGCCCGGGCGGTCCGAAGATCAACAGGTGATCGAGAGACTCCCCGCGACGCCGGGCTGCCTCGATAAACACGCCCATCTGCTGGCTCACGGCCGGCTGGCCGCGGTAATCGGCGAGTTTCTTGGGTCGAATGGCGCGGTCAAACGTCTTGTCATCCGCCACCGATTCGGCCGTGGTCAATCTGTCGTGTTCAACGCCTGCCATTTAGAGTGCCGCCTGTTTCAGTGCCTGGCGAATGATGTCTTCTGCCGTTTTGCCTTCGATGTCGAGCTTGCCGAGCAGCTTATTGACTTCCTGTGCCTTGTAGCCGAGTGCAACCAGCGCATCGAAGGCCTCAGAACGCGAACTGGCCTCGACCGCGATCTTCCCGCCCGGCAACGGCGGGACGCCGACCTTGTCCACCTTGTCGCGCATTTCCATGATAAGACGTTCCGCGGTCTTCCTGCCGATACCCGGCACTTTGGACAGCATTGCTGCGTCTTCGTACTCGACACAACGGCGAAAATCGCTGGCAGTCATGGCGGAGAGGACGCCCAGCGCCATCTTGGCGCCGACGCGATTTACCTTGAGCAAGGTCCGGAACAGCGCCCGCTCGTCCTCGGTCGCGAAGCCGTACAGTATCTGTGCGTCTTCGCGAACAAGAAGGTGTGTATACAGGAAAATTTCCGTACCGGACGCCGGCAAATCGAGAAATGTCGACATTGGCGTCTCGACCTCGTAGCCGACGCCATGGCATTCGAGCACGATGATGAGGCGCCTGCTTGGCTGCCAGACGACCGCGTAAGGACCCTATCATCGCAGTCCCGCGATCCGATTACCGGTGCCAAGTTGCGCATGCAGGCGACGCTGGTTGCCATGGCAGAGCGCCGCGGCCAGCGCGTCGGCCGCATCGGGCGCGGGCGTGCCGTCAAGCTTCAGGATGGACACCACCATGTGTTGCACCTGCTCTTTCGTCGCTGCGCCCGTGCCAACCACGGCCTGCTTGATCTCTCGCGGTGAGTACTCGAATACCTCGACATCGTAGGCAAACGTTGCGCAGAGCGCGGCAGAGCGCGCATGGCCGAGCTTGAGCGCACTACCGGGGCTCTTGTGCATGAAAACGCTTTCGATGGCGACGATATCCGGCCGATACTCCCTGACGAGGCTGCCGATGGACTCGAAGATCTCGCGCAAGCGATCCGCGAAGCCGCCATCCGTGCTCTTCACAGTGCCACTGGTTACGTAGGACGGTGTGTCGCCCTGAAAATCGAGGATGGCGAACCCGGTCAGGCGAGAGCCAGGGTCGATGCCAAGTATGCGTCGTTTGTCGATCAAGGCGTTCTCAAAGCTGCGCCAGCACGTCGTCGCCAATATCAGCGTTCGAATACACGTCCTGCACGTCGTCGAGGTCTTCGAGCATCTCGAGCATCTTGATCATCGAGCCGGCTTCCTGCACGCCAAGCTCGGCGTTGGTCGAGGCCCGCATCGTGACCTGCGCCGATTCCGCGTTGAGGCCAGCGGCAATGAGGCTATCGCGCACCTGCTCGAAATCGGCGGGCGACGTCAGCACTTCGATCGAACCGTCGGTGTCCACAATCACATCCTCGGCGCCCGCTTCGATCGCGGCCTCCATGACCGCATCCTCGTCGCTGCCCTCGGGAAACATCAGCTGACCAACCTGGTTGAACAGGTAGTTCACCGACCCGTCGGCGCCGAGGTTGCCACCAAATTTGGTGAATGCATGACGTACGTCGGCCACTGTCCGGTTCCTGTTGTCGGTCAGGCAATCGACCATCACGGCTGTGCCTCCGGGGCCATACCCTTCGTAACGAATCTCAACGTAATCCGCACCGTCGGTCTCGCCGGCGCCGCGTTTGACGGCCCGCTCGATATTGTCTTTCGGCATCGACTGGGCCTTGGCCTTGTCAATCGCCAGGCGCAAGCGCGGATTGGCGTCGAAATCACTCCCACCCATCTTGGCCGCTACCGTAATTTCGCGAATCAGCTTGGTAAAAAGCTTGCCGCGCTTCTTGTCCTGGGCGCCCTTGCGGTGCTGAATGTTCGCCCACTTACTATGTCCTGCCATGGTTTCCCGCTTGTAGAATGCCCAATGTGCGTTTCGTTCGCCTGGCGTAACGAAACAGCGCGTATGATAACGGGTATTTCCACGAACGGCACTTAAGACGAAGCTTTCTCCATGTCAGCTAGCAGCGCTGAAAATTCGGCCCGCGAGGGCGTCGTCGCCAGCGTGGACGAGTATCTCGGCAGCCTGGCGGTCAAGGACGGCCTGCGGGAATGTATCGCCGAAGGCCAGGCCATTGCTGCCATTGTCGAGCCCCTCGGCCTGCCCGACGATATCCTGGCGGCTGTGCATGCCTACCCCCTTTTTCGTGACGAGTTTATCAGCGTTAAATCTCTAGAAAACAATGAATTAAAGGATATTTCTCAATTCATTCTCGGCATTCAGCAGCTCGACCAGTTCTCGCTCCCCGAGCACTGGCAGCCCGGCGAAGCGCTGGCCGTGCAGCAATCCGAGACGCTGCGCAAGATGTTGCTGGCCGTGGTATCGGACGTGCGCCTTGTCCTCGTTCGCATCGCCGACCAGTTGTATCGACTCCGCCAGGCTAAGGACGCACCTCGAGAAGCGCGGGAAGCCCTCGCGCTCGAAACGCGGGAGATCTATGCGCCGCTCGCCAACCGGCTGGGTGTCTGGCAATTGAAATGGGAACTCGAGGACCTTGCGTTTCGCTACTCGGAACCAGAGACCTACGCAGACATCGCGCGGACGCTGAAGGAGAAGCGCACAGAGCGCGTTGGCTTCATCGAAGCATTCCAGAAGACGCTGCAAAAAGAACTGGAGGCGGAAGGAATCGACGCCGATATCTCGGGGAGGCCCAAGCATATCTACAGCATCTATCGAAAGATGCAGCGCAAGGATCGCGGGATCGAGTCACTCTACGATATTCGCGCGGTCCGGATCCTCGTCGAGACGGTGGGTGATTGCTACGCTGCGCTCGGAATCGTGCACAACCTGTGGTCCTACATTCCTGGTGAATTCGACGACTACATCGCCAATCCGAAGGACAACGACTACCAGTCGCTGCATACAGCCGTGGTCGGGCCGCAAGGCAAGACGGTCGAGATCCAGATCCGCACCCACGACATGCATCGGCATGCGGAACTCGGTGTTGCCGCGCACTGGCGCTACAAGGAAGGCGGCGGCACGCCGGCCGCGTTCGACCAGAAGATTCGTTTCCTGCGACAGCTTCTCGAACCCGCCGATGGCGGTACCGACCTCCTCGACCAGATTCGCGATGATTTTTTCGAAGACCATGTGTACGCGGTCAGCCCCAAAGGGGACGTCGTCGAACTGCCAGCCAACGCGACACCGCTGGATTTCGCGTACCACGTGCACACGCAGGTTGGGCATCGATGCCGCGGTGCCAAGATCAATGGCCGTATTGTCCCGCTGACTCAGCAAGTCAAGAACGGCGACCAGATCGAAATCATTACCGGCAGCCAGGCCCAGCCCAGCCGCGACTGGCTCAGCCCGAAACTGGGTTACCTGGCCGGCGCCCGCGCGCGCGCGAAAGTACGCAGCTGGTTTCGCCACCAGGATCGCGATCAGCATTTGCGGCAGGGCCGGGACGTGCTTGACCGGGAACTCTCACGTCTCAACATCAAGGACGTGGCGACCGACGTCATCGCCAGGCAACTGAAACACAAGGACACCGACGCCCTGTGCGTTGCACTTGGCGCGGGCGATCTGACATCGGCGTCGATTGCCACGGCGTTGCAACACATCCGCGGCACGGAACTGCCGGATAAGATTCGTACTCGTCGTCCGCGCAAACAGGACAACAAGCCGGACTCAGTCGCGGTGACCGGTGTAGGCGACCTCATGTGCAATTTTGCCCGCTGCTGTCGTCCCGTGCCCCCGGAACCCATCGTCGGCTATATCACCCAGGGTCGCGGCGTCAGCATTCACCGCCAGGATTGCGGGAATTTGCTCGGTCTCAATCAACGCAGTCCCGAACGCATCGTCACGATCAGCTGGGGTGAGTCGGAATCGGGGGCCTACCCTGTCGACCTTAGCATCCATGCCTTTGATCGATCCGGCCTGATACGCGACATTACGTCTCTTCTCGCCGACGATGGCGCCAACGTCACGGATATGACCAGTCACACTGACAAGGAATCCATGCAGGTCGTGATGCATATCAGCATCGAGATTCGGGACCTGCCGACGCTGAGCACGGTAATCACCAAGCTCGAGCAACTGCCCAACGTGGTGTCAGTCAGGCGGAAGACCTGAAGGACTGATCGCTGACAAGGACATGGCGTGGCGTGGCGGAAAACACTCCCTCACACGCCTGCGGCTATGGATTCGGGAATATTTTCCGCCACGCCACGTTCTTATCCGGCCTTCTCCGGCCTTGACCGGATCGCGGTCGCCCTACGCCGCAGGGGCCGTATCGCCACCGGGCTTCTTGCCTTTGGCAATATCGGTTGCCAACGCCATCATCGACGTGAGATCCCCAAGATTTGCCGGCACCACGTAGGTGTTGCCTGTCTTCGCCAGGTTGCCGAACTCGCCGATGTATTGCTCGGCAATGCGCAGCTGCATGGCTTCCGACCCACCGCGCTCAACCACTGTCTTGGCGACGAGGCGCAGGCCTTCGGCCGTCGCTGTTGCCACGGCAAGAATGGCTTCTGCCTCACCCTGGGCTTCGTTAATCTGCTTGATCTTGGCGGCCTCGGACTCTTTCACAACCCGTTGTTTCTCGCCCTCGGCTTCATTGATCTTGGCGTCACGAACACCCTCGGATGTCAAAACCACGGCGCGCTTTTCACGCTCGGCACGCATCTGTTTTTCCATCGCGCTGAGTACGTCATGCGGCGGATTGATGTTCTTGATCTCATAGCGCAGCACCTTCACACCCCAGGGATCCGACGCCTTGTCGAGTTCTGCGACAACGTTCTGGTTAATCGTGCCTCGCTCCTCAAAGGTGCGGTCGAGATCGATTTTGCCGATTTCCGAACGCAGCGTTGTCTGCGCCAGCTGTGAGATAGCAAACATGTAGTTGCCGATACCGTAGGACGCACGGCTCGGGTCAAGCACCTGCATGTAGAGCACGCCGTCTACGCCGACCTGCACGTTGTCTTTCGTGATACAGACCTGCTCGGCGATGTCGGCAGCCTGCTCTTTCAGGGTGTGCTTGTACGCGATGCGCTCGAGAAACGGGATGAGAATATGAAAACCGGCATTCAAGGTCTTGCTGTATTTACCCAGGCGCTCCACGACGTAGCCATTCTGCTGTGGAACGACGACAGCCGTCTTGAGCAGGATGATGATAACGACGGCAACGAAACCAAGAGCAACTATGAGTGATGTATCCATCAGGACGTTCTCCTATTTACGACTTTTCGGCTTCGACGTGTAACGTCAGGCCGTCGGCCTTGACGACCCTTGCCTTCGACCCACCGGCAATCGTGTCGCTTCCAATATTCTTTGCGGTCCACTTCGTCCCGCGATATTCGATGCGCGCTTCCGCGCCTGCAGCGAGGTCAGTTTCGACGCTGACCATATCGCCAAGCAAATTCTCGCGAAATCCAATCGCGCCGCCACGAATTTTCTCATACAGGCTCTTGCGGAACGAAAAGAAGAACACAAGAGACAAAATCGCGAAGGCCATCCACTGCGCCCACTCCGGCATGGCTATTCCAAACAACCCAGCCAAACCAACAAGAGCGGCAGAGACACCAAGGAACACCAGGTAAAACTGTGCGTCTATTGCGAAGAGCTCTGCGCCCAGCAAGACCGCACCCAGAACCATCCAACTCCACCAAGTCATCGTGTATCTCCGAAGCATGCACCCGGTCGGCACTATAACGCGAAACCCTGACGGACGGCAGCTTGAAAGAACGCTTTCACGCCCCAATATGCGGTAACATCCTGCGGGCCACCAAGAAGAACGAACAGAGGGGGATGGCATGCAGGTAATCATCGACTGGATCGCACGCGTTTTCTGGCAGGACCCGTACGCCTGTTTTCAGCAAATGGAAGGAGTATCCGGTCTTGTCGGTTGCCTCAATGTAATTATCTGGAGTGAGGCATTGATTTTCCTCGCCCTGGGTGCCGGCCTTTTCTATTCCATTCTCACGCGCTTCGTCCAGGTACGGCTATTCCGCGAGATGATTCGCCTGTTGTTCTCGAGCAAGGAATCCGACCGGGGCATTTCGTCCTTCCAGGCGCTCGCCGTTTCCCTGTCGGGGCGTGTCGGCACTGGCAATATCGCCGGAGTCGCCGCTGCAATCGGCTTTGGCGGACCGGGGGCTGTCTTCTGGATGTGGGTCGTGGCGTTCCTTGGCTCTGCCACTGCGTACGTAGAATCAGCGCTGGGCCAGATTTACAAGGAAGTCGACGAAGGCCAGTTTCGTGGCGGCCCGGCCTACTACATTGAAAAGGCGATGGGCCAGAAATGGTACGCGTGGATATTTGCGATCGTCACCATATTTGCCTGTGGCGTGTTACTTCCCGGCGTGCAATCCAACAGCATCGGCAATGCTTCCGCGCTGGCTGTCGGCGGCGACACCATGATCAACTTCTTCGGTGACAGCGTGTCGGCGGTCAAGATCACCACCGGTGTCATTGTTGTTGGCGTCCTCGGGTTCATCATCTTCGGTGGCGTCAAGCGCATCGCTCACGTGACGCAGGTGATCGTGCCGCTCATGGCCCTGGGTTACATCCTGATGGCCGTCGGCATCATCCTCTATCACATCACCGAGCTGCCCGGGATCATTGCGCTGATTGTCACGGACGCATTCACGCCGATGGCTGGCGTCGGTGCGGCTATCGGCTGGGGCGTGAAACGCGGCGTCTACTCCAATGAGGCCGGCCAGGGCAGCGGACCGCATGCGGCGGCCGCGTCGGAAGTTGAACATCCGGCACAGCAGGGACTCGTCCAGTCCTTCTCGGTGTATGTCGATACCCTGTTCGTCTGTTCCGCCACCGCTTTCATGATCCTGATTACACAGCAGTACTACGTCAGCGGACTCGACACGGCGATCAGCGGTGGCGTGCTTGGCCCGGACGTCGTGATCGCCAGTCCTGCATTTACGCAGTATGCACTGGAGAGCGTAATGGGCGGGTTCGGCAAGACGTTTGTCGCCGTCGCACTGTTCTTCTTCGCGTTTACGACGCTACTCGCCTACTACTACATTGCAGAGACCAACGTCGCGTATATACGGCGAACCATCCACCTGCCAGGACTGCTAAGGGCACTCAAGATCGTAACGCTGGTATCGGTCTTTTACGGCACGATTCGCCAGGCGGACGTCGCATGGGCCATGGGCGATCTTGGCGTTGGCCTGATGGCGTGGCTCAACATTATCGGCATCCTGATCCTGTTCTTCATGGGACGCCCGGCACTGCGCGCGCTCAAGGATTACGAAGCGCAGCGCAAGGCCGGTGTGACGAAGTACACGTTCGACCCGAAGAAGCTCGGGATCAAGAATGCCGACTTCTGGGAGAACTAGCGGTTAGGGAAATTCAGCGCCTTGTTGTCGACAGCAAGCGCCGCTTCGTGCACGGCTTCGGCGAGCGACGGGTGCGCGTGAATCGTCCTTTGCAGATCTTCGGTGCTGGCCGAGAATTCGAGCGCAAGCACGGCTTCTGAAATCAGCTCGCCCGCCATCGGGCCGACGATGTGCACACCGAGTATTTCATCGTCGTCTTCCGACGAAATGATCTTCACGAAACCCGACGTCTGTTCCATCGCTTTGGCGCGACCGCTTGCCATGAACGGGAACTGACCGGTTTTGTACGCGCGACCGCTCTCTTTGACTTCGGCCTCGGTCTTGCCGGTCCAGGCGATCTCGGGATTGGTGTACAACACCGACGGAATAACGTCGTAGTTCATCTCCGCAATTTCGCCGGCGATCAGGTCAGCGACCATTACGCCTTCTTCTGAGCCTTTGTGCGCCAACATGGGTCCACGCACACAGTCACCGATTGCGTAGACACCCTTGACGCGCGTGCGACAGTCCTCATCCACAACAACGAAGCCGCGCTCGTCGAGCTGGATTCCCGCGTCATCGGCAAACAGGTTGTCAGTAACCGGCCGGCGACCAACTGCAACGACAAGCTTCTCGACCTCGAGTGTCTGAGTGCCGCTCTTGTCTTCGTATTCGACGCTAACGCCGTTCTTGCCGGCCGTGGCCTTTTTGACCATGGCACCGAGCCTGATATCCAGACCTTGCTTCTTGAACTCGCTCGCTGCGAGTTTGGCAACGTCACGGTCGGCCATGAACAGGAAATCTTCCAGCGCCTCGAGAATGGTTACTTTCGATCCCAGCCGGGCCCAGACACTTCCCAGCTCAAGGCCAATGACGCCAGCGCCAACCACACCCAGGGTGTCCGGCACCGCGTCGAGTTCGAGCGTGTCCCAGGAGTCAATGATCTGCACGCCATCGAACTTCGCGATCGGCAATTCGATAGGGGCCGAGCCAGACGCAAGAACAATATTCTCGGCCTCAATGATCTCCACATCGCCATCGACCGGCGTGAATTCGACTTTCTTGCCCTTGAGCAACTTGCCGTGCCCGACAAGGCCTTCCACTTTGGCGGCCTTGAACAAACCGGCGATACCGCCGGTTAACTGGCGCACAATCGACGCGCGGCGCTTTTGCATCGCGCCGATATCCATTGCGACTTCGCCCGTCATGATGCCGTGTTTCTTGAACTCGTGGCCGGCTCGATGGTAGAGCTCACTCGACTCGAGCAACGCCTTGGAAGGAATGCATCCGGCATTCAGGCACGTTCCGCCGAATGCGTTTTTGCCATCCTTGTTCTTCCATTCATCGATACAGGCAACGGTCTTGCCGTGCTGCGCCGCCCGAATTGCGGCGATATAGCCGGCCGGCCCGGCACCGATTACTACTACGTCAAAACTTCTGCTCATGGAATATCGAATCCTGTCATTAGGTTATCTGGTCAGACCTGCAACAGCAGGCGACCCGGGTCTTCAAGTTGTTCCTTGATCGAGACCAGGAACTGCACGGCTTCCTTGCCATCGATAATACGATGATCGTAGGTCATCGCCAGGTACATCATCGGGCGTGCCAGAATCTCCCCGTCGACGACCATTGGGCGCTGTTGAATCGCGTGCATACCAAGAATGGCGCTTTGCGGCTGGTTGAGGATTGGCGTCGACATCATCGAGCCGAAGATACCGCCGTTCGTAATGGTGAACGTACCACCGGTCAGGTCTTCCATGCTGATGGTACCCGCCTGCGCCCTGCCCGCCATCTCATTCAGCGCCGACTCGAAATCGGCAAAACTCATCTGGTCTACATCACGAATGACCGGAACCATCAGGCCGCGATCGCTCGATACCGCAATGCCGATATCGAAATAATTGTGGTACACGATGTCGGTCCCCTCGACCGACGCATTGACCACGGGGAACTTCTTCAGCGCTTCGACCGCCGCCTTGGCGAAGAACGACATGAAGCCGAGACGCACGCCGTGTTTCTTCTCGAACGTATCCTTGTAACGACTGCGCATTGCTATCACTTCGGTCAGGTCAACCTCGTTAAACGTCGTTAACATTGCCGCCGTTTGCTGTGCCTCGACCAGCCGCTCCGCGATACGCGCACGCAGGCGCGTCATCGGCACGCGCTGTTCGCTGCGCTCGGGTCCGGAAGAAACCGCTTCGACACTGACAGGTGCAGGATCACCAGGCGTCATAGTGCTGCTGTCATCCGATTTCAGGAAGGACATGACGTCGGCTTTCGTAATGCGTCCGTCCTTACCGCTACCCGCTACCATCGTGGCGTCGAGATCGTGTTCATCGAGGAGCCGTCGCACGGCGGGGCTGGTCTTGGCCGGGCCCGTCTTCACTGCCGGGGCTGGGGCAGCCTTCTGCTCTGTCTTCTGCTCCGTCTCCTGCTCGGGTTCCGAGGCAGCTGTCTTCGCGACCTCTCCTTCTTCAAGAATGGCAAGTACGTCGCCGGCGACGACGGTCGCGCCGTCCTTGACGAGAATCTTCGCAATCGTTCCCGAGGCCGGGGCCGGCACTTCGAGAACAACCTTGTCAGTCTCCAGATCGACGAGATTCTCATCGCGCGCCACGCTTTCGCCGGCCGTCTTGTGCCAGGCAACCAGCGTTGCGTCGGATACGGATTCGGGTAAAGGCGGAACCTTTATCTCTATGGTCATTTCTTCTTCCGTTTGGTTTTTTCAGGCTTGCGGACTTTGCTGGCCTCGGCCTTGATATCGAGGGCGGCTTCGACCAGCGCCTGTTGCTGCTGCAAATGAACTTTGAACACGCCGGATGCCGGCGCTGCCGCGCTCGCTCGTCCCGCGTAGTAAAGTTGTTGATGGTCTTTCAGGGGGTCCTGCAGGCGATGCTTGATCTGGTACCACGCACCCTGGTTCAAGGGCTCCTCCTGGCACCATACGAATTCTTCAACATGGCTGTATTGATCAATGATGTCGGCGAACTCATCGACGGGGAACGGGTATAACTGTTCGATCCTGATGATCGCGATATCGTCGATGTTGTTGACTTCACGAGCTTCGAGCAGGTCGAAATAGACCTTGCCACTACAAAACACGAGGCGTCTCGTTTTCTTGAGCTCGATTGCCTCGATCTCGGGGATGATGACTTCGAAGCGGCCGCTTGACAGCTCGGTCAACGGCGAAACCGACATCTTGTGCCGCAACAAACTCTTTGGCGTCATGACGATGAGCGGCTTGCGGAAATTTCGAACCTGCTGGCGACGCAGCATATGGAACATCTGGGCTGGCGTCGATGGCACGCACACCTGCATGTTGTGCTCCGCGCACAGCTGCAGGAAGCGCTCGAGCCTGGCCGATGAGTGTTCGGGACCCTGACCCTCATAGCCGTGCGGCAGGAACATCGTCAGACCGCACAGACGTCCCCACTTCGATTCTCCCGAACTGATGAACTGGTCGATGACTACCTGCGCGCCGTTGGCAAAATCGCCAAACTGGCCTTCCCAGATTGCGAGCGTGTTGGGAGCGGTACTCGCGTAGCCGTACTCAAATCCAAGCACCGCCTCTTCTGAAAGAAAAGAGTCGATGACGCGGAACGCGTTTTGCTTGTCGACGATGTGCTCGAGCGGCGTGTATTCGCGATTGTTCAACTGGTTGTGCAGGACCGCGTGCCGGTGAAAGAACGTACCCCGGCCGCTGTCCTGACCCACGAGACGAACTTCATGCCCTTCGGCCAGCAAGGATGCATAGGCCATGGTCTCGGCAAAACCCCAGTCCATGTCCATTTCCCCTTTCGCCATCCTGACGCGATCATCCATGATGCGCTGTACACGGCCGTGAGGTTTCACGTCCGGGGGGATTTCTGTAATCGCTTTGCCCAGGCGCGTCACCTGGGCCGGGCTGATCGTCGTATCGACGGGTGCATCCCACTCGGTGCCAGCGTAGGGTGACCAGTCAACCGTGAACTCGTCGCCGATCAGGCCGAGACTCGATTTCGGCACGGGCTCGCCGCGGTCGAGTCGATCACGATAGCTGTCCTGCAATTCTGCGGCTGTCGTCGCTTCGATGACACCCGTCGCTTCGAGGCGATTTGCATACAACTCGCGCGTCGTCTTGTGGCTCTTGATGGCGCCGTACATGATTGGCTGTGTCGCCGCCGGCTCGTCGGCTTCGTTGTGGCCATGGCGACGGTAACAAACCAGGTCGATGACCACGTCCTTCCTGAACTTCTGGCGATACTCGAGCGCCAGGCGTGTCACGAACAGCACCGCCTCTGGGTCGTCGCCGTTCACGTGGAAGATCGGGGCCTCGATCATCTTTGCCACATCCGAACAGTACTCGGTCGAGCGTGCGTCGGACGGTCGGCTGGTGGTGAACCCAATCTGGTTGTTGATCACGATATGCACAGAGCCGCCAGTCCGGAATCCGTTGGTCTGCGACATCTGGAAAGTTTCGGTAACGACACCCTGACCGGCGAACGCCGCATCACCATGGATAAGCACAGGCAGAACTTCCAGGCGTTCCAGGTCGCCGCGTCGTTGTTGACGGGCACGAACCGAACCCTCGACCACGGGATTCACAATCTCGAGATGCGACGGGTTGAATGCCAGCGCAATGTGCACATTGCCACCCGGCGTCTTCATGTCCGCCGAGAACCCCTTGTGGTACTTCACATCACCGGAGCCCTTGAGTTCGTCGAGGTCGTAGTTACCCTCAAACTCCTCGAAGAGCAATTCAGGCGATTTCCCAAGGATGTTGACGAGCACGTTAATACGACCGCGGTGTGCCATGCCGATTACGATTTCCCGGATCCCCGCCTTGCCGCCCTGCTGAATAATGTCATCCAGCATCGGAATCAGGCTCTCACCACCCTCCAGCGAAAAGCGCTTCTGGCCCACGTATCTCGTGTGCAGGTAGCGCTCAATGCCTTCAGCGCTCGTCAGTTGTTCGAGGGTCCAAAGACGCTCCTCGTCAGTCAGATTGTCGACGACGGCACCTTGCTCGAAGCGCTTGCGCAGCCAGAGACGTTCGCGGGCTCGCGAGATGTGCGCAAACTCTGCGCCAATCTTGCCGCAGTAAATCGATTTCAGCAGGTCAAGGATATCGCGCAACTTCATGCGCTCGTCGCCCGTCCCGGCCAGCCCACCCGTATGGAACTCGGTGTCCATGTCCGCGTCGGTCAGGCCGAGGTAGTCGAGCTTGAGGACGCCTGGCATGCGCCTGGCCATGATCCCGAGGGGATCGATGTCGGCGATCTGGTGGCCGCGAAGGCTGTAGACCTGGATAAGCCGGGAGACGGCAGCCTGCTTTTCGCCCGAGGTGACAGGCTTGCCCGACGCTCGCACCCTGGGCGCACCACTGCGACGGCCGGCAAGGGCCTCCGCCAGCAGCTCCTCGCGAATCTTCGAATGCACAATTTCGGCGTCGGGATCACCCAGGGACTCGAAATATTCGCGCCAGCCTGGCGACACAGCAGCCGGATCGTCGAGGTACTGCTCATAAAGCCCTTCGACGGCACTTGCGTTACTGCCGAACAGGGGCGTGGAGGCTATTTGTTCCTTGAGGGAATTACTCATTCTTTCAAAGACTTATGATGCCCGCGACAGGCCTGCAAACAGGCGCAACGGGTCCGGGCCAAAAAAGGGGCGCTAGTTTATCCCAAGCGCCCCTTTGATGGAATCGAATTACGGCAAGGCTTGCCGCCTACATCAGCCGCAGCAGATTGACCAGTTCATAACAAACGAGGCAGGCGTAGAAGGTGAAGAAAATCGTCAGGAACAGCCCGGTCCGCAAGCGGTTCAGAAATCGAGCCTTGGCGAGGAACACGAGGACAAATATGCCGAATGCGGTCATCGCGAGCTTGGTGCTCGTGAAGGCGGTGGCGCCTTGTGTCATGACCGCATGCATGACCGGATTCGCCTCAACCATGCCCCGATCGAGCAGCTGCAAAGTCAGGAATGCATCTGCGCAGGAGAGCAACATCGTTCCCGTGGCCAGGAAGAACAGCCAGGGATGATGCCAGTCCAGGAATATGACCTCGTCGTCGGCGCTCCGGCGATGGGTGTGTCGGCGTGAGAACGTGAAACCGTAAGTGACAGTACGCCAGGAAAATTTGCGCCGCTCTTCGCGCGCGCGTTGCTCAGGTATTGCTGTGCTGACATCCATGTGCGCTTCTGCCACTCCTGCTAATCCGTTGTCGGTGCCGCCGTGACTTCGAGCAGGTAGGCAATCAGGTCATTCCTGTCTTCCTGCTGCAGCACACCGGCAAATGTCATGCGGTTGCCTGGCAGGAATCGTCCCGGCTGCGCCAGCCAGGCGTTCAATGCTTCAGGCGTCCACACGAAATCGGCGTTGCGCATGACGTCCGAATACTCGAACCCATCGCGCTTCCCGACTGGTGTGCCGAAGAAACCGAACAGTGCGGGCCCAATCATGTTGGGGCCACCGCTGTCGAGACTATGGCAGGCCTTGCAAATCCCGGCCTGCCTCTCGCCTCGCGTCCGGTCTGCACCGGCGTACGGCTCAGTTGCGAGGTATTCCTCCGCTGTCAGGACGACCTGTTCGCCCAAGGTTGCAGCAGAGGGTAATGGGCCTGCGTCTGACCCGGTTTCCTCGGTTTTTTTGCCGCAACCGACGACAAGCGTTACCGTTGTCATCATAGCGACGACTGCCAAGAGCCTGAAGTTATCCCTCAATGCCAACCCTCAATGCCTTTGCCAGCAACAAATATAGAGCAATTTATGTACCAACGTCTCTTGTATTTGATTTAACGTACATTTTTTCCGCCGTGGGTCAATTCCTGGTGCCAATTTGTATAGATTACCGACAGGATCAGGCGTGCGCACGTTGCTGCACGTCGAAAACCGGGGCGATAATCGAGCGCCTGCTTGCCTGGGAATTTTTGCGGTGAATACGGTATGAAGGGCTTCACGGCTGTCGCGGCGGACGGTGCGGCGATCCACTACGTCGATCGCAAGCGCTGGTTCTGGATTCTCTCGGTCGTCTACCCCCTGCAGGTGTTCGTCCCGATGTGGTTGCACGCGTCGACAGGAAACGAACTCTGGTTCTTTCTGCCAATACTCAATTTCTTTGTGCTCACTCCCCTGCTCGACTGGTTGATCGGTGAAGACACCAACAATCCGCCCGAAGAAGTGGTCATGCAACTTGAGAAGGATGTCTACTACCGGCGCCTCACCTACCTGATCGTCCCCTTGCATTTCCTCGTGTTGTTTGGCTGCGCTGCCTATGCGCTTACTCAGCCCCTGAGTTGGTGGGCGTTTATCGCGCTGTCACTGATCGCTGGTTTGACGGCCGGTCTCGCCATCAATACCGGCCACGAACTGGGCCACAAGAATTCGCGGCTGGAGAAGGCGCTGGCGAAACTGGTGCTGGCTGTTCCCGCGTATGGCCATTTCTCGGTGGACCATAACCGTGGCCATCACCTGCTCGTTTCGACACCCGGGGATGAGGCCAGTGCGCGGATGGGTGAGAGCATCTACAAGTTCGCACTCCGCGAGATTCCCGGCGTGTTCCGGCGCGCATGGGCGATCGAACGCGAACGCCTCTCCTCGCGTAACAAGCCAATCTGGCACTACAGCAACCCGATCCTGCAGTCCTACGCGATCAGCGCCATGATCGCAGCGCTTCTTGTTGCCCTCTTCGGGTGGCTGGCGGTGCCCTTCCTGCTGATTCACCATGCGGCCGCTTACTGGCAGCTAACCAGCGCCAACTACATCGAACACTACGGCCTGCTGCGCGAGAAAACGGCGACCGGGCGCTATGAGCGCTGCGAGCCGCATCATTCGTGGAACTGCAATTTCGTCCTGAGCAATCTCTTGCTGTTTCACCTTGAGCGCCATTCCGATCACCACACTCATCCGCAGCGTCGCTATCAATCCTTGCGCCATTTTCCGAATGTGCCGCAGTTGCCGAATGGCTACTTCGGCATGTATGTCCTGGCCTATGTTCCCCAGGCCTGGTTTCATGTCATGGACAAACGCCTGATGGCCCTCGCGCATGTCGACGGGGATCTCGACAAGGTCAACATCGATCCCGATGCAAGACCATCGATCTTTCTGAAATGGGGGCGTGACAAGATGTCGGAACCAACCTTCACGGACCTCCCTGGGATCTGATTAGCCCCGGTTGTCGAGCCAGCGGGCCGCAGCAATCCCGAGTTGGAGGTACCTGAAGCGCAGACCGGGAAAGGGAAATTTCCGGCCTAATCCCTGAACGACGACCGGCAGTTTCGGCGCCGAGCCGGTGCCGATCCACTCGGCCAGTTTGCTGCCTGCCCAGGTCCCCATGGCAACCCCGTTGCCGTGATACCCGAATCCATGGAACACCGACGGGTCGTCATCCAGCTGACCAACTGCTGGTCGCAGAGCCCCTGTATAACAAATCAGGCCACGCCAGCCATACTCAACTTCCACGTCGGCCCAGCGCGGCCAGATAGTCGCAAGTGCACGTTTGAGATCGGCGTACGTCTCCTGTTCCCCGGATGCGCTGCCCCTGCCATGCCCTCGCCCTCCAAACAGCAAACGCCCATCCGGCAGCATCCGGTAGTAGTTCAGGATGCGACGCGTATTCGCCATCGGTTGTTCGGTCTGCCATCCGTGCGCAGATCGCTCCTCATCGCTCAGCGGACGCGTTGCGATAATTGCACTGATAATCGGCAACGTACGTCCGAAATATTCACGACGCAGACTCTCTCGAATAAAGCCATTCGTCGCGTAGATAACTCGCCTGGCTCGCAGCACACCACCGTCAGTGTGGAGATGGTGCAATCCATCATCGCTCCTGGTCCATTCGACGACCTCGCTACGATCATGCAGTACCGCCCCGTTCCTGACCGCTGCATTCGCGAGCCCCAGGCAGTAGCGCAACGGATGCAGGCCGAATGTCGGCCCCTCGCGCATCGCCCCATACTGCTCCGTGGAGTCGTAAAAGCGCTCGCGAAACTCGTCAGGACCGATCATGTTCGCGTCGACACCGAGCTGCCCGGCCAGTACATCACACTTTTCACGGAGTTCGGCAAAACGGCGCGGCGAGTGCGCCACCAGGTATTCGCTTTCTCCCTGCGGCCAGAAATCGATACCCTCTTCCGTGCCGATCCGGCGCACGAGTTCGACCGACGCTTCCTGGGTCCTGTGCCAGAACCTTGCTTCTTCAATTCCGACCATCCTGATCAGGTCAGAACCAAAAATGCCGGCCCCGCCCATGCAGCAGAAGCCACCATTGCGACCGGACGCGCCCCACCCAATGTGCCCGGCCTCGACGACCCGAACGTCGGTATCGAAATCACGCGCCAGATGATAGGCAGCCGACAATCCGGTGTACCCACCGCCGATAATTGCGACATCGCAATACTCGTTGCCGGTCAGCGGTGTTGCATCGACGTGCAGATCGCCCGCTGTCGCTTCCCAATAGCTCCGCTGCGGCGTAGCGAAGCAATACATATCGTCGTCATACAGGCGCTTCATTGCATCGACTCTGTCGCAGCGGCAAGCCGAATGATCGCCGCAAGACTGGCGTCCACATCCGCGGGCGTCGTCGACCAGTTGGATACGCTGATACGCATTGCCGTGCGTCCCTGCCAGACAGTAACGCCACACCAGCAGGTGCCGTCTGCCTGGATCGCGTCAATAACCCTGCGTGTGCGCGAGTCATCCCCAAAGGATACAAGCACCTGGTTCAGGCAAACCTCATTAAGAATTTCGAAGCCGGCCTTCTCAAGCCCGACCGCGAACCGGCGCGCATTGCTGCAACAGCGATTCAACATCTCGGCAAGGCCAGACCTTCCCAGGGACTTCAGGGCTGCCCAGACATCGACGCCGCGAGCGCGGCGCGACAGCTCCGGCGTGTAGTCGGACGGATTGCGACTCTCCGTTTTGGTAATCAGGTAGTCCGCTGTAATCGACATTGCGGACTTGAGCGCCGCCGCATCCCGCACGAAAGCAATCCCGCAGTCGTAAGGAACGTTGAGCCACTTGTGAGCGTCGGTCGCCCAGGAGTCCGCGGCCTGGAAGCCATTGCAGAGATGCGCAAGTTCGGGCGATGCGGCGGCCCACAGGCCGAACGCGCCATCGACGTGAACCCAGGCGCCTTTCCCCTTGACGGCATCGCAAATGTCCCCGACCGGATCGAAGCCACCCGTGTTTATGTTGCCGGCCTGGGTACAGACGATCGCTGGCCCGGAGATTTCGGGGATCTGCCTCACGTCGATGCAGCCCTGCCGGTCCACCGGAAGTCGCTGCACGCGATCACGTCCGAAACCAAGCAGGCCGATGCCTTTGACGACCGTCGGGTGAGCTTCCTCGCCGACGAGAATCGTCAGGGGTGGCGCGCCAATCAAGCCATCCGCCTCGACATTCCAGCCGATGTCCGCATACACACGATTCCTTGCCGCCGCCAGTGCTGAAAAGTTGGCAATCGTCGCGCCAGTGACAAATGCCGCGCCGGTCTCTGCCGGCAGCCCGAACAGGTCAATCATCCAGTCCATGGCCACGCGCTCCAGCGTCGCGGTGGCCGGAGTGACTTCAAACATGACGTCGTTCTGGTCCCAGGCGGACGCAAGCCAGTTGCTCGCCAGCGTAACGGGCAGCGAACCACCGATCACAAAGCCGAAAAAGCGCGGACCGGTCATCGCAACGGCCGCCGGCGTCCCGATTTCATCCAGCTCGGCCAGGACGTCGAGATCAGCCACGCCATGCTCTGGCAGTGGCTCGATGAAGCGCTGAATATTTGCGATCGCCTCGTCCGTCGGCGCCACAGATCGCGACGGCGATTGCAGACGATAGTCGATTCCCCGGCGGGCCGCCTCCTCGAGCAAGCGACGCAAATTCTCATCATGCGACATAGGTCTATCCTCGCCCGGCTGCGCTTTGACGTTTCAGCAATGGCTCCCTGCGAATATAGATCAGTGCCACGACAATCGCGATCAACACCGGAATCGGAATTAGCATGAGTGTCGTCCAGCCGAAGTAATACATGACCGTACCGGCCAGGAGCGATGATGATGCTGACATGCCGAACACGAGAAATTCGTTAACAGCCTGCGCACGGTACCTCTCAGCCATCGAGTAGGTGTAGGTCAACAACGTGGTGCCGCCGACATACAGGAAATTCCAGCCGACACCGAGCAGCACGAGTGCCCACCAGTAGTGCAGCAATGCATGACCCTGCAGGCCTACGATCGAAGTCGCGAAGATACAGGCTGCGCCGACAATCATCAGGCGCGTCACTCCGACTCGTTCGATCAGGAAGCCTGCGACCAGCGACGGCAAGTACATTGCAAGTACGTGAGCCCGAATAACGCTGCCCGTCTCTTCGATCGAGAATCCATCGTTGACATGCATGCTGAGCGGTGTGGCTGTCATGATCAGCGTCATCACGCCGTAGGCGACGACGCCACCAAAGACGGCAGCAAGAAACACCGGTTGGCGGACAATGGCCCCAAGCGGCCGATCAGAATGCTGCGTCGCCTGGTCGACGTGAACGGCAGGCTCGCGGAGCATCGACAACAGCAGCGCCTGGAGAACAAACAGGATGCACAAAGCAGCCATCGTCCCGGCATAGGGCGTGGCGGCTATCCAGTCCTGCCCGCGAACGGCGATCTCCTTGCCGAGAATTGCGCCGCCAATCGGTCCAAGCAGAACGAAAGAGACGGCACGCGCCACATGCTCCGGCGCTACGCTTTCGGCCGCCGCATAGCGGTACTGCAGGGTAAACGCCGTGTTCGCTCCGAGCATCATGGTTGCCACGCAGAACAGCACGAAGCTCGATTGTCGCAAGGCAACAATACCGATTGCCATGCCCAGTGCAGCGCAACACGAAGCCATCATGAAGCCGTAGCGACGACCGAGCCGCTTCATTAGAAGAGTCGCCGGCACGGCCGTGGCAGCCCCGGCCACAATCATCAATGACAGCGGCAACGTGACCAGCGCCCGATTGTCCGTCATCGACGATCCGATAATGCCGCCAAGCGTCACCAGCGAAATCGTCGCGGTCGCAGAAATCATTTGACAGGAAACCAGGATGATTAGATTGCGCGCTTGCATTAAGCCTGCCGATCAGCAATATGAGGGGCGCATTCTCACATATTCGCCGCAAATGCGCCGGAGAGATCGTGGACGAACTGGAAGTAACCGAGACAATCCGTATTCCGCTTTCCGAGATCGATATCAAGGCAGTGCGATCGCAAGGTGCGGGCGGCCAAAACGTCAACAAGGTTGCAACAGCAATTCATCTGCGATTCGATATTCGTAACAGCCCCTCGCTACCCGACAACGTGCGCACCAGACTACTCGACAGTGGCGATCAACGGATATCAACGGAAGGTGTGCTGATCATCAAGGCCCAGGAAGGCCGCAGCCAGGATCGTAACCGCCAGGCTGCGCTGGTACGGCTTGCCGAGATCATTCGCAGAGCAACACAAAAAAAGAAGCCGCGCATCCCGACGCGTCCGGGAAAGCAGGCAAAGAAAAAACGACTGGACGCAAAAAGTCGTCGAGGAGAGATCAAGAAATCCCGGCGACGGGTGCAGGACGACTAGCTGTCGCGCAGTTGACCTGGCTGCCGTCCCAAACGCAACCAACACTGTCCCAGTACTCGACGACACCCAGCTTCTCCATCAGGGGAATGAAGTCGCGGTGCTGCCGCAGAGGTTCCAGTTCGTCGATAAAGAGAAGATCCATTTCAAAGATCTCGCCCGGATGTTCCAGGAGTTGGGCAATTTCCATCGCGCCTTCTACATCGCCCAGCCCGATTCGGGCAATCAACACGATTTGCGGTGCAAGGGTTTGTTCCGCCCATTGACGATCCAGAACTGCCAGCGCATTTTCGCGCAGCGTCGGATCGGTGAATGCGGTGAATACCGGCGCCACCCAATCCGCCGGCATACCGATCTCCCGCATTTGCATCGCCGCGAGATCCTGCGCCTGCTCAAACTGACCGTGACGCATCAGCAGCAGTGCATACCCGAGTAGCTGGTTACGCCCGCCCGCACCCAACTTTGCAGCACGCTGAAAATACTCCTGTGCCTTTGCCGTATTGCCCAGCCACAGGTACGCAAGCGCGATGCGGTTGATTACGATCGGATTGTCGGGATCAATGTGTTCAGCCTTCAGAATCCAGTTGAGCGCGTCCTCCCTGCGCCCGACACTGGCCAGCATGCGTGAATACCAATTGAATGAATTGGCGTCGACGACTGAGGCGTTCACTGCCTGCAGGTGTGCCGACTCGGACTCGTGCCAGCGTTTCTGCTGATGATAGACAAAGCCGTATATGGAAGCGGCTGCGTCCTCGATGCTGGGGTCCACCAGTACACCTTGTTCAACAGTAGCGATCGCGAGGCGATGCGCTTCTTCCAGCGGAAGCTGCCTGTAGTCCGGAAGCAACGCATACGCATTCGCCAGCGCAAGGTAGGCCGGACCAAAATTTCTGTCCCGGGAAATCGACTCGTGAAACAGCGCCATTGCGGCCTCGAGGTTGTCTGCCCCGCCACGACGTTTCATCAGGAACATTCCGTGCACGAAACTGTTGTACGCCGCCGATTCAGGCTCGTACCGGGACACCAGCTGCGGCGTTGCGGGCCCCGCAAGCTGGTTGCGGACATCCTGGGCGAGCTCTTCCTGAAGCGTGAACAGGTCGCTTATATCGCCAGTCACTTCACCGGATGCGACCGTGACATTATCCGCGCCGTTGACGATATGCCAGGTAACCTTGAGCGTATCGCCCATCATTTGCAGGGAGCTATTCAAAATACTCTCGACACCAAGCGATGCTGCAATCTCGGGAATCGTACCCTCGCGGTACAGACGCACGTTCTTCGTTGCGAATTCCTGCAGACCGGATAAGCGATAAGCCAGGGTATTCTGGGTGCCCACCACGATGTACTGCTTGGAGGGGTCGCCACTCAGGTTCTCCATGGGCAGGATCGCAATTGACTTGACGATCGGTTCCCTGCCGGGACCCCAGATATCGGTGGAAATCAGCAATACCGCCAGGAAGCCCGCCGCGACCACTGCAGTCACGATCTTCCACAGGCGCGCGTCATCGCCGTTTGTATCCGGCGGTTCTGCCAGAAGGACGTCAGGCTGAACGTGCAGTTTTACAGGCTTGAGGAGCCGATATCCCCTGCGCTGCAGCGTTTCTATGTACTCATACGGCCGGGAGTCTCCGAAATGCTTGCGCAACAACGCGATGCAGCGCTGGATCGGCTCATCGCCGAACGCACGTCCGTCCCAGACTTCTTCGATCAGTTCATCCTTGGTGACAAGATCGCCATCGCGACAGGCCAGCGCGAGCAGGACTGCAAGAACCTTGGGTTCCGGGTGAATCTCCTCTTCACCCCGACAGAGAACACCCTTGTTCGGCAGTACGTCCCACTCTCCGAGCGCGAAGCCTTCCTGAAGTTGTTCTGTCGTCAGCACGCGGCCCGCTTCCTGTTCAGATGCACGCAGAATTGCGTTGATCGCCAATGCACGCCAACTCTATAGGGAATATCCCACTTGCACAGTTATTCCTACATTGTTACCATGTTACCTGTTTACCTTCCCTGGAGAACAACGTGCCGACGACTTCCGTGCAGCGCACCCAAACGGGTGTCCGAATCGAGTCATCTCTCCTCAAGGTCCTCAAAGGCCTGGCCGAGTACACCGACCTGACACTGGGCGACCTGCTGGAAGGTATCGTGCTGCACGCGTTTGAAGGCAAGGCGCCGTTTTCAGCAAATACTCGCAAGGTTATTGATCAGCTCAAGACCGTTTACGGTTGCAGGCTCACTGCAAGCGACAGCCACAAACTGACGGAGAAAGACGGGTGACCCGCTCGCTTGAGCGCAGGTATTCAATCGATCGCTTTGAAACGGCGATTGACGAACGCGCGCAGGCAAGCGAGGACTGGCTCGCTTTCCGTACGCGGAACAGAGACCTGTTCGAAGACAGACCGCGCGTCAGCGCGGCCTGAGCATGACCTAAAACAGTCCTTCGATCTGTCCGTCCTTGTTGACGCGTATGGCATTCGCCGCCGGCACCCTCGGCAAGCCAGGCATGGTCATTATCTCGCCCGTCACCACGACGACAAACTCCGCGCCTGCGGCAAGACGAATCTCGCGAATCGGCACATGGTGTCCCGAAGGAGCACCGAGAAGATTCGGGTCCGTCGAGAAACTGTACTGCGTCTTTGCCATGCAAATCGGGTACTTCCCGTAGCCTTCGCTCTCGAACTTCGCGAACTGCGCCCGGACCTTCTTGTCGGCAATAATGTCCTCGGCCCCGTAGATCTCCCGCGCGATCGTCGCCGCCTTGTCCCATAGCGACATATCGTCGTCGTAGAGGGTTCGGAACTGGGCAGTGCCACTGTCGCACAATCCAACGACGTGTTCTGCAAGCTCGGTCGTACCTTTGCCGCCGTCGGCCCAGTGCGTGCAGTTGATGGCCTTGACACCAAACTTTTCGCAGAACGCACGTACCGTTTCGACTTCGGCATCGGTATCCGCGGTGTAACGATTGATCGCGACAGCGACCGGCACACCAAACTTCGCCAGGTTACGCATATGCCGCTCGAGGTTCCTGCATCCAT
The DNA here is from genome assembly GCA_963698415.1 of uncultured Gammaproteobacteria bacterium. Taxonomy (GTDB): domain Bacteria; phylum Pseudomonadota; class Gammaproteobacteria; order Steroidobacterales; family Woeseiaceae; genus UBA1847. The sequence continues at coordinate 118,001 of CAVOQS010000015.1, read as the reverse complement.
CGCGCAGCGCTTTGACGTTCTCTGCACCAAGGTCTTCCTTCGCGACGCCGCCCTGCATCTTGAGCGCCTTGATCGTGGCAACGAGCACGACCGCATCCGGTGACAGATTGGCTTTGCGGCACTTGATGTTGAAAAATTTCTCGGCGCCGAGATCTGCACCGAAGCCGGCCTCTGTGACGACGTAATCGGCCAGCTTCAGCCCCGTGGACGTCGCCATGACCGAGTTACAGCCGTGCGCAATGTTGGCAAACGGTCCGCCATGCATCAGCGCGGGGTTGTTCTCGAGCGTCTGCACGAGATTTGGCTGGAGCGCGTCGCGCAGCAGCGCCGTCATCGCTCCCTCTGCTCCGAGTTCGCGCACGGTCACGGGTTCGTTCTGCCGCGTGTAGCCAAGCACAATGTTGCCGAGGCGCTTCTCAAGATCCTGGAGATCGGTCGCCAGGCAGAAAATCGCCATGATCTCGGAAGCAACAGTGATATCGAATCCGGCTTCGCGAACGACGCCGTTGTGGTAGCCACCCAGGCCTGACGTAATCGTTCGCAGCGCGCGATCGTTCATGTCCACAACACGACGCCAGGTAACGCGGCGCGGATCGATATTCAGCTGGTTTTCCCAGTGCATGTGGTTGTCGATCAATGCCGCCAACAGGTTGTTCGCCGCCCCGATCGCGTGGAAATCGCCGGTGAAATGCAGGTTGATGTCCGTCATCGGGACAACCTGGGCGTAGCCGCCACCTGCCGCGCCGCCTTTCATACCAAAGCAGGGCCCAAGGCTCGGCTCACGCAGACAGATCAGCGCATTCTTGCCGATGATGTTCATTGCATCACCGAGCCCGACAGTCGTGGTCGTCTTGCCCTCTCCCGCCGGCGTGGGAGAAACGGCGGTCACCAGGACGAGCTTGCCGTCCTTTTCCTTGCTCTTCTTCTTGATGAAGTCAGCGCTGATCTTTGCCTTGTCATGGCCATAGGGAATCAGGGCATCCGTCGGGATCCCGAGATTCTCTGCAATTTTCTGGATGGGTTTGAGGGTTGCCGCCTGGGCAATCTCGATATCACTTTTTACGGCCACGGTTTGTCCTTTTTCGATCCGTCATTTGTGGCCGGGATTCTATCGGAAATAGCGCTTTATGGCGCGTCCTCAATCTTGTGGATTGTGCCTACCGCAATATCGACATAGTACAGCTCGCCATCAGCGTCCCTCGCGAATGTGACAATCGCGTTGGGCGTATCGAGCAGAATGTCCGGGGCCACACCCGCCGCACTGTTCTCAGGAATCGCGAAGATATTGCCATTGCCGTAGTCGCCAAACACGTACCAGCCGACCAGGTCCGCAATTCCAGTGCCACGGTAGACGTGGCCTCCGGTTACCGAACGTCCCTGGCTGCGACCGTATTCTGTAATTGGGTCCGTGAAGTTCGTGCTGCAACCCGAGGAGGGTTCGTAGCAATGAGCTCCCTCTCGCACGTTCCAGCCGTAGTTGCCACCCACCTCGATAACGTCGATCTCTTCCCACGCGCCTTGCCCGACATCGCCGACCCACAGTTTCCCGGTGACGTGGTCAAAGCTCAGGCGCCAGGGATTCCGGAGACCCCACGCAAATATTTCGGGGCACGGCGCACCGCCGTATCCCTGCACACATTCGGCGTTTGCCGCATTGGGGTTATCCGCAGGGATAGCGTAAGGCGAACCTCCATCGACATCGATACGAATAATCGTGCCGTGCAGGTTCTCGTCATTCTGGCCATAGCCGCGTGGATCGCCCGCCCCGCCTCCGTCGCCAAAGCCCGCATAGAGGTAACCGTCCGGCCCAAAATGAATGTCGCCGCCGTTGTGATTTGTTGCGGGCTGCAGGACTGTCAATATCGGATCCTCGCTACCCGCCTCCACTGTCAGGCCGTTATCGTTGCTGACGAATCTCGAAATATAGGACACGAGCGGGGCACCACTGCGCGTGTACGACACAAATACTTCGGGTGTTAGCGGAAAATTCGGGTGGAATGCGAATCCCAGCAAGCCACCTTCCCCCGCTGCGTTTACCACCGGGCTGATGTCCAGAAACGTGCTGCTCGACGAAGAACCCGGGTTATTAGCAAAAACTCGGATATACCCGCCTTTCTCGCCGACGAACCATCGCGACGCGTCGCCTGGGGCCTGCTTGAGCACCGTGGGCTGATCGAAGGACAAGGACGTGAAAACGTGGCTGATAGCGATCGTCGGCGTCGTGGGTGTTGGCTGAGGCGTTGGACCAACCGTGCCGCCGTTTTCGCCGCCACCACCACTGCAGCTCAAAACGGCCACCGCTACCAAAAGGACGGTCGCGGCCGCAGACAATATCCTCGTTCCGTTCACGCGCAATCTCCGGACTTAACTGATGACGAGCTTAGCAGGACTGCCAACTCGATCACGAACATGCTTACGCAATCGACCTATACTCCGGACGTGTCGAAATCTTTCACATTTTTCGACACGTCGTGCGAATACGTCGATACGATCGACACGTTTGGCTGATATGTCGATAATTTGCCATTTTTTCGACACGTTTGCCGAATGCGTCGATTCCATCGACATGTTTCGCTGATATGTCGATATTTTTCGCTTTTTTCGACCTATTTGTCGGATGTGTCGACTGCATCGACCTATTGAAAAATCGCCCTCGGAGGCCACTAAGTGACTGATTTTGATGCTTCTTTACCGTACAACGACCTTCCCGACCTGCCCCCACCGGCTGAACTGGTCGAAACAACCGAGATCCTGAAGCGCTGCATCCGGGCACGGGTGGCGCTGGCCGAGCTCAAACAGGCCGCCGAACTGATCCCGAATTCGGCCGTCCTGGTCAATGCCCTGCCGCTGCTCGAGGCGCGAGCGAGCTCGGAAATTGAAAATATCGTCACGACGACCGACAAGTTGTTCGAGTTCGCCGATATTGCCGAGGACCGTGCCGACGCGGCCACCAAGGAGGCGCTGCGTTACCGCACAGCCCTCTATGAAGGGACCAAGATGGTCCAGCGAGGCATGCTGACCACTGATATGGCAATACAAATATGTAGCACTATCAAAGGGATGGAGCTGGATATTCGTGCTGAATCTGGAACAACGCTCAAGAGCCGCATGACCGGCGAAGTCATCTACACACCGCCTGTTGGCCAGAAACTGATCATTAACAAGCTGGATAATCTGGCGCGCTTCATGCACGAGGCCGATGATATCGATCCGCTGGTCCGCATGGCGATCCAACACTATCAGTTCGAAGCGATTCACCCCTTTGTCGATGGCAATGGCAGGACGGGCCGAATTCTGAATATCCTGTTCCTGGTCCAGCTCGGACTCCTCGATTCGCCGATCCTCTACTTGAGTCGCTACATCATCCAGAACAAGGCCGCCTACTATCGACTGCTCAAGCTCGTGACCCACGAGCGGGACTGGGCAGCATGGATACTGTTCATACTCGACGGCGTGGAGGAAACCTGCACCTGGACGACGGACAAAATCAAATCCATCCGTGAGCTCATGGAGCACACTGGCCAGTTTGTGCAGAACCGCCTGCCGAAGACCTATACATGGGAGCTCGTGGAGCTGCTCTTCAAGCAACCCTATTGTCGCATCGGCAACCTGGTGGACGCCGGCGTTGCCAAGCGCCAGACCGCGTCTGTCTACCTGAAGCAACTTTGCGACATCGGCGTGTTGAAGGAAGTGAAGTCGGGGCGCGAAACACTGTTCGTCCATCCCAAGTACATCGAGCTGCTGACCGGTGAGGAGAACGTCTGGGTCTACTACGCCGGCGTCGAAACGGACAGCATCGATGAATCGCAGGAGAAGACCTGACCCATCAAATTGTGCGCTACCCATTGCGTTCGGTCTTTCTACGCACATAGAATCGAGCGACCTCTGGGGGACCTACAGTTTGACGATCAACAGCAGCCGGCTGTTCCAGCTTTTCAAATACGCGGTCTACGTGTTTCTCGCGACAAACGTCTACCTGTTCTTCGCCGAGGAGATTTGCCGCAGCGCCACTGCGATATCCGAATGGCGTTGGGCATTCGCGAATCGCATGGAAGCGTACGCGGCCACAATTGACACGCTGGCCTGGGTCATCCTGCTGCTGATGTTTGAACTTGAAACCTATGTAGTCGATGACAAGCATTTCACAAAGCCCGTTGCCTGGACACTGCATGGGCTCAGGGCGGCTTGCTACATCTTTATCATCCTGGCCTTCCAGGGATACATAGACGTATTGCAGTTTAACTCGGGCGCTACTGTGCTGGCCGGCGTTTCCGACGTCTGTGCGCTGCCACCTGGTGAATGGTCGTGGCCGACAACCTGGGCGAGTACATGGTAATCACGGCCGCGAACTGTGCCGATTGGAGTACGGCGACCGAATTCTTCAGATTCCCGGATGCAGCGGCAGTCGTCGACGCAGCGAGTCTGACCGACATTATTCGGCTGGCCTGGGTAGACGTCATAAACGCGGGCGTCTGGTTGCTTGTCGTACTGTTGCTCGAGATCGACGTCCGACTGCAGGAGCACGGCCGATTCGAGGGTCTCGCCCTGCGTGCCAGTACGGTCAGCAAGTATGTATTGTATTCCACACTGTTTGCCGCTGCCGCCTACTGGGGTTTCAAGGGCGACTTCCTCGACTTCTGGGATGCCTTCCTGTGGCTCGTTGCGTTCGTGTTCATCGAGCTCAACGTGTTCGCCTGGCACCAGGAAGACGCCGCGGCACTTCAGGCTGCATCACCCTAACAATCAGGCACTTGTGTTATTCCTGACGCCATCCTGACGAAATAATCAGCAAATAGTCAGCCAAGGATCACAGGCTGGTCATTTCTTTGTCACGGCCATGAGTGACGATTCAATCTCACCACAACGAACAAGAGATTGATCCAATGACCTACGACGAAAACCAGACTACGAACCTCGACATTGACCCTGCAATGATCATCATGGGCCTTGGCTATGCCACAGCCCTGATCGTTTTTATCGGATGGGTCGCGTCTTTTACTCTCTGATATCGAGCGCCGCGTCTTCGGCCTTCAGAGCATGCAGCTCGAGGTCGGCGGTCATGCTGAGCAAATACGGGTGCCAGCGATCGTCCTCGTCGCGGCGATAGTAGCCCGACACAGCCCACCCAGGTTCCTCGGCATAGATATAGACCTTGCCGACCTTGCGATTGGGCGCCAGCGGATCGATGATCTCAAGCGACGTGACGCCAACCGCAGACACAAGGAGGTCGCGCGACGCCAGCACGGCGCGTTCTTCAACCTGACGTTGCTCGCGGGGCGCCGGATCCGTTATCCACTGGTAGGCAAACACGGCCACCGCAAGACCGACCACCAGGGCGAACAGACTTTGGCCAACGCGGTGGTTCATGATCAGTCGATTCCCAGTACTTTGTGCGTTTGTACGCTGAGCTTCCATTGCGGGTGGGCCAGGCAATACTCGATTGCCTGGCGGGTATTCGCCTCTATGTCCGGACCGTCCAGGGGCTGCAGGTAGAACTGGTCGAAAGCCAGATCGGTGAAATTCTCGGGCTGAGCCTCCGTTTCCAACTGCGGGTAAACCAGTTTCAGTTCATTACCCGACGATTGCACCACGCGTGCAGACCCTTTGGGGCTGATACACAGCCAGTCAATGCCGTCCGGCGCCGCCAACGTACCGTTGCTCTCAACGCCGATCTCGAATCCTCCGGCATGAAGTTCATCGATCAGGGCCCTGTCGAGTTGCAGCAGCGGTTCGCCGCCGGTGCAAACGACGTAGCGCATGCCAGGAGGTCCCTTCCCGGCCCACGCGAGCCCAATCGCCGCGACAAGTTCGCTCGCCGTTTCAAACTTGCCACCACCTGGCCCGTCGGTACCGACAAATTGGGTATCGCAAAAACGGCAAACAGCTTCTGCCCGGTGTTCTTCACGGCCTGACCACAAGTTGCATCCTGCAAAACGCAGGAATACCGCGGGCCGACCTGTGTGGGCTCCCTCGCCTTGCAGCGTGTAATAGATTTCCTTGACCGAATACGTCATACGGCTGTCAGCAGCGGATCCTCGATGCCCGCCTGTGCGAATCCCTTCGCGCGCAATTTGCAGGCAGGACAGTGGCCGCAGGGCGGGCGCTCGCCGTTGTAACACGTGTGCGTGTAAGCCATCGCCGGTAGCCCGCCAAGATCGCGCGCGAGTTCCACTGTCTCTTTTTTGCTCAGGTGCATGAGCGGCGTGTGAATGATTACGTCGGTCTCCATTCCCAGTCGCAGGGCTTCCTGCAGGGCGCTGATCGTCTCTGCGCGGCAGTCCGGGTAGCCGCTGAAGTCCGTCTGAGCGACGCCGGTGACGATGTTCCGGATCCCGCGGCGGTACGCGAACGCTGCCGCATAGGTCAGGAACACCAGGTTGCGCCCTGGCACAAACGTATTCGGCAGCCCGGTGTCGGTATCAGTTTCGTCCTGCACATCAACATCCGGGTCTGTCAGCGAGTCGCCACCCAGTGCCGCAAACGTATCGATTGGCAAGACGGTATTGCCGACGCCGGCAATCTCCGCGACTCTTGCCGCGCACTCCAACTCGATGTGATGGCGTTGTCCATAATCGAAGGTCACGGTGTCGACGGCGGCGAGACCAAAGCGGTCGATCGCCCAGTACAGGCAGGTGGTCGAATCCTGGCCGCCCGAGAGAACGACCAGCGCTTTTTGTTTACTGTCCCGCATTACTCAGCCGTTTCTTTCCGCTTGCCGATTTCGAAATCTTCCTTCCTCGGCTCTTTGAATTCAACCAGCCAGTCTGCGGTCAGCTCGATCGACGTTTGCAGCAGTTTCTCAGCCATGTTCATGTCCTGCATGTGCCCCTTGTTTTCGATGCTGACGGCGTCGCAGTCTTCAAAATAGCGGCCGCTGACGCTACCGAGCTTGCTGCTGGTTGCGACGTAGCAGGTCGTCGCAGCCCCTTCTTCTATCGACTTTCCACTGAGCGCGGTCAGCAGCCCAAATCCGAATCCGATGACAGGACTCAGGTTGCGGTCGATATCGGTATTGATTACGCCCGGGTGCAGGGAATTGGTCGTGATCCGCGTTCCCCGAAGCAGCTCGGCAAGCTGCAGCGAAAACAACACATTGGCGAGCTTGGACTGGCCGTACGCGAGCAAATCGGTGTATTCACGGGCCATGCCGAGATCATCAAACCTGATCCCGTCAGCGGGTGCACGTCGATACGCGGCGCGGCTGGCAACGTTGACGATGCGCCCCTGCGAAGCGATGTACAGTCGATCCATCAGGCGGTTCGTCAGTATGAAGTGGCCGAGGTGATTGATGACGAAGTGTTTTTCCACACCGTTGATGAGCTGTCGCTCGTTACCGCCACCCAGGTAGCCGGCATTGTTGATCAGCAGATCGACCGGCGACCGTACTGTATGAATATCATCCGCACACCGTGCAACCGAGTCGAAGTCCCCGAGATCGAGTTGCAGCGGGCATGGTGCTGCCGATGACCTTGCGACAGGCCGCTTCGGCGCGCGCCTTCGAGCGACTGGTTCCCACAACATGGGCACCGCGCCTGGCGAGGACTCGCATGGTCTCAAAGCCGATACCGGAAGTGCAGCCGGTCACAACAGCCATCTTGCCTGTCAGGTCAATCCCCTCGGTCACCTGCTCGGCGGTTGCGTCAGCATCGAACCCGCTTCTTGGAACGCCCGCAACCGGCACCTTGTCGAAACCACTGCATGCCGCGAGCTGGGGCAGGAGCAGGCTCGCACCGGCGGCGCCCAGAAAATTACGCCGGCTAGTTGTCATCGCCGAACAACGCTGCGAGCGCATCCCGCGCCGCATCCTCTTCACTTTTCCTATGCGGATTGAACGCCGTGTCCGACGGCTTGAACCAGTCGCAGAAATTCGGCCGCTCTTTTTCGCTGACGTCCTCAGCGCCGTCCTCACGACACTTGCGCGGCACCGACACATCGAAATTGACGCACATCTTGCAGACATGCAGATCCGCGGTGCAATCGGGACACTGGTCCCGTCGCGACAGCGGTAATGACAAGGCCGCCAGCGACGCGCCGCAGCGGAAACAAGCCAGGTTGTGAGACATGCGAGCTCCCGAATTGACTGGGAGCTCGCAGTATAACGCCTCAGTTAAGCTGGCTCGGCACGAACTCGTTCATCACGGCATCCTTGAGAATCTCGGGCGGCAATAAGCCCTGCGCCAGGATGAAATCGTGGAACGCCTGCTGGTCAAAATCGTCACGCAGCTTCAGTTCGGTTTGCGCGCGCAATGCCTGCATCTTGCCGTAGCCGTAGTAATACGCCGTTGCCTGGCCAGGCATGCGGTAGGTGTAGCGCTCGATTTCGTTTTGCGCCCAGGACTCACCAATGGCCATGTCGCTCATGATCAGGTTCTTCGCCTCTTCGGGCGAAATGAGACCGAGGTTCAGCATGGGATCGAGGAACATGCGGCCCGCACGCATCAGGCGGTATTGCAGGCTGATCATCTGTGCCTCCAGAGACAGGTAGGGTTTCATGATCGCTTCGGCATACAGACCCCAGCCTTCGACGTTGGCGCTGTTGAATGCAAACAGGGCGCGCGCGATCGACACACCAGACTCAAGCACGCTTGAGAATTGCATCTCGTGTCCGGGGCGCGCCTCATGCACGGTCAGCGTCCACGTTCCCGCTGCGTAGGTGTCATCGGTTTGCACCCAGCTGCCATCTTCGTTCTGCGTCAGCTGCGGGATGATGAACGACGGATACTCGCCGGTGTTGCCAATCATGCGAGGCACTTCCAGGTGAGGCGCCGGTTGGGCCGCCGTTTCCGCGGCCGTGGCAATGCGTATGCCCGCTTCTCGTTGCGGCAGCGTAATGATCTTCTCGCGCACGATGATCTCTTCAAGATCACGCAGGACAGCATGGAAATGGTCGAGCAATTTATCACCATCGATTGCGCCCTCTTCCTTGAGCCTGTTGATGACTTCACGATAGTCGCGTGTATCCCAGCCTTTCTCTGCAGCGATCAGGGGCGCCAGCGCCTCCATCTCGTTGCGGATGTCCATGTAACCCTTGGTGGCCTGTTCGATCAGTTCCTCCGGCGACGAGTAGACGCCCCAGTTTCTCAGCGCGTCCTCATACATGGCCTGGGGCAGGCGATAGTCCTTGCGCGTGCGCGGAATGATCTCGGCACGAACCCAGTCGTTGTAGTCACGCAGCTGCCCGGCGAGCGTCGCGTAGCTCTCCTCCCAGCCCTCGAGATCGGTTCCCTCCAGAAGGCCTTCGATGCCGGTGATGAATGTCTCGGAGCGCTCCAGGTCCTGTTCAACCTGGTCTATGAACGGCCCTGACAGACCCTCGACGCCAAACCGCTCGGCAGTCCTTGCCTTCGCCTGTTCCGTGATCGGTTCGTAGCCGTCCACCAGTCCCGCGTACTTCTCGATACGGGTTACAGCAGCCGGGTAGCGCTCTCGCGGGATCTGCGCATCGATGAGACCGCGCACGCCGAAAAACACGGTCTGGCTGATGTTGTAGTACGGCAGCATATTGGCCCGTTCCAGTTCCGACGAGTAGATATTGTCCTCGAGCGCCTTGATCAGGATGCCAAGGTCCTGGCGGACCTTCGGGTCCTTTTCTTTTGCCTGACGCTTTTCCAGCTCGGCCAGTACGTCGCGCGTTGCCTGCAGGGCGCGCTCGTAAATGCCGGGGCCGAGATCGCTTACCTGTTCATCCAGGCCATCGACGCCGATGCTGCCCGCGCCCTCGGGGCTGAATTTCGACAAAACCTCGAGAACGACCTGCGCATGCTCGTTACTCTTTTCTACCCAGCTGGCGTCTTCCGCCAGCGCGGCCGGCGTCCCGGCCAGCATGGCCAGAAGGCCGATTTTTATCAGTTTTCGCATGCGAGTTGTCTCCCCTTAAGTTCGCATTAGTAAGCTTAGATGCGCGAGACAGCGAAAAGGATTCACTGTGCGGCAGAAATATTCAGGACCTTTGCGCCACGCACATCGCCTGCTCGCAGGTCCCGCAAGGCCTCGTTGGCCTCTTCGAGCGGATACTGCTGCACCTCGACATGCAAGGGAATGGCCGCAGCGATCGGCAGGAACTCCTGGATATCACGACGGGTGACGTTGGCGACGGATTTGATCTCCTTTTCCATCCACAGGTGATCCTGGTAGCGGATTGTCGTCATTACCTCCACGTCACTCGATTCCTTGCGAATGGCGTTGATCACCAGGCGGCCACCCGGTCGGAGGCACGCCAGCGCAGCAATAACCGGTCGCCAGGCCGGCGTCGTGTCGATAATTGCGTGTGGCGCGCTGGGTGGCGGGTCCTCGGTAGCGCCCGCCCAGTCGGCCCCGAGATCCAGCGCAAACTGCCTTTCTGCGGCACTCCGTGCGAACACATACAGCCTGGCATCCGGGTACAGGTGCCTGGCCATTTGCAGAACCAGGTGCCCCGAGCCACCAAAGCCGGTCAGACCGAGTACCTGACCATTCTCCATATTGGCAAGCCGCAATGACCGATACCCCACACTTCCCGCGCACAACAAGGGCGCCGCTTCTGCGTCGCTGAATTCGGCCGGCAGCGGGAAGGCGTAGGCTTCCGGCACGACGACGTATTCGGCATAACCGCCGTTGACATCACGTCCGGTGGCCCTGAACTCATTACTCAGGTTCTCATCGTCACTGCCAGACGACGAATGGATCCAGCCGATGCCGACTCGTTCACCGACTGTCCGCTCCTGGCAACCGGGACCGAGTTCGACAACCTTGCCAACAATTTCGTGGCCCGGAACAACCGGCAAAAGCAGGCGGCGCTGTCCGGCCCTCGATTTCGTCGAGCTCCGTGTGGCATACGCCGCAGACCGAAACTTCGACCAGGACTTCCCCATTCCCGGGCACTGGTCTTGCGATATCGACCAGCACCAGGGGCGAGGAATTCTGGTCCAGGTTGACCGTGGCCAGAAGCATCATTGCGCGCATCACTTGATTCCTTTACGACCCGCGGCGCACAGTATATTGTGCATCCACCCTCAGCCGTTAGCCCCTCGCATGCGCAATACTCAATTCCCACCCAGTGCCCTTGCGGCAATGCTCAGCGCCTGTGCGACCGAATCGGTCAATCTCAACAGCGAACGAATCGAGAAGCGCTTCGGCAGCTACGGCGTCGAAGTCCTGGCCAGCGAAGCCGGCTTGCGGCGCTCGAGCCTGTTCAGCTTCGACGGCGATACGTCGACCTGTCGCACCTATGCGGTCGTGCAATTCGTCGAACAGCTCGACGAGCGTTACAACGACGCTCACTCCAGGGTTCTGGCCGGAAATTCCATTGGTGCTACGTTCAAGGAAGACGGCTGGGATGTCGGCAAACGCACGCTTTTTATTGGCACCGTTCGCCTGCCTGACTTTCGCACATCAATCGGCGAACTCATGAGGTTGACCGGCGCGCATGACATCGCACTGCACGTCTACCAACTCGTCTTAGCCCGCGGGGATACTGAACTCGAGTATGCAACCATTCTCGAGGCCCACCACCCGGAATACCTGTCTGCCGCCGATCTTCAGGACATTTTTTCGGGCGCTGCGCCCGCCCGCCTGCCACCCGGCGAACTCACGCAGCTGTCAGATCTGCTCTTTAGCGCCAAAAATGCCAACTAGTCGGTTTGTCGTTCATCGGGATACTGACTAGACTCAGCAAAGGTTTGGGGAACCCACCGAGGTAAAGCCAATGCAACTAACCACGAGACTCGTTCTTGTTCTTCTGGGCCCGTTATTGTTTTCTGCAGCAATTGCGCAGGACACAACAGATGACGAAGCCGATGTACTGCTCGCTATCGAGCGCGAATGGGAGGCTGCCCGGAAAGGCGACCAGGACCTGGTCGACGACATGCTGACCCAGGATTTCATGGGCTGGAGCAAGAACTCGCCGGCACCACGATCCAAGAGTTCGAACTCGCAGTGGCGCAGGTTTAACGAGCAGATGGGCAGTGTTGTTCGCTACGAACTCTACCCCCTGTCGATCACCGTACACGGCGACGTCGCCGTCGCCCATTACCTCTATTCGACGGCTTTCAAAAAGAAAGGCGGCGAAATAGAGATGGCGAATGGTCGCTATACGGACGTGCTGGTACGCACCGAGAATGGGTGGAAATTCCTCGCCTGGCACGGCGGGGACGACGACTAGCCAGCCAGCTATCGATAACGCAGAAATATTTCCCGGCGGCGTGCTGTAATGTCGGCGCCGTCGGGAACTTCTTTGGGCTGCCCGGGATGATCGTAGGGATTGTAGCCGTCGGCCACTTCTGGTTCAGCAAGAGAAAACTGATCAAGTCTTTCTATTACTTCATTGTTTTCTAAGCGGTTTTCCTCGATTTCCGCCAGCAGTTCCGCTCGAGATTTCATCAGGCTCTTTCTTCTTGTTAGTCACGATGCCCGATACCGGCACCAGACAAGAGGTTCCCTCCAATCGAGCCCGTTTTCAAGCTCTTTTATCCTCTCCGATTAAGGGGCGGTTCAGCTTCACTCCCTTAGCATTGACCTCACGATGAAGAGGTCCCTGAGCATTTCCGGACCAGGAGGCAGGAATGAACAAACAAGCAAACACCCGAACGTTGGCCCTCTATATGCGCCGGACCGTTGCCGCGATGCTCTTCGCGACAGTCGCGATGGTCGCCAGCGCCCAGGTACCGGTGGACGACAGCGGCCAGGTGATCGGCAGCTACGAGCCTGCACTTGAGAATCCGAATGCCGACCTCGTCGTCGGCAATGAAGATATCCCGCTGATGTCGGATGTCGACCTCGAGGTCCTCGTCGGCCCGATCGCTTTGTACCCGGACGACCTGCTTGCCATCGTCCTGCCGGCATCGGCCTATCCGCTGCAACTTATCGACGCCGCTCGATTTCTCGACGAACTGGAAAGCAACCCGTCGCTGAAGCCCAATCCCGAATGGGATGATTCGGTCGTCGCTCTGCTCAATTACCCGGAAGTTATTGAGTTGCTGAACGAGGACATCGACTGGACCTGGCGCCTGGGTGAAGCCGTCGTGGCGCAGCAGGGCGACGTAGTCGGGGCGATTGAAGTGTTCCGCGATCGCGCCTATGCGGCCGGTAACCTCAAGAGTGACTCCTATCAAAACGTCACTCGCGATGCGGGTGTTATCGAAATTACACCGGTCGTAGAGGACGTTATCTACGTGCCCTACTACGAACCGGAGCGCGTTGTGGTTTACCAGCCACGTCCCGTTTATTACTACTATCCGCGTTCCTACCCGGTCTACTACTATCCTTACACGGCGGCGCACCACTTCGACCACGGGTACTTCTGGGGCGTGACCACGGCCTTCACGATCGGCTGGATGTCCGACAGCCTGCACGTGTATCACCACAGCTATTACGGTCATCCCTACTACGGCCGGTCCTATCGCGACCAGTATTGGTATCGGCGCCCGACCGTGAACGTTTACAACACTACCTACGTGCGCCATACCGACGTGACGATCAACCGCTATTACAACGGAGATCGCTGGCAGCCGCGCCAGGACCGTCGCCAGTACACGCGGCACGATTCATCGCGAGAGGCACGCGTGGCACGCAGTCACGACTACAAACGACGTGTCACCGAGCCGGCTACCTACACGCAGACGGTCCGTCGGCAGGAGCCAATCCAGTTTCGTGAGCGGCCGGCGCGTCGCCGTGATGCGAACCAGCCGGTCGTAGCGGAGCACAAGCAACGCGAGCAACGGGCAGCGCCGAGGACAAGACAGGCCCAGGAAAGTCGTGCGCCGGTTCGCCAGGCAAGACAGGACACCGGCACGCGACCTGCTCCGCAAACACAGGCCAGATTACAGCCGCGTGAGCGGCCTGCACCGCAGGCCCAGGCCAGGCAGCAACCGCGTGAGCGACCTGCACCGCAGGCCCAGGCCAGGCAGCAACCGCGTGAGCGGCCTGCACCGCAGGCCCAGGCCAGGCAGCAACCGCGTGAGCGACCTGCACCGCAGGCTCAGGCCAGGCAGCAACCGCGTGAGCGACCTGCACCGCAGGCCCAGGCCAGGCAGCAACCGCGCGAACGAGCCGCACCAGAGCGCAGGGAGAAATCCGAGGCACGCAGCGAGTCGAGGGGCTCAGAAAAGCGCCAGGATGGCTCGAGCAGCCGCTCGAATCGCAAAGCGAAGCGTTAGTCATCATCCTTCCGGTCGGGCTGATCAGGCCCGTCCGGAAGGTTCTTTTTCGACGTTAGTGCCCAGGCGATGTACACGATGCAGCCGGCTGCAAACAGGGCCAGAAGGATTGACACGATGGCGATGACAGTACCCATCACTCGATGCTATCACTCTCGTCACCCTGCTCCTGCGGGAGTTTCAGGCGACCCGCTTTGCGCAAGGCATCACGCAGCACAAATTCAATCTGTGCGTTGAGGCTGCGCAGGTCGTCTCGTGACCAGCGTTGCATTGCCTCGAGAGTCTTGCTGTCGATGCGCAGCGCGAAGGATTTCCGTTTCGCCATGTAGTGCCCCGGCTACCCTGCCCCGATCAGGTGTACAGGCTGCCCGTATTGAGAACTGGCTGGGCATTCTCATCGCCGCAAAGCACGACAAGCAGGTTGCTGACCATCGCCGCCTTGCGCTCTTCGTCCAGGTTCACGATCTCATTCTCGGCCAGTTCGTCGAGCGCCAGGTGAACCATGCTGACCGCACCACGTACGATTTGTTTACGCGCCGCAATGATCGCCGACGCCTGCTGGCGCCGGAGCATTGCATTGGCAATCTCGGGTGCGTAAGCCAGGTGCGAAATCCGCGCTTCGATTACCGTTACTCCGGCTTGTGACAAACGGTCCTGGATCTCGTCGCGAAGCGCACTCGCAATTTCTGCCGGGTTGCTGCGTAACGCAATGCCGTCTGAGTCGTCATGAGGCTCATAGGGATAGGTGGTACCGAGGTTTCGCAATGCCGACTCGGTCTGGATCTGGACAAAGTTCACGTAGTCGTCGACTTCGAACAGCGCTTCAGCCGTGTCGAATACCTTCCAGACCACCACCGCCGCGATCTCGATCGGGCTGCCGTTCGAGTCGTTCACCTTGAGCTTGCTGCTCTCGAAATTTCGTACGCGCTTCGAAACGGACGCCTTCGAATAAAAAGGATTCGCCCAACGCAGTCCGGCGTCGTGGCAGGTGCCCGAGTACTTGCCGAACAGTTGCAGGACTTTGGCCTCGTTCGGATGGACCATGAACAGCCCTGCCCAGCAGATGAGCACGATGATCGAGACCAGGATTGACGCAATCGTGCCGCCCACAGACTGCGCGGCGATCTGCGTGTACACCCAATATCCGGACAGCAGCTGGGCCACTGCCAGCACCAGCAGCATCAGGTAACCGGATGCCACGGTTCGTTTGACCTCTCGAATCATCGTTCTCTCCTCGATCAAGGATTCATTTTGATATCATTTTGATATCTTTTTTCCGAGAGATCAAGCCGGCCGGAGCGCCTTATGTAAAATCAGGGTCGTTGCAGCGATTCGAGCTTGCGCTCGATATCCGAGCGCATGCGTTCGGCAAGCGGCGCCTCCAGGTAACGCCGAAGCTCAGCCGGTTCGTGATCAAGGCGGTACTTGTAGCGAAACAGATCGAGAATCGTGACGTTGTACTCGGCTGTCTCAACCGAGGTCACCGCATCGCCAGTACACACCTCGCCCCCATTGAGGACGCGAAAATAGATACCCGGCCGTTCTGCCTTTCGAAAGGTGAGCCCAAAGCCCGGATCCTCCATGCGGGCCGCAAACGTATTGCAGGGAATACGCGGTGCGGTGGCTTCCAGAACGACCTCGCCGATCAACAGGCGGTCGCCGACATGCATGTCCGACGGGAGGCCACGAATCGTCAGGTTTTCGCCGAAAAGACCTGGAAAGAACTCCCTGTCTGACTGCTCCGCCCACCAGTCGTAATCATCCAGGCTGTACGCATAGACGGCCTGGTCGACTCCGCCATGGTGCCTGGTATTCAGGACGGCATCGCCGGCCAGCCCGTCCGGTTCCAGCATGACGGGCCCGGACACAGGCTTCTTGAATATTCCCGTTTCCAACGACCGGTCGCCCACGGCGATCCTCTCGCTCCGGCCGATGTTAATACTCTCTATCCGCATAGGATCCTTCTCGCGTCCGGTTCTGCGCCATTCCCGGCACAATCGCCACCACCAGCGCGGGCCGCACAGGCGCAGTATAGCGCCACCCGCGCTCCGCCCGACACGGGAAACATCCAGGGCGCAAAATGCGTTACATTTACATTTCTTTTTATATACAATGTAACGCATGGCAAAGACCAAGATATCCACGCTGAACCTGCGCATCGAGCCCGGCATCAAGGAAGCCGTGCGCGAAGCCGCGGCGCGCGAGCACCGGAGCGTGGCCAATATGGTCGAAATGCTTATCCGCCGGCATTGCACCGAGACCGGTATCGCCATTCCAGAACAAAGTGAGCTATTTCCGGGGACGTCAAATGGATGAACGCATGTTGAAAGCGATGGTTGCAGCCGGCGCGATCAAGAACATCAACATCATTGCCAGCGGCGCAAAGTTTCACGTCGAGGCAAGAACGCCCAACGGTCCAATCACAGCGGAGACACGTAAGGGCAAGGTGAGAACCTGGGTCACGCTGGACGCGGCGGCACGCTGGGTACGCGCGCTCGGTATGGGCGGGGCCCATATCAATCTGACCCACTGGCAACCTGGCCAACGGGAATTACCGGTTTAGCCGGGGTTTACGCTAGTCGTCATCGGACACCGAAGGCCATTTGCCGCCAAATGGAAACGGCTTGTCTTCGGTGTTGAACGTCAGGAAACGAATAGTCTGATAGATATAGGTTGCCAGCGCCTGCCCGACCTCGCGTAATTCCCGATTCACCGAGCCGGTAAACAGCACCCACAGGAAGCTGAATACGACCACCACGGAACCGACCATGGAGGCGAGGCTGACGAGGACGCAGCACATCGCCATGAACAGGAATCGCATCCAGGTCGTACGCGATTTGATGTTCTCTTCAACAGGCTTGCCAGAACCCTTGTCGTCAGCGAAAACGCGATCTGCAGGGGGATTCGTATCACTCATGTTCGAACTCCTTGGCTCCGCATTGACCAAATCAGTGGACTAATCAGCAGCGGCTATTGTTACAATCTTCGACCCTTTGAACCAGCGAAATATCCCTCAATGACAAACAGACTCGCCTGCCTGCTGGCAACCGCTACCCTTTTGGCCGCTTGCGGCTCTGATGACGACACCGGCAACGAACAGGCTGTCGTCGATTACGCTGCAGAAGCGCAACGCATTGCGCAATCGAGCATTATCGTCGACACGCATATCGATGTGCCGATGAAACTCGCAATGGGCGGCGGGGATTTGTCCCAGGCGAGCCAAAGCGGCGACTTTGACTATCCACGCGCCGTGGCCGGCGGTCTGAATGTCCCGTTCATGTCGATCTACACGCCGGCCAGCTACGAGGCGGAAGGCAAATCGAAAGCAACTGCCGATTCGCTGATCGACCTGGTTGAGGGCATGGCGGCGTCGGCTCCCGGCAAGTTCGCGATCGCTACCTCCGTCGCCGACGTCCGCAGCCAGTTCGAATCCGGCCTGATCTCACTGCCCATGGGAATGGAGAACGGATCGCCGATCGACGGCGACCTTGCCAACCTGCAGCACTTTTATGATCGCGGTATCCGCTATGTGACACCGGCACATAGTCTGTCGAACCATCTTTCAGATTCGTCGTACGACGAAAACCGTCAATGGAACGGTCTGAGTGACTTTGGCAAAGAAGCGATTCGCGAAATGAATCGCATCGGGATGATGATCGACGTCAGTCATGTCTCGGACGATGCCTTCTGGCAAATACTCGAAATATCGGCTGCCCCGGTGATTGCCTCGCACTCGTCGGCACGCTCCTTCACGCCAGGCTTTGAGCGCAACATGAACGACGACATGATCGTCGCCATGGCGCAAAAAGGCGGTGTCATCCAGATCAATTTCGGTTCGAGCTTCATCAACCAGGCAGCCCGGGATTACGGCGATGCGCGTTCAGCCGCCGGTAAGCAGTACCTGCTGGAGCACCCGGACCTGACTGAGGAATATCTGTACAACAATTACCCGGCAATCTACGCCGCAGAACACGGGCCTCTGCCATACGCGAGCCTGGACGACGTCCTCGATCACTTTGACCACGTCGTCAAACTGGCTGGTGTTGACCATGTCGGCATTGGATCGGACTACGACGGGGTTGGGGATTCCCTGCCGACGGGCCTGAAAGACGTGTCGTCGTACCCTAACCTGATCGCCGGCCTGCTGGAGCGAGGCTACAGTGAGGAAGACATACGCAAGATTCTCGGCGAGAACGTGCTGCGCGTGTGGGAAGCGGTAGAAGCTTACGCTGCGATGACGTCGAGCAGTACGTAGCGCAGCAGCACTTCGTAACTCGTCCGGTCGAGCTTCATGCCGTCGGGTAATTCCAGTGTATGTACGTGCGTCTCGTCGTCGCCGCGAATCTCGAGGAAGTTCTTGTCTCCGTCGCGGTAGACCTGGTAGCGCACATCGCGGTGCTGGTCGAATTTCAACAGTACAATGCTGTCGGTCCAGTCCTGGATCGTCGCTCGTGCCATGTCAATCTCCGTAGTTTCAATCTGACTCAATCGCGCCCGAAGCGCCTCTACAGAATCAGTTGCAAACGCTGTGCCAAGTTGATTGACCGACATCGAAAATACTACTTTCCTTTTACTTCAATCACTTACAACGAGACCCGTCGTTGATTTTCCCGCTGGCGTGTTCAACAAGTGTCAGTTTTTGACGGCTGTTTCGTGCTATTTGCGACAAGCGCTTGACATAAATCAGCGCACTACATGGGCCAGAACGTGACGATAGCCGGGACCGAGACCGCGACGATCAGGATCTCCAGCGGCAAGCCCATTCGCCAATAATCGCCAAAGTGATACCCGCCCGGCCCCATGATCAGCGTGTTGTTCTTGTGGCCAATCGGCGTCAGGAATGCGCACGATGCGGCAACGGCAACACCCATGAGAAACGGATCAGGACTGACGTCCAGGCGCCCGGCGATCTCAATGGCAATCGGTGCTGCAATAACGGCGGTTGCCGTATTGTTCATGACGTCGGACAGCGTCATCGTCACGACAACGAGCAAGGTGAGGACCACGACCGGCGAAAAGCCCGCCGCAATGTCCACGATGCCACCCGCGATCAGAGCAGTCCCGCCGGTCGTCTGCAATGCGCCACCGATCGGGATCATCGAGCCCAGCAACACAATGACGGGCCACTCGACAGACGTATACACGTCGCGCAAGGGCACGACATTGAACAACACGTAGACCGCAGTCACGCAGCCGAGCGCAATCGGCAGGTAAACCCATCCAAGACTGGCCACCGTGATAGCGGCCGCAAAACTCCCGACCGCCAGCCACACCTTTTCGCGTTGGATAACGCTGTGGCCACGATCGGCCAGCGGCAATAAGCCGAGGCGCCCGGTAATGTCCGCAAGACGCTCTTCAGTACTCAGTAACAACAGGACATCGCCAGGCTGGAGTTCCAGCGAGCGAACATTGTCGCGAAAACGACGTCCTTCACGAGACACGCCAACCAGCGCGACCTGGTAGCGGTACAGCAAGCGGACCGACAGCGCCGTTCTTCCGGCAAGTCTCGATGACTCGGGCACGACGACCTCCTGCAACACGAGCCCCTCATCTTCCAGTTTGCCTTCGCCCTTCCCTACGTAATCCAGGCGCAGCGCGCCAAGCGCCTCTTCAAGGCTGTCCGGGCTCGCTTCTATTACCAGGATGTCACCTGCCTCAATTTCGGCGACACGCGCCAGGCCGGGCAGCCGCCTCCCTCCCCTGATCAGCCCGACGATCTCGACGTCGACTTTTTCTGCCACCGGATCGAGCTCGCGGACACGTTTCCCAATTACGGACGAGCCTTCTGGAACCCGAACCTCGGCGATGTAGTCGGCGAGGTCGAACAGGTCCTTGCCAGCGTCACTTGACCGCCTCTCCTGCGGCAGCAATCGCCAACCGATCAGCGCCACGTAGGCAACACCAACCACCGCGCACGCCAGCCCTACCGGCGCAAAATCAAACATACGGTAGGACTCGCCCAGCGCATCGCCCCGGAACTCAGCCACCACAATATTGGGTGGCGTACCGATGAGAGTGATCATGCCGCCGAGGATCGACGCGAACGAGAGTGGCATGAGTGACAAGGACGGACTACGCCCTGCTTTCTTCGCGGCCTGCATGTCAACAGGCATCAGGAGCGCGAGTGCCGCAACGTTGTTCATTAACGCGGACAGGCTGGCCGCAAGGCCCGACATGATGGTGATGTGCGTTGCGAGCTTGCGCGATGCGTCGACCAGGTAGCGCGTGACGAGTTCGATCGCGCCCGAATTCGAGAGACCACGACTCAGAATCAGGACCAGCGCAATGATGATGGTCGCAGGATGGCCAAATCCGGAGAAGGCCTGCTCCTTGGGGACAATGCCGGTCAGCAGTGCAACCAGGAGCGCTATGAAAGCGACGAGGTCGTAGCGCCATCGTCCCCAGATCAAAAAGACGAAGACGAAAAACAGCAGCCCGAATAACATTGCCTGGTCTTGTGTCACTTCCTGCTCCGCTCGGAAACAAACGCTGGTAGATTAACAGGCAATCGCAGATTTATCCGTCCGGGCGGAGGCCTGATTAGTGACGATTGTCGTCTTCATTGCTGTGATCCTCGTGATCGTGTTTGGACCAGGCATCTGGGTGGCGCGCGTGCTGGAAAAGTACAGTGTGCCGGCCGACCGTTACCCGGGATCGGGCAGCCAGGTCGCGCGTCACCTGCTGGATCGCAATGGCCTGCAAAACGTGCAGGTCGAGCCCACAGAGATCGGCGACCATTACGATCCGGAGGCCAAGGTGGTGCGGCTCTCCGCCAGCAATTTTGATGGGCATTCGCTGACGGCGATTACTGTCGCCGCCCACGAGGTCGGGCACGCACTGCAGGACAAGGAAAGCTATGCGCCGCTGCGAATTCGCACGCGATTGGTGAAGGCCACCCGCGGCATTGAAAAGATCGGAGCCGGCGTATTGATGCTATCGCCGTTCCTCGGAATCGTAACCCGAGCCCCCTATATCGGGCTGCTGACCTTCGGCGCTGGCATGCTGACGCTTGGCACCGCGGCCGTCGTGCATTTCATTACCCTGCCAACGGAGTTCAATGCCAGCTTCGCCCGCGCACTGCCAATGCTCGACGACCACGCAATCCTCAAGAGCAGCGACAAACGCCACGCGCACAAATTGCTGACAGCGGCGGCCCTGACCTACGTTTCCGCCTCGTTGATGAGTCTCCTTAACATCGCGCGCTGGATAGCCATCCTGCGGCGCTGATCTACTCCCAGGGATCCAGGTCGATCATGTCGAGCAGAGTCCCCTGGCTTGCGCTCAAAATCGCGGTAGCGTCGCCCTTGCTCCCGGCCACGGGCAGGAACACATAATCACCGGCCTCTCCGGAATGCCGTTCGAGCCAACGATCAACGCTCTCGGCGTACTCCGTGCCGCGCTCCCGAAGCTCCGCCAGCGGACGAGCCGCTGAGAGCACCGCAGGATTGGCATCGACGTAGGGATACCACTGGTCCGGGCGCACATCGATATCCGGGGCACCCTCGAAAAAGATCGCTTTCTTCAGCGCAGCCCTCTCCGCCTGGTCATCGGGAAAACCAGCGACCACCAGTCGCGGCCCGACCAGCTGCGGAGCGGCCAATTCCTCGAATCGATAGGGGAAGTCGGCAACCCTGGCGGCCTCAACGACCTGGAAGCGATCGATAGCGAACACGAGGTGCCGAGGGCGCGTCTCGAACAGCTGGTAGCCGAACCAGGCGAATGCAGCCAGCTCCACGACCAGAATGATCGCGAGGTCCTTGTGCAGGCCTCGCTTGCCCGGCTTGAAGACCAGCGTGGACAGGCCGGAACCGATGACAAGGACGACAGCCACAAGGACCGCTACCTGCTTGCCAACTCCGCCAAGCTGAAAATAGAGGTCCGGGTACCAGGCCAGGCGTAGCAGCCCCAGGAATAGCGCCAGCAGCACCGCGGACAGAGCCAATCGGTGCCCGAGAAATGCATAGCGCTTTGCGGGAAGACTATAGAAACTCATAACAGGCTGAATCATAAGTGAAAGCCAGTATCTGAAGTGTGCGCCAGGTCCGTTCTGCGAAAGGGGCTGGTTTAGGGCGCTTTGCGCTGCTATTATCCGCGCGCGAAAAGGCATCCTACCCTGTATGCAGCCGCGTTTTGGCTGCCGGGAATGCACCTCAGGATGGCCTGGAAATTAAGTGCACCCACCTCGCCAGCTTGCAGGGTTCTCGCTTTTGAAGGCTTTGAGAACCCCTTTTTGTATGCCAGCAGGTCGGTGCCAGGAATGAATCTGAGAGCAGTGAAATGAAAGACCTTAGTCTGTACAGAAATATCGGAATTTTTGCCCACGTCGACGCGGGCAAGACAACCACGACCGAGCGTATCCTGAAGCTCACCGGCAAAATTCATAAGACCGGTGAAGTTCACGATGGTGAAGCCACGACGGACTTCATGGAGCAGGAGCAGGAGCGCGGTATCACGATTCAGTCGGCTGCCACGAGTTGCCAGTGGAACGGCCACAGGATGAACATCATCGATACGCCCGGACACGTCGACTTCACGATCGAGGTCTATCGTTCGTTGAAAGTCCTCGACGGTGGTGTGGGCGTGTTTTGCGGATCCGGCGGCGTCGAGCCGCAGTCCGAGACCAACTGGCGTTATGCCAACGAGTCGGAGGTTGCGCGCGTTATCTTCGTCAACAAGCTTGACCGCATCGGCGCTGATTTCTACAGCGTCGTCAAACAG
This sequence comes from uncultured Gammaproteobacteria bacterium, assembly GCA_963698415.1. Taxonomy (GTDB): domain Bacteria; phylum Pseudomonadota; class Gammaproteobacteria; order Steroidobacterales; family Woeseiaceae; genus UBA1847. Next base: position 95,151 of record CAVOQS010000015.1, on the reverse strand, counting down.
ATCAAGGAAGTACTTGCCGCTCATCCGCTGGTCATGGTTTTGCCGATTGGCGTTGAAGACAACTTCGTCGGTCTCGTCGATCTTTTGACGCGCAAGGCGTGGATCTGGTCGGACCCGACTGATCCGACTTCCTACGAAATCACGGACGTGCCGGAAGACATGAAGGCCAAAGTCGAAGAGTGGCGTGAGAAGCTCATCGAAACGGCGGTCGAGCAGGACGACGCTCTACTCGAGCAATACCTCGAGGGCAATGAGCCGTCGGTCGACGACATCAAGCGTTGTGTTCGCAAGGGCACGATCGCCCTGGAGTTCTTCCCGACCTACTGTGGTTCAGCCTTTAAAAACAAAGGTGTACAGAACGTTCTTAATGCAGTAGTTGACTATCTGCCCAATCCGACCGAAGTCAAACCGCAGCCTGAAATGGATCTCGAAGGTCAGGAGTCAGGCCGGTTCGCCATCGTTGATCCCGACAAGCCGCTGCGCGCGCTGGCGTTCAAGATCATGGACGACCGCTACGGCGCCCTGACGTTCACGCGCATTTACTCCGGCACAATTCGCAAGGGCGACAGTGTTCTGAATACGTTCACGGGCAAGACCGAACGCATCGGCCGCATCGTGGAAATGCACGCCGACTCCCGCGAGGAACTCGAATCTGCGCAGGCCGGCGACATCGTTGCCCTGCTGGGCATGAAGAACACGCGTACGGGCCACACGCTTGCCGATCCCAAGAACCCGGCAACGCTCGAGCCGATGGTGTTCCCCGATCCCGTTATTTCGATCGCCATCGCGCCGAAAGACAAAGCCGGCAACGAAAAAATGGGCGTGGCACTCAACAAGATGGTGCAGGAAGACCCCTCCTTCCAGGTTGCGACCGATGAAGACTCGGGCGAGACGCTGATCAAGGGCATGGGCGAACTCCACCTCGACATCAAGGTCGACATCCTGCGTCGTACGCACCATGTTGACGTTGTGATGGGCAAACCGCAGGTCGCCTACCGCGAGACGATCACCAAGACGATCGAAGACACGTATACGCATAAGAAGCAGTCGGGTGGTTCCGGTCAGTACGGCAAGATCGAGTACAGGATCGAGCCGGCAGAAACGAATGCCGGTTACCAGTTCGAATCGCTGGTCACGGGCGGCAACGTGCCGCGCGAATACTGGACGGCGATCGAGAAGGCGTTCCACGGTTGCATGGTCGAAGGTACCCTGGCGGGTTACCCGCTGCTGGACGTCAAGTTCTCCTTGCTGGACGGCGCATACCACGCGGTCGACTCATCGGCACTCGCGTTTGAGATCGCAACCAGGGCCGCTTACCGGCAGTCGATTCCGAAGGCCGGCGTACAGTTGCTCGAGCCGATCATGAAGGTCGACGTGTTCACTCCGGACGACAACGTCGGTGACGTTATCGGTGACCTGAACCGTCGTCGCGGCATGATCAAGTCACAGGATGCAGGCGCTACCGGCGTGCGCGTCAAGGCAGATGCCCCGTTGGCCGAGATGTTCGGCTACATCGGTCACCTGCGCACGCTGACGTCTGGTCGCGGCCAGTTCTCGATGGAATTCTCGCACTACGCGCCGTGTCCGGCGAACGTGGCCGAGGAAGTCATCAAGGAAGCGCGGGAGCGCAAGGCAAACAAATAAGTCCCTTGAATTAATCAGGCGTCACCGCAGCTTGCAGTGCGTGGGTGTTCAATCATTCAAGTGACGGTACGGGCCCCTCTGGGGCCCGTGTTCTTTTGCTCGCACGAACTGCGTCATAGCTGAAACAGGCCACGGCTGCCCAGATGAATCCGAAGCACACGATATGTGCCGGCGTGAGCTTCTCGCCGTAATAAAGCCCGGTGAAGAATTGCAGCGTTGGTGCAACAAACTGCATGAAGCCAAGGGTCGTGAGCGAGACACGTTTCGCCGCAATAGCAAACAGCAACAGCGGCATCACGGTGATCGGGCCGCCCATCACCAACAGCATGGAGAGGCCGGTGTCACCTGCGCCAAAAGACGCGCGTTGCCCCGCCATCAGGAATAACAACCACGCAATGGCAAACGGAAAGAGCATGGTGGTTTCGATGAACAAGCCCGGCATTGCCCCTATCGCCACTTGCCTGCGAATAACGCCGTAGGCGGTAAACAGCGCCCCCAGCGACAAGGCGACCCACGGAAACATCCCGCCACTAACCGTCAGGTAGGCAACGCCGATGCTGGCGAGTGCCACCGCGGCGGCCTGCAATCGTCGCAATCGCTCGCCCAGCATGACAACACCGACCGCGACATACATCAGGGGGTTGATGTAGTAGCCAAGACTCGCCTCGAAAATACGCTCATTCTGGACAGCCCAGATATAGATTAGCCAGTTGGCGGAAATGCTGAGTGCGGCCAGCGCCAGCCAGAAGAGCATCGTCCGATCTGAAAACGCGGTACGAACGTCTCTCCATTGCCGCCGCGCCATGATGATCAGCGCCCCAAATGGAACCGCCCAGATCACGCGGTGAACGAGCACCTCGGTCGGCGCGACCGTTTCGATCCACTTGAAATAGACCGGGAAGACGCCCCACATCGTATAGGCGAGCAGGCCGAGAATGACGCCGGACTTTACTTCCGCGTCAGAGTACCGGCCGGGCGGGTTCATGCTCCCGGTCTACCCGTCGCTTTCTCGTCGACACTCCCACCGGCGAACACGGCCTTGACGCGGCGCGCCCACGCGAATCCATCTTCCTGCAGCATGTAGAGCGAAGGAATCAGGAACAGCGTGATAAATGTCGCGAAGATAATACCGAAGCTGATCGAGACAGCCGTGGGTATGACGAATTGCGCCTGCGAACTCGTCTCGAGCAAAATCGGCATGAGTCCTGCGGCGGTCGTGAACGATGTCAGAATGATCGCGCGGAATCGCTGGGTGCCGGACTGCACGACGGCCTCTCGAATCGGGACACCTTCAATCCGCGCCTTGTTGATGAAGTCAACCATGATGAGGCTGTCGTTTACTACAACACCCGCCAGCGCGATCAGGCCAAACATGGAGAACATGCTGATCGCCATGCCCATCATCACGTGACCGGCCACGGCACCAATCAGGCCGAATGGAATGACGGACATGATTATCAGCGGCTGACTGTAAGAATGGAGTGGAATAGCGATCAACGCGTAAATCAGGAACAAGGCCGCAATAAACGCAATTCCAAGATTGACCAGGAACTCATTCTGCTCCTGGCTGGCGCCTTCCAGGCCATAGCGCACGCCGGCATGACGTGCCAGCAGCTTGGGAATGAACTCCGTCGAAACCGAACGGATGATCTCCTGGGGTTCGACACGCTCGGGATCGATGTTCGCCGACACAGTGACCGTACGCTCGCGGTTTAGTCTTGAGATTCGGGAATAGCCCTTGTCGAACGACAGCTCTGCGACCGACTGGAACGGCACCTCGTCTCCGCTCGGTGTTCGAATGCGCATGTTCTCGAGGTCCGCGACCGATTTTCGCTCTTCGATCGGGTAGCGCACCATGACTTTGAGTTCGTCTTTGCCGCGCTGAATCCGTTGCGCTTCCTCACCGTAAAACGCCTGGCGAACCTGGCGTCCCAGGGAAGACATTGTCAGTCCCAGGGCTTCGGCCTCAGGCTTGATCGTCAGTTTGATCTCGTTTCCGCCCGCGGTCGCGGTATTGGTGATATCGAAAACTCCCTCATAGTTCGACAACTCCACCACGAGCTCAGCCGCCGCGGCCTCGAGCGCTTCGTAGTTAGCCCCGCTCAGCCGAAAACTCAGCGGCGGTCCGCCACCAATATGGCCGGCGTCATTGAATGTCAGCTCCTTGAGACCCGGAATCTCGCCAACGGCCTCTCGCCACATCTGACTGATTTCTTTCATCTCGTAGGGACGGTGCGTGTCCATCGGAATTTCCAGGAACAATATCGCCCCGGTATCGCCTCGCGTGAATGCGCCGAGGTGTTGCATGATCGGCAGCGAATCGGGATTTTCCCTGACGAACTCCTCGTTCATTTCGAGAATCGTGCCTTCGATCTTGTCGACCGCCGCGTTGCGTTTCGCTGATGCCGTACCGCTTTCCATTTCGAGCGTTACCTGCATAAAGTCGGACGCAAGTTCGGGAAATACAACGACGCGAGCGATGCCGCTGAACATCAGGCCGAACGTAATAATCAGCACCGCGACAAAGCACGCCACCGTGACGCCTCGGTTGTCGATGGACTTCTCAAGCAGTGGCTTGTAGTGCTTGTGTATGACCGCAAACAACCCATGCTGGACATGGCGCTGGATCTTGAGGAACGCGCGGCCCGGTTTTTCCTTGAGCGGAATAATGCGTTGCGGGTGAAACAGATCCTCCTCGTCGACCGCCGCAATGGAGGCGTGAACCAGGTGAGCGGGCAGAATCAGTTTGGACTCAACCAGCGAGAACACCAGGCAGAGCATTACGACGAATGCCATTGCCTCAAAGAACGGGGCGGCCATGCCCCCAACGAACATCAGCGGGCCAAACGCCGCAATGGTTGTCAGCACACCAAAGGTCGCAGGAACGGCCACCCGATGTGCGCCGTGAATGACGTTATCGAGCGTATGACCATCGCTGCGTATCTTTGTATAGATACTCTCTCCGATGATAATCGCATCGTCGACGACAATGCCGAGCACAATGATGAAACCGAACAAGCTGATCGTATTGATGGTTACCGGCCAGGTTGGCATCAGCCAGAGTGCGCCCAGGAAACAAATCGGCAGTCCCACGATGACCCAGAATGCCACCTTCATGCGCAGGAACAGCGACAACACGATAAACACCAGGAGCGCGCCCATCACCATGTTGTCCATCATCATGGACAGGCGACCCTCGAGATACTTCGACAGGTCAATCCAGGTATCCATCTTGACGCCGGCCGGCAGTTCTTCGGTCTTGCGAGCGATATATCGCTTGACCGCCGCGGCGGTGTCCAGCTCATTCTGCTGGCCACCGGCCAGGACGCGCAGGGTCGCCGTCGGTCGACCATCAAAGCGGCCGTAGCCATCGGTTTCGACGAACCCGTCGTTGATCGTGGCGATATCGTTGAGCGTCAGGCGCGTGCCGTCGGGAAACGTCCGTAAAACGAGCTGGCCGAAGTCGCCGCCCGTGTAGACCTGCCCCTTGGTCCTCAGAAGAATATCTCCGCCATCAGACTTGATGGTTCCACCGGGCAGGTCAATCGATGAGTTCTTGATCGCCTGCGAGATTTCGCTCATCGAGAGGCCGTACTTGCGCAAGGTCTGCTCGGACACCTCGATGCTGATTTCGTACGGTCGATCACCGAGGTACTGAACCTGGTTGACCTCGGGCAATTGCATGAGTTCATCGCGGACATTCTGGGCGATCGCCTTGCGTGCAAAGGCATCGAGATCACCGTGGATCGCGACCATGACCACAGGATTGTCCGGTTCGATCTTGGAGACGACCGGTTTCTCTGTCAGAGCCGGAAACGTCGATATCGCGTCGACTCGTGTCTTGACCTCGCTAAGTACCTCGTTGAAATCGGCATCGATCTCGACCTCGATCGTGACCTGCCCGAATCCCTCACGGGCCGTTGATCGAATGCGCTTGATCCCATTAATATCCTGGACCGCTTCCTCAACCTTGATGACGACGCCTTCCTCGACTTCCTGCGGTGCCGCACCGAGATAGGCAACCTGGACGCTGATCATGTACAGCTCGAACTCGGGCTGCGTCTCTTTGCGAATGGTCATCGCGGAAATGAGGCCTGCGACGATGATAAAGAGCATCAACAGGTTGGCGGCGACATGGTTCGCGGCAAACCACGCGATGATGCCTTTCTCTTCGGTAACGCCCGGACGTCGCATGATCGCTAGCCCTCCCCGCTGGCTATCTGGGTGTCGGTGGTAAGCGTCTTCAGATTGCGTCGGCAGACGTACGGACCGACATGCCGTTGACCGGCGTTTCGAGCGCAGTCACGACCACGCGCTCACCGACTTCTGCGCCGCTGCCGACATAGATGTACTTCGAGTCCGAACGTACGATGTTGACCTTTCGAATTCGCAACTTGTTTTCATCGTCCACGAATATCAGCTCGCTGGAACCCCGCAGCACGGCCCGTGGTACGCGAATGACATTCTCGGCGGTGGATCCATTGATGGTCGCACTGACAAAAGTACCCACCGGAAGCGGTTCCCCTCCGCTGTGCCGTCGATACGGGTCCACGACACGGGCCACCGCGTAGGTCACGCGGCTTTTCTCATCCACGACGCCCTCGGTACGGACGATCTGCCCTTCCCATTCGACCTGCTTGCCTTTCTGGGTGGCCACCAGCTTCACCCTGGGGCCGCTTGCCTCACCCGACGCCTTGATATCGCTCGCGCCCGGCAGGTTTACGAATGCAAGGTCCGCATCCGTCAGCGGCAGGCGCACCTCGGCATAGTCCGTCGCAAAAACGACGCCAAGACGTGTGCCGGGACTCACGAACTGCCCGAGGTCGGTTTCCTTCGCCCTTACGATGCCTTCGTACGGCAGACGGATGTAGGTTCGCTCCAGGTTGCGCCTTGCCCTGACGAGTTCCGCCTCGGCCGTCGCCAGTGTCGCAACGGCAGACGCATACTCTGCCTCTGCCCGGTAGCCCTGGCTGCGCAGCTTGTTGGCGCCATCGTGTTCAATCTCACGTTGCTTGACCAGCGCTTCCGCCTGCTTGAGCGCCACCGTGTAGTTCGTCGGGTCGATACGCATGAGGACTTCATTGGCATCGAAAACACCGCCTGCGATGAATTTCGGCGACAGGCTGGTAATCGTCCCCTGCACTTCGGCACTCAGCACGGTCTCGGTGCGAGGCAGCACGGTTCCCTGGCTACTGACCTCAAAATTCGCTGTCATGGTCTCGAGTACCAGGACTTCTACCAGTGGATCGAGATCGACGTCTTCCTTTTTCGGCGGCTCCGGTCGCATTTGCGCCATCACAAAAGCAACCGCGACAGCGCCCGCCAGAATTCCAAAAATCAGTAACTTACGCATGTAGTTCTTATTCCCGATTGTCGAGCGTAGTAGCCAAGGGATCGCACATTTTGACGGTTTTTGACTACAAATTCAGAGAATTATTCGTTCGCCGGCCGTGCCGTCAAGCGCCTGCACGAAAACCGCCAGAAACGAATTTTGTGACATAACTCCCTGAAATCGATGGCGTCTGCCCACAAACTGACCGTCTGGTAAGGCCGCGACTGGTTCGTGGTCACTAATCTGCTGATCGGACCGTTATGTACGAACGACATTTTGGGTTAAAGAAGCGCCCGTTCATCGCGAAAGTAACGGGTACTGACGTTTTCGTCGGCCCGCAGACCGCAACGACGATGGCGCACCTGAAGAAGGCCCTGCAGGCGCAGGACGCCGTGGTGACTGTGAGCGGTCCGGCGGGTGTCGGCAAGACAACGCTGGTCGGGAAAGCCCTCCAGGCCGTCGCGTCGACCCACAAGTCCATCCGCATAGGACGCATGCAGTTGCAGGGCACGGATGTACTCGAGTTCCTGCTCGAAGAGCTTGGCGTCAAGAACTTCCCCAAGGGCCCTATTCGCCAGTTTTCCGCGCTGCGTGACCGCCTGTACCAACTGGAACGCGAGAATACGCGAGTCGTTATTGCCATCGAGGATGCCATGCGCGTTGGCGCTGAATCGCTGGCAGAACTCGAAGCGCTGACCGCGGCCGACGCGGGCGAATCCGGCGGTGCCGCCATTGTCCTGATGGGCGACAGCGGACTCGCCAGCCTTCTCGGCGACCCACAACTTGCGCGACTCGCCCAACGTGTGCGGCAGCGCCAGTCAATCGACCCTCTGTGCGCGGCCGAAATCAGGGGCTACCTGATGCACTGTTTCCGCCTTGCCGGCGTCGATTTCGAGCACATCTTCGAATCGGGATCTGCCGCGCTGGTGCACGAGCTTTCTGGCGGTATTCCGCGGATGGCAAACAACATCGTCGAAGGCGTGCTGGATGCAGCAGCGGCCGGTGGCCTCCAGAAGGTCCCGTCCAGCTACGTTGCAGATGTTGCCAGGAAGGAGTTTGGCCTTGTCGCGGCAACGCCGGTTGCCCCGGCGCAGGTGGTCGAACAACAGCCCGTCGCCGAGTCGAAGCCTGAACCTGAAATCGAACCCGTCACCGAACCCGTTACAGAGCTGGCGCCAGAACCCCGTTCCGAACCTGCCGCGGATCCGACGCCAGAGCCCGATCCCGTCATCGTGTTTGCGGACGAAACCGACGGCATGGAAGCACCGGTTGAAGAGGCTGAGATTCCCGAGCTGATCCAGGACACGCTCCCGGACCTCGAGATTCTTGCACCCGAACTCGGCGTCGCCGAGGCCCCGACCGAGGAGGAAATTCCCGAGCTCCAGCCCGAACCGGAGCTGCTCTTCGACGATGCGCCGGAACCAGAGGCGGTGCCCGAGCCGGTGCTGGTGCCCGAGCCAGCGCCTGAACCGGTGCTGGAATCCACACCTCCCGAAGTATCGCCAGACAAGGATATCCCGGAATGGGAACGTGATCCGACACTGGCGCAATTGAAACCGGACCTCGACGCGCTGGAGAAGGCAATGGCCATCGCCCAGGGTGACGATGAACCAGAATTCGTACCGATTGGTCTGGCCAAGAAACCCGCCGCCGTCGCCGCACCGGAGCCCGAGGTAATACCGGAGATCACACTCGACTACGCCATCCAGTCACGGATCGAGAATAACCTGATCGACGAGCCCGGGCAGATCAGTCCAACGCCGACCGAAAAGCCCAAGGCCTCGAAGACTGGCGGCGACATGCCCGAAATCAAGATTCCGCCACGCAAGGCCAAGAAGGCAGATGCTGAGCTGGAAAAAATCGCAGCCGAACTGGCCAAGGCCAAGACTCTCGAAGATGTCGACGACAAACTCGCCGAGACCTTGTTTGGCGAAGAGTTCAGCTTGATCGCCGCGCAAGTTGTCGCGAAGGTCGCGTCCGAGTCCGCCAATGACGAGGAACTGGCACTGTTTGACACGCAGACCAATCAAATGGCCCAGGCAGGCGGAAGCGCCGGTCATGACCCGGCCGTTGCCGCCGAGCCGGGCGTTGAAGTCTCGCTGGCAACGCACGAACCCGGTGGCGAGCGGGGTATGGACCTGTCTGCATCGCAACGCCTGCGAACTGTGCGCGCATTGAATGCACACTCGAGTCCGGTTCCGCAGGAACTTGAGGCCGCCGCGCAACCCGCAGCCCCGGCTGCGGCAACGCCGCCCGTTGCGACGCCGGAACCCATCGAGGACCAGATCAATACGTCGATGACACAGACGCTCAAGGCGCTCAACGTGCGCCCCCCGATCTCGGACCACGCACCGGCATCCAGAGCCGCAGACGACGATGACGATGACGATGACAAGCGTGGTTTCTTCAGTCGCTTCCGGCGGTCCTGATCAAGCGACGTAAGTTATTGAGCCGGTGGAAAAAATGCCGGCATCTTTGACAGCCAGCAGTGAATAAGGCACGGTCTGCGCGATGAGAAGACTGCACTCCGGCATGGACGCTTGGCGTTTCATCGTTCGTTCCGAAACACACCCTACGTCAGTGGAGACCTACCTCCCGCTAATCCTGAGCGCTGCAGGCAGTCTCGGGGTATTACCTTTCGCGATTCTCCGCTACATGCAGGGCAACCTTGTGGCCGCCTTGCTGGACACCCTGATCGTGGTTGGTTTCCTGACTTTGGGAACGTACGTTTACTTCACGCAACGCGTGCGTGTCGCGAGTATCGCGATTGCCCTGATTTGTGCTGCCGGTGTGTTGGCCACGGTCTACATCAGTAGGACCGCAGCAAGTCTACTGGGCGTTTCCCGCACTGATCGGCATCTTCTATCTGCTTCGACCTCGTGAGGCGGTTACCCTGGCGCTACTCACGCTGCTCGCATTGGTCCCGGCACTTTTGGGTTCGGCCGATTCGAAGGAAACCACCACAGTCATCGTCACAATCATGGTCACGAGCATGATTGCTCTCGCCTTCTCTCTGATAACCAGTCGACAACGGGAGCAGCTGCTCGTACTGGCCACAAAAGATCCGCTTACGGGTGCCGGCAATCGACGCGGTCTCGATGCGAAGCTCACCGAAATTGTGAATACGTTTAAACGGTCGGGCGCGCAATCGTCGCTGATTCTGCTCGACCTGGACCACTTCAAGAAGGTCAACGATATCCACGGGCACGCCGTCGGCGACCAGATCCTCAAGAGAGTCACGGAGATAATTAATCTCCGCATCCGGGTAACCGACAGTATCTACCGTGTTGGCGGCGAGGAATTCATCGTCGTACTGGAAGGAGCGGACCTGCAAAAAGCGGTTCATCTTGCCGAGCAGCTGCGCACGCTTGTTGACGCGAACGAACTCGTTCCCGACCACGCGGTAACTATCTCGCTTGGCGTCGCCGAGCTAAAAAGCGGCGAGAACGCGAACGACTGGCTGCACCGCGCTGATGAGGCGCTGTATCGCGCCAAAGACGCTGGCCGAAATTCGACCAGCGCCTCTGCCTGACGACTGCCTAATCTTCGAGGGCCTTGAGCGCCTCGAGACGCGCCGCTTCAAACTCATCGCCCGGGTTCCAGGTCGGCATGTCGTCCGCGTTCGCTATCGCAAGCCCGGTCCAGTAGCCCAGTAACGCGTCGTCTATCATTCCTGTAAACGTCCACGACGGATCGTACTCGTCGGTGGGCTGGTGATAGTTCACTTCCGTGTAGTGATTCTGCTGCTCACGTCCCCACTCCGGCGGACGATCGACGAAATCGGTACCCGTATCGAGATACATCGCAGGCACGCCGATTTTTGCAAAGCTGAATTGATCCGAGCGATAGAAATAGCCCTTGTCCGAGAATTGGTCCGGCTTGACGACACGACCTTGCTCCTCGGCAATCATCGTTACGATCTCATCCACCGTCGACTTGCCCAGGCCGACAAACGTCACGTCGTGCGTGTGGCCCCAGATATTGCCGCCGTCGTAGTTAAGGTTTGCCGCAATTTTTCCGGGCCGGAATGTCGGATTTGCCGCGTAGTACTCGGATCCCAGCAGTCCTTGTTCTTCCGCGCCTACGAGGTTAATCAATATGGAACGACGCGGAGCTTCGGGAAGAGCCTTGATCGCTTTTGCGATCGCCATAACCTGGGCAACACCCGTCGCGTTGTCCATCGCGCCGTTATAAATGACGTCGCCGTCTTCGTTTGGCGTGCCGATGCCAAGGTGGTCATGGTGCGCGGTGTAGATAACGACCTCGTCCTTGAGCTCCGGGTCGCTGCCCGGAATCAGCCCGAGTACGTTGGCCGACTGCACGCGCGTGATCTCCACATCCACGCCAATCGAGGTGGTGATTCCCAGGGGAACCGGCTCGAAATCGCGGTTATAAGCCGCTTCGCGGAGTTCGTCCAGATCGAGGCCTGCCATCGCGACAAGCTCGCGAGCGGAGTCCTCGGTGACCCAGCCCTTGATCTGGCTACGCGGCTCATCGCCCGCCGGCAACTCGAATTGCACGCCGGTCCACGAAGTCTGTACAACCTGGAACGGGTAGCCTGCTGAAGGAGACGTGTGGATGATGATCGCACCGGCCGCACCCTGGCGCGCCGCACTCAGGTACTTGTAATCCCACCGTCCGTACCATAGACGGGTTTCACCGGCGAACAACTCGGGATCCCAGTCGGGATCGTTATTCATCATCACCAGCACCTTGCCAGTCAGGTCGACGCCTTTGTAGTCGTCCCAATCGTACTCGGGCGCCTGGATGCCGTATCCAACGAAGACGAGTTCAGCTCCATCGAGCTCCGCGCGTTCTTCCTGTATGCCACTACCAACAATGAACTGCTCCCATTGCTTGAGTGTCAGCGACTGGTCGTGGCCTTCGAATGTCCAGCTTGCTGGTTGCTGCGCATTGATGCCAACGAGATCGAACGGCTGTTCCCAGCTGCCATCCTCGGCTGCGGGCTCGAGTCCGATCTCTTCCATGCGTTTTGCGAGATAGGCGCGCGCCATCGCGTCGCCCTCGCTGCCGGGACCGCGACCTTCATAACGATCGTCGCTGATCTCGACCACGATGCTGCGCATGTAGTCGCCGGTAATCTCTTTTGACGCCTCTTCTGCCGTCAGATTCGGACTGACGGATGAGGCCTCGTCCTGCGGCGCTTCTTCACCTGAACAGGCGACCAGGCCGCCGACCAGCATGGCCAGCATGGCCTGTGAAATCCATTTTGCTTTCTTCACTACGTATCTCCCGGGTTCTTACCCGCCAAAAACTTCTTCAAGAAAATTCGTCATTGCCTGCCAGGACCTGCGATCGGCAGCAGCGTCGTACACGGTGCCCATTTGTGGATCGTTGGCCGCAGGATTGGTGAATGCATGCATCGTGTTGCCATAGGCATGCAACTGCCAGTCGGCTCCCATAGATGACAGTTCCGCCGCCAGCGAGTTCACGTTGTCCGGTGTCGCCATTGGATCGTCCCAACCGTGTAACGCGAGTACTTTCGCCTTGATCGTGTTGCCCGAGGTATTCCCGGGAGCACCAAACAAGCCATGAATGCTGATGACCCCAGCCAGGTCTTCACCCGTGCGCGCAATGTCGAGCACGCAGAGCCCGCCAAAGCAGAAACCGATGGCAGCGGTCTTGCCTGCGTCCGCCTCCGGCTGCTGGCGAAGCGTCGCCAGGGACACCAGCAGGCGTGTCTGCAGCATCGCGCGATCATCGAGAAATGGCTGCATCAGCACCGCATTCTCCTCGGGACTGCTGCCGCGTACGCCCTTCCCATACAGGTCGATCGCAAACGCCGTGTAACCCAGGCCGGCCAGGCTGTCTGCTTTGCCATCCTCGAAGTCGCTGCGGCCACGCCATGCATGCGCCACGAGAACACCGGGTCGCGGACCTGGAATACGATCATCCCAGGCGAGACGGCCCTCAAGGACCGCGTCGCCGTCCTGGTAGTCGATAAGACGGTGCTGCAAAGCCAAGCTGGATTCCTCTATTTAACGTCGCCGAACGACGAAGACCTCGTAGCGGCCCTGCGGGCCGATATACCAGGACGCGATGGTGCTGGTAATACTGACGATAATGGCGCCAAAAACGGCAGCCCAGAAGCCGGAAACCGTGAAGTTGTCGAGGAAAGCCGCGACCAGTCCAAACATGGCAGCGTTCAGGACAAATATGAACAATCCGAGCGTGATGATCGTGAGCGGAAAGGTCATGAGAAATGCGACCGGGCGCACCAGCGAGTTGACCAGGCCGAGCAACAGGGCGGCGAGGATGAAGCTGCCGGTCCCGTGTAGCTCGACACCCGGAATAATTTCTCGCGCCAGGAACAAGCCCAGCATCGTGATAAGCGTACGAATGATGATTCCCTGCATCCGGGCATTATATCTGCACTGGCGTGTTGATGGGGTGGCATTTGCAGGAATTGCAGCGCCGCCGTGGTCTGCTAGAATCAGCCACCGCTGCGCCCGTAGCTCAGTCGGATAGAGCACCAGATTCCTAATCTGGGGGTCACAGGTTCGAATCCTGTCGGGCGCGCCAAAGTCAAGGAGCCATTTCCATGCGGAAGAAAGCCCCGAACAAGCCTTTACCAATCGTTGTGGGATCGCTGGTCCTGCCTCTCGCCAGTCTCGCCGGCGCGCAAATGGACTCGGCGCACGGCGGACCTGTAATGAACTATCACCGCGTGAATGATCGGCTTGTGACAGGCGGACATCTCCTCGACGGTGGGGCGGCGACACTGAAAGAGCAAGGCGTGAGCGTCGTCATCAACCTTCGCGATGACTCGCCGACCGACGAGCAGCAGCAGTTTGCCGAGCAAGGCATCGAGTGGTTCAACATCCCGGTCGCCTGGCGGAATCCGAAACACGAAGACTTTCGCCGCTTTCGTGAAATCATGAGCGAACATCAGGACGATCATGTGCTCGTGCAATGTGCGGTAAATTACCGCGCCTCGGCGATGACCTACCTGTACCAGGTAACCGTTGAAGGTGTGCCCGCGGACACAGCCGCGGTGGACATGAACGCGATTTGGGATCCCAACGACAACGACACCTGGCGCCAATACATAGACGACGTTAAAGCTTCAGGCCAGTAGCGACTAGCCGCGTGTCTCACTCTTCGTCCGGCTGAATGGTCCTCGCCATGCGCCTGGCGAAATAGAAGATTCGCTGTAGTTTTTCGGCGATGTCCATTTCGACGGTATAGGCCTCTATTCGGTGCGGCTCATTCGCGACCAGCCTGCGCGCCTCGTGCGTAGCGGCAGAGTTGGCGATGCGCATGATTTCTTTCTTCATGTCCACGACCGATCGCGCCTCTTCGTAACTGTCCTCGCTGACAGCCCGAATGGCAGCAGCTACTGCGTCCATCACGACCTGGTGGAAATCCGTCAGAACGACCTGCGTCGGCCGACTGATCGCAATGCCCTTCCCGATTCGACGCCGACCCAACTCAACCAGGTTCATCTCAATCACGTCACCGATGTTCTCGAGATCGTTGACAGCGTCCATGAGTCCAACGAGTTCTTCTGTTTGTTTCTCGGTTAGCTCGTGCTGACTGATCCTGCCAAGATAAATAACGATGTCTGCGTGCAGGATATCTATGCGCTCGTCAATCTTCTGTATATCGCTCAGCGTCGACAAATTGCCGTGCAGGATGGCGGGCATGATCCCCGCCAGCATCTCGGTAACGTGTTCGCCCATGTGCCGGATCTCCCGCCTGACAAGATCGAGTGCCAATGACGGCGTCGAGAGCAGCTCCGGGTCGAGGTAGCGGGCGGAGATGACGACTTCTTCCCCGAGCGGTTTGTCAGGAATCATCCATTCGATGAAGCGGGCGATTGACGTCGTGAACCAGATGAAGATAAACGTGTTCGCCACGTTGAAGATCGTATGCGCATTGGCGATCTGCCGGGGCGCCTCGGCCGCCAGGCGCTGTGTGCCTGACAACTCCGGATGCACAGGTGACAGCATCGTCACCAGGTGCGCCAGCTGATCAATGAAAGCCAGCCAAACCAGCACGCCCGCAAGATTGAACAGGACGTGCGTTACCGCCGCGCGTAATGCCTCACGCGGTTTGCCGATAGCGGCGAGCAAGGCGGTTACGCACGTGCCGATATTGGCACCGAACGCCAGTGCGATACCGGCAGGCAGTGTGATAAACCCCTGGCTCGCCATCACTATGACAATTGCGGTAGTGGCTGACGACGACTGGATCAGCGCAGTAAACGCAGCCGCAACGAGTATCCCGACAAAGGGATTCCCCATCGCCACCATGAAATCGAGGAACGGCTGAAACGATCTCAGGGGCTGCATCGCATCGCTCATGATGCTCATGCCAAAAAACACCAGGCCGAGCCCCATGATTATTTCACCGTGATGCCGCAGTGGGCTCTTCTTCCCGAAGAACAGGAAGCTGAAGCCGACTGCGACCATGAGCAGGGCTGCCTTGGTGACCTTGAAGGCGACGATCTGCGCGGTGATTGTCGTGCCGATATTGGCGCCCATGATCACGCCAATCGATTGTGCGAATGACATCAGCCCCGCGGTTGTAAACCCGACCACGAGTACGGTGGTAACCGATGATGACTGGATGATGGACGTCACGAACGCGCCGGTCAGCGCTCCCATGAATCGATTCGAGGTGAGCCGCGCAAGGACCGATCTCATCCGCTCGCCGGCAACAGACTTCAGCCCTTCGGTCATCTGCTCGATGCCAAACAGGAACAGTGCGAGTCCGCCCGCCAGGTTCACGGCCATCAACAGGACGGATGCGGTGGACATCTATTCCACGCGATCCGGTTTCTTGACGATGGTGACGGGCACAGGACAGAGCTGCACGATCTGCGCCGCTTTGGAACCGATAACCAGGTGTTTCAGGCCTGTGCGGCCCTGGCTGCCCATGACAACCATGATCGGCTCCAGGTACTCCACGAGTTCCAGAATGCGAGTCACCGGTAGCCCGGTCACCATCAGTCGATCCGCCTCGCGCAGCGCGTCCAGGCCCGGGTGGTCGTCAATAACATCGTCCATGAACTCGTCAAACGCCTCGGCAGCGATGTCCTGAATCCGGGTGACTTTTTTCTTCTTGATCAGCTTCGCATAGTAGCCTGGCATTTCGCCGGGATCGTGCACCACGTGCAGGACAATAAGCGTCGCTGGCATCATTTCGGCAAAGGCGGCGGCCTGGATCAGGGCAGCCTCCGAATGGTCGGAGAAATCCACAGGCGCGAGGATAATATCCTGTGCAGAATCGCCGCGAGCGGCCTGCGCGTGCTCGCGAATTTCCTTGCTTGTCGTGGCGAGAACCGCTTTCGGGTTGGTCATGCGAAAGCTCCGGATTGGGTCGTCAATATTCTAGCAGCGCGGGTGATTGCCATTATCAGTAATTCAACCTATGGTTGCACAATGACCAAACAGGAACCCATGGGCGAACACCTCGCAAGGCATCGCAACATCTTGTTGAAGATGCTCGTCAGGATCACCGCGTACTACATCGTGCTCTTTGGCGCCGTTGCGATTGTGGTCCATTTCTACCCGGGGCTCACTGACCAGTTGCCATTGGGCGGTGTTGGCGAAATCTCCGAATTTGGTTCCTCGAGCATCTACGATCTTGAAGAAGCGCTACTGAGTGCCGACGACGAAGACATCGAGGAAATTGTCAGCGAGAACACGCGTGCCCGTCTTGCGCGAGGCCCGGCATGGCTCCTGGAAGCAAGCTCCCTGGTCTGGGCGATGAGCTGCACACTTCTGCTCATGCTGCCCGTATCCTGGGTCTACAAGGCGATTCACACAGACAGTGTGTACGATCATTCGATTGATACGACGACCCTCGTACTACCTGCCGTTGTTGCCGGCATCGTCACGGTCGTGCAACACAGCCTGGCGCTGGCTTTCAGTCTCGCGGGAATTGTCGCCGGCGTACGTTTTCGACGCGCTCTCAACGACACGTTCGATACCCTGTTCATTCTCTCCTCGATTGGCGTTGGCATCGCGGCGGGCGTGAAATCGATCGAGATCGCGGTCGTCATTACCGTGTTTTTCAACTACGCGTCGATTATGGTCTGCGCCTTTGGGGATGGACTGGAGTCGCAGCATATCCTGCAACAGAAGATCCAGCGCAAGATACGCAAGGCGGAAAAGCTGCGCGAAAAAGAAGCCCGGTCTGATCCGAGCGGCCCGATGTCCAACCTCTAGTTCTTCCTGGCTTCCGCTTCTGCGGCCAGCATCTCGTCGAGTAGTTCACGACCGCGGCAACGATCGAGCACTTCCTGCTTGAACATGGCCTTGTCCTCGAGGATCGCAAAAAACTTCTTTTACGTAGGACAGTGTCCGGTTTCGCGTCAGTCGGCTCAGGTCTGCCTGAGTCTCGAAAAGCGCGAGCACGTCGGCCTTTTTTGACAACATATGGGCAACCGTTTCCTGCATGACATCGTCTGGCTGGCAGAGCCCGCGATAGTACCGAGTCCGCACGAGGCGTATCGGGAGATGCGCCGGCGGAGACGCGTAATTGGCATTGACGAGACCCGACATATCGAAGTCAAACGGTACCGGGATTCTCTTGTCGGCCGATGTCCTGCGCGTATACATCTCGGAGTTGTGACAGCAGTAGTCGTCGTCCGGGCCCTGCAGAACCGAATAGTCGTGATTGGATATCAGCAATTGAAACAGCTCGACCAGGGCCGTCGTTGGCCGGTCCAACTCCTCGAAGCGGTTCTCGGCAACACGAACCCTGTCGAGTCCCAGCCGCTTCGCGACGTCACTTTCATCCTCGATAACGAACACAAGGTCGGTCCAGGATTTCATGCTGTTGTCGGAATCGACGTAGCTAAGACGGATCAGGCGCGTTCCGAAACTGTAGTCAGTCAGAATCTCGAACGTCCGGTATGCCAGGTACTCGAGCAGCAACTTTTGCTGGGATTCCAGGCCGTTCTGGCACGGCGAAACGAGCTTCAGCTTGTCCTGTCCCTGGAACAGGGTCCCTCCGACCTGGGATTTCTTGAAGTTGAGGCGTAGCGGCGGTAGCTCACAGTATTCCCGGCGGAAGTTGCCCCGCAGGCGAATTGACACCTCGAGCCGTTGCGACTCGCCATTGGCGTCGATGTACGCCCACTGCCCTGGATAGTAAAGGCGACTGTCCGATGTCCGTTGCTCGTAAGTCTGGGTGAGCGGCGCAGTCAGTACCGCCTTCAGCGTCGCATGATCCTGAAACAGGAGCTTGCGCTCGGCGGCCTCGGGGGTCCCGACAAACAACAGCATTGCGGCCGCAACTATGAACGAGACGCGTTTCACAGGCCCGTTATATACGGGAACAGCTGCGATTTGTCATACGAGGAAACCGAGGTTTTATTCCCCTTTGTCGAGAATCCGCGCCGGTAAAATGACAACGACGAGGCAGAGAAGCAGCGCAATCGTGGCAACGTTGATTATCTGCCCGTAGTCGCTTGCGCCCACAATCAGCGCGGCAACCGCCGGGCCGGACGCCATGCCCATCTTCGACGCAAAGCCCCCCAGCGCAGCCATCTGGCCCGTCGTATCGAATTCCGCGTTCATCCCAAGCAAGTAGGAGATCGTAAATGCCCAGGTAATGGCGATGACAGCGTTGGCCAGCCAATACACCGACGACACCCAGCTGTCCGGGTTCACATGGCTGAAATGCAGCATCCAGGTGGCCGCCGCTGTAATAAGAATGGCCGTGCCAACGGGGCGCAGCCGGCCGAAGCGCGTAGACAGCAGAATGACGAAAACCGATCCGGAAATGGCGACCCAGGCCGACACGCCCAGCGAGCTGCTCACGAAATCCGGGCGCAGCCCGGCAAACTTGCCAATACCTATTGAATACGCATATATCCCCATGTTGGCGGACTGGAAAAGGAACGTCGCCAACAGCGCGGCTGCCGCCGGCACCCTCTTGATGGCTCCTGCCTTGCGCTCGTGGTGGACTTCTCCCGCCGGGTATTCGGCCAGGAATGGCACCATCAACAAAGTCACAGTGCTAAAGGCAATCAGCGCCAGGAACAGCGACTTGGTGCCGAAGATCGGCACCAGCGACGGCAAGTAGATGATCCCAAGGCCACCCAGGCCGAACTGGATCGTAAGCAGGTAGCCGAACGTCCGGCTGACTTCGGACGTGCGGGACATCACGGCGAAGCCGATGCCAACCAATGCTCCGCCAATGAAGCCGTGGAGCGCACGCGTCGCAATCAGGGCGCCGGGAGACTTGAGGAGAATGGAAACCAGATCGACCGCAATCAACCCGAGCAACAGCACATACGCCGATAGCCGCCAGTTCATTCGCTTGACGTAGAACACAACCGTAAAGGCGCCAAAAGCGGCGCCGTACGTATTTGCAGATCCGACCAGGCCGGCATCGCGGTTGCTGAAATTAAGTCCTTCGATCAGGCCGTCGACAATCGCCGGCATAATGTTGACGTAGAAAATGCCAGCCGTGGCAAGAAACGCCAGCAAGATGCGCGCGACTTCGCCATCCGGCGATGCGACGGGGAAGCGCCGCGACTCAGTAACATCATTCATCCGGCACTCTCCAGAACATCTGCGACAACTTTGAGCTGTCTTTCGTAGTGTCGCCATTTGCCAACGGACGACGTGAAGAAATCCCTGCGTACCGAATCGGCGCTGGCCGTCGTGGACGCTTCCGGATTCCTGAAAAAATTCCTGCAGGCATCCTCAAAGGACAGACTGCAGTACTGCAACAGCGACTCGATCACGGATTCCGGCGATGTGACCATATCTTCATAGCGCACGACATGGATGACGCCAGGCATGACCTCTTGCCAGTGGTCCACCAGCCGCTTGTACTCAACGAAATAATTGGCGAGTTCCCTGAGATCGTAGGAGTAAGGATAGACGCCCTCGAACATTGCCTTGTACACCGCGTAGCAGGTGTCCATGGGGTCTCGCTCCAGCAGCACAATCCTGGCTTTCGGGAGCGCCAGGTGAATCAGGCCCGCATAAAGAAAGTTGAGCGGCATCTTGTCGACGAAGTGCGCCGTCGTGCCGCCAGGTGGCCGGGCATGCTCGACATAGTTCTCACCGAGCGCAGCGAAATCCACATTGCGGGATTGCGCAACGAGTTCACGAGCAGTTCGCTGCCGGCGACTGCGCTGCTGCACGACACTGCTTGACGAGTTCAATGGCAAAAGTCTGCAACTCCCCTGCAGAGCGCACGACAGAATGGCTGCCAAGGATGCGCTCGACCAACGTGGTTCCGGTTCTGGGCATACCGATGACAAAGATGGGTTCCGCGCTGACGTGCCCCGCGATTGCTTCCTTGAAAACGTCTGCGGAATACACCCTGCGAATCTCGCGCATGGTCTCAAGGTCGTCTTCCGGTGTGTACCTCGAGTCCTCTCGGCGCAGACGGGCGCCCTCTGACAAGTAGTCGAAACTGCGATCGTACTCGCCAATATCCTCCAGCTCCTTTGCCAGCGCGAAGCAAATGCGCGACCTGTCGCCACGGAGATTGCGTGTTAGCTTGTAACCATCGAGCAAGCTCTGAATGTTGTTCCGTTCCCTTGATTGCTCTCGCAGACCGGCTCGAAGGAGGTGCGCATCCGCATCGGCGGGACGGAGTTCGAGGCATCGATTCACCGCCTCCTCCGCCGCTTCCTTGTCGCCCAGGAACCTCTGGACAGTCGCGATATTGTAGTAATGCTCGCCATTGTCGGGCTCCAATTCGGACGCCCGTTGAAAATGACGACGCGCCTGCGCATGCAGCTGCAGGCGAGATAACAGCAGCCCGAACGACGACGCGGCTGCGGCGGAGTCAAAGTCATAATCATCGAATTGCTGCGCGGTTGAAATCGCCGCTTGCAGGTCGCCGACGGCTGCGAGGCATTCGATTCGCTGCGCGAGCAGAAGGCGACTCGCCGGGGCAAGTTGCAGCGCGCGATCGATCGCCCTGACCGCAATCCCCGGCTCGTTGACGCGCAGTGCCAGGCTGGCGGCCACAGCCCATCCCTGCACAAAGTCGGGATGCTGCTGGTTCAGCTGATCGCAAGCCAATGCGGCATCGCGCAAGTTGTTCGCTTGCATCAGGCGCCGAACTTCGGCCTCCATTTCTACCGCTGTCTGCATGTCAGCACTGTATCACCGTGGCGAATGCGAAAAACCGGGCACGATGGCCCGGTTTGCCGCCTTCCAGGGGGACTAGAAGAAGTACTTTAGCGCCACGCCGATGGTTCGCGGTGTTGCGATGTACTGCCGCTGATTATTGCCGTAGAAATTCTCGAATACATTCGTATCAGAACTCATGTAGGCCGCCGGGTAGTTGCCGGTCACAGCCTGTTCATCGCCGATGTTCTTGACGAAGAGCGCTGCTGACCAGTTGTCGCTGTTCAGCGTGGTCTGGAAATTCCAGAGCGAGAAGCCATCAAACGTCGCCTGTATTGACGTGTCCTGCACCGAGTTGATCGAGTCCGACTGGTAGTAGGCGCTCAGGCGCGTCGTCAGGTTCAAGCCGTTGGACATGTCAAAGGAGTGCTGCAGGGCAGCCGACGCCACATTCTCAGCCGTGCCGGGAAGCCGGTGTCCGTCCTCCGCGACGACCGCATTGTTTTGAGGATGCAACAAATCCGCCGTCAACTCTGCCTTCACGTACCCGTAGCCGAGGCTCAGTTCGAGGTTGTCGCTCAACAGGTATTGCGCCTCGAGTTCGAGACCGGAGGTCGCGGCCGACTCGCCATTCTGGGCCATAAAGAACCCGTACCAGATCGTCGTCGTGTTGAGTTGCGGATTCTCCCAGTCGACGTAGTAGATATCGGCCGAGTAACGCACCCGGTCACCCGTTCCCTTGACGCCAACCTCGAAGTTGCGAACCGTATCGGCCGTGTAGATCTCTGCCGCTTCGTAGTTCGGCTCCGCAAAGAACGATGGCGGTCTTGGGATTGCGTTCGATCCACCGCGGCGGAAACCTTCGGAGATCGTACCGTAGGCCATCATCGAGTCATTGATGTCATACGCGATGTTGATCTTGTACTGAATGTCGTCCTCTTTTTGCGTCGGATATTCTTCGAATGGAACCACGACGCCCTCAAACAGGGGGAAGTCCAACGCGGTATTGTTGGTCAGTTCGTTGTCGTACCAGCGCAAACCGAGCGTGAGGTGAAGATTGTCCGTCGCGTGCCAGGTGACGTCTCCGTACACGGACATGTCGGTGAAATTCTCCTGGCGAATGTAGTAGAAGTCGATCTCCGTCATCGGGCCCTGCCCCATCCACCATTGGCCGCCGTTCGGACAGCCGGCGCCGAGCGCTGTACACGCGTCGCCGTACTCGTTGATGCCGAGCAGGTAGCTGAAGTTGGTCACCTCCCGATCCTGGTCCATGTAATAGACGCCCACCGTCCAGTCGACGGCGCTGTCAGTGGCGTTGGATACGAGACGCAGCTCCTGCACGAAGGCCTCTTCATCGAAGCCCGCCGAAACATGCGCCACCGGGCGCGGATTGCCGGTGTACCAGGCGTTAAACCAGTCGCGGCCCGTTACCCAGAGACTCGTGTTGTCACGCCAGCCATCACCCGAGTGCTCATACGTTGACGTACTCGAGGTCAATGTCGCAAAACCCAGGTCCCACGCGATGTCCAGGTTCGCCAGCGTCGCCTCGCGATCCGACGGTTCGAGCATCGACGATCCGCTCTGATCCGAACCGTTGTAGACCAGCCCATTGTAGTCGGCGCCCTCGGTAATCGTGCGGCGCGCTCCGATTTCATCCTCCTGCCACTGGTAGTTGAACTGGACGTCGAAGGTATCGCTCGGCTGGAACCGCAGCGAGGCGCGCGCGTAGCGGATATCCACATCGTCCGCGTCCTTTTTGCTGTAGTAACACGAGCCGTTGAACGCGATTTCCGTGTCTGTCAGTGAAGGGTCATTGACGCTGACGCATTCCCCCGCATCGTTCTCGACGACCGGTTTGCCATCCTGGACCTGGTAGAGGTTGACGTAGTCGATGACACCATCGTTCTGCACGGACCCCGCCGACAGGCGGAAGGCCGTCGTCTCGCCGAGTGGAATGTTGACCATCCCGTCAATGGCGACATTGTTCCCGTCCGAATGCTCGGTTTGCCCGTAGCTCACGCCGACGCTCGCATCGAACTCACTCGCATCCGGGCGATTCATGATGTAGCGAACCGTGCCACCCAGGGCGCTGGAGCCGTAGAGCGTGCCCTGTGGACCGCGCAGGACTTCGACGCGCTGGATATCCTTGAGCAGGAAATTGGCGAACAGGGGCGTGTTGTCGACATAGGTCGCCACGGTCGCCGCCGCCGACAGCGGAATATCGCCGTTGACGCCGTTATCGACATTGACGCCGCGAATAATCAGGCTGTTGACGTGGCCGGCGTTGCGAAATCCCCGATCGATGACCGAAACGCCCGAGATGCTGCGCATCAACTCCGCCGAGTCGACAATATTCTGGTCTTCGATGTCACCGCCATCGACGGCCGAGATGTTGTACGGGATATCCTCGATGCGCTGCTCACGGCGACTGGCCGTGACCAGGATCTCCTCGATGGCGTCCGCGCCGGCGTCACTCTGCGCCATCGCCATGGGCGACGCGCTGGCCAGGACGCCGCTGATCGCGGTAACCAACGGTTTGCGTACAAAGATGTTCGACGATTTCATTTAGTTCTCCCCCTGCTTATCCGAGCAAGACCGGTTATCAAGCAAAAAAATAGCGCGCCAACGAAGGCGCCTGTAGATCCAGATGAGCTTTCCAGAGTGGGCCAGATTGCCCTTTTTCCATGCTTCAACGGCCCTCACCGCGACTGGCTTTGCGCAACTCACCCAGGTTTCGCAACGCTTCGGAGTCGCGACCGTTTTCGTACTGCGGGTACGCAAGATCGCTGTCGCGGAAACTTTTCAGCGGCTGCCCGAGGTTCTGCCAGCCATGTCGCCGTACATCATGTAAATAATCAAGATTAAGCTTCAAGGGTATGATTTCTCTACCTTTTCCAGCCCGATAAATCACCTCGCCACCCGGCCCGGCAATCAGGCTCTCGCCCATGCCCGCGGGATCCGCAAGGTTCACATCGAAGAAATACACCTGGTTCTGCGCCGCGTGCGCCCGGATCATCGAATGCTCGGCGTCGCGGTCGATTGTGCTGGTCAGAGACGGATGCAGGATGATCTCGGCGCCCTGCCAGGCCAGTGCCCGGATGGTCTCCGGGAACCACATGTCGTAGCAGATAGAAACGCCGAATCGAGCCACGCCGGGGACATCAAACACCGTATGCTGCTCGCCGGACATGACGGCCGTCTCGTAGGGCGTCCACGGAAACAGCTTCCGGTGGCGCGTAACGACCTGTCCCTCGGGAGAAATCACCGGGGTCGTGTTGTAGATCCGGTCGCCATCCGCCTCGTAGAACGAGCCTGGCAGTAGCCAGATACCGTGCTTGCGGGCGATCTGGCAGAAGAACTGCTCGCGCGGCCCGGGCAGCGGTTCGGCGCAGGCGGAATCGGTCCCGCAGGCAAGCTCCGGGCAAACGATCATTTCTATCCACGGGAAACGGCGCAGGATTCCGTCGATTTCCGCCGCGACGAGGTCGACATTGTCGCCGTTGGGCGCTTCGAGCTGCAGCCCGGCGATCGAAAACGTGCTCATGCAGAAATCTCCATCATGGCTACGCACGGTATCTGCGTTGTGGCACTCGGGATAGTGCCAGATGAAATGTCCCTATGGGTCCAGACTGGACCAGCTGAAGGGCGTCTGCGACAACGCTTCAGTCGGCGAGGCGGATGAACATCGAGTCGACGATCTGCTGGTCCTCGTTAAAAAACTTGATCTTGTCGCCGTCGATGACAACGTAGTAGCCCTTTTCCTCGCCATACACCCAGCGGTCCCATTTGCGGAACCAGCGATCGCCTTCGACCCGCCAGCGACCCTGGTCGTGATCCTCGTTGGCGAAGCCGCGCCGTCCGCTCATGGATCCGTCCGGGTGGTATTCGTAGGTACAGGGCCAGCCATAAACCTCGCGGTCAAGAACGGTGGCACCCGACATCGCCTTGCGCAGCGCATCGCCGGTGAGCCAGGTCCCGGCGGTCGTCGACAGGGTCTCGACCTGCCCTTTCACGAGATCGCGGATCACTTTCACGAGTCGCTCCACACCGGGCCTGATCTTCTCGACAGCCAGGCTCGTCACGCCCATTCGGAAGCAACTCTCGGCCTCGCTCTTGTTCATGTAGTAGCGGTCGACCGGCTCGACCAGGATCCCGTGGCGCTCTGCCTCGATCGCCATCGCCGTGATGTCGAAGTCCCGCGGCGTTCTCACCCAGTAGGTTGTCCCACCGACTTCCGGCGAAATTTCGAGCGGAATGCCGCGGATGTTGCTGAGCGCACCGCGCAGCTTCAGGCGGCGCTCGCGAAAGATCCTGCCCAACCTGAGCATCAGCGAGTCGTAATGCCCGAGTGAAAGAAAGAACGCGGCCGCGCGCTGGTTGTTCAACGGCGGGTGATTGAAGATCTGCCGCCGCAGGCGACGCGCGCTCTCGATGAAATCGGCGTTCGCAACGATAAACCCAAGCCGGATTCCCGGGGCGAGCACTTTTGACAGGCTGGCCACGTAAACCACCCTGCCCTCACTGTCCATGCTCCGCAGCGCCGGAATCGGGTGATCCATGTAACTGGTCTCACACTCGTAGTCGTCCTCGATGATCATGAGATCGTGGGTATGCGCAACCTCCATCAAGGCCTGGCGCCGCTCCAGCGGCATCGCGACCGCCGTCGGAATCTGGTGGCTGGGCGTGACGTACGCGACATTGGCAGCGCCCAGCGACGCGTCTGTTGTCATGCCATGTTCATCGACCGGCTGGGGCCGGACCGTGGCACCATTCTTCTCAAACAGGGCGCGTGCCTCGTAGTTTCCCGGTTCCTCCATGGCGACGACAGTCTTTGCGTCCGTCAGGAGCTGACTGATCAGGTACAGGCTGTTTTGCGTTCCAAGGGTGATCAGGATCTGGTCAGGCCTGGCCTGGATACCACGGCGCGTCAGGATCTTGGTGCGAATCTCGTCAAGCAGCATCGGGTCGTCCGCATCGCCGCTACCGGTGGACCAGTCGACCACATCGGCAACGCTCAGCGACAGGCGACTGGCCTCACGCCATTCCGTCAGGGGAAACAGTGAGGAATCGAATTTTCCGTCAATGAACGGGTATGGATAGTGGCTCCAGTTCGGCAAGTCGCGCGACTGCCGGTTCGTTTCGCCGTAGGAGATCGCGCCCCGCTGCCAGGGTGTTGCCCTTGATGGGCGAGACTGGCGAGCACCGGGTGGGCGCGTTGCGGCGCCGACGCGCGTTTTGAGCATCTCCTCGCTGACAAAGATGCCACTTCGCTGGCGGCTGACCAGGTAGCCGTCGGCGACAAGCTGCTGGTACGCGGCCACGACCGTATTCCGCGCAACCTCGAGTTGCTGGGCCAGTTTTCGGCTCGACGGCAGCTTCATTCCGGGTGGAAACACGCCATCGATGATGCCGTCGACGAACTTCTGGCGAATCTGGGTCTGCAGATTCACCGGGTTGTCCGGATCGATGTAGATGATTGCGTCTTGCACACGCAGACGATAACCCAAAGTGACCGGGTGTTCAGCGCCCTCAATCACCATGTAGAATCCACACGGCACAACCAACAACAAGCAGGCGGAGACAGCCAATGCTCAAATCAGGATCAAAGGCCCCCGAGTTCGTTCTGGAGAACGACCAGGGCGGCGAATCATCACTCACGGATCTGCTGCAGGATGGCCCGCTGATTCTGTATTTCTACCCGGCAGACTTCACGCCCGGGTGCACGAAAGAGGCCTGCTCGATTCGCGATATCCATGATGACATCCAGGCTGTCGGCCTGACGGTTGCCGGGGTAAGCCCGCAGGACACGGACAGTCACCAGCGCTTCCGCGATGAGCACAAGCTGCCGTTTACGCTCCTTAGCGATCCTGACAAGGTGGCGATCAAGATGTATGACGTCGACGGGCCGTTCGGTGTCGGCGTGCGGCGTGCGACGTTCCTGATCAGCCAGGACCGCATCATTCAGGACGCGGTAATGGCGGACGTCTGGATCGGCCAGCACAAGGAGTTCATTGAAAAGGCGGTGATCCTGCGTGAGACCGCCGGCAAACGCGCAGGAAACTAGTTGCCCTGCACCGTGACGATGACGCGCCTCGCGTGTGGCGCGTGACGATGCTCCCAGAGGTAGACGCCCTGCCAGGTTCCGAGCGCGCACTGCCCGTCCCGCACCGGCACGTTCAACTCGCTACCGGTTAATACGCTGCGCACATGCGCGGCCATATCGTCGGGGCCCTCGGCGGTGTGCGTGAACATTGGATCGCCGTCCGGAACCTGTCGGGCCATGAACGTCTCCATGTCGCGCATGACGCTCGGATCCGCGTTTTCGCAGAGCATCAGCGATGCGCTCGTATGGCAGACGAAAACGTGACACAGACCGGTATTGACTCCCGATTCCCGAACCGCCTCTCGGACACGCTGACTGAGGTCGTACGTGCCGCGCCCGTCTGTCTTGATACGAATCTCGGACTGCGAGATCACTGGATATAGGGCTCGCCGTAGCGCAGTCGGATCGTCTTGGTCTTGCCGAACCACGGAATCGAGACGATGTAGATATTGTCGTACTCGTCCTCGGCGATCTCCGGGACCTTCTTGCTGGCGCCCATATTGCCGATCAGGGCGGGCAACGTGTTGCTGTGGCCGACCACAAGAATGATCTTGCCTTTGTGCTCCCGGACGATGCGCTCCATGATCTCTTCGGTGTTGGCGGCATCGTAGGAATTCACGGTCAGGCCCAGCGCCTCGGCCACGGGCCGCACGGTTGCCTCTGTACGGCGGAATGGCGTGGAATACACGGCGTCAACGCCTGCCACGACGTCCGCGTCCACGAGTTGCCTGGTGAGTTCCGCAACGCGCCGTTCACCGGCCGGACTCAGGCCCGGATCATCCTCCGGCAGGGTCGCTTTCTCCGCGTGCCGGACAAAAATCACGGTCGTTGTGGCCTGCGACTCGAAAAACCACGCGAGACCAACCGCAATTGCCGTGTAGACAACGATTATCTGGATGCGACGGCGGCGGCGACGCCTGCGTCGATCTGTGTCTGAACTGCTATTTTGCATGGAGAGCGACTTTACGGCTTTTCGTCGCCTTTGACTACGTGATATTCACCCTCGATCACCCCGCCATGCGGTGCCTGATCCGGCCTCTGGTGCGTGCGCGGCTGCTTGCGGAGCTTGCGATTGAACCACCAGACGCGCAGGCCGATGATTGCCCCGAGCACCAGCACGATGCTGCCCAGGACCACGAACGCGAAAAAGCCGAGCACGATGGACACGCCGATAGCCAATGCGCCGGCGATGACCACCAGCGCATTCGCGATCGGGTTACCCGCGGGAATACCGCGATTGAATTCGGTGTATTTCATTCTTTCCTTGTGTAGAAGCCTTCAAATGACGTCGTCCAGGTTTTCCCGTCGTCAGCCGACTGCTCGAAAAACTGCCTGACCCGGCCGTCCGGCAACAGCGTCCAGAGACCGCGAAACGGTATGGTCGTATCGGTGCCGACCGTGTGCATTGTACCAACCAACAGCATGCCTTCGTCCGTCAATCCACCGCGAATATTGATCTGGCTGCCACCTTCGGCGTTCCAGACCTGTACCCACTCACCCGTGATCTGGTCCACGTAATTAATGCTTTGGCCGGTCCCGCCCGCTGAGTTCACCCAGTGCTCCAGCAAGACGCAACCGCGCTCCTCTTTCTGAATCGAGTTGGTACCGGCAAAGGTACCGGCCGGGCCATGTACGTCCCACTCGCCAACCCAGAAATCAAACTGGGAAAACGCCTCGTTGTTTTCGCAGGGGTAGGCAAGCTTCGACATTGCAGCCACGGCTTCGTCGTACCCGGCTTCGCCCTCCAACGTACTCAGTATGGGGTCGTTTACGATGTATCCAACACTCGTGAATCCTGATTCGGCCATCGCTTCCACCTCGGCCACGGCTGCTGCACGGTCGCCCGCAGCAACATGCAGCCGGGCCCGCTCAAAGTTGATGCGGATAGGCGAAAACTCGAGTTCCTCGGCCTTCTTCAGTGCATCATGGGCATCGTCGAAGCGCTCGGCCTCGCGCGCCTCAACTGCCGCCTGGTACCACCCGGCACCGTCGGTTGGCGTCTCGGCTGCGGCAAGTGATGACAAGAATATTGCAATAACAATCAGTATCTTATTAGATTTATCTCGAAACATTATGACCCCCGATAAAGCACACTTGTTCGGTCTCTGACAGCGGATCGTGCGGCAGGTTCGCATCCACGGCAAACCGGGACCCGAAAAGCTTGAATCATCGGAGCCCGGCAAGCACAATGCGCCGTCGCACAACCAGCCCCGGAGAGGTGGCAGAGCGGTTGACAAAGCAGCTTGCCTGCTTTGGACGTGCGAGCACAGCGAGCACGCCCGTAGGGCGAGGAGCGCAGCGACGAGTCAATGCACTCGTTGGCACGCGGACAAGCGACTGAGGTTCGCGTTGGTGCGATGACAATTCGGAGAGGTGGCAGAGCGGTTGAATGCACTGGTCTTGAAAACCAGCATAGGTTTGTAGCCTATCGTGGGTTCGAATCCCACCCTCTCCGCCAGACAACAAGAATGGGCCCCTTTACGGGGCCCATTTTTGTTGTCTCGCCGAGTGTGGTTGAGGATGAGAACCCTGTTCGACGGGCGCGGCAGCGCAGCTGCATGCCCGGCCGCGTAGCGGCCATCCCAGTAGTCCCACGGCAGCTTGCGTCAAGCGGGCTTTGCGCCTACCGCGTTCACCCTGAAGAGCACGGCATACAGAACCGGTACTACGCCCAAAGTCAGCACGGTCGCGAAGGCAAGGCCGGTGGCGATGATCAGTGCCAGCGAATAGAACACCGGGTCGTGACTGATTATCAGCGGCATTACGCCAAGGATCGTGGTGATCGTCGTCATCCAGATAGGCCGGAAACGCGAAACCGTTGCTTCCAGGATTGCACTGTAGGCGTCGCGACCCGCTTTCTGCTCCGCGTCAATACGATCGATCAGGACAATACCGTTATTGATGATGATCCCGGCGAGGCTGAGCAGTCCCAGGATGCCGAAAAAGTCGAACGGTGCCCGGAATATCAGCAGGCCGGCAAAGGCACCGACAAATGCCAACGGTAAGGTGAACGCGATTATGAATGGCCGACGGAAAGAATTGAACTGCCAGATCAGCAATACAATCATGAGAAAGGCGCAATGCGGCAGCCATTTGAACAACTTCGGTAAGGTCTCACCCTGCTTCTCGATCTCGCCGCCGACTTCCCAGCGATACTCGTCCCCAAGCTCCAGCGCGTCGATTTCCGGCCGGATTGCTTCCAGCAGCTCTCCAGCCTTCAGTACGTCGTGCTTGAGTTCCACCGTAAGCACTCGCGACTGATTCCGACGCGCAATACGACTGTACTCCCAGTTCGGTGAAATGGTAGCGACCTGGTTCAGCGGCACGTCGCGATTCTGGGTCCGCGAGTACACGCGGATGTCGTAGAAATCGCTACCCGCTGCGCGTTCACGTTCTTGCGACTGCAAAATAACCGGTATGGCCTGGTCGCCCTCGCGATAATCGGTCGCGCGAATGCCATCGATATGCGCTTGCAGAGAATTGGCTATCTCCTCGGACGATATTCCTACGCGTCGCGCCTGCGTCTGGTCGACAACAACTTCCGCCTTGACGATCGTGTTTTCCCAACTGTTGCGGATATCGGTCGTCCCGGGCGTAGCACGAATCGCTTCGGTCAGGTCTCGTCCTTTCCCGTAGAGATAGCTCGCTTGTGGCCCGTAGAGTCGAATCTCGAGGAAACCGGGTTCCGGACCCGTAGTCCACATTCGTTTGACCCGGCCCTCGGCTTCCGGGAGCGACTCGGCGATAAATTGCCGAGCCCGGGCAGCGACTGCCGGCACCTGGTCGCCCGATTCCGTATTGGCAATGATGAAAGCGCGATGAGGATCCGGATCGAACGGTGCGAGCACCAGCACGAAACGTGGCCCACCCGTTCCAACATACGCAATGGTGCCCGTGATTTCCGGATTGACTTCTTCGTCTGCCAACCATGTTGTCATGCGCTGGACCACCGTCTCGGTGGATTCGATGTTGTGCCCTGCGGGCAAGTCCAGATAAATAAGGAACTGGTTCCGGTCGCTGTAGCCGAACATTTCCCTGACGAGCATGGAGCCCAGCATGCCGCCACCCACAAGGACCACCAGGGTCCCGACCAGTACCAATTTGCGACGACTGATTAGCGCGGCCAGAAGGTTTCGGTACGCCGCGTAAATGCCGTGGTCATAAGCCTCCGCCGGCGCAGCCGCCTGACCGCTCCCCGCCTCCGGACTTTTCATGAAGAAGTAGCACATGTAGGGAGTCACGTACATGGACAGGAACCATGAACTTAGCAACAGGATGATGATGACAATCGGCAACGACACAGAGTACTCACCGACATCGCCAGTGAGCAGGTAAATGGGCATAAAAGCGAGAATCGTGGTCAATGACGACGTCAACAGGGGGATCGATAACCCCTGGGCTGCGTTGAGGCAGGCCGCACGACGCTCCTCACCGGCGTCGAGCCGATTGCGTATCTCTTCTGCAGTAACGATGCCGTTATCCACGAGCATACCCAGCGCAATTATCGCCGACGCGATGGATATTCGTTCCAGCTCGATCCCCGCAAATCGCATGATGATCAGACCCATCAACATGGTCAGTGGCACAAACGAGCCAACAATCAGACCGGTACGCAGACCGAGAAATGCGACCACAACCACCAGGACGATCACCAGTGTCTGGTAGACATTCGCCATGGCGCCGCCAACGGCGGCCTCTACAAGGTCCGGCTGAAACGTTGCGAAATCCAGCACATAACCAACCGGCAAGTCACTCTCGAGATCCCGCACCTTCTCTGTCAGCCGATCGCCAAAATCAACTGCGTTCACACCCGGGGTAATCGACACGCTGATGACAATCGCGCGCTGGCCGTTGTAGAACGCAAGATTCGCGGGCGGCTCCGCATAGTCTCGCCTGACGCTCAGCAAATCTCTCATGTAAACGGACTGCTCCGTTCCGGGCACCGCGATGACGAGATTCTCTATATCCTCCACCGACCGAAAGTTGCCGCTCGGCTCGATGATCAGATCCTGTCCGGCCACTTCCCAGCGCCCGCCGGGCAGGACGATGTTCTGTTCGGTCAACGTGCGAATGATGTCCTGGATGCTGACACCCATTTGTGCCAGCTTGGCCGAGGAGTATTCGAGGAACACACGCTCATCGTGCACGCCCCACAGCTCGACTTTGCGAATGCCCTTGAGTTCGTACAGGTCATCACGTATGTCTCGCGCCCTTTTGCGCATCTCTTCCATCGTGAAGCCGTCGCTCCAAAGCGCGATCGTGGCCACAGCGACCAGGCCAAACTCGTCGTTCACGACCGGGCCGATAGTACCTGCCGGCAAATTCGGCGCCAGGTCAACCATTCGATTGCGAACC
Organism: uncultured Gammaproteobacteria bacterium; assembly: GCA_963698415.1. Lineage (GTDB taxonomy): Bacteria > Pseudomonadota > Gammaproteobacteria > Steroidobacterales > Woeseiaceae > UBA1847. The sequence continues at coordinate 62,645 of CAVOQS010000015.1, read as the reverse complement.
TTTTGCCAGATTGCATCGACGTCCTCGTACTGGTCGGCGGTATCCGCATGAACAACGGCAACGCCGGTCTTTGAATCTGACCAGATGTCGTCGATCTCGGGCATCGCACGTAACTCGGCTTCGATACGACGAGTAATCAACTGCTCGACATCTTTTGGACTCATGCCCGGATACTGGGCACTCACGACCACTTCACGAATGACGATGGGAGGGTCTTCCTGGCGTGGGAACGTCAGGAACTGCCCGAGCCCCGCGACTACCACCATAATAATGAAGACCAGCGTCAGGCGCGGCGCATCAAGGCCAAATCGAGTTATGCCATCCATAGCCTCAGACCCGCCCGATCATTCGCCGGAAACGGAGGTCGTCATCAACTTGACCTCCTGTCCGTCTGCCAGGAATGGCACCCCGGCCACGACCAGCACATCGCCCGGCGATACGCCCTGGGTCACGATGACGCGGTTGCCCTGGATTCCGCTGGTGCTGACTGCGGTCTTGCGAATGGTAGAAGTCGCTGCGTCGTATAGAAACACGCTCCTGTCATCGCCTTCTATGCCCGGCAACAGCGCCTGCAGCGGAATGAGATAGCCGGTCGGTTGTCCTTCCGCGACAAAGTTGAGTTCCAGTTCGGCCGTCATGCCAGGTCGGACTCTTTCATCGGCATTAACAATCAGGGCTTTCACGGGGAATGCATTGGCGGAACTTGCAGCCGAGCCAACTTCAGACACAACCGCCACATAAGGCTCGTTAGGCCGGTTGGCCAGGCTAACCGTTCCTTCTACCCCTGACTGGACCTTGTCGATTATCTGCTCGGGTACACTGACCGATAAGCGCATTGCCCCTTCGCCAAAGACTTCGAGGATATGCTGCCCTCTGGCGGCTACTTCCGATGACTCGACAAAGCGCGCTGCGACGGTACCGTCAAACGGTGCGCGCAGTTCGGTGTTAGTGAGATTACGCTCGGCAAGATCGAGCTGTGAACGGTTATAGCTGACATTCTGAATCTGGCTTTCATAGGCCGCTCTTGCCTGGTCAACCGCTCTTTGAGTTGTCGCTCCCGCATCTTCAGCTTGAATTCTCTGCTCCCGTTCAAAAGCACTCTTCTTTTCTGCGAGCTGTGCTGAAGCGCGGGACAATGTCGCCTTGGCGGATTCCACGTCGAGCTCAAACGGCTTCTTGTCGAGAACGGCAAGAACCTCGCCCTTCTTGAACTGTGTACCCACATCGACATTGATGGCCGCAATGATACCGTCCACTTCGAAGCTGATCCTGGACGAGTCGACCGCCTCGATGGTTCCTGGAAACTTGCGAACCTGCGCGGATGCCATGTCCGAAATCACCAGGGTCTTGACTGAGCGAATACGCTGCTCTGTTTCGACTTCTTCTTTTCCGCAAGCACCGAGAACCAGCAAGAGCACCAACAGACCGATCAAGCGACGATTAATAATAGATAAGGACACTGTTCTACTCCGCCAATGTGTCGCGCCAGTACTTGGTACGGCTGCGCAATTCCTGTTTGTCTTCCTCAGAAAGGTAATCTTCGATCGATCTTTCTGCCCCTACTTGCCAGCCACCACCCAGAACCTTGTAAATCGTAACGAGGTCTCCAGCAATCGCACCATTGGTCGCAGTCAGCGCATCCTGCTGCTCCGTCTGCTGCGTCAGGGTCGATAACACCTGGTTAAAATCGGTCGAGCCCTCCCGATATTGAATCAACGACAGTTCCACCGAGCGTTCCGCCGCGTTAACGCTCTCGGTCAGGTACTGCGCCTGCACGTGAGCCCGCAAGTACGCGAAGATGGCATCGTTCGCTTCAGCTTGCGCCGTCAGGACGAGATTCTGATAATCGACCAGCAATTCCTGAAACCGCGCATCCTGGAAACGCACGTTGTTCTTCAAGGTACCGTAATTAAACACGTTCCAGGTGAAGCCGCCGAACAGCAAACTGTTGATGCTGTCCCCATCGAACATGTCGCCGGCACTTTTGCCATTGATATCGGTTGTCGCAACACCGATCGCGCCGCCAATATTGAAGTGTGGATAGAGTTCCGTTACGGCAACACCGATCTGGGCGCTTTGTGCGGCCAACAGCCATTCCGCACGGCGGATATCCGGACGCCGGCGTATAAGGTCTTGCGGCATGCCGACGGCGATTTCCGCAGGTGGTGCGGGCATCGCACCAGACTCCCCCAGGATTGCTCCAAGTTCCTGCGGCAATATTCCCAGCAACAAGCCAAGCGTATTGCGAACCTGGTTCAGGCTGGTCTGTAGCGGCGGTATTGTCGCCCTGGTCCGGTTAAGAATGGTCAGCGCTTGCTGTACATCCAGTTCGGTAACCTGGCCATTGCGATACTTTACGTCCGCAATCTGGTGGGTACGCTCCTGCACGGTAATGTTCTGTTCGGCCAGCGCAATGCGCTTTTCAAGCGTGCGGAACAGCACATAGGCATGCGCCACCTCGGCCGTCAGCGATACCGTCATCGCGTTGTAGCCCGCCATTTCCGCCTGCAGCAATGCAGATTCCGATTCGATCATGCGCCGAAACCGGCCCCAGAAATCCACTTCCCAGGAAAGTCCGAAATCGAGATTGTAGAGCCCGAAATTGTTCTCCAGCAGCGAAATGTTGTCGGCACCGTTCTCGCTGATATTGACGTTCGAAGCTGACCCGGTTATCTGCTGCACTTGCGGAAATTTCTTGCCGGTCGCGATCCCGAGTTGCGCGTTGGCTTGCAGCACACGCAGTCCGGCACTGCGTAAACTCAGATTCTGCGAGCGAGCGGTTTCGATCAGGCGGTCAAGTACCGGGTCATTGAAAACCGTCCACCACTCCGGATTGTCGGCGGCCTGGTGATTGACGCCAGCCTGTTCGGCCTGCATCCAGGCATCGGCGACCGGGGCCTCCGGTGTTTCAAAGTCAGGACCAAGACTGGCACAGGCCGACAACAGCACGATGGGCAGCAGCCGGAGACTACGGATTAACGATCGAATCATCCCTTCATTTCCTCGTCTCTAGCGGCGCGAATCGGCCTTTCAGAAGTCGAACTTGAAGAACAGGAGGCCGCCAGTATAGCGCCAGTCAAGGTCGCCGTAGAAACTGTTCTTCATGACTCCAATGTTCATTCTTACACTGTTCACACCGCCGCCGATTGACACGTGATCGGTAAGCTCATAGTCCACAACAGCGTATAAATCATACAAAGAGCCATCGTAATCGCCGTACTCAAAGGCAAAAATCTCAGCGCTGCCACGAAATGACCAATTTTCGGAAATATCATACTGCCCGCGAAGACCGATTACAGGCAGAGGTGCAGTGGTCGCATGGCTCGAAGAAAGGCCGACTGAGTCCGCGGCGATGGACGTACCAATGTCGGCGACGTACACACCACCGCTCACGCCCAGGAAGCCTCTTTCTCGAAGCATAAACGACCAGGTGTAGGACAGCTTGTATATCTGCAGATCAAGATTGGCATTGATCAGCACATCGACCGGATAGAGCGTGCCGTCCCAGACAATGTCTTGTTCGATGTGTTTCGAGGAAGACCGCGACAGGTCAAAGGCACTGAAGTCAATGCGGTGTTTCTCAGTAAATCGATATGCGCCGTCAATCCGAAAGACCGAGTCCGCTTTATCGAATCCGAGATCGTGCTCCGAATCAACTTCTGTGCCGCTGCCCGGCACTTCACCGTCAAGTCGCGTGTAAGTCCCTCGCTCCGTAAGGAAGACTCCGAGACTTAGACTGATCCTATCGGATTCGTCAGATTGCTCCGCCGCAGTCGACGCACCTGACAATAACATCAATGTTGCCGATGCAATCAAAAGGAATGTTCGGCCGATCGCAAAGTCAGGGCCGATTCGCTTTCGGGAAATCATCCCTCTCGTTTCTCCTTCGAGGGCGTCATAATCCTGATCGTGGCACCGCCAGGGACACGCCAATCAATCCTGATGCCAGCGCAACCAGGAAGAGCAGGTAAACAGGCGCAGGTCTCGGTCGGGACACAGGCTAGCTCACTTGAGTGGCAGCAGCATCTGATCAGGGTCGATGTCATAGGTCCATGGCACCCCGGAGTTCTTCCAGCCGTTTACCATGTGTTTGCCGTTGTAGACACTGTTGGGGTCCTTCACGTGGTCCCCTTCGAATCCGTCCGTGATGTTATAGACGTTCTTGAAACCAGCCTTGGCCAGCAAGTTGACAGCCACGGCACTGCGGCCACCCGATCGGCACATGACCAGCAGTAAATCGTCCGGCCCGGCCATCGTCTGCACACGGCCGACAAAGTCTGGCAGGGGCTGCATGGGAAACTGTTCCTTCTCGGCGTCCCATTGATACGATTGCGCCGCGAGCGGGATATTCCAGGCCATTTCGGCGTGACCAATGAACAGGAACTCTTCGGGAGTTCGTACATCTACGATCTTGACTTTGTCAGGCGCCGCCTTCCACTTCTCATAGGCTTCGCTGGATGTCACATACAGTCCCAGGGTGGTCTGCTTCCCGGCTGGAAGCTGTGAAGCCGCATGCTCATCCGCGCTGGCGCTGGAAGTAGCTGCGAGACCACCCAGACTAACTAAGGCGCCGGCCAATACCGCAAGACCTGCATTGACGCCATACCGGGAAAAACTTTTGAATTGGCTAAACATCACAGTGCCCTCCTCGTGGTCGAGATCCGCTGCCTAGTTAAGCACCCGTGCCGCGGTTGCGGTACACAATTTCTGCCAGTAGATACACAGTTGTGAACAATCGTGCTCGGTATTTTCCGCAGGGGCACGTTGGCGTTAAGTAGTTGATAATTATACACGGGTTCCTGATTATCGGAGCTATCAAGAAGCGACCTGCAAGACAGGCTGCTACAAGAAAAACAAGAGATAAGGGAGAAATGAATCATGAGCATTTTGGAATTCATCAGGAAGGACGTAAAGAAAGCGAAGTGGACCGGTTGGATCCTCGTCATCGCCGGCATTGTGGCGCTCGCCTCACCGCTGGTTGCAGGATTGTCGGTTGCCGTGTTGATCGGTGCCCTGCTCATCGTCAGCGGCAGTGCACAGTTATTGTTCGTATTCCGCGCCGGCTCGTTCGGTAGCGGCCTGATGCTTGTCGTGCTGGGCGTGTTGAGTCTGCTCGCCGGCGTTTACGTGGTGAATCAGCCCGCAGCAGCACTGGGTGCTCTGACGCTGTTTCTTGCCGCCTACTTCGTTGCAACAGGTATTGTCGAGATCATCGCTGCGTTTGGCGACAAGCCGACCGAGGGTTGGGGATGGATGTTGTTTAGCGGCATCGTCTCGCTGCTGCTCGGCGTCATGATCTGGCGTCAGTTCCCGTTATCCGGCGTATGGGCCGTTGGCGTGCTCGTTGGCGTGCGGATGCTCATGAGCGGCATCATGTTCATTACGATTGGTGGTGCGGCCGGCAGGGTCGTCAAGAACATCGAAGAACACATCGCCTGATTAAAGAATCGTCGATTCGCGTAAAAGATGCGGCGTCTTGCAGAGGTCTAAAATGAAAATTCGATCCAGTGTGATAACCAGCAATAGTAATCTGCGGAAGGCTTTCCAGCCGCATCTTTCGCACACTATCGTTGCGTACCTCCTGTTGCTTACCTTGACTGTGCCACTGCTCTGCCTGCCACAGGCGGCCGTTGCTCAGCAGGCCGACGCCGACGACTGGCAGTTCACGCTGACGCCGTACCTCTGGATTCCGACGATCGCCGGCGACGTGAAGTTCGAGCCGCCATCGGGCGGGGGGAGTCCGACTTTTGATCTCGGGCCGACAGACTGGTTCGACATGTTGAACTTCGCCGCATTTCTCGGTGGTAGCGCGAAGAAGGGGCGCTTCTCCATCCTGTCCGATATGGCCTACCTGAGCATGACCAACGAGCCGGATAGCCGGCTTGCCAGCATCGATGCGTTGATTCCGGGGCCCGGCCTTATCGAAATTCCCGTCGGCATCGATGTCACGCTCGACACCGAGACCGATTTGACCGGGTTCATGTGGAGCGGCGCCATCGGCTACGAGCTGCTGCGCACGGACACTTCGTACCTCGATGCGTTCATAGGCGCCCGTTACTTTGGTGTGGACGTGGAAACGAGCTGGAGCCTGAGCGCGGCCATTACGACGCCCGGTGGGACCGAGGTCTTCCCGGCGGAGGGCCGAATCGACGGCTCCACGGATCTGTGGGACGCGATCATCGGCGTGCGCGGTCAATTCGCGCTCGGACAGTCCCGCTGGTCGGTTCCGTACTATGCCGACGTCGGTAGCGGGTCGTCCGATTTGACGTGGAACGTATTCGCCGGTCTGAGCTATGGATTCGAGTGGGGCGACCTGCTGTTCGCATATCGCCACCTTGAGTACGACGAGGGCGACACCGGGCTGCTGCAGGGCTTTTCGTTCACCGGTCCGGCCATCGGAGCGACGTTCCGCTTCTAGTTGCAGGGAGGTCGAGGGCATGGCGGGAATTAGAGGAGACCATTTCGGGAAGGCCCGATTCAAGCTGCAGGACACCGTCGAGATTGCTCTTGGCGCTTGCATCATGGGCTTTCCCGTGGCCGTGACGGAAGAGGTCTGGGACCTGGGATCGTGGAAAGGAGCTGGTCGATCATAAACGCTTTAGCTTGGCGACCGACATCGATGCGTACTTCTGCGATCCACAACAACCGTGGCAGCGAGGCTCAAACGAGAACACCAACGGACTCTTGCGACAGTACTTCCCGAAGGGAATGGACCTGTCGAACGTTCATCAGAATCGACTGAATGCTGTGGCAAGACAGCTCAACGAACGACCGCGAGAAACGTTACAATTTTACTCGCCGGCCGAGAAGTTTAATGAATGTGTTGCGTCGACCGTTTAAAACTCAGCCACAAGCGGCCATTTCTACCGTGGCCAACGAACGTCCGCTTTTGAGTAGCGAGGTACATCGTCAGCTTGGGAAGCTGATGTTCTACCGTTGAACTACACCCGCGAGGCGCTTGATATGAGGGGATTCTACAGTCTGGCGGTGTGACGAGTCACGGTCGATTGGCAGAGGAATGGTAGTTGGATATCACCGATTCAGGCGAATCTTGCTCACGGCTGTTCGCTGTCGACCGGATCGTGAGAGCGTGTTGCCCGCCAAAGCGCCGGCGTGGTACCGCTCCAACGCCGGAAACTAGTCCTCGGCGGCCAATTGAACGGCCTCAACAATGGTGGCGATGATTCTCGGATCCGTTAACCCATCGATGAGCCCGGTGGCGACGAACCTGATTCCTATACAAACAAGCAGAAGCCCCATGACACGCGTGAGCGCATCCATCCCGTTGACCCCAAGAAAATCTGCAACGAACGTCGCAGACCTCAGCACCAGCAGGGATATGCCCGCCACAATGCAAATACCGATTGCAATGCTCACGTCATCCATCAACCCGCCAGCAACCGATGCCATGCTCAGAGTTGCCGCCATCGAGCCAGGCCCGCTAAGCAAGGGCATGGCGATCGGAGTAAACGCGATGTCCTGCTTCGGCGCGATTTCGTCTTCACTATGCACTGACGCCGGCGGCGGCGGGCTTACCATCGAAAAGCCGACTTTCGCGATCAGCAAGCCGCCGGCAATACGCAGCGCGGGGATGCCGACGCCGAAGAATCGCAGCACCAGCGCACCGGCAACCAGCGTTACCAACAGCACTCCGGTCATGTAGATGACTGCCATTCTTGCCTGCCGCAGACGCTCCTTGTCGCTATAGCCCTGGGTCAGCGTCGCGAAGACGGGTGCCGTGCTAAACGGGTTCGCGATCGGCAGAATAGTGGCAATCGTTCCGCCGATCAGCGTCAGTGCTTCAAGCAACATTGTCTCCCCGGCTTCGGCAATTCAAAGCGGACCATCATCAGAAAAATACGGAAAAAGCGGCGGCCACTGTATCGCCTTCCTGACCACCAGCATAGTAGCCGAAGATACTGCTGACCGGCGACTTGTCTACGTTAATGTACTGTACATTGAGCCTGTGGTTGCGCGTATCAAATGGGTACCAGTTAAGGCCCAAAATGTATTCGGAACTGTCGTCGAAGCCAGCGCTACTGTCGCCAAAAATCTGCGAAGTTGCGCCATAAACTTCGAGCACCTTCGGCAGCGGATAAAACGACGCCTGCACATAGAAGCCGTGGTCGTTGATCTCCGCAGTCGGCAACGCACCATCCGCCTGAAAACTGTCCAGCCAGCGGTAGTAGTATTCGGCCTGCAGGAAGAAGCCCTGATACTTCATGCCCGCATCGACCGCGATGATTTTATAATCAGCATTTGTGATCGTGACGCCGGGAGCCAGGGAACCTGTTTCGAACAGGTTGACGCTGTCCGCCAATCTGAGCGCCGTGTTGCCGGGCGCCGAGCCGATGTCCGTGTAGCGCTCCTCAGGACTGTAGACCGTCGACACGCCGAAGCGGGTTGCCACCTTCTCGTGCATTTCCCAGTCACCGTAGGCCCCTCGGGGGCCGAATTCCTTGGTCGTCGGCATCCACCAGAGGGAACCGCCGTACGTGAAATTGCGATCGAGTTGCGCAGCGGTATTACCCAGCGTGCTCGAGCTGTTGCCCACTGACGCGCTGTACCAGAGACCTGGCCTGATCATGCCGTTGGCGAAAATCCCCTGGGTGAAAAACGGTCGGAAGAACTCATCGGCCATCACCCGGTCGTTGCCCAGCCAGTAGGGATGCGAACCCTGCATAGAGCGCGACCCAGGGTTGCCGAAGATGCCGCCGTAAAGATTGAAATGGTCGTTGAACTGATAGCCGATATTGCCGAACAGCGCGTCCTGATCTGTCGAGGTGACGGTCCACCACGCAATCGTGTAGCGCAGCTTCGGCACTCCGACCCAGCCATTCAGCCAGACCAGCGCACGGTGCGCGTAGATGTCGTTACGGCCATCGACCGGGCGCTCGCGACCGAGGTGGTCGGTAAATACCCCATCGCTGTCAATCTGGTTCAAATACCTGACCAGGGCATAGGCGCTGAGGGACAATTCCCCGAGCTTGTCTTTGCCCAGGAGGAATCCCCTGCCCGGATCAAAAAATCCCCAGGTTTCATTTGCCGGTACAGCTATTTCAGCTTCGGAAGTGGCCGCCGTTGCGGGTTGCTCAGCCACCGTCTCAGTCGCCGGCACGGCACCTCCGCCGGGACTGCCGGCCACGATGAACTCGGCGGTGCAGCCGTCGAACACCCACACACCGTCGTCGTCGTAGCCCCAGGTCTTGCCCAGCAAGCACGCTCCGCCGCCGGTAGAGCGTGCCAACACCACCCCTGCCGAGGTGTCGGCGGCGCAATGCTGGCGTTCGCCCGCTGCGGAAATACAGGTTACCGATGCTGTCGCAGCCTCTTCGGCATGGAGGGCCGGCCCCAGCAGCGATGCCGCACCCAGCAGGACAATCCCAAGTCTAAATTCTTGCTTCATCAATTCATTCCTAACGATAAGAGATTGATTTCTATGCCAGATTCAAAGTGATCGCAGTCCAAATGAAAACTCTGGACGCACACAAAGCGCGTCCAGAGTGACATCATGCCCGCAATCGCGCCTAGCTTATTCGGGATTCGGCCCGAATACGCCGACACCGAGTTCGCCCGCGATATCGCGGATCGCGTGCAACCCGCGAATGCTGTTTCCGGCCGGGTTCAACCGGGGCGAGAATGTGGCGATAGCGAAGCGGCCGGGCACGACGGCAACGATGCCACCACCCACGCCGGTCTTGGCCGGGAGGCCTGCGTCATACATCCAGTCGCCCGACTCGTCATAGAAGCCGGCCGTGGCCATGATCGCCAGCAGCTCCGGTACGTCTTTCGCCGGCATGACCTGCTTCCCGGTCACCGGGTTGACGCCCAGGTTGGCCAGCGTGGCGCCCATCATGCCGAGATCCCGGGCGTTGACGCCTATGGAGCACTGCCGCGTATAGACCCGCAGCGCTTCCTCCGGTTCGCTATAGAGACGCCCATAGTTGAACAGCAGATTGGCGATTGCGCGGTTGCCCCATGCCGTCTCGTACTCGGAGTCATACACTTTCTCCAGTACGGTCAGTTTCGTGCCGGCGAAGTCATTGATGTTCCCCAGCACCTGGTTCCAGCGATCCTTTTCGTCCTTGGCCTCAACGAGACTCACTGCTGCAATCGCGCCGGCGTTGACCAACGGATTAACAGAGCGATCTTCGTAGACTTCCAGTGCCATCTTGGAGTTGAATGCCATGCCCGTTGGCTCGACGCCGATCTTTTCGCGAATGGCCTCTGTCCCCTGCTGACTCATCACCAATGCGGCGGTGAACGGCTTGGACACAGATTGGATAGAGAACCGGTAGTCAACGTCGCCCGCCGAGTAGACCTTGCCGTCACGCGTGACGATAACCACGCCGAACAAATCGCTCGGCGTCTCGGTCAGGATTGGGATGTAATCGGCATTGGCGCCTTCTTTCAAGTCCTTGTATGCAGCATGAACCTTGTCCACCACGGCCTGAAACTCGGCCGGCGTCTGCGCCTGCACCGTGCCTGCCATGAAGCCAAAACCCAGCAGCGCGGCTGGCAGCACAAGCCTGAGACTGATTTTTTGATTGCGGATCATTTTTGGTTTCCTCCAAATGAACGATCGAAATTGTATTTTGCGGAAAACTGCACACGCACGTCGTCCGAGCTAAAGCCGTCGCTGAAATTCGCACGATCGCCCCACTGAAGTTCCACGCCGTACATGACATTCGGTACCGGGTGATACTGGAGGTTGGTCAACGCGTACTGGCCTTTCTGGAAAGCGTCCGGCGACTGGCCGGTGGGCAGATCCAGGTCCAGCATCGAGTAGCCGATGGTGCTGGTCCACTTATCACTCCAGTTGAGGTCCAGGAAGAGCACGACGCCCAGCAACGGTATGGCCTCGCCGTCGAACGGCTTGGCCGGATCGCCGGTCGCGACCGCAGCTATATCGACCGTGGCATCGTTCATGTAATTCTCGATGGCCTCGCCGTAAACGACTGAGCCGCGCAGTACATGCCGCCCGATCTTATAGTTGCTGCTGACGTTGACGCCCCAGCCGATGGTATCGCCGCTGAGGTCGATTCCGTCGGTGGTGTCATTATCGGACCACTTGATTTGGCGCAGGATGCCGGCGACCTGCACGTGACCCCAGTCTCGGGCCCAGCGAAAATGACCGGCCAGATCGGGCAGTTCGAAATCGCCGCTGACCCCGGTGAAAAAGTCATCGTCATATTCGCCACGGTCGCCGCTCGCGCCCGGTTGCTCAAGCGAAATGGCAATCCGCGAGTCGCCGTCAGACCAGGGTGTCCATCGCGCCTGCATGTTGCGGAAGAACACCATGCCAGAGGGACCCCAGTATTCCTGGGAGTTGGGAAACACGTCGATATCCATGAACGTGCTCCAGGTTTGGCCAGCGCCAAACTTGCCCAATTCGCCCCAGGCGTGACGTAGTCGGATCGTCGTCTGCCCGGCGTCGGCGCCGACGCCAAACATTTCGAACTCGAATATCGTCTTCAGTTCACCGGCGCTGGTCGGCGTAGAGGTCTTCACGCCGAGGCGGCTCTGCCGCACGCTGGTGAACCAGGAACCGTCATCGCCGAACTCATCCTGGACCGAAGGCAACTTGGTCGGGCGCAGCACGTCGAACCAGTCGGGGTCGTTCTGCTTGGTCTGGTAGCCCATGTCGAGCATGGCATGTCCGTAGATGTTGACGCTCGTGTCGGAAACGTCTGCCGCAGCCGGGCCGGTCCATGAGGCAATCCCAAGGGCCAGTGCGGCTGCCAGGGGCGGGGAACCGTGTCTAGGTGTAAAAATCATCTTGGTAGACTCCGTGATAGAGGGTTATTGGGTTGGAAGATTTGCGGACTCCCATGCCCGCACTTGTTCGCTAGCTTTGTCGAACAAACGTTCATAATTACCGCGCGTAACTTTTTGCATTGCGTCGGGCGTCAGCAAGGCCCACAACGGCGCATAGGCCTCATAGACTGCGACCATCGCATCCCCCGAAGCGGGAGCGACCACATCGCTGCCCAGCAGAAAACGGTCGGGGTAGCGGTTGATCATGTCAGCCGTACGTTGGGTTGCTTCAGGCGAGGCCGTGACATACTTGGCGACCTCGTCCCACGATAAGTCCATGTACACGTGACTGAGCGATGGGTCGGTGCAGATCTTTTCGACAATGGCCGCTTGCTGCGCCAAAGGTCGAACCACACGACCCACGCCGATATGCGCCCAGATAATCGTGGTATCCGGGTGACGCACGAACAGCTCTTTCATCTGGGCCAGCAGGTACGGTTCCTGGCCGGATTTCGGGTAAGGCATGTCGATATCGTTATGCAAGATCACTACGAGCCCAACGTCGCCCGCAAAACTGAGTACCCGATCGAGCGCCGGGTTGGCGAGGCTTGCTACCTCGCCAGCGATCTTGGACGACACGAACTCCTTGTGGATGGTGAACTCGCCGATTCCGGAGAAAACTCCCGGAAAGGCCAATAGCACGCGCTCGATGTGATCAGCGGCGTACATGTCGGCGGGATTGAAGCCGGTTATCATAGGATCGAGGCGCGCCTGCCGCTCAGGCGACAGCGCTTTGTAGGACATCGCAATGTGCGCGTCGGTGTAGGAGTAGTAGTACAGCGGTGCATCGGACTGCAGGTAGTAGGTCGGCGCGAAATCGCCGCTGTTGCCGTAAGACCACTGCTGCTGCAGCGGGATGCCGAAAACCGTGGAGCGCCCGATCCGGGTGCCCATCATGTCGACCAACTCGGACATCGCCGGGCCTTCTTGCACGTAATTGGTCAGGTGGAAGTGGCTGTCGTGGAACAGGGCTTCCTCGCTGATCGCAGGTGCTGCGATGCACAGCAACCATACGGCGGCCATGCACCGGAGGCCGCCTGCCTGGCGCTCGATGCCTGTTATTTTGTGTCGGTTGTTCATCAATATGTACTCCTGTCTGGAGGCCACGGGCCACCCGCAGAGACGCATGGCAATTGAACGACGGCCCGAGGGTCATTCAGTAACTGATCAGGCCGTCATCAGCTCTCCATTTGAACACTTTCTAAACTACCGGGATAAACATTTTGGGACAAAACGTATTAGTATTTAGCGCAGGTTTTATCGCAGGAATGCAGCACACAACATGGGCATCACGGCACGTAAACAACGGAATGGCGGACAGGCGACGCTTCGCGTCGGCGGTGCGGTGGCAATTCCCCTGGTACTCGGCGAATTTGGAGTCGATCCCGATGCGGTGATGATCACTGCCGGCATTGACCCGGATTTGTTGAGCCACCCTGACAACCTGATTACCTACTCCGCTCGGAGCAGGCTAATTGGGCAATGTGTGGCCACTACCGGCTGCAGGCATTTCGGACTTCTCGTCGGCCAGCGCATGAATCTCGACTCACTTGGCCTGCTGGGATCGCTAGTGAAAAGCGCGCCTGATGTGGGCACAGCGCTGCGCGCACTGGTGAGTTACTTTCACATTCACACTCAAGGCGCAACGACGACCATCAAGGTCGAGGGTGATATTGCCGCGCTGTGTTATGACGTAACTGAAACCGCGGCAGGGGTCACTGACCAGCTTGGGGATGGCGCGCTCGCAATGATCTCCGACTTCATGCAGACATTGTGCGGCCCAGGCTTTCAGGGCATTGAAGTGTCGTTCGCGCACCGCAGGCCGACGGATATTAAACCGTTCACGGATCACTTCAAAATTCCCATGGTGTTTGATGCTCCGCACTTCGCCTATGCTTTCTCCCGCCATTGGCTGGACGTTCGCCTGCCGACGGCGGATGCGAAATTACAACGCAAGCTGCAGGAACAGATCGATTCCATCAAACTCAGGCGCAACATGGATTTCCCCGAGCAGCTAAGGCACGTATTGCGGTCGGCGATCCTGACCCATCACTGCAGCAAGAACCAGGTCGCCGCACTCTTCGGGATGACCGGCCGCACCCTGACTCGACGATTGAGCACTTTCGACACGTGCCTGCAGAGTCTCGTTGACGAATGCCGTTATGAGATTGCCCTCGGTTTGCTCGATAACACGCCATCGCAGGTCCAGGAAATCGCCGAGATGCTCGGCTATTCCCGTTCGACTGCGTTTATTCGGTCATTCCGGCGTTGGAGCGGTACCACGCCGGCGCTTTGGCGGGCGACACACTCGCACGGTCCGGTCGGCAGCGAACAGCCGTGAGCAAGATTCGCCTGAATCGGTGATATCCAGCTACCATTCCTCTGCCAATCGACCGTGACTCGTCACACCGCCAGACTGTAGAATCCCCTCATATCAAGCGTCTCGCGGGTGTAGTTCAACGGTAGAACATCAGCTTCCCAATACCCATGGGTAGCCTGATCACCTGATTGTCCGTTAGAGCGGCCTTGGCTCGTCCAGATATCCCTAATCGTCGCCACCCCTAATACTCGTCAGGGTCCCGGTCGATTTTCTGCTCATGATCGAGATGACCAACGAATTCAGGATAATTCCTCGGTCGGCCAGGCTTACGCCAAAAGAGAGCCCCACGATGGGAAGCACGAGCGGCGCAACGATCATTGCGCCGATTACGGTCCCGACAGAATCCGCCAGTAATCCGAATGTCGATATCGCAGCGGCAAGGATCAGCAGGCATGTGAACCGAATAATCTTGCGTTGCCTTTCAGGCTGCTCGAACACCAAAGCACCCCGAACGCGTTCAATATCCTCATCAGTGACTGCGCCGTCATGAAGAAGCTCACCGATGCTTGCCATACATTTCTCTGCGTTTTAACCGGCCTTCGCCGAGTATCTGGCGGGCCCAGATGCCCTGCAAGGGAATGAAAGGAGAAACCGATGTTTCGGGCGATGCTTCTGCGATATGATTTCGCGGTGAACGCCAACGCCTGCCCAATGCTTCGGTCCGCCAGTGTCCCCCGTTTTTGCGCAAGCCTGGTGGTAGCACTTGTTCTCGCAAGCGTCCTGCCGGGCGCTTATGCCCAGGAACCGTCATTACCCCCACCGCCACAGGCTGCCGAAGGTGAATTTCCCGGGTCAGCCGCGGAAGAAACCGGGCAATCTCCCCTTGAAAAGGCAGACGCGGTTCCCGACGAAGGTGAGGAAGCCTCGTCCGACCGGATCCAGTATCGGGATCCGCTGAGCATCGACTACGAACCCATGGGAGACAAGTGGAACCGCTTCAAGGAGGCGCTGCTGGGCATTACCCGGTACTCGCTTTATGACGACCAGCTTCGTTTCCGGATCGGTGGCCGGTTCCAGTTGGACGGCACGCTGATATCCCCGTCCAACGGTCTCACGACGACTATCGGCGAAACTGACAACAGTGTCGATTTCAGACGCCTGCGGTTGTTCGCGGAGGGCATTTTCAAGAATATGTACTTCCGCGCCGAAGCCGATTTCGCGGCCGACGCGGGGTTCAAATCAGCCTACCTCGAGGGACGGGAAGGCGGCCTGGCCGTCTGGGACGTTTTGCTCGGCAAGTTCCGCTACGGACTGTTCCAGGAACCGTTCACCCTGGAGAACAGCATGAGCACCTTCGACACCACCTTCGTCGAGGTCTCCATGCCGCTGGTCACCATGGGCCCAGGCTCAAACATCGGTGCCATGGTCTATGACGCATCCGAGAACCGCCGATTCACCTGGGCAGCCGGTGCTTTCTCTTTTGGTCGGTCGGATAACGACAATGCCGCAACCTCGGTGCTCTCCCTCACTGGCCGCTTCGGTTTCCAGCCGACCCGTCACAACGACGGCGAACGGATGCTTCACCTGGGACTATCGTTCAGTAGTCGAACGCCGACCAACGACAAGGAACGCTACGAGGCGCGCCCGGAGGCCCGGTTCGTCAGGGCGTTCGCCGACACCGGCGATATCGAAGCCAATAAGAATACGTTGTTTGCCTTGGAGACCGCCTGGAAGAGCGGCAGGAGCTGGGCCCAGGTCGAGTGGATTGGCTCGAACCTGGACGCGTTCGGGGCGGGTAGTCTCAAATTTCAGGGCTTTGCGGTCCAGGGCGGCCTGTTCCTGACCGGCGAGACGCGCCCCTGGGACAGCCTGGTCGGCGTCTGGGGCCGCGTGAGGCCCGGCAGAGACTACCACGGCGGCAATCCGTTCAAGCCCTCGAACGGCGGCGCCTGGGAGATTGCCGCGCGTTATTCCACGGTCGACCTGAATGACGGCCCGGTCCAGGGTGGCCAGGTCCGCAACCTGACTCTTGGCGTCAACTGGTACGTCAACGCCACCTCCAAGCTGCAGTTCAACTGGGTGCCGTCCAGGGTCGAGGACAAGGGCAATGCCAATACCTGGATACTCCGCTACCAGTACGCGATCATGTAGTGACTTTGAGTTGAAGCAGCGTGGGTTGAACGCAGCGCGGGTGCCACCGGGTACTACTGCCTGCCGAACTGCGGCAACCCGGCGCCGCACCTGTCGCGCCGGCCTGTCCAAAATGCATGGATTGAGGCATGCGTATGCCCAGCAGCGCTATGAGGAACTGACCGGTAGGATATCTCCGGCGGCGGGCGGGCCGCCCAGAGAATCACTTCATTCGGAACAACGAGACCAGGACCATCAGGCCCGCCTCGTCATCAGCCAAGAGCTCGGCCATGAGCGCGAACAAATTTCCACTGTTTATCTGGGTCGATGACACGTGAATTTCTAGGTATGGCCATAGTGCTTCCTACCGACGATAATTGCGCAAATTGGACATACAATGTCGCACTCAAACCGGTGCGACATGAAAAAAACGCCATCTGTAAGCATTTGAATTAGCCGCCTATTTCTTTCTTCACGGCTCGCGGGAGGTCGTCAGCGGCCTGCGCCGTTCCAGCAACGCCGGTCATGGCGGCGCCGGCGGCAACAGCTGCCGTTGCACCCAACATTTCGCGTCGTGTTAATCCATTTTCAATCTTGTCACTCATGATCTTCTCTACTCCGGTAACTGGTCGAAATCCGGAGACTAGTTAACCACCTGTGGCGCAAGCGGGATGCACATTTTTAGCCACTGGATGCACAGTTATTGACAAGATGACCTAGTATTTTCCGCTACGGAAAACACCGGACTTGAAAGGAGCCTGCGACGAATCGCTGTCATGACTCATTACTCTCTAACAACACACTATGACAACCAGACAAGAGCCCTATCCAGAGCATTTTCTGGGATCTTTCCAATCCTCAATAACCAGAAGTCTTTAATCTCTTACCACGACAACCATCCCCCGGCGCATCGCCGGGGGATGGTTGGCCGTTCTCCCGGTTAACCTAGCCGTCGCGACTCTGTCAGGAGCTCGGAAGCCGAAGGCAGTTTTTCCGTGCTCTTCTTCTTCCACTGTTCCTCGATCAATTCCCTTGCCGCCGCTTCGAAGAATTCCGGTGCGGCCCACTCCTCCACATCGAAGTCGTTCTTGATGTAACCGTGCTTGAGCATGAAGTCTTTGCCGGCCGTGATGCAGGCCATATTCTTGGGTGACAGGTTCGGCACCATGTCCACGTCCTTGATGCCCTGGTAGGTGTCCTCGGCGTCGCGGTAAAAGGTCTGACGGTCAAGCAGCACCGCTGCGGCCGCCTTGTGGTCGTTGGCCCAGCGTCCCACCTTGATCATGCTCTTCATATAGGCGACGACGAGTTCCGGGTGCTTCTCTGCCATTACGTCCGTACATGTGATGACGGCGGGCGTATTGGCGACCTGCAGCCCGTAGTCCGTGTACCTGGACAGGTCTTCCACCATCCTGATCTTCCCGGTGTCCTCCTGCAGGTGCTGGAACACCTTGCTCTGCGTATAGATCGCATCGACTTTTCCGTTGAGCAGCGCCGCTTCCATCGGGCGGAAGGCCAGGTCGCGCTTGTGGTCGCGCGTGGCCCAGAGATCGGTTGGGTTGATCATGGGTGCCAGCATCTTCGGATCGTTGTACCAGTCGTCCGGGTACGGGAATTCGACGATCTCGACGTCGTCGATGGTCATGTCGTTCATCATGAGCATGGTCAGAATTCCCATGTGCTCCTGGATGCGCCACCAGTCATTCTTGAGCGTGTTCAGGCTCTTCGAGAGAGCGATCTTTTTGCCTTTCAGGTCTTTCATCCGGAAGTACGGGTCGGCTTCACGTACGGCCATGCAGCCGCCCTCGTGGACCCACGTCGCGCCCAGCAACCGGGTGCGACGGCCGTCGGCATGCACCTGGATAGGCGGATAGAGGCCGCCGAAGCGGATCAGGTTATCCAGGTTGTGGATGTAATGCGGGTACCAGTCATTCTCGCGGCGGCTCCTGAAATAGGAGTAGTCGATACCCATCGCCTTGAAGTCCGTCTTGCACCATCCGAGTTCCTGGTCGATATTGTTGGCCGAAACCATCGGACAATTGGTGAAGTACACCTCGTTCCAGTCCAGGCTGATCGTGCTGGTCTTCTTGCCGTCTATTTCTTTCTTCACGGCCCTGCTGCTTTCTTCTGCGGCTTGCGCCGTTCCGGCAACACCAGTTATGGCGGCGCCAGCGGCAACAGCTGCCGTTGCACCCAACATTTCGCGTCGCGTTAATCCATTTTCAATCTTGTCACTCATGATCTTCTCTACTCCAGCAACTGGTTAGACTCCGGGCTCCAGTTAACCACCCGCAGTACATGCGTGATGCACAATTATGGCCACCTAATACACAGTTTTTTACAAAAATGCTTAGTACTATCCGCTACGTAAATCAACGGATATGGAAACAAACTGGGACCTAGAAGCGAATCTGAGCTCGCAAGGAGGGAACCAGTGCATTCTCGTAGTCGCCTCTCGCTGGATTGATGTACTGAATATTGGCACCGAGCCGCAGCCACGAGCTCAATGCCCAGTTGTAGTAAACCTCAATAGCCGCTTCGTCCTGGAAATCGGTCAGGGTCGGATGCAATTCGTCCTGGAGCACGTCACTGAGATCATAGTAATAGGCGCCGATACCGAAGCTGTCCTGGGGACGTCCGAAGAAAAGCGCTCTGCCGCCGATTCCGACGATTAACGATCGTTGGACATAGTTGGGATTGCCGTCGGCGATGGCCGCCTTTAGGTAGAAACCCCAGGCCGCATCCGACCGCTCGCTGCTTTCCTGCAGGTTGTGCGTGAACTGAATGTTGATGTTCCAGGCGCCTGATCTGTCTGATCTGCCGACCGCGCCCCCGATCGAGGAGTAATCCACCCCGTTTGCCGTGCTGTAGAGGCCAGTAATTCCGTATGTCGTTCCGCGCCCGGCGAGCGTCGTCGTATGTGTGGCGTTGGCTGCCATTAACACGCCGTCTGAGAACAGATCGCCTGGAAAGTAGTCGTTGGTGCGATCATTCGGGTCGGCGGCGATAATGGTCCAGGTTACGGACTCGGTATCAATTGTGGCGATCGCCCCCATGAACACGACCGGAATCAGACCGCTTGGCGGCGCGACGAGGACAATATTCATAAAACGGTCGATGCCCCAACCGCCGTAGAAGGGGTGTGATGCATACAAGTCAACGGGATTGAACTTGCCGAGTGCGATGCTACTCCGGTGTCCCAGCTTCTGGGTAAAGTAGAGCGATGTCGCCACTAGCTTGTCGGGTGTATCTACAGGCCAGTACAGTGCAGTATTGGCCGCAAAAATCGCGCCGCCGAGATTGGCCGCGGCATTGCCATGGCTGTACTCAAGATGGGAACGAAATCCACCACCTTCCCAGAGGCCCATTTTGCCGCTGTCGAGGTTGATGAACGCATCCATCTTGCCACCGTATTCGTAGCCTTTGTCTCCTGTTCCGGACGCCAGCCCCTGGTAGAACCCGGTGTACCGAATATCCACACTCACGCCGTGTTCGGCCAGCCAGGAACGCCGCGCCAGGTAACCCGGTGGCGGCGTAACCTCCAGAAAATCGTACCCTCCCGCCGCTTGCCCAAACGCCGAGGGAGCTGCAAACGTCGCCGACAACATCGCGAAGGAGAGCGCGGAGAATACGCGCAGGCTGCCACGTCCGAAATGAATACCCATGACTCGTCGAACTTCTTAGTGTCGGGGCCTATAAGGACATCAGTTAATCACTAAACGCGTGACCACGATGCACACTGGCTGCCTTGAAATACACATTAATTAACAAAATTGCTTAGTATTGACCGCAAGAAGAAGACAGAAGACTGCCGCGAACATGAACCGCCGACCTATCATGCGAAGGCCCCGACCCGCAACGCTGCGTGTTGGCGGCGCGTCTGAGATCCTCAAAGTCCTTGAGAGCTTTGGCATCGACCCGAGCGAAGTCCTGATCGAGGCAGACATCGACCCGGAACTATTCAATGACCCTGGCAACCTGATCACCTACGCTGCCCGCGACCGGCTTTTCAAACACTGCGTCGCCAAAACCGGCTGCCAACATTTTGGTCTGCTGGTCGGACAACGAATGGACTTGCCGTCTCTCGGGGTCGTCGGCTTGCTGATGAAAACCTCGCCAAGTGTTGGAGACGCGTTGCGCGGCCTCGTCAATTTTCTCCACCTCCACTCACAAGGTGCAGTTACAAGTCTGCTGGAGGAGGACGATCTGGCCATACTGACGTATGACGCATTTGAACCATGCTTGACGGCAACTGACCAGACCGGAGATGGCGCGGTCGCAATGATGCTCAACGTCATGCGCAGTTTGAGTGGCCCAGGTTTTCATCCAGTAGAGGCATCGTTCGCCCATCGCAAGCCGGAGGATATCGAGGCCTTTCGGAAGCACTTTCGGGTACCGCTTTACTTCGATGCCGCGCGCTATGCCCTGGTGTTCTCGCGCGACTGGCTGAGCGAGAAATCGCGTGGCGCTGATGAGCAGCTTCAGCGCCTGCTGAAAGACCAAATCGATGCGCTCCAATCCAAGCACAGCCTGGAATTTCCAGACCAGGTGCGAAATGTCCTGCATTCGGCGCTGACAACTGGTCAATGTTCCGAGAGACAGATTGCATCGCTATTCTCAATGCGCAGCCACACCCTGAGCAGGCGACTGGAGGCATTTGGCACGAGCTTCCATGAACTCGTCAATGAATGTCGATTCGAAATTGCCCGGCAGATGCTCGAAAACACCTCTCTAAGCATCGCCCAGATAGGTGAATCTTTGGGCTACTCGCGCTCGAGTTCGTTTATTCGGGCATTCCGGCGCTGGAGCGGCACCACGCCAGCCAAATGGCGAAAAGACCTGGACTGAGAAGGAACCGTTTATGACCACCACTCTCGTCACCGGCTGCAATCGCGGCATCGGCCTGCAACTCGTATCGCAGCTCAAAGACCGAGGCGACAATGTCATCGGCGTTTGCCGAAGCGCCAATGAGGATCTCGATGCGCTGGGCATTCGCGTCATCTCCGGGATCGACGTTGCCGATGGAGAATCCGTACGTCAACTCGCTGCAGACGTCGGCAACGAAACGATCGATATACTTATTAATAACGCCGGCATCCTGCGGCGCGATGCTTTCGGCTCGCTGGACTACGACGAGATGCTCGAGCAGTACCGCGTCAATGCGCTCGGACCGCTGCGCGTGACCGAGGCACTCGCCGGCAATCTCACTAAAGGCGCAAAGGTTGCCATCGTGACGAGCCGGGTCGGCTCGATCGATGACAACGGCTCAGGTGGTAACTGGGGCTACCGCGCGTCCAAGACCGCCGTGAACATGATCGGCAGGAACCTGATGCACGAGTTAAGACCCAGGGGAATCGCCGTTGCGTTGTTGCACCCGGGGTTCGTTGCAACCGACATGACCGGTGGGCAGGGAATCAAGCCCGAGGACTCGGCGCGAGGCCTGATAGAACGCATCGATCAACTCACGCTCGAAAATTCGGGCAGCTTCTGGCATGCCGAGGGTTACGCACTGCCCTGGTAGCGGCAGGCGATCTACGCTTCAATCTTGGTCAGCCCGCCCATGTAGGGCAACAACACGTCGGGAATTCGGATACTGCCGTCTTCCTGCTGGTAGTTCTCCATGACCGCGATGAGCGCCCTGCCCGCCGCGACACCCGATCCGTTCAGGGTGTGAATCAACTCGGGCTTGCCCGTGTCCGGGTTACGACGACGTGCTTTCATGCGACGCGCCTGGAAATCGTTGTAGTTGCTGCAGGATGAGATTTCGCGGTAACGGCCCTGGCCCGGCAGCCAGACCTCGATGTCGTAAGTCTTGGTCGAACCGAAACCGATATCGCCCGAGCAGAGGATGACCGTTCGATACGGCAGCTCCAGCCTCTGCAGGATGACTTCGGCATGCCCGGTCAGTTCATCAAGGGCATCCGTCGATGCGTCCGGTGCCACAAACTGCACGAGCTCGACCTTCTCGAACTGGTGCTGGCGAATCATGCCGCGCGTGTCCTGGCCGTGCGAACCGGCTTCGGAGCGGAAACACGGCGTGTGCGCCACCTGGCGGACTGGAAGTTCGTCGGCATCAAAGATGACGTCGGCCGCCAGGTTGGTCACCGGCACCTCCGCCGTCGGGATCAGGTAGAACGGCGACTCGTCGATGGTCTTGAACTGGTCTTGCTCGAACTTGGGCAACTGTCCGGTGCCGAAGAGCGCCGGCGATTTCACGAGATACGGCACGTAGGTCTCGCTGTACCCGTGCTCGCCCGTGTGGGTATCGAGCATGAACTGGATCAGCGCACGTTGGAGACGCGCCAGCGGCCCTTTCATGACCACGAAGCGTGCGCCCGAAATCTTGGCGGCGGCATCGAAGTCGAGCAGGCCGAGGTTTTCACCCAGCTCGATATGGTCCCGTGCTTTGAATCCGAGATCAGCAGGTTCGCCCCAGCGACGGACCTCCGTATTGTCGTCTTCAGTAGTGCCGTCAGGAACGTCGTCCGAGAGCAGGTTCGGCAAGCCGAGTTCTATATCGCGCAGTTCCGTTTGCACGTCCTGGAGCGCTTTCTCGCTGGCCTCCAGTTTGTCGCCAAGATCCTTGACCGCCGCCAACAGTGGCTGGATATCGTCGCCCTGCGCTTTTGCCTTGCCGATGCTCTTGGCACTGGCATTGCGCTCGCTCTGCAGTTGCTCGGTCTCGATCTGCAGCGACTTCCTCTGCTCCTCGAGGGCAAGGTAAGCCACGGTATCGAATGTCAAAACCGCGTCGGGCGAGATTGGCGGCGACATCGGCCGCGGACTGGCGTAGTAATTTGGGATCAATCATTGCTCTGGTCTGCTATTTCTTATTTCGTGCAAGGCGCTCGATTTCCTCAAGTTTTTCCTTAATGCGAATCTCGAGCCCGCGAGGCACGGGATGATAATACTTAACCGGACTCATGTCCTCGGGAAAGTAGTTCTCGCCGACGGCGACGGCGCCCTCCTCGTCGTGCGCGTAGCGGTAGTTCTCGCCATAACCGAGATCCTTCATCAGGCTCGTCGGTGCATTGCGCAGGTGCATGGGCACCTCCAGCGAACCTTTGTCTTTCGCGTCGGCCGCGGCTGATTGGTAAGCCGTATACACCGCATTGCTCTTTGGCGCACAGGCGAGATACACAACGGCCTGGGCGATTGCGAGTTCGCCTTCGGGGCTGCCGAGACGCTCGTAGACTTCCCAGGCATCGAGGGCCAGCTGCAGGCTGCGGGGATCGGCGTTGCCGATGTCTTCCGATGCCACGCGAATCAGGCGCCTCGCGATATAGAGAGGATCACAGCCGCCATCCAGCATACGCATCAGCCAGTACAGCGACGCGTCGGGATCCGTGCCACGAATTGCCTTGTGCAGCGCGGATATCTGGTCGTAGAAGTACTCACCCTGCTTGTCGAAGCGCCGCCGGCTTCCCGACGCCACTTCAGTGACCACCTCGTCGCTAATGACGCCGTCGGTCGCAAGGTCGGCTGCCAGCTCCAGGAGATTCAAAGACCGACGAGCATCCCCGTCGGCCGCACTGGCGATCAGCTGCAGGGACGCCTCACTGATCGTACAGGCGCCACCAAGACCCCGGTCTTCATCTGCAAGCGCTCGTTGCAGGACAGCAAGAATATCCTCATCGGTCAGCGACTTCAGAACGTAAACCCGGGCGCGCGACAGCAGTGCGTTATTCAGCTCGAATGAGGGATTCTCGGTCGTCGCGCCGATGAAGGTCAGCGTGCCGTCTTCAACAAAAGGCAGGAACGCATCCTGCTGCGACTTGTTGAAGCGATGGACCTCATCGAGAAACAGCACCGTGCTGCGATTACTCATCTGCCGGTATTTCTCGGCCTCCGCAACGGCGGCACGAATGTCCTTGACGCCGGCCATGACGGCCGACAGCGCAATGAAGTGCGCATGCGTCGTCGCGGCAATCATGCGCGCCAGCGTGGTTTTGCCCGTGCCCGGCGGGCCCCAGAACACCATCGAATGCGCACGGCCCTGTTCAATCGCCCGCAGCAACGGCTTGCCGGCTTCGAGCAGGTGGCGCTGGCCGGAAAATTCGGCCAGCGAAGCAGGCCGCATGCGATCCGCCAGTGGCCGATCCGCGGCAGCGTCTGCCTCAGTAGCGAATAGGTCCGTCAAATCTGATTTCGTCTCGAATACCAGTCTTCAATGCGCAAGGCCCAACCGCCGAGCCCTGCTGCCGCGACTGCCAAACCGACGATTATACCGGCTGTGTTCGCGGCAATGTCGTGCCAGTCCGCCATCCGGTAGCTGAGCTGCAATTGCAGGAACTCCACGAAAAGACCGAACAACAAGAGGCCGATCGCAATGCGCCACCACGCTCGCCGCTCGAACAGGCCGGCGAACCAGATGGCGAGCGCGACGAACGTCAATGCATGTACCCACTTGTCGCTGTTGTCGAGCCAGGACAACGCGTCGTTCACGGTATCGAAAAACCACAATGCGGGCGACACCGCGGCGACCAGGACGACGACCAGGAGCACCACGCTCAGCGCCCGCCAGAGGCTGGCGTTCTTGAGGGGCAACATCAGGGAGAGAGAGTTTCGGCCACTACCGGCACACCGACGAGATCCACATCGTCGGGGACCGTGAACGAAAATTGCTCGGCGTCGATGGGCTCGTTGGTGGTGACATCGTACAGGGCGACCAGTGTCGTCTGGTCGAGGTTGTCGAAGAACACCATGCGCGTGAGTTGTCCGTCAAAAAAGCCCAGTTCCATGCGTTCGAAGCCGCTCGACGTATCGATGGGGATCATGCGAACCCACGTGGTGCCGCTCTCAATCATGGCCTTGTCAAAGCGAAACTGCTGCAGTGCCTCAACGGAACCACCCAGCAACAACGCCGGCGTGTTGGCAAGCGCATCCGCCTGTGGCTTGACCGTCACCTGGGCGAGCTCGACGTCATAGCTCCAGATGTTCAGACCGTCAGCGACGAGCCACTGCTCGTACGGCTCCGAGTAGGACCAGCGAAAACGACCAGGACGTTCGATCTTGAGCGTACCGCTGGATCGTTCAGTGACTTCGCCTTCGGCATCGATCAGCGATTGCTCGAAGCGGCCCTGCAAGGTGATGACGTTCTCGAGAAAATCGTTGACGAGCTGCTCGCCTACGCCTTCCAGTCGGGCTTGTGCCGAGGCTCCCTGCCCTGCGAGGCAGAGAAAAAGTACGGCCAGTATTAATGAGGTCTTTCTCGTCACAGCTTTTCCTTTAGCTTGTCCCTGTCCTAATCGTCTGCCGAACTGTCGGCACGAGGATTTCCCGCGACCCGTTCGGCTGCAGCGGGCCAACCAGGCCGGCTTCCTCCATCGTCTCAACCATACGCGCGGCACGGTTGTAACCAATCTTGAGCCGCCGCTGGACCCCGGAAATCGAGGCTTTGCGCGTCTCCATGACCACCTGCACCGCCTGGTCGTAGAGCGGATCCTGCTCGGCATCCACGCTGTCGGCCGACGGCTTGTCAATGCCGATCAGTCCTGGAGTTGGACCCGATGGGCCCTCGAGAATTTCATCAATATAGCGGGGCGAGCCGGATTTCTTGAGATGCCGAACGACCGCATGCACTTCGTTATCGGCAACGAAAGCCCCGTGGACCCTCACAGGCAGCGAGGTTCCGGGCGGCAGGTACAACATGTCGCCATGCCCCAGCAGGTTTTCGGCGCCCTGCTGGTCGAGAATCGTCCGTGAATCCACCCTGGCCGATACCTGGAACGCGATACGGGTCGGTACGTTGGCCTTGATAAGCCCCGTAATGACGTCCACCGACGGGCGCTGGGTCGCGAGAATCATGTGGATACCGGATGCGCGCGCTTTTTGCGCCAGGCGCGCGATCAGCTCCTCCACCTTCTTGCCGACGATCATCATCATGTCGGCAAGCTCATCGATGACAACGACGATGTACGGCAATGGCGTCAACGTCGGGTACTCGATCGGTTTTTCTTCGTCGAAGATCTCAGGTGGCCGGAACGTAGGATCCTTGATCGGTTTGCCGGCAGCGATCGCATCGCGCACCTTGCGATTGTAGCCGCCGATGTTGCGTACACCGAGTCCCGACATCAGCCGGTAACGGCGATCCATCTCCGCGACGCACCAGCGCAGGGAGTTCGACGCTTCCTTCATGTCGGTCACCACGGGCGCCAGCAAATGCGGGATGCCTTCATAGACCGATAACTCGAGCATCTTCGGATCAATCATGATCATGCGCACCTGCTCAGGCTGCGTCTTGTACAGAATGCTGAGCACCATGGCATTGATGCCGACCGACTTACCCGAGCCCGTCGTGCCGGCAATTAACAGGTGCGGCATGCGCGCGAGATCCGCGACGACAGAATTGCCACCGATGTCCTTGCCGAGCGCCAGCGTCAACGGCGATGCCATATCGTCATAGGCGCGGGATTTCAGGATTTCCCCGAGCGTGACGAGCTGGCGATTCTCATTGGGAATTTCCAGACCGACGAAGGACTTGCCGGGTATGACCTCGACAATGCGCACACTGACAACCGACAACGAGCGTGCCAGGTCTTTCGAGAGATTGGCGATCTGGCTGACTTTCACACCCGGTGCCGGATCAAGTTCGAAACGCGTGATCACCGGTCCCGGGGAGACGGACTTGACCTCGACATCGATGCCGAAGTCCTTGAGCTTGAGTTCAACAAGGCGCGACATCGCTTCGAGCGATTCCTCGGAGTAACCGCGTTTCTGCTCCGGTGGATCGTCCAACAACGACAGCGGGGGCAACTCACCGGCCGCGGCCGGCTCGAACAACGGAACCTGGCGTTCCTTCTCAGCGCGAACACTGGGCTCGAGCGACGGCAGAGTCGGCTCGATGCGCGGCCTGGGTCTTGTCGCCTTGAGTTGCTTCTCGACCTTGACAATGTCCTGGCGCGCTGCCGCATTGCGACGCCCTTCGGCTCTGTCCCGCAGTTCACCAAACTTGAACAACGCTTTCTCATAGCCGATCAGGCACCAGCGCCCGACCTTGTCCATCACGCTGATCCACGAGATCCCGAGAAACAGGGACAACGAAGCGACCCACAGGCAGAACAGCAAAGTACTGGCGCCGAGCAGTTTCATGACCCCTTCAAGGCTCCTGCCCACAGCCTCACCCAGTATGCCGCCCGCAGAATTACGGAACCCGGCTGGCGAAAAATGCAGCGTCGCCAACGCGCAACTGGTGATCAGGGTTGCAAGGAAACCGCCGACGCGCAGACCGAAATCGAGTTTCGTCAGCTCGATCTGGGTTTTTTGCTCGCGATACAGCATCCACCCGAGATAAAACACCATCAGCGTGAACAGGTAGGCCGGCCGGCCAAAGGCACTGAACAGCAGGTCGGCCGTGTAGGCACCGACGCGGCCGACGCCATTGCGCACCGTGGGATCGGTCGTTGTCTGGCTGAAGCCCGGGTCTGCGGCGTCATACGTGAACAACGCATACCAGAGAATCAGCGCAAACGCCCCGAATACGTAAAGCGCTCCCTCGCGCAATGCTCGATGAACCTGCGATGACAATCGCGATTCCGGCTGCCTGGCTTTAGCGGCTCTTGCCATAAAGAAACGGTTTTCCCTACACTTGCCCAAGATCTACATCACGACGCACTGCTGCGCATAAAGCTCGCCCGCATCATCGCCCCTTGTTTGCTGTCTTTTCGACCGCATTTCCGGGCTCTGCGCGGGCAGAACAGTGCAGCGTCAAATTACGGATAAATTATACATGAGTGACCTCAAACATTACCGGGTTCTGATTCTTGGCTCAGGACCGGCCGGTTACGCGGCGGCTGTTTACGCGGCCCGCGCCAATCTCAGTCCGGTCATCATCACCGGCGTCGAGCAAGGCGGTCAGCTGATGACCACTACCGATGTCGACAACTGGCCCGGCGATGTGGAAGGCCTGCAGGGTCCGGAACTGATGGATCGAATGCTGCGTCATGCGAAACGCTTCAATACCGAGGTCATCAATGACCACATTCATACGGCCGATGTCAGCAAGCGGCCATTCAAGCTCGACGGCGACTACGGCAGCTATACCTGCGACGCCCTGATCATTGCCACGGGCGCGACTGCGATGTATCTCGGCCTCGAATCCGAGGAAGCCTTCAAGGGCCGCGGCGTCTCGGCCTGCGCGACCTGCGACGGTTTCTTCTATCGCGGCAAACCGGTGGCCGTCATCGGTGGCGGCAACACGGCGGTCGAGGAAGCCCTGTACCTGAGCAACATCGCATCCAAGGTCACGCTGGTGCACCGGCGCGACGAGTTGCGCTCGGAGAAGATCCTGCAGGACCACCTGTTCGAAAAAGAACGCGAAGGCAAGGTCGAGATCAAGTGGGATCACGTTCTCGATGAAGTCCTGGGCGATGATTCGGGCGTGACGGGAATGCGTATTCGCAGTACCAAGGACCCGTCGCAGACGACGGACATCGACCTCGATGGAATTTTCATCGCGATCGGCCACAAGCCGAACACCGGGCTGTTCGACGGCCAGCTTGACATGAAGAACGGCTACATTGTCGTCAAGTCCGGTATCGAGGGTGATGCGACTGCGACCAGTGTGCCGGGCGTTTTCGCTGCGGGCGACGTGGCGGACCAGGTCTACCGCCAGGCAATCACGTCGGCGGGTGCCGGTTGCATGGCGGCCCTCGATGCCGAAAAATTCATTGACGCGCTGGACTCGCAGGACGCTGCTGCAGACGACGCGGCCGCGTAGCGAAACGGTGCCCTCTTGAAGGTCACCGTGCATGACAGCATCTCCGCGATCGCGCGCGCAGACTGGAACGCGCTGGCAGGCGATGCGTACCCGTTTCTCGATCACGCGTTTCTCGAACTGGCCGAGCGCTCCGGCAGCGTCACGCCCAATGCGGGCTGGACACCGCGCCACCTCGTACTCGAAGACGGCGGCGCACTGCGTGCCGCGATGCCTCTTTATGAAAAGAGTCATTCCTGGGGTGAATTCGTATTTGACTGGGCGTGGGCGCATGCCTACGAGCAGGCCGGTCTCGACTACTACCCAAAGCTTGTCTCGGCCGTCCCGTTCACGCCCGCCCCCAGCACCCGGATCCTGAAGGCGCGTGCCGACGATACCGAGGCCACCGCCATCCTCATCAGTGCGGCAACGCAGCTCGCCAGCGACTCCGGCTGCTCCTCCCTGCACATCCTGTTTCCGGAAAACGACGAGATTGCACTCTTCGAGGATGCCGGTCTGCTCGTGCGCAAGGACTGCCAGTTCCACTGGCATAACCGGGGCTACGGCAACTTCGATGACTTTCTTGCGACGTTCACGTCGGTAAAACGCAAGAAGGCCAGGCGGGACCGGCGCCGCGTGGCCGAGCACGGTATTCGTTTCAGGCGCCTTCGCGGTAGAGAGCTCGATAGCGATGCCTGGACGACGGTCTACGCGCTCATCGCGCGCACGTTCATGCAACGAGGGTCGCTGCCGTACTTCAACCAGGCGTTCTTCGAGGGTCTCAGTACGCAGCTGCCCGAGAATATTCTTGTCATCCAGGCCGAGCAGCATGACCGGCCGGTCGCCGCTGCTGTGTTCTTTGAAAGTGCAACGACGCTCTACGGGCGCTACTGGGGCAGCGAAGGACACTTCGATGCATTGCATTTCGAGACCTGCTACTACCAGGGGATCGAATACTGCATCGAGACCGGCAAGCAAGTCTTCGAACCCGGCACCCAGGGCGAGCACAAGATCAGCCGCGGCTTCTCGCCCGTGAATACCTGGTCCGCGCACTGGCTCGCGCATCCCGAATTTGCCAATGCCATCGGGCGCTATCTCGATGAAGAAGGCCGGCACATCGACCGTTACATGGAGGCGGTGGATGAGCACACGCCCTACAAATCGGGCGAGCCTCAATAATGAGCAAGCGGCGCGTTACCTGGCTCTCAGCTGATGACCCGCCAGACGCATTTCCGCCTGTCGACGCCGCGTTGCGTGAGCCGAACGGACTGTTGGCGGCCGGTGGCGACCTGTCGCCGGACCGCCTGCTCGCCGCGTACCGCAGGGGAATTTTCCCGTGGTACGACGAAGGGCAGCCACTCCTGTGGTGGTCGCCAGACCCGCGCTGCGTCTTTCTCGAGGGCGATTTTCGCCTGTCGCGACGACTGCAAAAGCAGCTGCGGCAGTCCGCCGCCGAAGTTCGTTTCAACACGGCATTCGACGAGGTGATTCGCGCTTGTGCGGCCCCGCGCCGCCATCAGCAAGGGACGTGGATCACGAACGACATGGTGGTCGCGTATCAGCAGATGCACGCGAATGGCTGGGCACACTCGATCGAGATATGGGAAGACGACATGCTGATCGGCGGCCTCTATGGACTCGTAATCGGCAAGGCAATGTTTGGCGAGTCCATGTTCAGCAAGCAGACCAACGCCTCGAAGATCGCGCTGCTCGTTCTCGATCGGCTGCTCGATGCCGGTGAAATCGGCGTGCTCGATTGCCAGATGCAGTCCGCTCATCTGCTGTCGCTCGGCGCATCGAGCATTCCACGGGATCAATTCACCGGCCTGCTGAACAGGCTCTGCAAGCCCGTCCAGCCCTTCAAGCATTGGCCGAACAGCCCTGTCCGGGTGCCGGAACTGCTGCGGAAGTAGGACACTGCGGCTGGCCCGCATTGCAATACCGGGGCCGTTTCTGCACAATTCGCCAGCCTTTTAGCAGCACAGGAATTTTGACCCCTTGGCGAAAGAAGAAGCCCTTCAGATGGAAGGCGTCGTAATGGAGACGCTGCCCAACACCATGTTCCGAGTTGAGCTCGAGAACGGTCACGTGGTGACGGCGCATATCTCCGGCAAAATGCGCAAGAATTACATCCGTATTCTGACCGGTGACAAAGTCACCGTGGAACTCACCCCGTACGACCTCTCGAAAGGTCGCATCGTCTACCGCGGGCGCTAATCCGTCGCCTGATTCTCCGGCTGGTGCGTCAGCTCCCTGAGTACCGGTTCAGCAATTAGTTCGAGTTCCCCGTCTTTGCCAACGGTGATCCGCACGTGCCCGCCCCCTTCGAGACTGCCGAACAACAGCTCCTCGGCCAGCGGTCGCTTGATGTACTCCTGGATGACACGCGCCATCGGGCGCGCACCCATCTTCGGGTCGTAGCCGCGCTCCGAAATCCACTCCCTGGCCGCGTCGTCCAGCTCAAGCGTGACCGCGTTGTTGCCGAGCTTTGCCTCGAGTTCAACCACGAGCTTGTCGACAACCCGCATGATCGAGTCGATCTCGAGTTCGGCAAACTGGATGATCGCGTCGAGGCGATTGCGGAACTCGGGCGAAAACGCCTTCTTGATAATCGACATGCCATCGGCTGAGTGGTCCTGCTGCGTGAAGCCGATCGATGCCCTGCTCATCTCCCGCGCGCCGGCATTGGTCGTCATGACCAGGATGACATTGCGGAAATCCGCTTTGCGGCCGTTGTTATCGGTCAGCGTGCCGTGGTCCATCACCTGTAACAGCAGGTTGAATACTTCGGGATCCGCCTTCTCGATCTCGTCGAGCAGCACCACAGCGTGCGGATTCTTGGTGACAGCCTCGGTCAGCAATCCGCCCTGGTCGAAGCCGACGTAACCTGGCGGTGCGCCGATAAGCCGGGACACCGTGTGCTTCTCCATGTACTCCGACATGTCGAAGCGAATCAGCTCAACACCCAGGAGCAGCGCCAGTTGCCGGGTCACTTCGGTCTTGCCGACGCCGGTCGGCCCGGCAAACAGGAACGCGCCGATGGGTCTGTCTTCGTCGCGCAGGCCGGAGCGCGACATCTTGATCGCGCTTGCCAGCGCCGTAATCGCGCGGTCCTGACCGAAGATCGTCAGCTTGAGATCACGCTCCAGCGTACGCAGCGCATCGCGATCCGACGCCGAGACACTCTTGGCCGGGATACGCGCCATCTTGGCCACGATATTCTCCACGAGCTCGACGGTCACCTCGTCGCCCCGTTCACCGACAGGCTGCAGCCGCAGGTTCGCGCCCGCTTCGTCCATAACGTCGATGGCCTTGTCCGGCAAATGCCTGTCGTTGATGTGCCGTGCCGACAGCTCGGCGGCCGCTTCGAGCGCCCCCGAGGCATAGCGAACACCGTGATGCTCTTCAAATCGGGACTTCAGGCCATGCAGGATCGCGATGGTCTCCGGGATCGTCGGCTCAGGTACATCTATTTTCTGGAAACGTCGCGCAAGTGCATGATCTTTCTCGAAAATACCGCGGTACTCCGAGTAGGTCGTCGAGCCAATGCAGCGAATCTCGCCGTTCGCCAGGACGGGCTTGATCAGGTTGCTCGCGTCCATGACCCCGCCCGAAGCGGCGCCGGCACCGATGACCGTGTGAATCTCGTCAATAAACAGGATGGCGCCCGGATCCTCGCGGATCTCGGCGATGACGCCCTTCAGCCGTTTCTCGAAATCGCCCCGATACTTGGTGCCTGCGATCAGCGTACCCATGTCCAGGGCATAGATCGTGCTGTCCTGCAGCACCTCGGGTACACGCTCCTCGACAATCATTCGCGCAAGGCCCTCGGCCAGCGCCGTCTTGCCCACACCGGCCTCGCCGACGTAGAGCGGGTTGTTCTTGCGGCGCCTGCACAGGATCTGCACCGTGCGTTCGATTTCGAGCTCCCGCCCGATCAACGGGTCGATCTTGCCGTCGATCGCGCGCTGGTTGAGATTGGTGGCGTACTGCTCCAGCGGAGAGGCTTCGACCTCCGTCTCCGTGTCGACCTTCGTCTCGCCCGTCTCGCCGCCTTCACCCGACACCTGGGGCATGCCGTGAGAAATGTAATTGACGACGTCGAGGCGCGTGACATCCTGCAAACCGAGGAAGTACACCGCTTGTGACTGTTTTTCGCTGAATATGGCCACCAGCACATTGCTGCCGGTGACTTCCTTCTTGCCGCTCGACTGCACGTGGAACACGGCGCGCTGCAACACGCGCTGGAAGCCGAGTGTCGGCTGAACTTCAAGGTCGTCATCGTCCGGCAACAACGGCGTCTGCTCGTCGATGCATTCGGTGAGCTGGCGACGCAGCTCCGCCATGTTCGTCTCGCAGGCTTTCAGGATCTCGTGAACCCTGGGGATGTCGAGAAGCGCGAGCAACAGGTGCTCCACCGTCATGTATTCATGGCGGCGGTCACGGGCTCGTTGAAACGCCTCGTTCAGACAAAATTCAAGCTCGCTCGAGAGCATCGGTTCTCCTCAGGCCTCTTCCATCGTGCACAGCAGCGGGTGCTGCTGCTGTTTCGCAATACTCATCACCTGGGCGACCTTGGTTTCTGCTATCTCGAAACTGTATACGCCGCAGATACCCTTGCCCTTGGTGTGGACCTCAAGCATAACCTGCGTGGCCCGGGTGCGTTCCATCCCGAATACCGATTCCAGGATATCGACGACAAACTCCATCGGCGTGAAGTCGTCGTTGATCAGCACCA
Source organism: uncultured Gammaproteobacteria bacterium (assembly GCA_963698415.1). Taxonomy (GTDB): domain Bacteria; phylum Pseudomonadota; class Gammaproteobacteria; order Steroidobacterales; family Woeseiaceae; genus UBA1847. The sequence continues at coordinate 28,946 of CAVOQS010000015.1, read as the reverse complement.
CGCGATACAGCGGTGGTCGCTTCAGCTTCGGCCGGGCCTCCTCGACGGCGATGTCGTGGCGGCCATGCTGCTCGTTTTCGTTGCGTTGGTCACTCATGATCGATTTCGGGATATACGGTCAAATTCGGGTAAATCAATAGCCACGGGACGCGCCCGGCGCCCTGCCCGGATATTATATATGGACCCGCGACCAGCCCGATATATTATTGCCAAATATAGTAATTTCGCCGTTTTGCGGGTTGTCGCTGTCGTACCTCAACCCGTATCATCGGTTCGCTGCGTTAGAGAATACTTAAAGGTAAGGAAGCCGACCCGGCAGGACATGATAACGAAAGCCAATTGGACCGATTTTTCGAGCGCCGACGGAACCGCTGCGCTGACGACCATTAACAGGGTTTTGCCTCCCTGGGTCAGCCTGTTGTTGGTCATTGTGATCGGCTGGCAGATTGCGCGCATCATCTGGATGCTCGTACCCGCGTCGGCAACTGGCGATGCGGTGATTCCGCCGATGGCTCTACCGGCCGCCACGGCAGGATCCGGGCAAGGTGCCGACGTCCAGACAATCGCCTCCCAACACATGTTCGGTGAGGCCAACGCGGTTGACGAGGTCATCGTGGCTGCCCCGGTCATGGACGACAATCTCGCCGATACGCGCCTTACGAACCTGGTACTCAAGGGAACGATCGCCTCAGGCATCCCGGAATTCTCTGTCGCGGTTATTGCCGACAACAACGCAGAGCAAAAGGTATACGAGATTGGAGACGCGGTCGGTTCAGGTGCAACCCTGCACGCCGTGTACGCCGAACGAGTGGTTCTGAACGAAAACGGAGCGCTGACCAACCTGAAGTTGCCGAGCGAATTTCCCGAAGAGCGAATGACCCAGGCACGCCGGACAACGTCGACAACTCGACAGACCAAGCAGGCCAACGCAACCAGCATTCAGAACGTCGTAACCGAAAATCTCTCCAAGCTGACTGACGTAATTCGACCCACACCTTACCTGGTCAATGGTGAGCAAGCAGGCTACCGCGTCTACCCGGGCAGAAATCGGGCACAATTCGCGGCACTGGGTCTGCGGCCTGGCGACCTGATCAAGGACATCGATGGCCAGTCGCTAACCGATCCCACGCAGGCAATGCAGGTCTTCCAGTCTTTGGGCACTGCCGAACAGGTAACGGTGACCGTTGAACGTGACGGGGAGCCACAAACAATAGTCCTCCAGACCAGTCAACTCGACTTAACTGGCGAGGAAACCGAATGACAACTATATCAATGAAGAAAAAGCCAGGCCTGTTACGCTCGCTGATCATCGTGACCGTGCTGACCCTATCCGCAACCGTCTGGGCACAGCAGCCTGCCGCAACGCTCAACTGGAAAGACGCCGACATACGACAGGTCGTAGAGGCTGTCTCGCTGGTTACCGGCAAGAATTTCATTCTCGACCCGCGAGTAACCGGTCGCGTCACGTTATTGTCACCAACACCGTTGGGGCCCGACGCTCTGTACGAGGCCTTCCTGTCAATTCTCCAGGTCCATGGCTACGTCGCGGTCGAAAGCGGCGACCTGGTCAAGATTCTCCCTGACGCGACCGCCCGGCAGTTCGCCGGTCCGATCGGCGTCGACGGCGTGTCCGGCCCTGACGACATGGCGACCCAGGTCGTCCAGGTGAAAAACGTCGGCGCCACGCAGCTCGTCGCGATCCTGCGCCCGTTGATTCCGCAGTACGGACACCTCGTCGCGCACGCCGGCTCGAACATGCTGATTATCTCGGACCGCGCGGGCAACATCGCCCGCATGGTCAGCATCATTCGTCGCATCGACATGGCCAGCGATGAAGATATCGAGGTGGTGGCGCTGACGCATGCCTCGGCAGCCGAAATCGTACGCATCATGACGGCCCTCACCCAGGCGCCGCGAGCCGACGGCGCCCCGGTGGTAACCAGCCTGGTCGCGGACGCGCGCACCAACAGCGTTCTCATCGGCGGCGACAAGAACGAACGCCTGCGCCTGCGAACGCTGATCGCGCATCTTGATACGCCACTCGATGCGGCCGGTGACACGCAGGTTCGTTACCTGCGCTATGCCGATGCCGAAGAGATGTCCACCAAGCTCCAGCAGCATTTCTCGGGCCAGGCTCAGGCGACCACTGGCGCTGCGGGCGCAAACAGTCCCCAGGGCCCGACTGCCATCAACGTGTGGGCCGACACACAAACCAACGCACTGGTGATCGACGCACCGCCCAAGATGATGCGTTCAATCATGCAGATCGTGGACAAGCTCGACATTCGCCGGGCCCAGGTGCTGGTTGAAGCAATTATCGTCGAGGTCATTGCTGACGAAAAGAACGAGCTGGGTGTGACGTGGGCCATCGAGGGTGCCAGCACCAACGCTCCGATCGGCGTAACCAACTTCCCGAGCTTCCTGAATGGCGTGGTGCAGGTTGGCAGCGCAGTGGGTGGCGGCGTCGACGACCCGACGGGGCTGATCGGCGAAGGCATTACATTGGGCGTCGGACGAATTTCCGATGGCAGCGTCAGCTTTGCTGCCATCTTGCGTGCGCTCGAGGCCGACGCGGACACGAATATCATCTCCACTCCCTCCATCGTGACCACCGATAACGAAGAAGCGACACTCAACGTCGGCCAGGAAGTGCCCTTTGTGACAGGCTCATACAGCAACACCGGTAATACCGGCGGCGCCGTCAATCCGTTCCAGACCATCCAGCGACAGCAGGTTGGCGTGAAGCTCGCGATTACGCCACAGATCAATGAAGGCGACTCGATGCTCCTCGAAATTTCGCAAGAGATTTCCAGCATTGCGCAGTCTGCCGCGAACGCCGTCGATTTGATCACGAACCAGCGAATCGTCGAGACGACCGTCATCGTCGACGACGGTGAAATTCTCGTGCTCGGTGGCCTGATCGAGGACGCGTTGCGCGAAAGCGATCAAAGAGTGCCGGTGCTCGGGAGTATTCCCGTGCTGGGCGCCCTGTTCCGCTCGCAGAAAACCGAGAAGATCAAAACCAACCTGATGATCTTCATCCGGCCAACAATATTGCGCGATGCGACCACAACCGCATTTGAGACCAACTCGAAGTACAACATGATTCGCGAGATCCAGCGCGGCGGGCAAGACGCGGACATACAGCTGATGCCCGGCAGGAGTCGGCCCATGTTGCCGCCACTGGAGGCCCTCGAAGAAGGCGTAGTGCTGGACAACGATCAAGAGGACGATAACGGCCAGTAATTGCGATGGAAGCTGACACAGACATTGTCATAGAAACGGTGGACTTACCCGAACCACAGGTTCGGCACTCGCTGCCTTTTTCGTTCGCCAAGCGCCATGGCGTCCTGATTCGTGATCTCAGCGAATCGGGCGGCGAAGCGGTTTACCGCGCCGGCGCATCGCACCTGAGCCTGGCGGAGGCGCGGCGATTTGCCGGTGTCCCGCTCAAGATGTCGCGCGTATCCGCCGAGGTGTTCGATCACTTGCTGCAGGAGTCCTACGAACAGGACAGCACCAAGGCGTCATCCATGGTCGACGGACTCGATGAGGATTTCGACCTCACCCAGGTTGCGCAGGAGTTGCAGGAGCCATCCGATCTTCTCGAAAGTGACGATGACGCGCCGATCATTCGTTTCATCAATGCCGTACTGACCGAAGCAATCAAGGAAAACGCCTCGGACGTCCACATCGAGCCGTATGAGAATCGGCTCGGCGTGAGATTTCGTGTGGACGGCGTGCTGCGCGAGGTGCTGCAGACCCGGCGCGCGCTGGCGCCGCTCGTCGTATCACGCATCAAGGTCATGTCCAAGCTGGACATCGCCGAGAAACGGCTGCCACAGGACGGGCGCATTTCGCTGCGCATCGCCGGGCGTGCCGTGGATGTCCGTGTATCGACGATGCCATCCGGGCACGGTGAGCGCGTCGTGCTCCGCTTGCTCGACAAGCAGGCAGGACGACTGGACCTGATGTCACTGGGCATGGATCCGGAGACCGAGAAAAAGACCGACGACCTGATCCACAAGCCGCACGGGATCATTCTGGTCACCGGCCCGACGGGTTCGGGTAAGACCACAACGCTGTATGCGGCGCTTGAGCGCATCAACGACAACACGCGCAATATCATGACCGTCGAAGATCCGATCGAGTACTTTATCGATGGCATTGGACAGTCACAGGTCAATACGAAAGTTCAAATGACCTTCGCACGCGGCTTGCGTGCCATTCTTCGACAAGACCCAGACGTCGTGATGGTCGGTGAGATTCGCGACCTCGAGACCGCCGAGATCGCCGTGCAGGCCAGCCTGACCGGACACCTCGTGCTGTCGACCTTGCATACCAATACCGCTGCCGGCGCAGTGACACGATTGCGCGACATGGGTGTTGAGCCTTTCCTGCTTTCATCGAGCCTGCTCGGTGTACTTGCGCAGCGCCTGGTCCGGGTACTCGATGACGCAACCAAGGTCCCGTACACAGCGCGCGAATATGAATGCAGCCTGCTGGGAGTTGATCCCGACAATCCACCTACCCTGTATCACGCCGGCAATGTGCCCGGTGGCGGTTTCCGGGGGCGCACCGGTATCTACGAATTGATCACGGTCGATGACGAAATGCGGGAAATGATTCATAACAATGTCAGTGAACAGGAACTCGACCGGCACGCGCGCAAGACCAGCCCAAGTATTCGTGCGGATGGCCGACGCCAGGTTCTGCTGGGACATACAACACTCGAAGAAGTGTTGCGCGTTACGCGAGAAGACTAGGATCTGCTAGCCAATGGGTGCGTTTGAATACGTCGCGATGGACCAGTCCGGCAAGCAGTCCAAGGGAGTGCTTGAAGGGGACACACCGAAACACGTCCGCCAGATATTGCGCGATCGCAAGCTGTTCCCGGTCAGCGTCACCGAGGTTGCCCAGAAGGAAGCCCGGCGGCAGCGCAGCTTTTCCTTCCGACGAGGAATGTCGTCCGGTGAGCTCGCACTGATTACGCGGCAACTCGCCTCGTTGTCGCAATCCGGCTTGCCACTCGAAGAAGCCCTGCTCGCTGTTGCGCAGCAGAATGATCAGCCGCGCACCAAGAGTATTCTTCTCGGCGTTCGCGCAAAAGTAATGGAGGGCCACACGCTCGCCGACGGTTTCAGCGAATTTCCCCAGGCGTTCCCCGAGTTGTACCGCGCGACGGTTGCCGCGGGTGAACAATCCGGCCACCTGGACGTCGTGCTCGAACGACTTGCCGACTACACCGAGGCACGCCAGGAACTGCGACAACGCATAACCAACGCCATGGTCTACCCGATCGCGCTGGTCGTGATGGCGGTCGGCATCATCAGCTTCATGCTGGCGACCGTCGTCCCGAAAATCGTCAACGTCTTCGAGAACACGGCGGCCGAACTGCCAGCTCTGACCACTGGCATGATCGCCACCAGCGATTTTCTGCGCGACTGGTGGGCACTGGTGATCATCGGTTGCGCGTTACTGGCCTGGTTAACGTGGTGGATTCTCCAGAAGGACGGACCGCGCAGGCGATTTCACAGCGCCCTGTTGCGCACGCCAATCGTCGGCCGCTTGACGCGCGGCGTGAATACGGCGCGATTTACGCGAACGCTCAGCATTCTTGCGGGCAGCGGCGTACCCATTCTGGAGGCCCTGAAGATCTCCGCCGAGGTTATCGAGAACGTCCCCATGCGCGACGCCGTTACCGAGGCAACTGTGCGCGTGCGCGAGGGCGCATCGATCAGCAAATCGCTGGCCGCGAGCAAGCTGTTTCCTCCCATGATGATCCACCTCGTCTCGAGCGGTGAAGCCGGCGGCAGGCTTGAAGAAATGCTGTCACGGTCGGCCGCCGGGCAGGAACGCGAAGTCGATGGGCTCATTGCCGCGCTGCTGGGCATCTTGCAGCCTCTGCTTATCGTGATCATGGGAGCGATTGTCTTAACAATTGTGCTTGCAATTTTGCTCCCAATCTTTGAAATTAATAATCTGATTCAGTAGCTTTTGGCAGACCTGTTTTTTGTGGGGTAAATACAGTGATCGGTGACAACGGCGGTAAAGACGACATTGAGCTCGATGACGTCGACGACGTCGACGACGAGCTTGAGGACGAAGACGATGTCTCCTCGTCGGACGACGACGATATGCCCGATATTGGTGGCGACACCATTATTGATGTTTCGGGTGAAATCGAGGCACTCGTCGAGAAGCTTGAGAAGTCGGATCCCAGCGAGATTGCGCACAGGCGCGCGGTGCGCAAGCGCCTCGAAGAAATCGCGGAACAACGTAACATCGATCTCGACAGCACCTTTAACTTCAATCTCGACGACGACTTCTAGTTTTCCCTAACGAAAGTCCCGCGAATGTACACTCAGGTCGCCGAGCAAATCGGAGTGGTCGATTAGTTGCTGCGCGATCACGTGTATCACTTGCCCTTCAATCTGTAACTCTCCGGCAACACCCAGCAAGCGTGCGTTGAGCAAAGCCGCGCGATACTGTTCCGCCACCTGTTTCCACAGCACGAGATTGATCTGCCCGGTTTCGTCCTCGAGTGTCACGAAAATGACGCCGCTTGCAGTGCCGGGACGCTGCTTGGTGATCACCAGCCCCGCGACATTCACCTTGCAACCATCGCCCAGTGCCGGCAGTTGTCCCGCCTGTACATAGCGGTAACGATCGAGATGCCTGCGTAACAGGCAGATCGGGTGGCGCTCCAGTGTCAGGCCCGTACTTCGATAGTCCGCAACAATGTTCTGCCCTTCGGTCGGCTTTTGCAGCAAGGGCGCTGCCTCGTAACGCGCCATGTTCGGAAACAGCGGCATGGGCCTTTCGGCGCCGGCGACGGCCCAGCGTGCCCGGTGCCTGTCCCCTGAGAGCGACTGTAACGCGCCTGACGACGCCAATACGCCGAGCTCGTGTCGATCCAGCCCGGCACGCTCGAACAGAGCCTGGACCTGCGTGTACTCGCTACTAACGCGTTCGGCCACAATGCGCTGACCGGCCTCCTCGGACAGCCCTTTGACCATCCTGAGCCCGAGGCGCAACGTGGCCGCGCCGGCCTCGTCCGCTTCGAGCGAACAATCCCAGTCACTGCGATTGATATCGACCGGCCGAATGGCGACGCCATGGCGCTGTACGTCCTGAACAAGCTGCGATGCCGAGTAAAAGCCCATTGGCTGGCTGTTCAGAAGCGCGCAGGTAAACGCGGCCGGCTCATGACACTTGAGCCACGACGAGACGTACACGAGCAAGGCAAAACTCGCTGAATGCGATTCGGGAAAACCATACTCGCCAAACCCCAGTATCTGCTGGAATATCTGGCGCGCGAATCCTTCGTCGTAACCACGCTCGCGCATACCGCTGATCAGCTTCTCCTCAAATGGTCCGAGCCCGCCACGCCGCTTCCAGGCTGCCATTGCGCGACGCAGTTGGTCCGCCTCGCCGGGCGTAAACCCTGCGGCAACCACAGCCAGTTGCATAACCTGTTCCTGGAAAATCGGCACACCCAGCGTCCGCTGCAACACCCCCTTCACTTCGTCACTGGGGTAATCGACGGCTTCTTCGCCATTTCGACGCCTGAGATACGGGTGCACCATGTCACCCTGGATGGGTCCGGGACGAATGATGGCCACCTCGATAACGAGGTCGTAGTAACAGCGCGGACGAAGCCGAGGCAGCATCGTCATCTGCGCGCGCGATTCAATCTGGAAAACACCCATCGTGTCGCCAGCGCAGATCATGTCGTACACCACCGGGTCTTCAGCGGGCACCGTGGCGAGCGTGTACTCCCGGCCATCGAATCCCCGGATCAAATCGAAACTCCGGCGTATGGCCGTCAGCATGCCGAGACCCAGTACATCGACTTTCAGAAGACCGAGATCCTCCAGGTCATTCTTCTCCCACTGAATGACCGTACGATCCGGCATCGTTGCATTTTCGACGGGCACGAGTTCATGCAAGGGCGCATCGGAGATCACAAAACCACCCACGTGCTGCGACAGATGCCGCGGAAAACCGATCAGTTCCCCGACGAGATACAGCAGGCGCTTGATGATGGGACTGTCGGGGGCGAGACCCGCTTCGAGGATACGGCTATCGTCGACTTTGTGACCGTCCCACCACTGCATCGACCGCGACAAGCGACTGACCTGCAGATCACTCAGACCCAGCACCTTGCCAACATCGCGTAATGCGCTGCGTGGCCGGTACGTAATGACGGTTGCGGCAAGCGCAGCACGTTCGCGCCCGTACTTCGAGTAGATGTACTGGATAACTTCTTCACGGCGTTCATGTTCGAAATCGACATCGATGTCTGGCGGCTCGTTACGTTCTTTTGAAATAAACCGCTCGACGAGCATCTCCATACGCGCCGGATCGACCTCGGTTATTCCAAGGCAAAAACAGACAGCCGAGTTTGCTGCCGACCCACGCCCCTGGCACAGGATGTCCTGTGAGCGCGCAAACGCAACGATGTCGTAAACCGTTAGAAAGTACGGCTCATACTGGAGATCCGCGATCAGCGCCAGCTCATGTTCTATGAGCTTCACCACCTTCTGTGACACGCCCTGTGGCCAACGCCGCCGCATACCCGCCTCGGTCAGCTTACGCAGGTAGGTCGCAGACGTTTCACCCTCCGGAATAATTTCGCTCGGGTATTCATAACGCAATTCATCGAGTGAAAAATCGATGGCCTCGGCAATGCGCACGGTTTCTTCGAGCAGGTCGGACGGGTAGACGTGTTGCAATACAGCCAGCGACCGCAGGTGTCGTTCACCATTCGGATACAAGGCAAAGCCGGCATTGTCGATCGTGGTGCCATGACGTATCGCCGTCACCGTATCCTGCAGTATGCGCCGCGCCCGGCAGTGCATGTGCACATCACCGCTGGCGACGAGTGGTAATTTGAGGCGGCGCCCTTCCTCGCGCAACTTTGCGAGTTGTTCGCGCTGCCGCCCATCCACCAGTAATTCAACAGCAATCCACAAACGATCGCGAAATGTCTCTCGAATCCAGTGATCTTCAACATCGAGCGTGTAATCCTGGTCGGGGACCCACAGCACGAGGCAATCCGGCAGGCCGTCCTCGAAGGCAGGACGCGTCAGTTGATAACTACCCTTCTCCGCGGCGCGACGCGCCGTCGTAATGAGACGGCATAGCGATGTATAGCCGTTTTGGTTACGGGCGAGCACGACCAGCTTGCGGCCGCTTTGCAAACGCAGTTCCGAACCGATGATCAGTTTTTTTAAGCCGGCCTCTTTGGCAACCGCATGGGCACGCACGATGCCCGACATCGAGCATTCATCCGTGATTGCGAGCGCCTCATAACCAAGTCTTGCCGCGGTCTCGACGAGTTCTTCGGGATGCGAGGCACCGCGCAGGAATGTGAAATTGCTGAGCGCGTGTAATTCGGCATAGCGACCGGACATTGTCGCTATCCGAAGTAGCCGTGCAGGTACCAGGGTGATTCGCAACTGTCATGGCGATTACGATTCCGAAACACCCACAGTCGCCTGCCGTCCTGGCCTGCCGCGGTGTAGTAATCACGGGAGATACCCTCCTCGTCCCACCAGCCGGTTTCGAGGCGCTCAGGGCCGTCGATGAAGCGCAGGCGACAGCCCTGGTGGATGGGGTAACCACTATCGGCGGGCAACAAGGCAGGCTCAGGCAACATCCACAATGGGCGCTGCAGGTACCGCGGGGGCTCGTCCAGCGTGTTACTCGTCCAGTTCGAGAGCAGACTCTGGGACCGCCAGGCATAGTGCGGGCGGTGCTCGGCCACCATGGAGGTTGCCTGCACGGATTGGTCACCGATACGCGCAATAAGCCGCTCCGCGAGTTGCGTGATTGAAAAACGTCGCTGCTGTGTCCCCGGTTTGCCGTGAAAACCCAAGGTTCCCGACTCCGCCTGTAATGGCTGTGCCATGCCGCTGCGCAAACGCACGGCAATAACCGGCTCGGGCAACACCAACTGTTCGAAACGAATGCCCAGCAACTCGAACCAGCGGCTCGCCGAGCGTTCCGCCTGCGCACAACCGAGACGCAGTTCCGTCGCTGGTCCTTTCAGATGGAAAAAACTGAAACACAAACGTTGCGTGCCCATTTGTCGCGCCAGCAAAAATTGTTCGTGGGACTGCAGCAGTTCATTGCAAATATTGAGCAGCAATTCGCGATCAATTTGCTCCTCGGTCATCTCGTAATCCGCACAAAACCGCTCGGGGGCACGCCAGGAATTGCGCGGATCGGGCAAATGGCCCAGTGCCCGGTCGAGCGCGAGCAAGTACTCGGCGCCAAAACGACGCGCAAAGCCTTCTCGCGGCAAACGCAGGCAATCACCAACCGTGGTCACGCCCATACCCGCCAGTGCTTCGCACAAAGTAACCGGCCACTTGAGACAGGCAATCGACAGTTTGCGTAACGCCGGCAGCAGGTTTGTTGCATCGCGGATGCAGACACGTTGCCTGGAACGGGCCAGCCAGGTTGCCGCAAGCGGCGTCGGCGCAATTGCAGGCAGTGCCGTAAACCCGAGTTCGCGCAGGCCTTTTGAAATGTTTTGCCGCAATTCCTGCAAACCATCGAACAAACGCAGGCTGCCCGCAATCTCGAGCAGCAACACATGGTGATCGGCAATAGAGACAAACGAAGAGAATCGCTCCAGCCAGGTTGCGAGTCCTTCGAGTGCCTGTTGCTCGCGCAGCAAACTGCGCTCCTCGAGCTTCAGGCTTGGCAGTAAAGCAAGCGCTGCATTGGCGGCCTGCCCTGGCATCACGCCGGCAGCGCGAGCTTCGGCATCGGCCAGCAGGACACGGTGAATGCCATGGTGTTCCTCGACAACCGCTGTCGCGCCGTCTGTGGACCGGTTTGCTTCCAATGGCAGATGCGGCAACCACACGCAAAACCAGAGCCGCTCCACCGGAACGGCCGTAGGAGCGGCCACAGGTTGCCTGGCGGTTGTGGCTCTCGGCAAGTCGCGGCCCATGGCCGCTCCTGCCAGCGGCAGATCCTGCTGTACGGCAAGAGGCGTCGGGGAATCGTCCCGCCCCATGACGGGTGGTTTACAGGCTCGCCGCATGTCTAAATCAGGCTGTCAAGAACGGTCGGGCGACCGCCACGACTCTTGAGAATATGTACGCGCGTACCCTGTCCATTCGAATGCAGTTCAAGGCGTAATGCCGCCGCCGAGTTTTGTTGGCGTGCGGCCAGGGGCCGAAACGCAATGGCCCAGCTACGACCTTTTTCGGCGGCCAACTGCAAACGCCGGCTCGCCTGGTCATCAAGCGTTTCCGGCCACAGCAACACAGCCGCACAGGTTCCCGATGACAGGGCTTGCTCGGCCGACCAGAGAATCTCACCGGCATTTTTGGGGCGCACGATAAGCATACGGGACAAATCGATGCCGCATTGCTGCAATGCTGGCGGATACGGCTGGAACGGAGGTGCTACCCAGGCAATCCAGCCGGGCTCGGTGAAATCCTGTGGTGGTGATGCGGCGCTTAGCCTTGCGAGTGCCGGCATAAGCAGGCGCAGCTCGCCAATACCGTACTGTGCAGTCAGGATTTCGGTCAGTGATGCGGGCGGCCAGCCACCCCCGGGCAGGCACCGGTCGAGCTCCGGGTAACCGCTCGCCAGCCCTGCCTTCTGCCCGGCCGGGTCACGACCGCGCCAGACACGCGGGTTCGCAAGTAATTTGTCGAGCGACGATGACAATGCTCAATGCAACGACAGGCCGTCGCGAATGACGCCAACGACGACGCCTTCGATAACCAGTGCCTGTAGCCTGAGATCGACTATGATGGGTTCGAACTCATCGTTTTCGGGCAAAAGCGACACCATTGACCCGGTCTGGCGATAACGCTTGACGGTCACTTCGTCATCGATACGCGCAACGATGATCTGCCGGCTACGTACCTCAGGCGTGCGATGCACTGCGACGAGATCCCCATCGAGAATGCCCGCATCTCGCATACTCATGCCATGCACGCGCAACAGGTAGTGCGGTTTCGGATGAAAAAGCTGTGGATCGATCTTGTAATGCGTCTCGATGTGCTCCTGGGCGAGGATCGGGCTGCCCGCTGCAACACGTCCGACCAGTGGCAAACCCATCTGGTCACGCAGTGAATCCTTGAGCTGAATACCACGCGAGGCGCCTGGCAGGAGTTCGAGCACACCCTTCCTTTGCAGGGCGCGCAGATGTTCTTCAGCCGCATTGGCCGACTTGAAACCGAGCTGTCTCGCGATTTCCGCACGCGTGGGCGGCATACCGGTTTCGGAGATAAACTCTTGAATCATCTCAAGAATTTCTTTTTGCCTGGGGGTCAGTTCGCGCATTTGAGCAGTTCCTGTATGGATTCACAGTACATGGGATTATATACAGTACTGGTCGCAGTGCAATACCAAAAATGCACGTGAGCAGGAGCGGCCTGCAGGAGCCCGCCTCGCGGGTGAAGCGCAGCGGCCACCGAGACGATCTGGTGGCTTGCAAACGTCAGTTACGGTGGTCACCAGGAGAATCGCCCGCAAGCCCGGGTCCCGCTGGACGGGAGTGCGCCCTTGCTTTTTACTTACTTGTCGCGATCTAAAGACAAAAGATATAAAGACAAAAGACAATAAAAACAGGTGTTTTCATTGCAGCGACGATTAGTTTAGGAAATAATGCGTCTGCAGTTTTACCCAACAAAGGAACCTTCCAAAATGAAAAAGACCGCACTCAGAGCAAGCGCACTTGCACTGTTCGTCGCACTGGCCGCTGGTTGCGCCAACACAGATGAAATTAAAGCTACGGCCGATCGCGCCGCTGCTGATGCAGCCGCTGCTGCTTCTGCCGCTGAAGCTGCTCGCGCAGCTGCTGATCGTGCTTCTCAGGCCGCTTCGTCGGCACAGAGCACCGCTGACCAGGCCCTCGCCGCTGCTACAGCAGCCCAGGCATGTTGCGAAGCCAACAAAGAAAGCATGGAACGTATGTTCCAGAAGTCGATGTCCAAGTAATCAGGACCAAGACTTAGTAGCTTCAAGACTACAAACGTTTTATTCAGACGCCGCGCTTGTCGCGGCGTTTTTTATGCGCGTACCAACCACTTCGGGGATGCCGTTCGACCGTCCGACAAGCTCCTCGACCCGGTCCCAGTCGAGTTGCCCTGCCCGCTCTGCCGTCGCCGCAATGAACTGCTCGGTCACATGCGTCAATGGATCCTTGCTCTCTGGATCCGGTGCAGGCAGTTCGATGTCCGCATCGAGCTTTTCGATTTGCTCGAGCGTTTCTTCAACCAGCGGCTGTGCCGATTCGAGCAAGGGATGCACTTCGGCGACGAGCGCCTCGCCATCCCAGCCAATCTTGACCGGGACGTTGATGATACGCACGGGTGTCTTGACCTTGATGTGCTCGTACAGGAACTCGATATCCTCGGGGAACATGCGCACGCAACCGTGTGACACGCGCATGCCGACACCGGCTGGACGATTTGTACCGTGGATCAGGTATCCCGGCAGACCGAGGCGTAGTGCACGTGTACCCAATGGGTTCGCGGGCCCTGGCGGCACAATGCGTGGCAGCGGGTCACCGTCGGCCGCGTGCTCGTCACGCACCGATTGTGGCGGATACCAGGCCGGGTTCTTGGCCATCGCCACGATACTGGTCTTGCCGAGCGGCGTTTCCCAGTCCATGCGCCCGATACTCATCGGGTAGGTGTACACGTAGGCCGGTTCGCCCTCCCGGGCTTCCGGGTAGTAATACATGCGATATTCGGCGAGATTCAGGACGAGTCCCTCGCGCGGGCCCGGCGGCAATACGAAGCGGCTGGGCAGAATGATTTCCGTGCCCTCGCCCGGTACCCAGACGTTAACCCCGGGATTCGCATGCACAACGTCGTAGTAGCCAAGCCCATGACGCCGCGCAATGTCGACGAGTGTGTCCTCGTAGCGCGCCGTCACCGTCGAGATAGAACCAATGACGTCATAGCCTTCTGGCGGCAGCTCAAAGACGTCCGCATAAACCGGTACGGTGACCAGCGTTACCGCGGCCAGGTGAAAAAACAATTTACGCATTACTGGCCTTTCTCGTCTGCCTCAATGACTTCAGTCTCGCATTCTGCGGCAGCGAGCCATTCTTGCATAGCCTCACTTTCGAGTAAGCGATGGGGATAGTAGCCCGCGGAGTCCGGCAGATTGATGCCGTAGGTGCGAAGGCGCAGCACAACCGGGGCATACATGGCGTCGGCCGCGGAGAAATTGCCGAACAACCACCCGCCGCGATCGCCATAGAGCTTGTGGCACTCCGACCAGATACTGATAACTCGATCGATGTCATCGCCAAGTTCGTCGGGAATATGCACCTTGCGCCCCATAGCGCGGCAGTTCATGGGCATGCAGTTGCGCAAATGTGCGAAGCCCGAGTGCATTTCCGCGGATATCGCCCGGGCGTGCGCGCGCTCGGCGGGATCCTGCGGCCACAGATTCTTCTCAGGCCAGCGCTCGGCCACGGTCTCGGCGATGGCCAGCGAATCCCAGACCGTCACGTCCTCAAGCTGCAGGATCGGCACCTTTCCCGCAGCCGAAAATTCGGCGATCTCCTTGGCTGTGGTCGGTGTATCCAGGACGATTCGGTGTTCATCGAATTCGATACCGGCCTCCTTCATCAGGAGCCACGGCCTTAATGACCACGAGGAGTAGTTCTTGTTACCAATAATAAGTTTCGGTTTCATTGCTTTGGACCCGCTGCGCTGTTGCCATGGTAAACCATCGTGCGTTGACCACCATAGGGAATTGCCGTTAGCCTGTCGGAATGGGACTCACGATATCCTTCGAACTGACCGACCGCGACCTGCGATTCTTTCGCAGGGCGCTGCGCCAGTCACGTGCCGCCGTCAAGGACGCGGAAGATACCGAGATAATCGAAGCAATCCGGTCGGTTCTCGAAGAAATCCGGAGCAGCGAACCTCTGCCGGATTTTGTCGGCAGGCGCATCCCTGAACTCGAATCGCTCCTCAGCATGCTGACCGACGAAGAATGGCAACTGCCCGAAGCCGATCGCGAACGCCTGTTGGCGACCTTCGTTTATTTCGCGGATCCCGAGGACATACTCCCGGATGATATCCCGGTTATCGGGTATCTCGATGACGTCATCATCATTGAACTCATTGCGCGTGAGTTGCTGCACGTGCGTGAAGCCTACGACGATTTTTGCGCGTTCAGGGATGAGTACGAGAAGTCCCATGGCGCAAGCATCGACCCGGTAATGCGTCGGGATCGCCTGGACCGGCGGCGTCAGCAGTTACATCAGCGCATGCGGCGCCGCTCGGCGCAGCAGAAGAAAAGCAGCCTCTGGTAATACGGTACCGGACACCGTATTTCGTATATGAAATACGGTGTCCGGTACCGTATTACAGCCGCATCAGTACCGAACCCCAGGTAAATCCGCCACCGAAGGCTTCCATCAGGATCAGGTCGCCTTTCTTGACCCGGCCATCGCGAATACCGACATCAAGAGCCAGCGGCACCGAGGCGGCCGATGTATTGCCGTGATCCTGCACCGTCAGGATGACTTTTTCCATCGGCATGTCGAGGCGCTTCGCCATCGCCTGGATGATTCGGATGTTCGCCTGGTGCGGTACGAGCCAGTCGAGTTCTTCCTTGCTCACACCGGCCTTGTCGAGTGCGGCCTGGGCAATTCTGCCGAGCGTCTTCACGGCGACTTTGAACACTTCATTGCCCTGCATGATGATATTGGCCTCAGCGGTGCCGGCAACCGCCAGGTTCTTTGACACGCCAACCGGGTAATGCAGTAACTCGCGATACTGGCCGTCCGCGCCAAGCTCGCAAGACAGGATGCCCGGCTCTTCCGACGGCACGACGATCGCCGATCCGGCCCCATCGCCAAACAGCACACAGGTGTTGCGATCGCCCCAGTCAAGCAGCTTTGTGATGCACTCGGCGCCCGTGACGAGTACGCACTTTGCCTCACCCGCTTTGATAAATTTATCCGCAACGGTGAGCGCGTAAATAAAACCCGAGCATGCGGCCTCGAGACTGAATGCGGTGCACGCCGGAATGCCAAGGCGGTGCTGAATGATGGTCGACACATTGGGGAACACGACATCGGGTGACGTTGTACCGGTGATCACCATGTCAATGTCGGAGGGCTTGACGCCAGCCGCATCCATCGCATTCTTCGCGGATTCCACACACATATCGGATGTGGTTTGATCCTCCTCCACAACGTGGCGGCGTTCAACACCGGTACGGGTACGAATCCACTCATCCGACGTTTCGACGATTTTCTCCAGGTCGAAGTTCGTCATTACACGTTCGGGCAGGTACCGTCCCGTGCCAATGATGCGCGAATACGTCATGTGGTTTCCCTCTCCATTAGTCGGCCTATCTGCTGCGGCAACTGATTGCGAACCTCGACGACGGCTGTCTCGATCGCATGCTCGAACGCGTAAGCATCAGCACTGCCGTGGCTCTTGATCACGATACCATTCAGGCCGACCAGAGTCGCACCGTTGTACTTGCGCGAATCCATCTCAACGGCCAGATTCTTCAGCACGTTGCTTGCCAGCAGCCCCTGCAATTTCGAAAACCAGTTGCGCTTGAACTCGCGTTTCAGGTAGTGCACGCAAATGCCGACCGTCCCTTCCACCGTCTTCAGCGCGACATTGCCGGTAAAACCATCAGTCACCATGACGTCGGCCTTGCCTTTGAAGAGTTCGCTGCCCTCGATGAAGCCGACGTAGTTCAGTGTGCTCTTGCTGAGAATTGCGGCCGCTTCCTTGACCGTGTCGTGTCCTTTCGTATCCTCGGCACCGATATTCAACAGCGCTACCCGCGGTTGCTCAATGCCGACAATATCCGCAGCTACGATCGAGCCCATGACGGCGTATTGGAACAGCTGCTCCGGGGTTGCCAGGGTACTCGCGCCGAGATCGAGCATGTGTATGGAACCACCGATGGCGGGCATTTCCGTGATGATCGCCGGGCGGTCGATACCGGGCAGCATCTTGAGAACAAAGCGCGCCGTTGCCATCAGCGCGCCCGTGTTTCCAGCGCTGACACATGCGTCCGCTTCGCCAGCCTTTACAAGATCGATAGCGACGCGCATCGACGAATCTTTCTTCTTGCGCAGCGCGTCTGCCGGAGGCTCCGACATTGCAACAATCTCGCTCGCATGATGAATGCGAACCCGGGGATCGTTGCCGATGATGTTAGCGACGAGACCCGACAGCACGCGTTCGTCGCCGACCAGCACGAGCTTGATGTTGCGGTAACGCTCAAGGGCTGCGGCAGCCGCACGCACGACGACCTCGGCTCCGAGGTCACCGCTCATTGCGTCAAGTGAAATGGTTGAGTGTGAGCTCACCGGGAAACTGGTCAGACGCGATGCGGCCGCCGACCAGTGATTCGGTTACTCTTCGTCTGCGATCGACTCAGGCTGCGAAACAACCTGGTTGCCGCGGTAGAAGCCGTCCGGCGTTACGCGGTGGCGCAGATGTGTCTCGCCCGACGTCGGGTCAACCGACAGTGTCGGTTTCTTCAACTTGTCGTGCGCACGACGTGCGCCGCGTGTTGCTGGGGTCCTGCGACTTTTTTGAACAGCCATAATTTTCTCCAATCGACCCGGCGATTAAACCGCGTCCTAGTTGTCCTGTGCCATATGGTCGCGCAAGGCGGCAAATGGCGTTGTCATTTCCTCGGCACTTTCCTTCACCGGTGGCGAAAGTGCTTTGCACGAGGCCGAATCCACGTGCATCGCCGAAAACGGCAATGCCATGATCAGCAATTCTTCCACGAGATCCAGCGGCCGAAGAAGTATGTCCTCCAGCTCCCAGACCTCGAATTCTTCGAAGCCATCGGCGTCCTGTTCAAACTCCAGCAGAAGCAATTCAACGTCCACTTCAAGCGGCAAGCGGAACGCTTCGACACAGCGCTGACAGACCGCATCAACAGTAACCCCGACCCGGCACCTGACCTTTGGCAGCACCTGCTGCGCATCGGCAAAGCCGAATTCGAGGCTCCCTTTAATAGCGGAATCGCGCCATCCCGTAGGCATTCTATCAGCATCGAGCGCGGCAAGGTCCGCCTCGACAATTGCCGACAGCTGCTCGAAATCGCCAACTTTCTCAGCAATTTCAATAACTTGAGCGCCCGCCGCCAAATCGGCCGCGGAGCGGCGTTCGCGTAGCGGATTACCCATGGCGCGCGCATGATAAGGACCGTCGCGCTTTAAGTCAAAGCCTTGAGGACAGAAATTTCTGCCCGCGCCCGCAAACCGGGTAAACTTTGTCGTTGCCGACTTAAGGTTTTGATTTATTTATGCAAAATCCATCCGCGCCGCCAATCTGCCTGGCATCGTCCTCGCCCTACCGACGCAGCCTGCTGAATCGTTTCCTCGACCAGTACGACGTCGTTTCACCCGATGTCGACGAAAGCAACGACCAGGATCTCGGACCGGCAGAACTGGCACGCTATCTCGCCCGCAGAAAGGCCGAAGCGGTCGCCATCAACGCACGCGATGCGCTCGTTATCGGCGCTGACCAGCTGGCCGTGATTGAAGACAAAGTGCTCGGCAAGCCGGGCGACCATGCACGCGCTGTCGACCAGTTGCTTGCCGCATCCGGCAAGGCCATGACCTTCCTGACCGCCGTCTGCATCCTGGATCCTGTCGGTCGCGCCCGCTACGAGCACACCGACAAGACCATCGTTCGTTTCCGTCGCTTCGACCGCCGCCTGGCCGAAGCCTACCTGCGGCATGACGAACCCTACGATTGTGCCGGCAGCTTCAAACTCGAAGGGGCAGGCTTTGTCCTGTTTGAATCGGTGCAGACGGATGACCCGACCGCGATCATCGGTCTGCCCATGATCTGGGTCGCCGATCGACTGCTGCAGCTGGGCTATCTTCTTCCGTAGGTGCGCCCGTTGTCCGCGCCTGCCGCCCTTTTCTTCTGTCGTTGGGCGGCAATCACGCCGTCTGTAAGAAACTCCTCGAGATCCTCGGCCAACGGCGCCGTGAAATGCAGCTCGTTGCCGCTGTCGTCCGCGAAGGCAATCGACTGGGCATGCAGGAACAGTCGCTTGAGTCCGAATTGTTTCGCCTGTTCGTTCGCTTCCTCATCGCCATAGCGCGTATCCCCGGCGATCGGGTGCCCGGCGTGCTGCAGGTGAACGCGGATCTGGTGGGTGCGTCCGGTTGCCGGGGCGCATTGCAGCAAACTGTAGATCCCGTATGTGCGTGACAGGCTGACTCGCGTTTGCGCCTGCTTGCCCTTGTCACTCACGATGACGTGCCGTTCGCCGCCCGATCGATTCTGAACAAATAAGGGCACGTCGATGACTTGCTCGCCGAATTGCCAGTCGCCGACAGCCAGCGCGAGGTAGTTCTTCTCAACCTGTCCCCGGCGAAATCGCTCATGCAACTCGCGCAATGCACTGCGTCGCTTGGCCATGACCAGGCAGCCCGAGGTCTCCCGGTCGATACGATGGACCAGCCCCAGGTCTTTCAGGTCCGGCCGCGCAAATCGCAGGAGTTCGATCACACCGTGGCTGATGCCGCTGCCACCATGCACGGCGACACCGGTCGGCTTGTTGATCACCAGCAGGCGTTTATCCTCGTAGATCACGCAATCGAGCATGGCCGCTGCCAGTTTCTCCGGCGGCGGCGGGCTGCCGGTACTCACGCGTGCCGGCGGTATGCGTACCTCGTCACCCTCCTGAAGCTTGTATTCCGCCCGGATCCGGCCGCCGTTGACGCGCACCTCACCACGTCGCAACAGACGGTAGACCCGTCCTTTGGGCACACCCGGTAACTCGTTGCGCAGAAAGTTGTCGATCCGCTGGCCTGCTCGTTCAGAGTCGACCTTGACTTTGCGGACACCCGTGGCGCGGAGGTTGGCGTCTTTCGCGGAGTTTTCTTGCATGATCAGTTGCTTATGCAGCGAGGAGGTGTGCTATATTACCGCCCAGAGGCGATTGGGCATACCTGCCAATCCACTCCACGCGAATTATTTTTTGGTCCCGCAAACCTGCGAGACCTGATTTCAGAAGGCAGCAAGCACGGATTCCGGCCTGCGCCGAAGCGGCAAAGCCGCAGGGAAATCATGCTGATTGTTTTGCTGGCACTGACCAATCTGGGTCAGTCCTACACAGAGATAATGAATTTAATAATTGACGCAATCCGGCGTCTCTCTTCTGTGCGTGACATCCCCTGCGCCCGCCTGGCGCCCTGCCCCGTATTGCTGTCCTCTTACACACAAGTAGGACAACATGAAAAGAATGCTTATCAATGCGACTCAGCAAGAAGAGTTGCGCATGGCTATGGTCGATGGCCAGAAACTCTACGACCTCAATATCGAAGCACCGGCTAGCGAACGCAAAAAAGCCAATATCTACAAAGGCAAAATCACGCGCATCGAGCCCAGCCTCGAAGCGGCGTTTGTCGATTACGGCGCGGATCGTCACGGCTTCCTGCCACTGAAAGAAATCTCCAGCGAGTATTTCGTCAAGGCCCCCAAGGACGCCGGCAAGCCCAACATCAAGGAAGTGCTCAAGGAAGGCCAGGATATTGTCGTCCAGGTCGACAAGGAAGAACGCGGTAACAAAGGCGCAGCCCTGACGACGTTCGTCAGCCTTGCTGGCCGCTTCATCGTTCTCAAGCCGAACAAGTCACGCTCCGGCGGCGTCTCTCGACGCATCGTCGGCGGCGACCGTGACGCCGCCAGGCAGTCACTCAACGAAATCATCGTTCCCGACGGCATGAGCGTCATTCTGCGGACCGCCGGCATTGATCGCAGTGCCGAGGAGCTCGCGTGGGACCTCGAGAACCTGCTCACCGTCTGGACCGCGATCCTGAATGTCGTTCTTGAACGACCATCGCCGTTCCTGATCTACCGCGAGAGCGACTCGGTGGTCCGCGCCTTGCGCGATTACCTCACCAACGATATCGGCGAGATCCTGATCGACGACGAAGCGACGTATAAAGATGCTTACGAGCACGTCGAAGCGACGATGCCGCACAATCTCAAGAAACTGAAACACTACGTCGATCCGGTCCCCCTGTTCACGCGTTTCCAGATCGAGTCACAGATCGAGTCAGCATTTGCACACACAGTCCACCTCCCGTCGGGTGGCAGCATCGTGATCGATCACACGGAAGCACTCGTGTCGATCGATATCAACTCGGCGCGTGCAACCAAGGGTGGTGACATCGAAGCCACTGCATTGAACACCAACCTTGAAGCGGCCGAGGAGATCGCACGCCAGTTGCGTGTCCGCGACCTTGGCGGCCTCATCGTCATCGACTTCATCGACATGGGGCCTTCGAAACACCAACGCGATGTCGAAAATCGCCTGCGCGATGCGGTACGCCAGGATCGCGCCCGTGTACAGATTGGCAAGATCAGCCGCTTCGGCCTGCTCGAAATGTCACGCCAGCGACTGCGCCCCTCGATCGGCGAATCGGCCTACATAACCTGTCCGCGTTGCTCTGGTTTTGGCAACATTCGCAGCGTCGAGTCACTGGCGCTCGCCATTTTGCGTCTCGTGGGCGAAGAAGCGCGCAAGGAGCGCACGGCCAAGGTCATAGCGCAGTTGCCCGTCGAAGTCTCCACCTACCTGTTGAATGAAAAACGTGACTGGGTGCAGAACCTCGAAGACAACACCGACACGCAAATCTTGTTGATTGCGAACCCGCAACTCGAAACGCCGCATTACTCTGTGCGCCGGGTTCGCGACGACCAGCTCGACCTTTCCGAGAATACCGGAGTGAGCTATTCACTCACTGATGCGGCAGCCGAACCCGAGGCACCGCAAGCCATTCTCCAGCGCAAGGCGATCGAAGCGCCGGTCGTAGGGATGCTGAAGCCCACGAAGCCGGCACCGAAGCCCGAAGAACCGAAGCAGAAGCAGGCGAAGGAAAAGGAGAAAAAGAAGGGCCTCATCGCCTCGATCGTTGCGCTGTTCACTGGCAACGATGACGAAGACGAAGACAGGACCGAGCGGCCGCGTCACCAGAAAGGTGAACAGCAGAGTCGCGCTCGCCGCTCGCAACAGTCGACTCGTCGTGACAGTGACAGTCGTCCAGCACAGCGCAAGAAAGCCAAGAAGACGGGGCAGCCCAAGAAGGCTGCGAAGAAGACCGCCTCACGCCGCAAGCCGGCACAGAAAAAAGATGCGCAGCAGGATGCACAGCAAGACACGCAGCAGACACAGCAGCAGGACACCACGGCCGAAGCCAGGGGCGAATCAACAAATGATCAACGCCCCTCGAGGAGTCGCCGCAGTCGGGGTGGACGCCGTCGTCGGCGTTCTGCGGACAAGCCCGAGCAGGCAGCGGATACGCAGAAGCAGACAACTGACGCGCAAGAACAGACTGATGATGCACCGCAACAGCCGCCAAAGCCGGCTGCAGAGAAAGACTCCGGGCCACCCCGTGCGCGGACGGATGCGGAGCGGGCTGCGACAACCGACAAGTCCGACAGCGCGGTAGAACAAAAGGCGCAGACGCAGGAACAGACGAAGAAACCGGCAGCAGCGGCGGCCGGGGACAAGCCAAAGCGTCGCCGGACCAGAAAGCCGGCCGCCGAAAAAGCGGACGACAAGGCAGAAGCAGCAGCCAAGCCCCGGGCAGAGAAAGAAACGAAGCCCAGCCCCGAGAAAGCGAAGGCCGACAGGCCCGAGGCAGAGACACCGCGGGAACAGAGGCAACCGGAAGCGAAACCTGAAGCCAAGGCCGAAGCCAGGCCCGAAGCCAAGCCCGAAGCCAAGCCAGCCGCATCTGGCGGCAATGGCGTGGATAAGGCGTCCAAGCCCAAGCTCCTGCCATGGGAGCCGCAATCACTTCCCGTGGCTGCAAAGCCGAAGCCTGAGCCGAAGCCTGAGCCAAAGCCCGAGCCGAAGCCCGAGCCAAAGCCCGAGCCGAAGCCTGAGCCAAAGCCCGAGCCGAAGCCCGAGCCGAAGCCCGAGCCGAAGCCACAGGCGGCCCCCTCGCCCAAGCCCGCGCCGGAGACGGCAAAGCCCGAAGCGGCGCCAGCGCACAAGCCGGCCCCGGACGCTGCGACAGCAGCGCCGAAGCCAGCAGCTGATCCGGGCCAGGACTAACGCCCGGTATTGATCCTGGAAAGCGTCTCGAGCAATCCTCGAGACGCTTCTTCCACGAGGTCAAGTACGCGTTCGAATCCTGCCGATCCGCCGTAATACGGATCGGGCACTTCCCGCTCGTCGCCGCCCGCAAACTCGAGGAACAGGCGCAGCTTGCTGCGATGTTCCTCCGGGGCCTCGTTGTGGAGACGCGCGAGATTGTCTTCATCCATGGCGACGATGTAGTCGAAGCGCTCGAAATCCTCACTCGTTACGCGGCGCGCATAGATCCCGTCCAGGCTCACGCCGCGTCGCTCAGCCGCGGCCCGCGCACGTCGATCCGGAGGCTCACCGGTGTGATAGGCATGCGTCCCGGCCGAATCGATGACGAGTTGCTCGAGCATTCCGGCCTGTTCGGCGTGATAGCGAAAAACGCCCTCCGCGGTTGGTGAGCGGCAGATGTTGCCCATGCACACGAATAGAATACTTATGGTTGAGGAATTATTCATAAGCCTTTGTTTATCCAAATATTCATGTCCGGACGCACCCGCCGACATCCGGGAGTATCCGACGAAGGTTGTAGCCAGAATTGTACCCACAAGCACGTTCCACTATTCAGAGGATACCGGGGGGGGGTCAAACCCTAGCCCAGTGTTGTGTGTCGAAGTTTGAATCGTGTCCCAGGTTCAATCCCAGGATCGATGCCTGAGTCAGCCGAAATGCTGCGGCCATCAAAGAAAGCGTCCCGTTAGCAGGTCTCAACAGCACGTAGAAGAATACCGCAATCGCAACGTCGCTTAACAACATGGTGGAATCGGTCACGAATCCAATCCGAAACAGCGAAATCGATGCCAGGATGTTCGCCGCTGTAGCAGCGACATCCCCATCTACGAACAGTCTTGCGCGAACGAACAACTCGCTGAGCAATCCCGACGCAATGATGACCAGGTAAAGCATTCCCGCTGTCCGGCTGACAGCGGGGGCCATGTCTGGCGAATGAATTGGATTTGGCTCGCGCATCGTGCCTACCTGACCGGAATCGCAATCGGGCGAATAGGTGCCGCATCGGCACCACGAAGCTTCAGACTCCCCCCGATGAACGCGAATTCGTAGATTCCGTCCCGCGACAACTCTTCCAGATAAGCGAGTTCGATAATCGGTGCGCCTTGTTCAGCCAGCAAGTAGGTGTGCACTGGCACATAGTCTGTCTCGAGTTCGGATGGAAACGCCTCGAAGCTCAAGTTGTCTGCGCCTACGATCATTGCGCCACTTTCCTCGACGAGGAATCGCGCCGCTGCGAGACCGAGTCCGGGCGGATTCTGCATATACGCTGCGGTGTCTTCATAGACCTGCATGCGGCCAGTGCGGATCAGCACGACATCGCCTTCGCGAAGCTCCGTACCTTGCTTCTCAAGCGCCGCAATGAGGTCACCCCGACTTATGCGATAGCCGTCGGCCAGCATGTTCACGCCTTTGGCGGAGGCGACGTCAATCAATACACCGCGCGCAACGATAGGCGGGATGTTCTCTGCTCCACCAACCTGCCAACCGCGATCGCCGAGATGTTCACTCGCAGAGAACCCGTTCCAGATCTTGCCGTCGAGCCCGAAGTGAACCAGTGCATCGATGTGTGTGCCCATGTGGGTGTACATTGAGACGGCCGCGCCCGTGTAGCTGACATGTTCATTCATCGCTTGCCCAACACGGAGCGGATCGTCGACCACCGTGCCACCGGGTGTGTGCGTCATCCAGATGCGATAGTGTGGGTCGCCAGCGGCCTGCCAGCTTGGCATCCCGATAAAGTAGTCGACCGAAAGATCGTAGGTCTTTCCACCCGAGATCCGCGACAAAATCTCATCTCGGGATCGCTCAGTGATGAGATTGAGACGGCCAATTTCATCTTCGGCGCCCCACGGGCTTTGACCGACGTGTCGGTTTTCGCTGAAAGCAGACGACATCATCACGAACAGCAGGAATATCGTCAGCAGCGTCTTTGCAATTCTTGGATTGTCCATTGTTTCAACTCCCAGGTTGTAATGTGTGAGGCACGAGGCTAGTAGGCCGCCGTAAAGCGAGTCCGGTGATGGCGAGGACACTCCGCCTCGTCGAGAATGACAACCGCCAGGTCCTCCATCGAAATTCGAGATTGACCATCGGCGTCGAGCAGCAACTCGTCCGTGCCGATCCTGTAGTTGCCGGTTCGGGTCCCGGGGAACAGGTTCGCGGGAGGACTCAGGTAAGCCCAGTCGACGGTTTTTTCGGCCAGGCACGTCCGGTATTGATCGCGACTCACCTCGCCGACATGGCGGAACGACGGTGACAGGTAACGGGCATCGTCGAGTACCGTCCGTCCGGATGTTCCGGGCACGGTCAAGGTTGCCGCACCTCCAACGATCAACGACCGCACGCCCGTGGTTGCGAGTCCTCTCATGAACTCCCTGGTACCGTGCACAGCGTCCACGCGGGTCTCGGAACGAGTCGCATTGACGACCATGTCTCGGCCATCGGTCAGCGCGATGACGTCGTCAACGTCCGCGATATCCCCTCGAGACAACTCAACGACATCGGGCAACTCGCTCTGGCGCGAGGGATCCCGGGCGACCGCGGTGACTTTGTGGCCGCGGACCAGGGCCTCGACGACCACGCGACTTCCTACTTGTCCGGTTGCTCCAAAAACCGTGATCTGCATTTTTCGGTACTCCTTCGGTCGATTCGGTAGATGCGTTAAGGCTACTCGTCTCGGATTGATTGATAATCAGCCAGAATTGAACAATACTGTTCACGTAGCTTCTCTAATCGGGTTGAAATTGGAGTCACTCGGCGACATCGCGGTATTCGTTCAGGTGGTGCGCGACGGCAGCTTCACGAAGGCTGCTGAGCGACTGGAACTGTCGCGCTCCGTTGTCAGCAAGTACGTCACCCGCCTCGAGGAAAGGTTGGGTGCGCGGCTGCTCAATCGCACGACGCGGCGCTTGAGCCTCACGGAAGCCGGACGGGTCTTTTACGAGCGCAGCCGGCGCGGCCTGGAGGACATCGAGGATGCGGAAGCAGAAGTTTCCCGTCTGCAGGATGAGCCGCGAGGGGTGCTACGCGTCAACTCGCCGATGTCATTCGGAATACGTCACGTCGCCCCGGCGCTACCGGAATTCCTGGCGCAATACCCGGAAGTATCGGTCGACATGAACCTCGACGACCGTAAAGTCGATGTCATTGAGGAAGGATTCGACGTATCGATTCGAATCACCGAATTGCCCGACTCTTCACTCGTTGCCCGGCGAATCGCGCCGTGTCGCCACATCGTTGTAGCGGCACCGCGCTATCTGGAAAGGCACGGAACGCCGCACGTGCCCGAAGATCTTCGGGATCACAACATTATCTCGTACCAGTACCAGGAATCGGCAGCCGATTGGCATTTCCTTGCGCCGGACAACAGGCAGGTTTCTGTACCGGTCAGCGGTTCCATGCAGATGAACAACAGTCTCGCGCTGCGCGAAGCGCTTCTGGAAGGCGCTGGCATCATGCGCACACCAACCTTTGTCGTGGGCGATGACCTGGCAGCCGGACGATTGGTCTCGCTGCTCAAAAACTACAAGACGCTCGAAGTATCGATATACCTTGTTTATCCACAACGACGTCACCTGTCGCCCAAGGTCCGGGCATTCGTGGACTTCATGGCGGCGAGAATTACCTCTGAGCCGTACTGGGACGCGACGATTTAGCGCCAGCCGCTGACGACGCGGCTGGCCCTATCAGGTCCACCGTCTGTCCTCACAATCGCGCACCGCAACCCACGTCTCGACGATTAGTCGATATTCGTAAACAATCTTTTTCATTAAGCCTCGATTATTAATCAGAGAGGGCCTAGTAATGTACTGACCATCAGTTGAGAGGAGCGGACGATGACGAACATAACAGACGCTATACCTGCCGGAACTGAACAGCCAAACACGTCAGCAACCGTTGTACATAGCGCTGTCGGCGTTGCTCGCGGCCGGCCTGTTACTCGGCATCTCAACCAACCTCGGGAAAGTCGCACATGGATTCGGCATTGCGCCGCTGGCCTACCTGACCTGGTCCCTGGCGGGTGCGGCACTGATCCTGGCAATCGTGTCCTGGTTCAGAGGGCATGTCGCCGCCTTGAATCGGCGCTCCGTTGAGTACTTCCTCGTCGGTGGCTTCCTCACCAGCGCAGGAGCGAATCTCGTTTTTTTCAGCGCTGTGCCCCACCTGGGTGTCGGCTTCATTGCGCTGATGTTTTCGCTGCCGCCGCTTCTGACATACCTCGGCGCGCTCTTATTACGGATGGAGAGGTTCTGCTGGTGGCGCGCGACGGGTGTGCTCCTCGCGCTTGCAGGGACGGGACTGCTGGTCGCGAAGCAATGGGTAGCCCCGAACGCTGATCGGTTCTGGATTGTCCTGGCCCTCGTCGGCCCGGTGCTTCTGTCGGCCGGCAACCTCTATCGAACGCGGCGCTGGCCACCGGGAGCGAGCGCGGAGTCCCTGGCGCCCGGCATGCTGGTCGGCGCGATTGTCATTCTGGTCGTGTTTTCACTGCTGCCTGGCTGGTCTCTCGACATCTCCGCACAAAGCGCCTACACAATTCCGCTGATCGGAATGCAGGCCGTGATCTTCGCCGGCCAGTTCTTGCTGCTCTTTATACTTCAAAGAGCCGGCGGACCTGTCTTCCTGAGCCTGATGGGTGGGGTTAGCGCTGTCTTCGGCGTACCCATCGCCATGATATTTCTCGCGGAGCCTGTACTTCCGGCCTTCCTCCCGAGCGCGGTGCTGATCGCGGCCGGCATTGTCGCCATGTTGTTTGGCGCAAAGGCCTGTGGACGCCACGTATTTCGAACGAAGCGAGCATGAGGTAATCAATCATGACCAAGACGAATCCGGCGCATACCGACATTCCGCGACCGACAGACGATTCCCGTCTGCACCTGTACCTCGCATGGGGTTGCCCGTTCTGTCACCGCGTGCTGGCAGCACTGGCATTGACCGGTCTCACCGAGCGCGTGACCATTACATGGATGCGAAACATAAAGGGACCCGGCGGCTGGGAGATCTCACCCGGCGACGATCCTCTGTTCGCGGAGACTTCCCTGAGACGCGTCTACGAGCGACTCGAGCCAGATACGGAATATAGACCATCCGTTCCGCTCCTTGTCGACCTTTCATCGAACAAGAAGCTCTCTACGAGTTCGTCGCAAATAACTCGCTTCTTCGTACGAGGAATGAATGGCGCTTATCCGGTCGATCGCGATCTGGCCCCCGCCCAGACCGTCGAGCAAATCGACACTATGAATGCATGGCTGCACGACAACATAAATAGAGCGGTCTATACGGTAGGTTTTGCGTCAGAACAGCGGGACTATGAACTGAAGGTCGCAAAGCTGTTTCGATCACTCGATGAACTCGACAGTCGCCTGACTAACCAGCCGTATCTTCTGGGCAACACGATCACAGAGAGCGACTTGTACTTGCTGGCAACGCTGGTGCGCTTCGACACCATCTACTATCCGCTGTTCCGGTGCACCTATCGGCGTATTGCTGACTATCCTGCGCTGTCAGATTATCTACGACGGCTCGAGGAGACAGACGGCATCGCAGCCACCTTCAATCATGCGCTCAACAAACAGCACTATTTCTGTAGCGTGATGCATGTCGGCGGCGAGGCTCTGGACTTCAATCCCTCTCGTATCGTTCCTGTGGACTCGCAAATGTATAACAGGTCGATTTTGGTACCGTCAAAATGGCGCGCCCACGAAGAGTTCGCGTGAAGGCTCTCTCAACGGACTGACCGTACCCCCACAAGGATGTTTCGATTTTCGTTACCACGATCAATGCCCGAATAAACGATGGCTACAGGTGGCAACTTGTAGCCAGAATTGTAC
>CAVOQS010000014.1:0-75591 GCA_963698415.1 uncultured Gammaproteobacteria bacterium | reverse complement strand
TACTTGCCGAGTCGCCCACCACGACCTTCAGCTCCGCCAGGTCCACGCTTTGTCGGCGCACGTCCCGAATGCCGGCAATCCACAACTCGCGAGCGTTGCCTGTGAGATTCGCTCGGGCTTGCGCCATCAATGGCGGTATCACGGCCAGCTCGCCCGCCAGGCGCTTGTCGGCTTCCGCGTTTAACGGGAATTCGTAGGTCCAGAGTTCAACCAGTGCGTGATGCGTCGGCCCCTCATGTGCCGGTACATCAGAGCGTTCGGTCCAGACGGTCTTGTAGAAGGCCGGGTCGCGCGCCCAGGGCTTGAGAATGCGTGTATTGAAATCGTAGCCATTCATTTCGGCACGCACGAGATACCAGTCCACCTGTTCCGGGATCGGCCAGCCATTGGTCTCGAAAGCGGTGAGTCGCTTCTCGAGAGCCCGGAACTCGTCGTCCCTCGCCGCAAATTGCGTCACTGTGTAATCGGGCGCACCGTTCAGCAGCGGCGGCGACTCGAAGTCGCGCCAGTCTGCAAACAACGCAAGCAGATCGCTGTAATCGGAACTCGATGACTGGGCCACACTGGTACTCCCGCTGCCAGGAACAAGGGCTGCGCAAACCGTAAGAAGGAACGCGTAGGATTTTGTGAGTCTCATTCAACCACACCGTCAGGAACGTGGCCGAAGATAGTACAGTATCCGCGCTAGAAGCGGACCTGCAGCAGCAACTGCGTCTGTGTTTCGGTCGCTGCGGTCGGAACGCCGAAGTAGGCCCAGGCCTCGCGATGCGTCTTGATAGTCAGCCACTCGGCTGCGAGGGAAATACGTTCAGATGCGTTGAACCGGTAAGCCAGCGTCCACGCATGGCCATCTTCGGCATTGTCATCTGAGGGTACTTGATCGTTCTCCGTCACAGTGAAGTGATCGTAGCGCACACTTAGCCGATGCCGACCGAACACTCGCGACAGCAAGGCAAACTGTGACGCGTACTCGACGTCGACGGCATGCCAGCTGTCCATTACAGGACCCATCACGGTCGAGCCTGTCATCGCCTGGGCGATGAAGCCAATCTTGCCCGGCAAGGTTGCCTGTGCACCCAGGTGCCAGAACGCGGTTGTCCAGCCGTACTGGCCGTTCTCGAGTGCTTCCGGATCCGCACGGTTGTCGTAGTACATCAGGCGCAGCATGAATTGCTCACCGTAGCGCCAATCAGTGTTGATGTAGAAGCCAACGTTATCGTCGACTTCGACGAACGGTTCGACCCAGGGAGCCTGATTTTCAAACAGCATGCCCGGCTGGATCTGCGGTAACGGTGGCAGGGGCAGCTTGTCGTTCAGCCGTGACTGACGGTCATGCACTGACCAACCCTTCCAGGCCAGCAACGAACCGCCCGGATCATTGGCAACAAACGCAGCAGCACTTACGGAGAATGTGTGAGCGCCACCAAGGCTGACAGGGCGCCGGCTGATCGTTATCTCGGCGCCTGTTGCACGGAGCTCTTCAGCAACCCAGGTGTTGATCGCCGAGTAATTAAGCGTGTACGGACTCCGCCAGCCTGCATCCACGTTCTCCAGTGACAGGCGAGGATAAAAGACACCGAGCTTGATGCGATACCGATTCGCGCTGCCGGGTACCGGCCGCCACTCGACATAGGCCTGCGTGAAATCCACGGTGGGACCCAGGTCATCGTCATAGGCTTCGAGAACAAGATGAGCCTGTAGCGTGTCCGTCCAGCGACCGCGATAGTCGAGAAATGCATTACCGAAGGCGACGCCGCTATCCTGGTAGCGCAGCTTTCCGACGAAGCCCTCGGTCCAGGACGAAAGTCCTTCAATATCGACATAGCCCGCGTCGACACCGAATGCGAACTGGTGGCGGCTCGGCGCATCCTGGGCGAGAACAAGGCTGCTTAGCGCGATAAGTAGTAACGGGGCGACTAGTACTCTGACCATTCGACCGCTTCCGATTGGTGGTCTGGCCGCGGTCTTAGCTTCTTTTGCAGGGAAAAAGTGACGCTGCCGTGCGTTCTCATGTGCTGCGTAATGGGGTCTTTGCTGTCCCTGATACGCGCGCTCCAGATGCTCACGTCATAACCGGCGGCGGAGCTGGCAACCTCGAGTTCGATGACACCGTTACCGTCTGTCACGCCGAACACGTCCGTGTCCACGACAACAATGTAAGCCAGCATGTGATCGTGAATATTGCAGCCGAGCGTCACGACACCATCGTGCTCGAACCTCACCGGATCCGGTGTGACGCCCTTGTAAAGCGGCAATACGAAATCATTGGGTTTGGAAAACGAGTACACGTGGTGGGCGACGATGTCGCTATTGGGAAACGCAACGTAGGCGCCTTTCTGCACGACCAGGATGTGGGGCACGAACCGGGTATCGCGCTGATCCATGATCGCTGGTTCAGAAACCGTGTTGGCGGTTGACTCTGCTCCTGGAATCGTCGCGAAGACCGCGACATCAGGAACCGGGTGACCCTCCGGATCGACGACATGCACTTCGAGCGTCTCCGCGAACGCCACGGGACCGCTTATCACGCACACCGCCACTGCCGCGATATGCCGCCATCTGCCAATTGTCGCTGCCCGTCTCACCCGTTCTGCTGCCCTGGAATTGTGGACTTACGAGTCTATTGCGGTTGTGCCCAAGCTAACCGTGAACTGCCGCACACTCTATTTGACAGAATCCGAATATCATCGATAAGGCACTGATTTTTGAAGACTATGCACGGGTTCCCACGTGATTCGAACTAGCTTTCGCAGCAAGTTGATGTTGCTCACGATCGTTCCGCTGGCTATTGCTCAGCTCGTAACCCTGTTCGCGGTTATGAATACGGTCGAGCGCGACATCGAAGGCCGTGCCCGTTCGTCCCTCGAGACCGGCGGCCTGGTCGTCAACGAGTTCCTTGCGAGCCGAGGCGAACAACTGCGGACCAGCGTGGAAGTGCTATCGGCCGATTTCGGCCTGAAGGAAGCCACGGCGACCGGCGACGAAAACACAATTCGCTCGGTACTCGAAAATCACAGTCGGCGGGTACGTGCCGACATGGCCATGCTGGTCGATCTGGAAGGCGGCATGCTTGCCAGCACACTGGACCTCGCTACGCGCCGACTGCCCAGCGTAACCCGCCTGTTGCAGGAACTTGATGGCCGCGGTGTGGAGTCGACCGCTGTTATCGATGGCATTGCCTACCATATTTTTGTGGTGCCGCTGCGGGCACCGGTTACCGTTGGCTGGGTATTCCTCGGATTTCGTATCGATGATCTTGTTGCCGCTCGCATAGCAGGTCTTACGGGCCTCGATGTTTCCATCATCTCGGTGCAAACAGCCGGCGCGGCGATCATTGCTTCCACGACGACGGATTTCGCGGCCGGCAAAATCGCTGCAGAGCGCCTCGTGTTCGGCGTACCAGAGCGAGCGGTTTTCACTATCGACTCCGGGAGCGAACACCACCTCGCATTGCGCACGCCGTTTGTTGCCGGAAGCCCCGGCGTCGTCGTGGTGCTCAACCGCTCGTTGCGCGAAGCGATGCTCCCCTACATTGATGCCAGACGCGGCCTCGTATTATTTGGCATTGCGCTGCTGGCCCTGGTCGCGATTGCAGCCGTTGCGTTTGCCGCCACCATCTCCAGACCGCTGCAAACCCTGGCGGCGGCCGCGCAACGTTTGATTTCCGGTAACTACGACGAAGCGGTGCAGGTCAGGACGGCCGACGAGTTCGGTAACCTGGCATCTACGTTCAACGCAATGCGTACTGCGATCGCTGAACGTGAGCAACGCATCACCTACCAGGCGTCGCACGACTCACTTACCGGTTTGCCAAACCGCTATCGTATGCTGCAGCACCTGACGTCGGAGATCGAAGCGGTACGTGGTGGTGGCCGAAGCGTTACCGTGATGTCGATACGCCTCGCCGGGATCGGCGAAATCGCATCGACCCTCGGCCACAAGGCGGGCGATGAGCTCACCAAGGTCGCCGCCAGGCAACTTCGGTTGAACATCGCCGAAACCGATGTTCTTGGCCATACGGGTAGCGATGAGTTCACGCTGATTCTGTCGCGACAAAACGTTGCCACGGCGCTCACTTACGTGGAGAAGATTGAGCGCATCCTTTCCGCCGGAATGAGCCTCGAGAACTTCGACGTGGAGTTGCGTGCCGATATCGGCATCGCTGCCTTTCCAGCGCACGGCAGCAACGCGGCCGAGTTGCTGCGCTTCGCGGCAATTGCCAGGACGGATGCGGAAAACTCCAAGGAAACCGCACGGGTCTACGAGGTTGGTCGCGAAGACGAGTTTGTCCAGCGACTACGCGTCGTCAACGATCTCAGAAGTGCCATCCGTGACGGGGAACTGGACGTCTGGTTCCAGCCCAAGATATCGCTTCCCGACGGTACGGTCTGCGGGGTGGAAGCGCTTGTGCGCTGGCATCATCCGGAACTGGGGTTCATGCCACCTGACGAGTTCATTCCCGCGGCCGAGAAGGCCGGCACCATCGTGCACCTGAGTCGATACGTGCTCGAACGAGCGGTCATGTACTGTCGGCGCCTTGCCGAGCGGGGGCATCACCTGGGCGTTTCTGTGAATCTGTCCGTGCGTGACCTGCTCGATGAATACCTGCCGTACTTCGTGTTGCAGGTACTCAAGGACCACGACGTGCGTCCGGGACAGCTGACCCTTGAAGTGACTGAAAGCTCGATCATGGAGGATGTCGGTCACGCTGTATTGGTGCTCGAGTGCCTGCGCGATATTGGCGTTCGAATTTCGATGGACGATTTTGGCACCGGTCATTCCTCGCTGTCGCAGTTGCGCAATATTCCCTTGCACGAGCTGAAAGTCGACAAGTCGTTCGTCATGTCGCTGGCCACGGACGCGACGAACGAATCGATCGTAAGGACGACAATCGGGCTGGCCATGGACCTGGAGCTGTCAGTCGTCGCGGAAGGCGTCGAGGACGAGGCGACTATGCGGCGTATTTCCGAGCTGGGCTGCCATCAGGCGCAGGGTTTCTACCTCAGCAAGCCTCTGCCATACGATGAGCTGGTGAGCTGGCTCGAAACGTTCGAGGTCACCCGCTACTCCGAGCGCCGCAAGTCGAAGCGTGCGTTCTCGGCTCGTCGTTAGTTGTGATCTCCCGGCTAACAGCCTCTTACAGCCACACATGAAGCCGGGGAGGGACAGGTAGCCGAACACGCCTCGCGTGTTCCGTCTTCACCACGTAGTTTCATCGGACTGCCAGCTCGGCTATGGATTCGGCTACCTGTCCCTCCCCGGCTTGATCACGGCATGGAGTCGGTGCACGAACTCGTGATGCGCCTCGATGGAGCGCTGTGGATAACATGCCCGAATCCATAGCCGCAGGCGTGTGAGGGTGTGTTGTCCACAGCGCTCCGTAGGAGGATCAGATGCGGTATTCTCGCTTCGTGGCCAAGAAACTGAAAAACGAGAAGGAATTGCTCAAGCTTGCTCTCGACAAGATTCTTGCCGACGCTGAGCGCCGCGGCATCGTCGAGTTTGAGCCAACGGATTCGCATGACCTCAAGATCCAGTATGCCTACCGGCTGCTGCTTCATGACAAGGCGATCGCCGCCCTGCCGAAGGGCCAGGACACGCTGCCAAAGATTCGCCATCGTCTCGCGATGTGGATGACGCACAACCTGCCCGAGGGACACGAGCTACTGTAAGCGTTTGAATTACCTGCAAATGCGAATCAATAGCATCCATGTCCATCATTCTAAAGTAGCATTTACTAAATTAGCGATCTGTAATATCCTTCGAAGGTCTGATTGAATTTCGATAGGGGAAAGAGATGGCCAGTATCGTCGTAATGGGTGCCGGAATCGGCGGTATTTCGCAGGTATACGAGCTCCGCAAGAAACTCGGAAACGAACACAAGCTCATTCTCGTGGGCGATTCGGACCGCTTCGAATTTACCCCCTCCAACCCCTGGGTCGCTGTCGGCTGGCGCAAGGGACCGCAGATTACGGTCGACCTCCCTGACCTGATGAAGAAATACAACATCGAGTTCAGCGGCGTCGGCGTGCGGCGCCTGCACCCGGACGAAAACCGTCTCGAACTGCATGACGATACATCGATCGAATACGACTACCTCGTTATCGCAACCGGACCCAAGCTCGCGTTCGAGGAAATCGAAGGCCTCGGCCCGGATGGTCACACGCAGTCCGATCTGCAAGACCGGCCACGCAGAAACCGCGAACATTGATTTCAACAAGCTCGTTGAAAACCCCGGTCCTGTCGTCGTCGGTGCCGCACCCATGGCATCGTGCTTCGGACCGGCGTACGAGTACATTTTCATTCTCGATACAGAACTCAAGAAGCGGAAGATTCGCCACAAGGTACCGATGCACTTTGTGACACCGGAGCCGTATATCGGCCACCTTGGACTCGATGGTGTTGGCGATACCAAGTCAATGCTCGAGTCGGAAATGCGCGACCGTCATATCCAGTGGACAACGAATGCCAAGATCACCAGTGTCGAAGAGGGCAAGCTGCACTTCACCGAGGTCGATGACGACGGCAAGGACAAGAAGCAGCACGAGCTCGGGTTCAGGCACTCAATGATCCTGCCCGCGTTCAAGGGTGTCGATGCCGTCATGGGCATCGATGGCCTGACCAACCCGCGTGGCTTCATCCTGATCGATGAGTTCCAGCGCAATCCCAAGTACCAGAACATCTTCGCGGTCGGCGTTTGTGTCGCCATCCCCCCTGTCAACGCAACGCCGATCGCGACAGGTGCACCAAAGACCGGTTACATGATCGAGTCGATGGTCACCGCCACGACCCATAATCTCGAGAACCTCCTCAAGGGCAAAGAACCGGACGAACGGGGCACCTGGAATGCGGTCTGCCTTGCCGACTTCGGAGATACCGGCGTGGCCTTTGTCGCCTTGCCGCAAATTCCGCCACGTAACACCAACTGGGCATCACGCGGTAAGTGGGTGCATCTTGCGAAGATCGCGTACGAGAAGTACTTCCTGCACAAAGTGCGTGCCGCAAAAACAGAGCCGTACTACGAAAAGACGATCATGAAACTGATCGGTGTGGAGCGACTGAAAGAATCCCGCTGAAGACCAGGTAGCTACTTGCAGTATTCGTCCACCCGGGCGCGAGTCTCGGCGATAAGCGCTTTGGCATCTTGTTCGCTTAGATACTTGCGCTCGCCGTCCGCTGAGGTCTCGTACAACTTTGGTGCCTTGATATACGAGTCGTAGACTTCGGTCGCGCGTTTGCAATAGTACGCTTCTGCTTTTTTGCGTTCGGCTCGCTCGTCGGGAGTCTCGCCCGGATACGCGTAGCCGTCGGACCCGGACGGGGCGGATACGCCGCCCCTTTCCTGCTGGTCGTCGAGAACGCCCGGCGATACCCAGATAAGCTCGACAGAAACAGCATCTTCATGGCCCGGCGTATCGCTATAGTGGACACGGCCTTCCTCATCAGTCCACATGTAAATCGGATTCTTCGAATCGACGAGATGCACCTGGCCATTCGCGTCCACCCATTTCCAGATGTCCGCGTGCGCCGGTGCGGCGCACGCAACAGTCAAAACGATAGAGATCATGAGCGTCTTCATGTACATCTACTCAAGTCCATCCTGAGTCCACAGTGTACGTATCGGACGGCTGTTAAACTCCGGGTCGATACACTCCACACCGATGCAAGCTATCGGCTCCGGCCGGCACTCCGCGCCAATACAGTTTTCGTCCCAGGCGCTCGGGAAGTAGAAGACCGGCACCGGCGCAATACCTCGCTGCGACAACTCGACGACGCGCGCGGCGTCAATCTCTTCCGGCGTGTTTGGCTGGGTAGCCGTCGAACTGTCTGCAAAGACGGGGTTGCCGTTCGCGACGTTCATCTTGTATACGCGGTTTACACTCAGACCCGCCTGGCAGGGATCGTCCGAGCTGACTTCCGGCTCAAACGTTACAAAGTAAACGAGTCGTCAAAAGTCCGTGCCTCGACCAGCGCCTTTTGCGTGTACGGCAATGTGAACTTCCAGCCGTCCTGGTTCGCGGCGATAGTCACATCCATCTTGCCCTGCACCTCAACCAGGTCATCCGGCCGAATGATCGGGTACGTGTTGTATTGCGCCTGGCTCAGCGAATCAAATACGTGCGGGTCCCGAATCGAAAACAGGACATCTGCTGCGCTGTTGTCCAATGGGTGCGCACGATATCCGCTGCCGATACTTATCGAGAGGTAACGTCTTTGCTGCGCGTGGTCCGTAAACATGGCGACATCCGGGGCCGCATAGAAACGACGGGTGTCGGCGCTGGAAGGAGAGTTCATCCCTTCCGGTCCCAGCTGCGCGATCACGCCGCCCGCCACCAGGTTACTCGGTGTGTTTCCATTCGAGATGTCGAAACGCCAAATCTGCCCGCCGATATCCGCCGCATACATGCGATCAGCGTAACTATCGCCATTGAGGTCGATCACGATGATCTTCGTCGGTATAGCTCTTGTCATGTTTGTCAGCCGCAGGTCGGCGCCAGAATCGCGCCCCGCTCGCCAAACCTGCTCGCCTGTTTCTATGTCGAGGAAGAATATGCCAGCGCCAGAACTGTCCGCGGTATCGGGATACCCTGGCGAATCATGAACGGTGTCGTACCCGGCACCTATCACGAGAACCGCGTTTTCCGCGCTCGTCTGCGTCTGAGTACTGGTATCGATCTTCGCCAGGGTCGGCGCTGACCAGGATTCTCCCGACTCAGGGAAGTTCTTCACCCATTTCAGGATCGGCCGGCTTGGCGTCGTAACATCCAAGAGGTAGTAATCGTCGCCGCCGCGCCGCAGTCCAAATGCGACGTAAACAAAGTCGCTTGCCGGATCTATTATTCCGTCCGCATTGACGTCGTTAACTATGGGCGTAATGTCGCCGTCGATTCCGTAATTCTTGAAATCGACATTCTCGTTCTCATACAGATCACCCAGATTCTGCAGCAGATCGTGGGGAATGTATGCCCACATCTCCTGGCCACTCTCGCCGTCGATTGCATGCAGGTACCCGTCATTCGTGGCGACGAAAACCACAACTGACTGGTTGCCCGCCGCATCTCCGTACACCACCGTTGCCGGTCGTGAGTGCAGCGTGTCGCCCATCGCCTTCCTGGTGGTCGTCGTTACATCGTTATCCTCGTTCTTGACGTCGACACCGCGTGCCCACTCGATCAGCTCGGTCATTTCCGGTTCTTCGAGTGCACCCGTCAAGCCAAAGTCGGACAGTTCGAATGCAAGGACATTCGAAACATGCAGGGCATTGGTGGCCGTCGTGAGGTCGCCGGTCACCACGTTGGTGAAGACGTTGCGGACCGTTGGACTCGGCATGACGTTGGCGACGCCGCCACGGAATACGTCCGCGCCGTCGGGCTTGGTGTCGCGCGACCAGAAGTTCTTGGCCGAATCGGCAAAGTACCCGGTTGCGGGATCTACTGCACCCACATCGTTGGCGTCGCGAATTTCACCGTCCCTGATCGTGTATTTCTTGACGTTGCCGGGCCAGTGAACCTCGTCTGCGGCACGAAAGACCGGTACATACAGATCATTGAGGTGCTGCGTCCTGTTGAAGGCGTTAACGGCCACCGCAGGCGCAGTAAACGAGATGTCCCGGTCGAAGATGTTGGTTACAATATCGGTCAGCGCCGTCGTCAATGTCTTGACGTCTGAAGCAAGGTAGTACTCGCCGCCTGATCTTTCCGCGGTTCTCTCGAGGATCGGAAGATCGACCGTGAAGCCGATCGTGTAGGTTGTGACCGTCTGTGTTCCGGGAACGGAAGGACTTATATCCTCGAGCGACAGGTACTCCGCAATGTCGTCCAGACAGGCGCCGTCTACGTTGCCACCGTCACAGTAACCGCGCCCCATGACCGAGTTGAAGTTGGGAAGTGCGGGCACGCGGTAGTATGCGTCTCTATCCTGTGTAGGCTCGCCGTCGGTAAGCAGAACCGTGAAGTTCTTGGCACATGCGTAGTCAGTCGGCTGGTCGTAAATGAGCGGATCAGACGAGATCAGTGCGTCATTGTCGGTGCTGCTCCGGCGGCCATATTCGGCCTCCATGCCCCGCCAGTACAAAGCGGATTCGTAGAGCGTCTCTGACAACGGCGTCCAGCCGTCAGCCGGTATACTGTCGATTACATTGTTTGCCGCTGTACGATTGCCTTCTAAATCCTTTACCGCGTGGAGTATCGGTCCACCCTGGTCGAAGTAGAAGCGCATGAGGCCGACGTTGGCGTCATCGATGGAGCTGAGCACGTTCTTGGCGACGGCCTTCACGATATCGATACGACGCATGCTCGACCCCGGCGGATTGTAGTACCAGTTGAGGTAGTTGCTGTCGTACATGGTGATCTTTTCGTGCGTCGGACTCGTTCCCCACGAAACTTCGTTCTGCTTGCTGGACGTATACTTTGTCGTATTCGATGCAGCACGCGCATACGGTGCATCACCGGGATCTGACCCTGCGCCATGGATGCCGGAGTCTGCCTTGCACTCAACGAGGTCCTGGGTGCTCGACCGGCTCAGTTGCTGCCAGCGCCATGATCCTTTGCGCTTGCGATACATCGCCATGGTATCGGTGTACGACCCAGCCGCGCGGGCCTGTGCGATACCGCTTTCGCAGACAAATGCGCTCTTGTAGATCCGGTACCGGTCTCCGCAACTCGGGATGTTCGAGTTCGTTGCCCAGTAGTACATGTCGCTCCGGCAAGGCCCACTGTAGTTGATCGAGCCGTCGTAGGGCTCCTGGCTCTTTTCGACGGTCGTCATGCTTCCCGACGAATCGATGATGAACAATATATTTGGCTTGGCAGCCGCACTGCTGGGCGTTGACAACAACAGCTCAACGTCGTCTGCGACAGCCGGCGTCCCCGCGAGGAAGGCGACCAGTGCGCCTGCACAAACCGCCCTGATGTGGCGGCCGGGCCAGCGTGAACCATCTTGAATTCCATTTCTCATTTTCATGTCCTGCAACCCTGCAATTCGACAGACAGTTCCGCCTAGCTGCTAAATGCGATTCCCAAAACAACCTTCGACTCGACGTTGTATGTCACCAACGCGTACCCGTTTGCCTCGCCTCTGCGCAACGCGAATTGCCGGCGGAACTCATCGAACGTGACAACCTTGCCATTGAGTGTGTAGCGAGTCCCCGCGCTCAGAGAGACCCTGATGAACGGTGCATCGCAAATTTCCGAGCACGGCTGGAATGTGGCAACACCGATCGGATCGGACGGGAAATTAATGTTGGTCGGCGCAACCTCGACCGCAAGATCCTGTGTCTCGATTTGTCCGAAGGACGCCTGGCAAAAGACGGCCAGAGCCAATACCAATGAGACTAAAACTCGCATTCTCTGAATCTCCCATCACACTGTGACCGAAAGGTCGATACCGATTGCTCGGCGATGGTGAGATTATTCGCTTCCGCCGCGAATATTCCTGTGATCCGCATCAAGGATTGTTGTATTTGGTCGCAGAATTCCGACAAGTGGTCAGTTTGCTGCGACCAACGGCAGGTATTATGTTCGGACCATCCGGGCCGGCTGACTTATGTAAAGTCGTATGCGTGGTGGGGCGGGGCGGGGCGCCTTACAGGGCCGCGAGTACTTTCTGTAGCCGCCCTTTGACTTCAGCGGCCAACGGCTCGACGCCAGGATGATCCACCAGCGACAACACACTTTGTGGGTCCATGAAATCGACGTGGACCCTGGCATCCGCGTCTTCACGCACGAGCACATTACAGGGCAAGAGCAGGCCGATATCCTCGACGGCTGATATGGCCTGGTAGGCAAGCGCCGGGTTGCAGGCACCGAGAATCCGGTACCTCGGCATGTCCTTGTCGAGTTTCGCCTTCATCTTGGCAGCGACATCGATATCGGAAAGGACACCGAAGCCTTCCTTTTCAAGTTCGGCTGTTACTTTTTCAATAGCGCCGTCAAATGACTCATCGACAATCTTGCCGAATCCGAATTCTGAACTCATGTTCCTAGTCCTTGCTTGCGCAGTCCGCAGTCCCGCAATAGATATCGTGCAACAGGGTGATGACCCTGTCGGCGGGTCCGTCTGCGAGTGAATAAAAAATGGTCTGGGATTCGCGCCGCGTCTTTACGAGCCGCTGTTGCCGCAGACGCGCCAATTGTTGGGACAAGGCCGACTGGCTCAGGGGCACGATCGTGTTGAGATCGCTGACCGAGCGCTCGCCCTCCGCCAACACGCAGAGAATCATCAGGCGACTCTCGTTGCCAAGCGCCTTCATCAGTCCGGCCGCATCCGACGCATGCAACTGCATGTCGCTGGCCGGGTAGGTGTAATTCGACTTGGCGTTCATACAGGCTCATATAGTAATGAATATTATATTAGAAGTCTATAATTTAGGGTTTCCTTTATTGGCTGCCGGGCCGCTGGAATCCCGGCAGGCTGTCGGTGTATAACTGTTGTATTGCATCCACCAAAATCCGTATTTGTCTTTTACTCAATGACTTACCGGATGCTTTTTTCCCACGGGGGGGAACACCAAATGACGTATTCTCTTAGCAAATCGCTGGCCGTGCTGGCGACGACGGCTTTCATCGCAATCGCATCGCCAGCCGAGGCCCAGGACGAAACTGATCGCCGCGGCGGCGCGAGCACGTTTCTCGAAGAAATCACCGTCACGGCACGCAAGCGTGACGAGAGCATGCAGGACGCGCCGCTGTCCGTATCGGCGCTCGGCTCGGAGCAAATCGACGCGCTGCAGGTTCGCGACCTTACAAGCCTGGCGACGGGTTTGCCGAACGTGTCGCTCGATGATGTGGGCACCAC
Organism: uncultured Gammaproteobacteria bacterium; assembly: GCA_963698415.1. Taxonomy (GTDB): domain Bacteria; phylum Pseudomonadota; class Gammaproteobacteria; order Steroidobacterales; family Woeseiaceae; genus UBA1847. Next base: position 62,796 of record CAVOQS010000014.1, on the reverse strand, counting down.
GCGAGGCGTCGCCAACTTCTCGATTCGCGGACTCGGCATTACCGCCTCGATCCCGTCAATCGACCCGACAGTGGGTGTCTTTGTCGACGGCGTCTACATGGGTCTCAACAACGGCATCGTCTTCGACGTTTTTGACCTCGAGAGCATTGAAGTCCTGCGCGGCCCCCAGGGAATCCTGTTTGGCCGCAACGTCACCGGCGGGGCGATCCTGTTGAACACGAAGAAGCCCGGCGACGAGCTTGAGTTCAAGCTCCGCGCTGCCGCCGATGCGGGCGGCGACGGTGGTATGAACACCTACCTGATGGGTTCTGTCGGCGGGCCGGTAAGCAACACCTTCGCGGCGAAGCTTACGGCCTACTACAACGATGACGAAGGCTGGTTCAAGAACCTGGCGACTGGCAATGACCACGGAGCCGTCAGTCAGCTCATGGTTCGCCCGGTGATCGTGTGGACGCCAACTGATGACCTGGAGATTACTGCACGCTATGAGTACAGCGACATCGACGGCGACGGACCTTCATCACAGAGCCACACGAATGGTTTTGGCGTTGATGGAACTCCCATCAGCCACGATCCGGGTTCTTTCGATTTTGCGATCGACGAAGAGGGCTTCCAGACTAACGAAACGAATTTCTTTTCGATGGAGGTTGACTGGAGCGTCAGCGATACCGGCACCATTACCAATATCTTCGGCTGGCGGGATTACGATGGCACAGCGCTTTCGGACATCGACGCACAGCCCGTGCCGTATTTCCACGGCTCTTTCGGCAGTAATGCCGAGCAGATCAGCAACGAACTGCGCTACAACGGCATGATCGGCGGTAAGACAAACCTGACGGTGGGTCTCTACTACTTCAAGAACGACCTGGAGTACGCGGAGTCACGCTTCCTGCTCGGTGGCGCGTTAACCCAGGACGGCGGCGGTTTGTATGGCGTCGAGACCACGGCCGCTTTCGCAGCGCTCGACTACGACATCTCCGAACGGTTCACGCTGATCGCAGGCCTGCGCTACACGAGCGAGGAAAAGGACGCACAAATTGCGACCTTGCCGTTCAATACAAACGCACCGTGCGATGTGCTCCAGGGCACCTGTACCTATGACTTCGTCGATTCGAAATCCTGGACCAATGTGTCGCCGAAGCTGGGTGCGACGATGGCCGTGTCAGATGACGCCACGCTCTATGCGCACTGGACGCGCGGCTTCCGGTCCGGCGGCTACAACCTGCGAAATACTGCGGGAGATACTGTTGCCAACCCACCAGGACCGTTTGACGAAGAGACTGTCGATAATTTCGAGTTCGGCTGGAAGTACGATTTCGAGCGCGGACGCCTGAACGGCGCTGTCTTCTTCAACCAGATCCAGGACCTGCAGGCCGACGTTAACTTCCCCGATCCGGTTTCGGCCGTCGTGCAAGTCATCAAGAATACGGCGGATGCCGAGATCCTGGGCGCCGAACTCGATGGCGTCTTCAGCCTTGCTGATAATTTCGTAGTGACCGCGTCGATTGGCGTGATTGACGCGAAGTACACCAAGGTCCTGTATGACCTGAATGGCGACGGCGTCATAGACGACGCTGACCTGAACCTCAATCTGAAGCGCGCACCCGACCTGACCTACAGTGTGGGCTTCAACTGGGATGTCGATCTCGGTACCTGGGGCTACATGGTCGCCCGCGCCAGCTACGCGCATCGTGACGAAACGGCGTGGAGCGAGGACAACCGGGCCTATGTGCCGGAACAGGATATCGTCGACGCCGGTCTTTCGTTCAATACCAACGATGACCGCTGGGTCCTGGCACTGTACGGGAAGAACCTGACCAACGAAGTCAAATGGGGTGGCGACACGCAGCTGCCGTCCGTACTGGGTCCGGCACCACTTGGCGGAACCTTCTCGCCACTGGCCAAGGGCCGCGTCGTAGGTGCTGAAGTTACGTTCAGCTTCTAGGCAAACGTCGGAAACAAGCGCGGGGACGGCTTTTCAGCCGTCCCCGTTTTTTTGTGCGGCCTTATTGCATGACGAATGGTTGCTCGATGGCATCGACCGCCCGCCGCTGGAACTCGGCGAAATCACGATAGTCCTCTGGATCGAATCGATCCTCGGAGGCTACGTAGTCGAAACGTATCTCCCAGCCGTTGTCATCACCGCGTATCTGGCGTTGCCAGTTTCCGAACTTGGACTCGCCGCGATCCGGCTTGTCCGATGCCTCATCGAGGCGCAATCCTGACGGCACCTTGACGGATGTCACCGCACTCAGGCGCAAAGGAAAGAAGTGCTCGAATGGGAAGCGCCGGTCCGCGACCCGATCGTATTCGAGGTAATACGCCTCCAGGAATCCGGGCGCCTCGAAGCTCCCGTCAGTATCGACCGGCAGCGTATAGCGAATCTCGAACAACAGGTCGTAGCCAGCGTCAAAGATATTGTCGACGTAATACTCGGTAAGTTCGGCATCGGAATAGCGTGTCGCCACCCAGCGTTGCAGCGATGCCTGCATTTCCGAGGTTTCGATATTCCGCAGCTGGCCGCGAAGCTCTGCGGCCTGGTAACCCGTAAAGCGCGCCGTTTCCGTGACATCGATGTAGCCGTCTACGCGTGCCTCGACAACACGCTCGACGTTGATACCCGTGAGCATCGATTCGTATTTCGGGATAGTGATCAGATCCGGTGTGTCGCCGAGGGCCAGCGCGTAGTTACCGGCCATCGATCGCGGCGCCAGCTCGCCGAGACGCAGGTCCTTGTCGGTCGAATCAATGAATACCAGTCCGTCATCCGTGTCGACAGCCACAATCATGTGATCGAACTGATCCGTGTTCGGGAGACCCGGCAATACCTGTTGACTAAGATTCACGAGCGCCAACGATGCGTCGATGCCAGCCGCTTCGAGCAATGTGTACAGCAGAACGGCGTGATCTTTGCAGTCGCCGTAGCGATCCCGCATTGTTTCGCGAGCCGTCTTCGGAATATAGGCACGACGCCCGAATTCGATCGCCTCGTAGCGGATTTCATCCTGCACCCAGGCGCTCAGAATCTCGATCTTGCGTGCCTGGCTATCCACACCTTCGACAAGCCGCCGTGCCCGATCAGCCACCGAATTGACATCCACCTTGTCCTCGATCTTCTCCAGGTACTCTGCACCCGCGCTGGCCCAACTCTCGCTGACCGTTCCCACTTGAACCCAGGGCAGGATCTGATCGTAGTAGGGCTGCAGCGGTTCCCACCGGAAAGCCACTGGGCGTTGCATCTCGAAAACCAGCGCATCGCCATCCTTGTGGGGAGGCTCGACATCATTCAATTGATACTTGAGCTGGTCGTGCCGGCCATTGATGAAGAGGGCGCTGTATTCGATCGGCCGGTCGGCCGACAGGTACAGCGTTTCCAGCGGAAACGTGCCGTCCTCGACCGAGATGCGCTTGGTCACGATCGCCTCGATGACAACGCCTGGCGCCAGGCTCGGCACCGGGAGGTTCACGGTGCGCTCGGTGCTCGCTTCGTACCCGGTCTCGCTATTCGTAATGTAATAGGTATTGAGTTCGCCTTCCGCGATGACCTCGCCATCCGCATTTCGCACGATCAGGCTGTTCACGTACAGCTGCTCGAAGCTCGGATCGAAATCGAACTCCAGCGTACTGAACTGTGTAACGCCGTTGTCGTCCAGGATCTGGATCTTCCGATAGTAGCTTTGGCGCAATACGCCGCTGCCGTCGAAGTCGTACCCGCCGATTCGCGCAAGGAAGACTGCGCCATAGGCCTTGTCAGTGCCGCTCGGGATCGTCGCATCGAAAATACGCTGGACCTTGCGCGGCATCCTGACTGGCTCGATCGCCTGGCTGATCGTCGACGTATCACCCTCGCCCAGCATGTGGTCGATGGCTTCCAGGTACTCCCGGATGTTTGTGTTCGCCGGCGAGAATTTCAATGCCTCTTCAAACGACTTGCGAGCATTACGATAAGAACGCAACTGGTACTCCGCATCGCCCTTGTAGTAGTAACCCTGTAAAGAACGATAGCCTTCCGCGATCAACTGGTCCGCGACCAGCAGAATCTCGGCCGGTTTGCCCATCTGGTCCAGGATCGACATGCGCTCGTAGGCAAGGTCCGCGTTGAACGGTCGGCCAGCTGTCATGTCGTCGAGAACAAGCAGCGCGTCGTCGTAACGTTCGCGGCGCGTCAGTAAGCGGACTTTCAGCATGCGCGTTTCATCGTCCACGCCACCCGCTGTGTATTCCGCGAATTCCCGATCGAGATCCTCCCAGCGACCGGCGCCTGCGAGCAGCTCCATGTAGGCAGAGAAGTCGTCATTGTCGCGATAATCCGTGTCGAACAACGAATCGTAAATGCGCAGCGCCTTCTCGGGATTATCGGTCTGGTACGCGAGCCAGGCATCCCAGCTTTGCACGGTTCGACTGGTGGCGAACGGCGCCATACGCGGCTCAATCCAGTCCGCTGCCTCGCGATAGGCATCGATTTCTACCAGCGCGCGCACGGCATTGATGATGTACGCATCATCGTTGGGCACCAGTTTGTTGGCTTGCTCGAAGTAGGCGAATGCGTCGCGAAAGCTGCGTGACTCGTAGTAGTGCAGACCCAGCGCGTTGACGAGGTAGGCGTTGACCGCAGGTTCACGTTCACCCTTGTAGATGCCATCAAGGGCGGACGGTGTGCCCGTGATCTCGAAGTCCTTCCAGAGTTGCTCGAGATCCTTACGGACGGTTCTGCCACTATTCTCGCCCCAGGCCGCAAGCATATACGCGCAGTTCTCGTTGGCGACGATCCACTGATAGTAGATATACAACTCGCCTTCGTTTTCCTCGCGTCCCACCAGGAGCTTGCCGGTGGCCCCATCCTTCTCTACATCGAATTCCTCGGTAACAAAATCGGACGGATAGTCCTCACCGAACTGTTGCATCATCATCCGGTAGAGCGCGTTGTTAGTCGGTCGTGGCCCTTCCCAGCAAACCGGCATGACCACGGCACCGTACCCCCGGGCGGCAAGTGCGCCAAAGTCCGCGCCCTCGTTGGATTCGGCCAGGTCCGTCCAGCTAAACCAGCCACGATCCCGGGCCTGGAAGCGGTAGCCGAAGGTCGCCGACCGATAGTCCCTGACATCCGGTGTGTCGACCACGATTTCCTGGTTCTTCCGGGCGTCGATGACAGAGAACCCCCCGAGCAGCACATCCGCTTCCGCGAGGACAACTTCGTCAGGCTGTTTCGACGCGAAAGTCAGCAATTGGTACGCGCGCGAGCCGTCGACATACGAGGTCAGGACGTAAGTGATCGGCAGCTCCCCGACCACTGTGTAGATCTTTTTCTGGAACACCCTCATGCCGCGTTCATCGCGCACACCGATATCGGCGTGCCCTTTGAACTCGCCTTCAATCTCGCCATCGAGCTTGTCTTCCATCACGCTCTGCACGATTTCAGCGTAGCGCTCTGCCGTCATGCCCGGGCCGATGTCCTCGGCAACGACCAGTGAAAACGCATTGGGGTTGAAGCGTATTGCGGCAAAACTGGCTTCGGGCACCTGGTCCGAGAAATCGACATAGGTGTACGCCTCATCGCCAAGATCAAGGCGATAGTTCAACGCCTCGTGCACAAATTCGTCGACACGGGACCCCGCCCTGCTCGCGTACTCGGCAGGTTCCTGCGCCGCGACGAACGGTGAGAACAGGACAATACATAAGACAAATGATCGAGAAATAGTCATAGATTTGGAATTCTACAGCCGCGGCCTGGCAGATGTGTGCGAGAGCCCGCAGATTTCGGTTTTTCAGCGAACTCTTGTTATATAATCGCCGGCCTCTGCCGGGCACTCAATCCGGCTTAACCTCACTAAAACAAGCTCCGGAGCAGTAAGTTGAGTCGGGACCAGAAATTTTTTGATATGTATTCCCTCGTTATCGGCGTGCTTGCCGCGATCGCGCTGGCGATTCTCGTGCTGGCCATGAAGATGTCCGATCTGACGCAGGGCGTCTACACACGCGACACCGCCGAATACCAGGCCGCCGTCGCCGAACGCATTGCGCCGGTTGGCCAGGTTTACCTGCCCGGCGAGGAGCATCACGCGGCCGACCCGGTTATCGAAGCCGCAGCCGAACCCGAGCCCGTGGCTACCGCATTGACGGGCCCGCAGGTTTACAACACGGCTTGTATTGCCTGTCACAGCACGGGCGTTGGTGGTGCGCCGATAGTCGGTGACACTGCCCAGTGGGTCGATCGCATCGGCCAGGGCATCGACGTGCTCTACGACCACGCGATCAATGGCTTCACCGGCAGCGCGGCAACGCCAATGCTACCGAAGGGCGGCCGAGTCGATCTGTCCGATGAAGAGGTTCGAGGACGCCGTCGACTACATGGTTAGCGAATCGTCGTAAGGAATCCGTGGGCCTCACCCGCGCCGATCCAGGCATCTCAAAGATAGCGCCTCCGCCACGTGCGGCGGCGCTATTTTTTTTGCGCGGGCCAGGTCGGCGATCGTGCGTGATACTCGCAGTACGCGCTGATGCGCCCTCGCCGACAGGTTGAACCGCTCCGCTGCGGCCTCGAGAAGCGCCCAGCAGTCATTGTCCAGCGTGCAGGCCGACTTGAGTTGTTCACCATCCAGCCTTGCGTTCGCAACGCCAGCGCGCTGCGTCTGGATAATCCAGGCAGCGGTGACACGAGCAGCGACGGCCTGGGAGCTTTCGGCATTGACCGCGCTCTCGCGGAGCACGTCGGTCGACGGTCTCAGCACCTCGACATGCAGGTCGATGCGGTCAAGCAGGGGCCCGGATACCTTGTTGCGGTAAGTGGTAACCCGATCGCCGCTACAACGGCAATCGGCCTGGCTGTCACCAAGGTATCCGCAGGGACAGGGATTCATGGCCGCGATCAGCTGGAAGCGCGCCGGAAATTCGGCATGCAACCCGGCGCGGGCGATTGAAATCGACCCCGTCTCCAGCGGCTCTCGCAAGGCTTCCAGGACGTTGCGATTGAACTCAGGCAGCTCATCCAGGAACAGCACACCGTTGTGTGCCCGGGAAATCTCCCCGGGGCACAGTCGCGGGCCACCACCAACCAGTGCCGCAGCCGACGCCGTATGATGCGGCGCCCGAAAAGGCCGCCTGCGCCACTCCCTGGCCGCCAGCTTGCTTCCCGCAAGCGATCGAACCGCGGCGGTTTCCAAAGCCTCCCGTTTCGACATTCCCGGGAGCAACCCGGGCATACGGCGCGCCAGCATACTTTTGCCGGTGCCGGGCGGGCCGACGAAGAGCAGGTTGTGATTTCCGGCCGCGGCAATTTCGAGGGCCCGCTTCGCATGCTGCTGGCCTTTGACATCGGCAAGGTCGGCACCGCCAGGGAACGTCTCGGGAAGATCCGCGGCTGGCTCCAGCGGCAGCGGGTTGCGACCGGCAAGATGCGCGGCAACTTCGACCAGGGTCGACGCGCCGATGACGGCGGCGCCGGCAAGCGCCGCCTCGGACGCATTTTCGCGGGGCACAATGACCTGGCGGCCGAGCTCTTGTGCCTTGATGACCGACGGAAGCAATCCCGAAACCGGACGCAACTCACCGCCAAGTGCGAGTTCGCCATAGCATTCGACACCCTCGAGCGCAGTTGCGGGAAACTGCTTGCGTGCCGCGAGGATGCCAAGCGCGATGGCGAGATCGTAACGGCCACCCGTCTTGCGCATCTCGGCGGGGCCAAGGCTGATCGTTATTCGTTGCTGCGGGAACTCGAAGCCCGAACTCAGCAACGCGCCGCGCACGCGATCTTTGCTTTCGCGCACGGCCGTCTCGGGCATGCCGACGATCGTGAAGGCTGGCAGGCCTCCCGACAGGAAGACCTCGATTGTCACCTGGGGTGCTTCCGTGCCGTGCTGGGCACGGCAAAGCAGTACCGCTAGGTTCATGGGCCCTCCTTGGCCTGTCAACGATTGCTGGAGCGCGCTGCAGGCGCTTTAGCGCTTCTCCAACTCCACCAGCCGCGCTTCCAGCGCTTCGAGCTTGCTACGGGTCTTCGCCAGTACCGCTTCCTGCACCTCGAACTCCTCGCGGGTGACGAGATCGAGTTTCGCCAGCGAAGTCTGCAGCACCGAGCGGAAGTTCCCCTCGAGATCCTCGCGCATGGACTTCAGACCCTCGGGTACGACCTCGGCCAGTTTGCGGGCAATGTTTTCAACAGATTCAGTAGCCATGGCGATTTGATACCTGAGGCGCCGGTAAAAGACCAGCCGCATTTACCGATGCTTTGGGTGAAAAGCCGGGCTCCATAAGAGGGCGCGCGGCCATAAGCCTGCACCAGCACGGTGCGTGGCCGCATCGTCCTTTTTCCCAAGCCATTGAAAATTCGATAGATCCTGAATTTGGCACGGAACCTGCTCTATAGGGGCAACGCAGGAAACAACCTTACTTTTGATTAGGAGCAACACCATGAAAGCACTATCACCAGGAATCCTCCTGCTTCTGCTCGCGAGCACGGCGAACGCTGACTTTTCGGCAAACCTCGGTGTCGCCAGCGACTACTACTTCCGCGGCATTTTTCAATCGAAGGCCTCCGCCAATGGCGGTGTTGATTTTGAGTCCGGTGGCTTCTACGCAGGCGTCTGGGCCGCAGACGTCGGTGGCGACATTGCCGGCGATGGACTGGAGGTCGATGGTTACTTCGGTTACGGCTTTGATGTCGGCGAAGTCAGTCTTGGCGTTGGCTTCACCGGTTACTACTACACCGGTGATTTCGACGACACCTACGAGGAGATCAACCTGAGTGCCGGCTATGGCTGGCTGACGGTCGACGCGGCAATCGGCAAATATGACGATGCCGGTGGCCCATCACTGGACTACCAGTTTTACTCAGCGACGCTGGAACACAACGGTTTCTGGGGCCAGTACGGCACCTTTCAGGACAGTTTCTCGGGTGACTACCTGCAGCTCGGCTACGATTTTTCGCTTGTCGAGTTCGACTTCAGCTTCAGCCTGCTGCTGACCGACGATAACGCCGTCGGCGCGGAAGAGCAGGCGCTGATCTTCTCGGTCGGCAAGACCTTTGATCTCTGATAAATACCAAGGGGAAAGCAATGAAAATGATCACGGCAATTATCAAGCCGTTCAAACTGGATGACGTCCGCGAAGCGGTCGCCGACATCGGGATCCAGGGAATCACGGTAACTGAAGTCAAAGGTTTCGGACGTCAACGCGGGCACACCGAGCTGTACCGTGGCGCCGAGTATGTCGTCGACTTCCTGCCCAAGGCGAAGATCGAACTCGCCGTGGCTGACGAGATCACGGAGCAGGTTGTCGAGGCAATCGCCAACTCCGCTCGCACGGGCAAGATCGGCGACGGCAAAATCTTCGTGACCGACCTCGTCGGTGCCCTTCGTATTCGCACCGGTGAAACCGGTGAGAAAGCCGTTTAACGACCAGGGAGAACCATCGTGGATACAACTCAAGTAGCAGCACAGGTCACTGAACTTGCCTATGCGCTGGACACTTTTTACTTCCTGGTCATGGGGGCGCTGGTCATGTGGATGGCAGCGGGCTTCACCATGCTCGAGGCCGGGCTCGTCCGCGCCAAGAACACGGCCGAAATCCTCACCAAGAACGTTGGCCTCTATTCGATCGCCTGCATCATGTACATGCTCTGTGGTTACACCATCATGTACCCGGGCGCCTTCGAGGGCGGCGTATTCCAGAGCCTTTCGACGCTTGGTACCGGCTTGCTGACCTCCAGTGACAACGCCGCGGCGGATGTCCTCGCGAGCGGCGGCGAGACATATTACTCCAGCCTGTCGGATTTCTTCTTCCAGGTTGTGTTCGTCGCCACCGCCATGTCAATCGTGTCGGGCGCCGTCGCGGAACGCATGAAACTCTGGTCGTTCTTCGCGTTTGCCGTGGTACTGACAGGATTCATCTATCCTGTACAGGGCTTCTGGAAATGGGGCGGCGGTTTCCTCGACGCAGCTGGCTTCCTCGACTTCGCGGGTTCTGGCGTGGTCCACCTGTGCGGTGCTGCAGCCGCGCTCGCCGGCGTAATCCTGCTGGGCGCACGCAAGGGCAAGTATGGAAAGAATGGCCAGGTCAACGCGATACCGGGCAGCAACCTGCCGCTCGCGGCACTCGGCACGCTGATCCTGTGGCTGGGCTGGTTCGGCTTTAATGGTGGCTCGGAGCTTAAAGTGTCCGACGTCAGTGAGGCCAACTCGGTCGCGTTGGTATTCGTGAACACGAACATGGCCGCGGCCGGCGGCCTGGTGTTTGCCCTGCTACTGGCCCGATTCTGGTTTGGCAAAGCCGATTTGACGATGGCCCTGAACGGTGCGCTTGCAGGCCTGGTTGCCATCACCGCGGAACCACTGACACCGGAGCCCATCGCCGCGATGCTCATCGGTGCGGTAGGCGGCCTGCTTGTCGTCGGCTCCATTGTGGCGCTCGACAAGCTGCGAATCGATGATCCGGTCGGCGCCATCTCGGTTCACGGGGTGGTTGGCATATGGGGTCTGCTCGCCGTCTGTATCACAAATGATGACGCATCGCTGCTGGCTCAGCTGATGGGCATTGTGTCCATCTTTGCCTGGGTGTTCATCGCGAGCCTGGCCGTCTGGTTCCTGCTCAAGAAGACCGTCGGCATTCGTGTTTCCGAGGAAGAAGAATACGAAGGTGTCGATATTTCGGAGTGTGGGCTCGAGGCCTATCCGGAATTCACGTCAGCCGAGTAGTTTCCCCCCGGGCGTGGTGCCGGACTTGCCATAATGGGGGTACGGTACTGCGCCCACTTTCTCCCCCAAGAGAAGTTTTTCTTAAAAAGCAGTATCTTAGCGGGCCGCTCGGCCCGCTTTCTTTTTGTGCGATCGTGCTAATGTCCGGATTCCGCTGTGATAACGTTCACACCATCCTCGCGGGGTTAATGGTCTAATATATTGTGGCTTTCGAGCCAGTATCAGGCACGTGGTGCCAGGAAGGGATGTGATGAAAGGCAAGCAAATTGTGCTCTCATTTGCGGTAATGGCGATGACCGTCGCGGGTGGCACTTCTGCAAATGAAATCTACAAGTGGACAGACGAGGACGGCAACGTTTACTACGAGGACCGCCCGAGCGGCGCCGAAACCGAGGAGCGCCTGAGTATCACGTACCGACCGACAGACAGCACTGCTGTTACAAAACGGGTGCAATCGCGCGTTGACGCGCAGACAGCGCGTCGCGAAGCGGAGTCCGTCGCCGCTGCGGAAAAGAAAGAGGCCGCCGAAAATGCTGCTGCCGAGCAGGTCCGCAAGGAAAAGTGTGACCGCTCCCGGGCACGCCTGGAGTCATACCTGCAATCGCGTCGCCTGTATAGCACTGACGAAAATGGCGAGCGCGTCTATCTCGACGAGGCGCAGCAGCAAGAAGCCCGTACGAAGGCCGAAGAACAGGTCGCCGAGTTCTGCTCTTAAGCGGACCTCCGTCCGAGCGGCGCGGGCTCGCGGGCGTTACAATGCCCGCATAGGTTGAAGGAGCGCGCATTTGGCCGCAGCACCCGAGTCTCCCAGCGAAGATACCCAGGTTTACCTGCCCGATTTCTGTGCGGCGGGAACGCTGTTTATTGTGCTGCTCGTTGCCGAACTCGTCGCGATCGTTCTGACGCTCGCCGCGCATGAGTCACAAGGACAGTTCCTGATACAGCTGTCGATGACGTCGTTCTTTGTCCTCTGGCTGGCGCTCCTGGGAACCGCCGTCATGTGCCAGCTGCGCACGCGACTGGAGAGTGCCGGCAAGACTCGTGCGTTCCTGATCAGCTTCATCGTCCTCGTCGTTATGTGCGTCGTGGTGGCAGAGCTGTCGTGGCAGCTTATGTGGCGGTTTGCCGGCGTCACCATTATCGACGACTCGCACTCCGCGTTCCTGCTGCGTACCTTTGCCATCAGCTCGATCATCATCGCGCTGTCGATGCGCTACCTCTACGTTTCGAGCGAATGGCGCCGCAGCATTGTGCTGGAGGCGCAGGCGCGTATCAGTGCCCTGCAGGCACTGATACGACCGCACTTCCTGTTCAACAGCATGAACACGATTGCCTCGCTGACGCGCACCGATCCTCGCCAGGCCGAGGAAGCCGTCGAAGACCTGTCCGACCTGCTTCGCGCAAGTCTCTCGAGTGCCCGCAACCGTACAAGTATCAAGGAAGAACTCGAGGTGGCAGCAATTTACCAGCGTATCGAGAAGCTGCGTCTCGGCGATCGCCTCAACATTCGCTGGAAAATCGAAGAACTACCAATGCGCGCCAGGATTCCGAGTCTGACGATCCAGCCACTTATCGAGAATGCCATTTACCACGGCATCGAACTGCTTCCCGAGGGCGGCGATGTCACCGTTACCGGCAAACGCGACGGGCAGTACCTCGAGATATCGGTTTCCAATCCGGTTGCCCCGGGAAAATCCCGCAGCAAGGACGGGAACAAAATGGCGATGAACAATATTCGCCAGCGGTTTGAACTCGCCTGGGGCAGTCGCGCCAGCGTGAATATTGAGGACGAGGGCGAGAACTACACCGTTACGTTACGTTTCCCCGTTGATAGGGACGCTTCATGAAGGTCCTGAGAGTGCTGGTCGTCGACGACGAAAAGCCCGCGCGCGACCGGCTTCGCCAGATTCTCGACGATGAAGACGGCTACGAGGTCGTTGGCGAAGCGGCCAACGGCCACGAAGCGCTGAAACTCACGCAGAGATACTCACCCGACGTCGTGTTGCTCGACATTCGCATGCCCGGAATGGAGGGCATCGAGACCGCCCACCATCTGAATGCCATGGAGAAACCACCGGCGGTCGTGTTTACCACCGCGTACGACGAGTACGCGATCGACGCATTCGAGGCACGGGCCATTGGCTATGTACTGAAGCCTGTACGCCGCTCGCGCCTCACCGGCGCCCTCGAACAGGCCTCGCGATTTACCGGCAACGCGCTCAGCGAGGCAGCGGTCGAGGCGAAACTCGACACCAGGCGCAAGCATGTCTGTGCGCAGGCCCATGGCGAACTGAAGCTGATTCCTGTCGACGACATCACGTCGTTTCTCGCGGACCAGAAATACGTTACGGTAGTCCACGATAACGGTCAGGACCTCATCGATGATTCACTTAAATCATTGGAGGCCGAGTTCGGCGAGCGCTTCGTGCGAATTCACCGCAGCGCACTGATCGCCGTCGATCGCATCGAGCGCATTGAAAGAGACGCCGAGGGCAAGAGCCGGGTCGTCTTGCGCGACGACTCGCAAGTCGACGACAAAGAGCTGATAATCAGCCGCCGGCATGCCGCCGAAGTGAAACGCCGTTTGAAAGAATCATGAAGATCCGCATAGCTACTCGCAAAAGTGCCCTCGCCCTGTGGCAGGCCGAGCACGTCGCCGCCCTGTTGAGCGACCTCCCGGAAGTCGACGCCGTCGACCTCGTCCCGCTGTCGACGCGCGGTGACGAAATCCTCGACCGAAGCCTGCAGAAGATCGGCGGTAAGGGCCTGTTTATCAAGGAACTCGAAGTCGCCATGCAGCGTGGAGAGGCAGACATCGCCGTCCATTCAATGAAGGATGTCCCGGCGGAGATGCCCGACGGGTTCTGTCTTGCTGCCATGCTGGAGCGCGCGAACCACGCCGATGCACTGGTTTCCCCCAATGGCAAACAACTGGCCGACCTGGCACAGGGCGCGCTCGTTGGGAGCTCGAGCCTGCGACGCCAGGCGCAGCTCAAGATGATGCGCCCGGACCTGCGCATAGAACCGCTGCGCGGCAACGTAAATACGCGGCTCGCAAAACTCGACAACGGCGACTACGACGCGATCATTCTCGCGGCGGCGGGGCTCGAGCGCCTGGAATTCAACGAGCGTATCAGCCAGCTGTTCCTGCCCGAGCAAATGCTGCCGGCCGCCGCGCAGGGGGTTGTCGGCATCGAGTGTCTCGAGAGCGCCACCGAACTGCGCGCCGTGCTCGGCAAGCTCAATCACGACAGGTCGGTCAGGACAACGCTGGCCGAGCGCGCTATCGCCAGGGTCCTGGAAGCGAGTTGCCAGTCCCCTGTCGCGACGTTCGCGACCATCGAGGGTGGCACCATGACCGTGACTGCCCTGGTCGCCATGCCGGATGGCAGCCAGTGCATTCGCGACAGCATCACCGGTCCAGCCGACACTGCCGTTCAGCTGGGTGAGCAACTCGCCGCGCAACTGCTCGAAAGCGGCGCCGCCGAACTGCTCGCGGCTGCCGGAGCGACGCATGGCTGATCGCCCGCTGGAAGGCGTCGGCGTTCTCGTCACACGTCCACGCGCCCAGGCGACCGAACTCGTCAACGCAATTGAACAGCAGGGCGGTCAGGCCTATTGCTTCCCGGTCATGGAAATTGCGCCGTTTGACGAAAACGTCGTGCACCGGCAGGCGGTAGATTTGCACAAGCCGGACCTTGTCATTTTCGTCAGTCGCAACGCGGTGGAGTATGGCATCCAGTACACGGATGGCGGCGAGATAGCTGTCATCGGCCCGGCCACGGCCAAGGCGGTTGAGGCAGCCGGCCGATTCGTCGATATCCAGCCCGCCGGCGGCTATGACAGTGAGCATCTGCTTGAAGAAGCGCCACTGCAGGACGTTGCGGGCAAACATATCCGCATCATTCGCGGTACGAGCGGCCGCGAACTCCTGGCCGAGGAGCTCACAAAACGCGGGGCTATCGTGGACTACCTGTCTGTCTACGAACGACACCTGCCGGTCGTCGGGCACGAGTCGCTGGCCGACCTCGAGTCCCGGTGGCGCCAGGGCGAGATCAGCGTAGTTACCGTGATGAGCGTACAATCACTCATCAATCTCGCAAAAATGCTGCCCGCCTGGTGTGCCGCACAGCTCGCAACCACTCCACTGGTGACGCCGGCAGGTCGTGTGTTAAAAGAGGCTTTAGATCGTTATCCCGCGTGCCGGCCGACGCTCGCATCCGGACCGGGTGCCGATGAGATGGTTCGAGCAATTATCGCAATTCACAGTACCGATTCCGGAATAGCACCATGAGCGAGAAAGACATCGAACAGGAAGAACAGGAAGCTCCCGCCGTAGAAAATTCCCCGGCTGAAGAGCCACCGGTTGAAGAGCAAGCTACGCCCGTCGAAAAGCCGGCCGTGGCAGACAAGCCGAAACGGGAGCGTTCGGGCAACTCGGTTGCCTGGCTTGCGTTCCTGGTGGCCCTGATCGCTTTCGCGGCTGCCGGATACGTGGCCTGGAACGACTGGCGGGGTGCGAGCGACACTTCCGTAGAGGACCAGATCGCAAGGCTCGATAGCCGCATCACGAGTTCCACGCAACCCCTTGCCGATCTCGAGGCACGGATTGCGGCGCTCGATGCACGGGACCCCGGGGTCGACGCGGCGATCGAAAAGCTACGCCGTGAACTGGATGAACGGATTCGTCTTCTGAGCGCGCTACCCGCCCGCATCTCGACACTGGAAGGTTCGGTCGCGTCACTCGCCGGCGTTTCGGAAGGTGCGCGGGATGCGTGGATACTGGCCGAGTCCGAGTATTACATGCAGATCGCAAACGCCCAGCTGCAACTCGCCAACAACCCGCATTTGGCGTCGCTGGCACTGCGGATGGCGGACGAACGCATCGTGCAGCTCGCCAACCCGGCACTGACCGACGTACGCCGCGCGATTTCCGATGAGCTCGCGTCACTGGACGTCATGGAGAAACCCGATATCGAAGGTGCCACGCTGACGCTTGCGAGCCTCGCACGTGTGGTCGATTCGTTGCCACTTGCGAACCATGCGGACGCGGCAGAACAGGCGCCGGAAACGGACCCTGATCAAAGCGGCACGGGCCGGGCATGGTCATCCGTAAAGAGTGCCATGTCAGGGCTCGTCAAGGTCACGCCGCCCGAACGGGCCAAGCTCCTCCAGCTGTCTCCCGATGCAGAGTATTTCCTGCGCAATAACATAGCGCTACAACTGCAGTCCGCCCGCATCGCCCTGCTGCGTGGCGAACAAGCCATCTTCGAGCAGACACTCGACGACACGAGCGCCTTGCTCAATGACTACTTCGACACCGGCAGCGCCTCTGTCAATGGTGCACTGGAGACGATTGCCGAGATTCGGACCCACGTGTTTACGACGGCGACGCCCGACATCTCCGAGTCACTGCGGCTGCTGCGCCAGTTCCGCACACTGAACGAGAACGCGCAGTGAAATTCGGCATCATCGTTGTACTGGTCCTTATCGCGAGCGCGTACGGCACGTATTTCCTGCTCGCCGATCCGGGTTACGTGGCCATCAGCTTTCGTGGCTACCTCATCGAAATGAACGTGCCGGTACTTGCCTTGCTGGCCATTGGGCTCGTCCTGGCCGCCTGGCTGATTCGCAAGATTATCGTTGCGCCACGTCGCCTGGGTGAGGCGGCTGGCCGGTATCGTTCCGCACGTTCCGGGCAAAAACTGACGAAAGGCATGATCGCCGTCGCGGAGGGCAACCTCGCTCGTGGTGAAAAGATGCTCGCCCGTGCCGCAAGCACAAGTGATTCACCGTTGTTCAATTACCTGCAGGCCGCCCGTGCCGCGCACTTGCAGGGACGCGACGATCGCCGCGACGAATGGCTGCGACTCGCCTACAAGGAAACCCCCGAGGCGACCAACGCCGTCTTGCTGACCCAGGCCGAATTCCAGCTGGACCGCGGCCAGAATGAACAGGCGCTGGCGACGTTGCGGCGACTGGAAGAGGATTCCAAGGACCACGCGCAAGCCCTCGCCCTGATGGGCCGCCTCTATTTCGAACTCGAGGACTGGGAAGCCCTGGCCGGTATCTTGCCGCGCCTGCGCAAGAGCACGCAGGTCAAGCCGGAGAAGCTCGAAAAGTGGGCGGTTCGCGTGCACAAGGAAGCGCTCGACAAGGCAGCCGATGCCGAGGTGCTGGATCACGCGTGGAAGGGTATACCCCGGGCATTGAGATCACATACCACGTTGCTGGAAGCCTATTACCAGGGACTGATGCGAGCCGGACTCAATGATCGTGCCGAGAAGGAGCTGGCCGCCGCGCTGAAGTCGAGCTGGCGCGCCCCACTCGTTCGACTCTATGGCCTCGTCGAAGCCACTGATACAACCAAACAACTGAAACGTGCCGAGGGCTGGCTCAAGGCGCATGGCGAGGATGCGGACCTGTTGCTCGCAGCGGCGCGTCTGTGCCAGCGCAACGAGCTTTGGGGCAAGGCGCGCAGCTACCTCGAAACCGTCATCAGCATGAGACCGACGCCCGAGGCCTATCAGGAATACGGCACCCTGCTGGCGCAAATGGGGGAAGCCGACGCTGCGGCGGATGCTTACCGGGACGGCCTCGGCATGATCGCCGCGAAACCGTTGACGGCCATTCCCCACATCGACAGCAAATAGGACGTGTTTACGCTCGTTGCGGGAACCGGATACACGGGCCGCCGCGTCCTCGAGCGCCTGCCGGCCGGTGAAGTCGCCGGCGCCAGCCGCTCACCCATCGACACCGACCGGCCCTTTCACCTCGTCGACTTCGACGCGCTGGACCTGTCGGCGCTTGCGTTGCCGGATGGTTACGCCGTTCTCTATACCTGCCCGCCAGGCGACAAGGGCGACCAGCGCCTGCAGCGCTTTCTCGCGAGTCTGTCGCCGACACCGGCACGCTTCGTCTATATCAGTACAACCGGCGTCTACGGGAATTGCCACGGCGCGGTCGTCAACGAGGACACGCCGGTCAAGCCTGACAGCCGCATGTCGGTGCCCCGTGTCGAGGCGGAAAACCTTCTTGCCGAATGGGCGGATCGGGTGGGCTGCGATCTCGTGGTGCTTCGGGTTCCCGGAATCTACGGGCCCGGGCGACTCGGTATCGAACGCATCGGGCAAGGTGGGGCCTACATTGACGACGATGAGGCCAATCCCGGCAATCGAATCCACGTCGATGACCTGGTGACTTGTTGTATTGCGGCCTTGTCGGCCGAGACGCCGGCGGGTGTCTATAACGTCGGCGATGGCGACCACCGCAGCTCCACCTGGTTTGCCGGCGAGGTTGCCCGGCAGGCCGGACTGCCTGAACCGCGCAAGGTCAGCCGCGCGCAGGCCGAGAAAGAATTCTCATCGACGCGTCTCGCCTTCATGGCCGCATCACGCGTCGTGGACACAACGAAGATGCGCGAGGTGCTTGGCGTCACCCCGCGCTACGCAAATCCTGAAGACGGCATTGCCGCCAGCCTGCCGCGGTAAACCCGTCCTCAGGGCTGGGAGCGCTTGCTCCGGAGCCAGGCCGTGAGCGGTTCCCACTCGTCCCAGTCCGGCCAGGCGAGGTATTCAGGCAATTCGAAAATACCCAGGCCGCGGGTATAGGCGCGCACGTAATTCTGCGCTTCGCGCAGCGCGGCTATATAAGGAGCCCGAGCCTTGGTCAGGTACTCATCGAGATCGTCAAAAATCAGCGTGTTGTCGCGAACACGGTTCGCAACGAGACCGAACTTCGCCTGCTTGCGCTCAATTTTTCCGACACTACGGAGTTCATCGAGGAAGGTGGTGGTTGCCTGCATGTCGATGGTCGACGGCAGCACCGGCACGACTATGGTCTCGGCATGCTTCACGAGATCCACGAGTTCCGCGCCATGCGAGCGGGCAGGCGCATCGATAACGGCGATATCCGCAGTCCGTGGGACGTGACGCATGCCACCCTCGAAGCCAGCCACACCGGCGATTGACGGTCGGTCGGCGGGACGTCGATCCAGCCAGTCGAGGCCGGATCGCTGGGGGTCGTAATCGACCAACGCAACGGTGGCGCCTTCGTTTGCAAAGTAGGAAGCTATGTTTGTAGCGAGGGTGCTTTTCCCGCAACCACCCTTCGCATTCATAACCATTATGTGCCGCATGATCCTCTCCTGGGCAATGTTGTTAGATTGGTTATTGTTTGATCGTTTTCGATTCGCTCGATTTCAGGTTTATGTAAACTACAGACGCCAACCCAAAAAGTCCATGAAAGTCGCCTACACAAAAATGCACGGCACGGGAAACCTGATTCTCGTGGTCGATCAACGCAACGGCAATGCGTCGGTACCGTCTCCCGACAAGCTCCGTGAGCTCGGCAGCGATGCCACCGGACCCGGTTTTGACCAGCTTATGTGGGTAGAAGCGGCAGACCATTCGGCTTTTGCAGCCAACTACCGGGTCTTCAACGCCGACGGATCGGAGGTTGAACAATGCGGAAACGGCGTACGCTGCGTCGCGGCAGTGCTCGCGAATGAGAGCGGCCATGGGCAGTCCTTTCAACTGGGCAGTCCGGCCGGACCGGTCGAGGCCCGTGTCGACGATGACGGACTTGTTGCCGTCAGTATGGGAGTACCCGAATTCGAGCCCGCCGCCATTCCCTTTGTGGCAGCCGCCCTCGCCGAACGCTATGCACTGGCCGTTGGCGACGAGCAGTTTTCAATTTGCGCGGTTTCGATGGGCAATCCGCACTGCGTCCTGTTCGTCGATGACGTGGATACCGCTCCCGTTAACGAACTCGGCCCGCTGATCGAACGGCACGAACGCTTTCCGCAGCGCACCAACGTCGGCTTTGCCCATGTTCGCGACCGCGGCAGCATGGAATTGCGAGTGTTTGAACGCGGCGTCGGCGAAACCGCTGCCTGTGGGACAGGCGCCTGCGCGGCCGTCGTCGCCGGACAGACGCTCGGGCTGCTGGACGACTCCGTTAACGTCCGTCTGCCGGGCGGCCAACTCGTGGTAAGCTGGCGCGGTGGTTCGGAGCCAGTTTGGCTTACGGGAAACGCCGAGTATATATCTAAAGGAATCATGGATTTATGAGCACGCAAGCCAAAGCTGAGTTTGTCCGGGAAGAGCTCTCCGAACAGGCAATTCACGACTACCTGGCGGCGCATCCCGACTTTTTTGAGCGGCATTCGACATTGCTCAGCTCATTGAACCTGCCGCATGGCAGCAGTGGCACTGTCTCCCTGGTGGAGCGGCAGGTCGCCGTATTGCGGCAAAAGGACATGAAGCTTGAGCGTCAGCTCAAGGAACTCATCGAAGTGGCTCGCGCCAATGACCTCTTGGCCGCGAAGATTCACGAGCTCACCATGCAACTGCTCGATGCCAGTGACCTGCATCGAACGGTCGCCGTGATCGAAGAGGCCATGCGGTCGGGATTCGACGCCGACCATGCGGTCCTGGTGCTGTTTGGCGATCCCGAGGCCTTCGAGGACATTAACGCCGGTCGATTCTTCCGCGCCGTCAGGAAAGATGATCCTGTGCTCAAGCCCTTTGCGACGTTCCTCGGCGGCACCAGCTCCCGCTGTGGCAAGATTCGCGACTCACAGCGCGAATTCCTGTTTCACGGAGACGCCGACGAGATTGGTTCCGCCGCACTCGTGCCCCTGGGTAAAGCGGGTGACGGCGCCGAAATCGGCTTCCTCGCCGTTGGCAGTGTTGACAGTAAACGTTTCCACCCCGGCATGAGCCTCGACTTCCTTGCGCGCCTTGGCGACCTCTTGACAGGGTCCCTGAAGCGCTTCTAGGAGCCCGACCCCCGTGAAGCTGATCCCGTGAACGAGGCCGGCTGGATCGACCGCTTTATCCGGCACCTCGAATTCGAGCGTCGCCTGTCGCCACTGACGTGCAAGAACTACCGTCGGGATCTCGAGACACTCGCCGCCTGGTGCGAGAAGTCGGGTGTCGGCGAATGGCGGGACCTCGACAGTGAGCACGTGCGTGCGTACGCCGCCGCGTGTTTTCGCAAGGGCCTGAGCGCGAAGAGCATTCAGCGCCGCCTGTCGGCGTCACGCACCTTCTTTCGCTACCTGGCCCGCGAAAAAGAAGTCGCGAAGAATCCCATCACGTCGGTGTCGGCGCCAAAGGGCAAGAAGCGCCTGCCCGACAATCTCGATGCCGACCGGATGGCCCGCCTGCTGCAGATTTCCGGTGACGGTCCGATCGTCGATCGCGACCGGGCCATTCTCGAACTCCTCTATTCATCCGGCCTGCGCCTGGCCGAGCTGACCGGTCTGAACCTCGGCGACGTCGACATGCACGACGCGACTGTGCGTGTCACGGGCAAGGGCAACAAGGACCGCATTGTTCCCGTGGGACGGCAGGCCCTCAAAGCGCTGCGGCAGTGGGCGATTACCCGCTCCGACCTGGCGGACGCCGACGAGCGGGCGCTGTTCGTCAGCAACCGCGGCCACCGCATCAGCGCGCGGTCTGTGCAGGCGCGCGTCAAACACTGGGCCAAACAGCAGGGGATCGACGCCAACGTCTACCCGCACCTGTTCCGGCATTCATTCGCGACCCATGTGCTCGAGTCGAGTCACGACCTGCGCGGTGTCCAGGAATTACTGGGACACGCCAATATTTCGACGACCCAGGTGTACACACACCTTGATTTCCAGCATCTCGCCCAGATTTACGACCAGACGCATCCACGCGCCCGCAAGAAAGAATCGTAGGAGCGGCCACCGGCCGCGACTCGGCAGGACTACAAACTATGGAACAATTCAGAGGCACAACCATTGTCTCGGTCCGTCGCAATGGCAAGGTCGCCATCGCCGGCGACGGCCAGGTCAGCATGGGCAACACCGTCATGAAGGGCAACGCCCGCAAGGTTCGGCGGCTGGCCGGAGGGCGCGTCATCGCCGGGTTTGCCGGCGGCACAGCCGATGCGTTCACGCTCTTCGAGCTGTTCGAGTCGAAGCTCGAGCAATACGGCAACCTGACGCGCGCGGCAATCGAGCTCGCCAAGGACTGGCGCACGGATCGCCGCCTGCGCCGGCTGGAAGCGCTGCTCTGTGTCGCCGATACGGACCATTCGTTCATCGTCACCGGCAACGGCGACGTTATCGAGCCCGAAGACGACCTCATGGCGATCGGTTCCGGTGGTCCCTATGCGCAGGCGGCGGCACTCGCTTTGTTGCGCAACACCGATCTCGAGGCGCGTGACATCGTCGAGAAGGCGCTGGCTATCGCAGGTGACATCTGCGTGTACACCAACCAGAACGTCACAATTGAGGAGTTGTAGGCGCCCGCATGGCGGGCGATCGCGCGCAAGACGCGCTCCTACGGTAACGGAAAACCTATGTCCCAGATGACCCCCAGAGAAATCGTCCAGGAACTGGACAAGCATATCGTCGGCCAGGATGAGGCCAAGCGTGCCGTTGCGATCGCGTTGCGCAATCGCTGGCGGCGCGTGCAGATCGACGAGCCATTGCGCAGTGAAATCACACCAAAGAATATCCTGATGATTGGCCCGACCGGTGTGGGCAAGACCGAAATTTCGCGCCGCCTGGCGAGGCTGGCCAGGGCCCCGTTCATCAAGGTCGAGGCAACCAAGTTCACCGAGGTTGGTTACGTTGGGCGCGAAGTCGACAGCATCATTCGTGACCTGATGGATGTCGCAATCAAGATGATTCGCGAAGAGGCGATGTCCAAGGTGCGATTTCGCGCCGAAGATGCGGCGGAAGAGCGAATACTCGATGTGTTGTTGCCGCGACCGTCCAACACTGCTGGCTTTACCCAGGAGCCCGAGGCCACATCAGCCGATTCCGACACGCGCCAGAAGTTTCGCAAGATGCTGCGCGAGGGCAGGCTCGACGACAAGGAAGTAGAGATCAGCATCCAGGCAATGCCAATGGGCGTCGAGATCATGGCGCCCCCGGGAATGGAGGAGATGACCAGCCAGCTCCAGGGGATGTTCCAGAATCTCGGTGGCAGCCACTCGAGGACACGCAAGCTCAAGGTCAGGGACGCACTCCGCCACCTGACTGACGAAGAAGCCGCCAAGATGGTGGACGAAGAAGAGCTCAAGACGCGGGCGCTCGATGCCGTCGAGCAACACGGCATCGTGTTCCTCGATGAGATCGACAAGGTTGCACGACGTTCGGAGACGCAGGGCGCCGACGTCTCGCGCGAGGGTGTGCAACGCGACCTTCTGCCGCTCGTCGAAGGGTCAACCGTCAATACCAAGTACGGCATGGTCAAGACCGATCACATCCTGTTTATCGCATCGGGCGCGTTTCATGTCTCGCGGCCATCGGATCTGATCCCTGAATTACAGGGCCGACTGCCGATTCGCGTAGAGCTGAAGTCACTGACGACGGAAGACTTCGTGCGCATCCTGACTGAGCCTGATGCGTCCCTGACGTCGCAGTACGCTGCATTGCTCGAGACCGAGGAGGTCGAGCTGACTTTCGCAGCGGACGGCGTCCGTCGTATCGCCGAAATCGCGTACCACGTCAACGAGAACACAGAGAACATCGGGGCACGCCGCCTGCACACGGTGATGGAACGCCTGCTCGAGACAGTCTCCTTCGAGGCCTCGGACAAGAGCGGGCTGAAACTCAATATTGACGCCGGCTACGTAAACGATCACCTCGCGGAACTGTCGCAGAACGAGGACCTCAGCAGATACATCCTCTAGCACCAAGAGGCACGAAATAAGGTACCGGACACCCTATCTAATTAGGTACCGGACACCCTATTCCCCCTTGCGGCAACTACGGGTAGCAAGAAAAAGTGCCTGGAAATAGGGTGTCCGGTACCTTATTTCCGGTATCCTCGCTTGCCGGAAGAGAGCAAGAAAAATGGCCAAGCAGGACTCCGACAACACGACCCATTTCGGCTACCAGTCTGTCGCTGCGGATGACAAGGCGAAGCTCGTGCGTGGCGTGTTCGATTCCGTCGCAAGTCGCTATGACGTGATGAACGACCTCATGTCCGTGGGCCTCCATCGCCTGTGGAAGCGCTTCACGATCGACCAGGCCGCGGTGCGCCCGGGTGACGTAATCCTCGATCTTGCAGGCGGCACCGGGGACCTCGCGCGCGTATTCTCGAAGAAAGTGGGTCCGGAAGGACTTGTCGTGCTCGCGGATATCAACGCCGCCATGCTCAAGCAGGGACGCAGCCGCCTTGTCGATGCGGGTGTCGCCGGCAATCTCTCGATTGCGCAGGTCGATGCCCAGGACCTGCCATTCGCGGACGGCACTTTCGATTGCATCACCATGGCATTCGGTCTGCGCAACGTCACCGATAAAGACGCTGCTCTCCGCTCAATGTTCGGCACGCTCAAGCCCGGCGGCAAGGCGATGATCCTGGAGTTTTCCGAACCGAACAAGGCGGTAAAGCCAGCCTATGACCTGTACTCGTTCAAGGTATTGCCAACGCTCGGCAAGCTGGTCGCCAAAGACGCCGACAGTTACCAGTACCTGGCCGAGTCGATCCGCGTGCATCCCAACCAGGAAACGCTCAAGTCGATGATGGAAGACGCGGGTTTCGAGCGCTGTCGCTATCACAACCTCGCAGCCGGCATTGTCGCGCTGCATATCGGTTACCGGATATAAAGCGATGAACGCGCTCGAAGCCGCATTGCGCCCGGTCGCCAGCGTGCTCAATCGCAACATTCGAGCGACCACACCGGCTCGCGAACTCTGCGAAAAACTGGCCGGCACGGTCGTCGCCATTCGCGTCCGGAACACCGCTCTTGCCGCGTGGTTCATCGTCAGCAAGGATGCGCTCGACCTCACGACCGACTGCGATGCGGAACCGGACGTCGTGATCAGCGGCTCACTTATTACGCTGGCCCGCATGGCGGGCGAATCCGGCACCAGCGCTCTGCGCGACGGCTCGCTGGAATTGACGGGTGATCCCCACCTCGCCGACAAATTCCAGAAACTCCTTGCCTACGCCAGACCGGATATCGAAGAAGAACTCTCAAGTATCGTCGGCGATGTCGTTGCCCATCGACTCGGCGACCTGGCTCGTGGTGTCAGCAATTGGGGCCGCACTGCACGATCGACCATGGGCGCGAATATTCGCGAATATTTGCAGGAGGAAAGCCGCGACGTCCCGAGCCGCTACGAGGCGGATCGTTTTGCGGACAGCGTGAGCACGCTGCGCGACGATGTCGATCGCCTCGAGGCTCGTATGAATCATCTGCTGGATAAGCGCTGACATGTCGAATCGCCGGACGCTTTTTCGGGTGCTTGCGATCCAGCGCGTACTTGTGAAGTACGGGCTCGATGACATCATCAAGGAGACGCACCTCCTGCGTCCCTTGCGCTACTTCTTCTACCTGGCGCCCCGTCGCCGCGACAGCTCGGCGCCGCTTGGCGAGCGTATTCGCCTCGCGCTCGAAGAGCTTGGACCGATCTTCGTCAAGTTTGGCCAGGCGATCTCGACGCGCCGCGACCTGTTGCCCGCCGATATCGCCGACGAGCTCGCCAAACTGCAGGATGCGGTTCCACCATTCCCGGCCGACGAAGCTATCGCGATCATCAACGATGCCTACGGCAAATCGGTCGACGAGGTATTCGCGCGCTTCGATACGGAGCCACTTGCAGCGGCGTCGATCGCCCAGGTTCACACGGCGAAGCTCAAAGCGGGCACGGAAGTCATCGTCAAGGTTCTGCGCCCGGGTGTTCTCGAGCAGATCGAACGTGATCTCGGCGTCCTGCGTATGCTCGCAGGCCTGGCTGACCGCTATTGGGAGCATGGCAAGCGGCTTAAACCGCTCGAGATTGTCGACGAATACGAGCACACCATTCTCGATGAGCTCGACCTGATGCGCGAAGCGGCGAACTCGGCTCAGCTCAAGCGCAACTTTCAGGGCTCGGACATGCTGTACGTCCCCGAGATTTACTGGGACTACTGCCGGCCTGAAGTCCTGGTGCAGGAACGAATCTTCGGCACACCAATCAGCGACATGGAAACTCTGCGTGCGGATGGCACCAACATCAAGGTACTCGCCGAGAACGGTGTGGAGATCTTTTTTACGCAGGTCTTCCGTCACAACTTCTTTCATGCCGACATGCATCCCGGCAACATCTTCGTCCTGCACAACGATCCTGAACGACCCAAGTACGCGGCAGTCGACTTCGGCATCGTCGGCACGCTGAGCCCTGAGGATCAGCGTTACCTCGCCGAGAATTTCCTCGCGTTTTTCGATCGCGACTACTACCGGATAGCGAAGCTGCACCTCGATTCGGGATGGGTTCCACCCGGTACGCGCGTGGATCAACTCGAGGCTGCGGTGCGCACGGTGTGTGAGCCGATTTTCAACAAGCCACTCGCCGAGATTTCATTCGCGCAGGTGCTGATGCGCCTGTTCCGCGTTGCACAACGATTCAATGTCGAGATCCAGCCGCAGATGATCCTGCTGCACAAGACGCTGTTCAACATTGAGGGTCTCGGCCGGCAACTCTACCCGCAACTCGATCTCTGGGAGACGGCGCACCCGGTACTCAGGCAATGGATGGATGAGCAGGTCGGCGGACGCGCAATGCTGAAAGATGTGCGCGACAACTTGCCGCAGCTGCGCGACGCAATGCGCGAACTACCGGCTATCCTCAAGCACCTGGGCGAACAGGTTGCCGAAGGCCGCGTCAACTTCAACCTGCAGTCGCCCGAGCTCAAAAACATCCAGTTGCAACTCGAGGAACAGCGCCGGCAGCGCTACTGGCTTGCCGCGGCTGCGACGAGCGTGCTCGCCGGGGCGCTGGTCATGACGCTCGGCGCGATACCCTGGCTCGGGTGGACATTGTTGGGTGCCGGCGGCGTTGCCGCTTACATCGCGCGCCCGTGAACAAAGCAGATCTCGCGACCGGTCTCGGAAATCCCGAAGATTTTGTAGCCCAGCCCCTGTAGCGCGGCAATACTCTCCGCCGTGCGCTGCTTGCCGATACCCGGGAAGCGGTGGTGATATTCAACAAGTAATTGCTTCGGCAGCGATACCGCATCCTGCAGGGAGTCGAGAATATCGTACTCGGCTCCTTCCACATCTATCTTGAGAAGATCGACGTCTTCGTGGCCGAGCTTGTTCATAATCGTGCCAATCGTGTAGGCGGGTGCGTCGATGAAATCCTCTGCGTCACCAGCGCCGCTTTCGGCGGTCCACATGACCTCGGAGGCACTGCCTCGCGTGCTCACACGCCGGTACAAACGCAAACTGCCATCCTCTCCCGCCGCCGCCCAGGGATGGAACACGAATTCTTGCGGCAATGACTGCGTCGCGACCCACTCTTCTGCAAACGGGGTTGGATCAAATGCGTGGACAGTCAGGCCATGATCGCTGATCAGATCCAGGTCGAAGTCGATGAGGTCACCGACGCCGAGTGAGTAGACGATTGATTGCTTGCTCAGCAGATCCGGAATGTACTTCCAGCTGTCGCTTTGTCGAACGCCCACCTGCACCTCGGGCTTCAACCACAGCTCCTTGCCGCTGATCCGTTTCAGGAAGAGCTTGGCAGGCCAGAACCATGGCTGTCGTTTCATCCAGCCTTTCTTAAAGCCAAGTCGAGCCATTGGTTTTTAACTCCCGGGCGCCAGGGGAACCATGAGTGGTACGCTGCGCGTTATTGTTGCCGGAAATTATACGCGGTTTGGCCCGTCGGGCCGCATTCCGCTTTGCGTTGCGGTAACCTTGAGCCCGCCTATGAACAAGAGAACTGCAAGAAAGATCGCCGACGGCCTGACATGGGCGCGTATCTGGAGCGCCATCCCGATAACGATCGTTGCCTGGCTGGGCCTCAAATGGTGGGTATTCGGCCTGTACGCGGCAGCTGCACTGACAGACCTGCTCGACGGCAAGTTCGCGCGGCGTGCCACACCGCCCGAGAACGACACCGATTTCGACGGCAAGGCTGATGTCGTGTTTTCCGTCATGACGCTGCTCTGGATCTGGATGTTGTTTCCGTGGTTTTTCCCGAAGTACTGGCTGCCCTATATACCGATCCTGGTCGCTATCGAGATCTACCTGATCTCTATGCGGGTTCGGTACCCGGACCTGCACGTTCCGCATTTCGAGTTCGGGCGATGGGCCATGAGCTTGTTCTGCTTTCTCTTGCCTGTGCTCCTGGTTCTCGGCGACCTGCCCTGGTTCGTGCACGCGGTACTTGTTATCGGCACTGCCTCGAAGCTACAACTCGCCTGGCACCTGGCAACCCGCGTGAAACCTGAGCGAAATTCAGAACTCGCCGGATGACCAGGGGCCGAGCCCAGAGCCGCTGGCCAATACTGCAACTGCTGGTCGCAGGGGCACTCGTAACGGCGCTGGCGCTGGTTGCGATTTCCCGCCTGCAGGTGGAGGCGAACATCTACGGACTGCTCGGCCAGGACGATCCCGAAGTCGCGAAAGTTCGCTGCGCTTGCGAGCGTCACACCCGGTCTCGAAGAGCTCCTGGTCATTTGCGAGCCGGGTTTCCTCCTTGACCGTTCGACCGTGGAGCAGATCAGCGCAACACCGGGAATCGACGCGAGTACGCGCGTATTCCTGCGCCAGGGGATGTCGACAGTACAGGGGTTTTCGCTCACGGTAGATCCGGCCGACTGGTATGAGACAGGGCCCTTGCTGGCAACCGTAAGGAATCTTGTCGCGGAATCGCCTTGTGGCCTCACCGGGACGCCGGCCGTTGTGCACGAGATGCAGTCTCGCCTCAACACCGACCTCCTCACCGCGTTGGCGCTCGCGACGGTGCTCGTGGGCCTGATGTTCTCCTTCATATACCGCATTGGCTGGCTTGCTCTTCTCATGCTCTTGCCGGTCGGCGCCGGCATCGCCTGGGGGCTGGCCGCATTTACCATGCTGCGAGACGAACTGACGCTGTTTGCGGCAACCGTGCCAACCCTGTTGGTCGGCGTCGGCATCGATCATTGCATCCATATTATTCAATCCACCCGTTACTCGATGCGCGTTGATGGACTCTCTCGCTACGATGCTGTGCTGCTCGCCTGGCAGCGCCTGCTACGCCCGATCACGCTGGCAAGCCTGACGACCGCGGTCACTTTTCTCGCACTCACACTGGCCGGACTGAAAGGCCTGGTCGATCTCGGTTTGGCAGGTACCCTCGTTACGCTCGGCGTCTATGCCGCCTGCATTGCATTGTTGCCCGCCATTTTATTGCTTATCCCCGAGCGGTGGTTGACGCGCGGCGCTGTACTTGACTCTCCAATGCGCACGCTTAGCGCAAGCCTGCAGGCAAGGGCCCGGCCCTTGCTCGCGCTGTTCCTCCTGATCGGTGCCGTGTCCGGATACGGCATCTCGCAGCTTGAGTTGCTTAGCGACAACCGCCTGCTGGAAAGCGGCGATCTGCCATCACTGGTCCTGCAGGATCGGATCGCCGAGGAACACGGGCTCAGCGCCTCGCCGATGCTGCTGCGGTTCAAGGTTCCCCGCGACGCAATTGAACTTCTCGCCGAGACGGATCGGCCCGCAGCCGTCGCCAACCTGATTGCGGTTGAAGCCGTGGGAGGACTGTTGCAGGTACATCCCGTGGAAAATCCGTTCGTACGGCACAACTACGAAGAGACCGTTGCGGCGCTCGACGACTGGATTGATACGCTTGGCCTCGGCGACTACGAAATGAGCGGCGCGCCGGCAGTGAATGAGCGCATCAACGCGCTGATCTACAGCGACCTGAAATTGGTCTTGCCCTTTGCACTTGCCGGCATTCTCGTCGTTCTCGCGATTGGCACACGCAGTTTGCTGCGGCCCTGTCTCGTGCTCCTGCCCTTGTTGTTGGCGCTCATCTGGCTCATCGGATCAATGGGCTTGTTCGGGATCCCGGCGTCGGTCGTCACCGTTGCCATCATGCCGCTGGTACTGGGCATCGGTGTGGACGGCGGCGTTCACCTGCTGGCCGCGTGGGACCGTCATCGTGGTGATCTGCAAGGCACGTTTGCGGAAACCGGGCTCGCCGTCGTTGTAACAGTGATGACCTCCGTGGCAGCATTCGCTGCGTTTATGGTGTCCAGGAGTCCGAGCCTCGTGCAATTCGGATCACAGGCCGCGATGACATTGACAGGCTGTCTTGTCGTGACACTCGTTATACTGCCCTACCTGTTCCGGCGGCTGCTGCAGGACAACAAAGCTTCCGCCCCCTGAGACCTTTCGATGCTACAAAGCCTTGCCAAATTGATACTCCGCGTTAGCGGCTGGACCGCCGTGGGCGGCGAGCTGGATGTACCCAAAGCGGTCATTATCGCCGCGCCACACACATCGAACTGGGACGGATTCTGGGCGCTGGTCTACAAGGTGGCCATAGGTCTGGACATCAAGTTCTTCGCCAAGCATACGGTGTTCTGGTTTCCGCTGGGCTCGATACTGCGAGCTCTTGGCGGCATCGAGCTGGACCGGCGTCACGCCGGGTCTGCTGTCAGCCAGGCTATCGAGATGTTCCGGACAAAGGAGTCGTTCTACTTCGGCCTCGCCCCGGAGGGTACGCGCAAGAAGACACCCGGTTGGAAGACCGGGTTCCATCGCATTGCCATGGGCGCCGATGTGCCCGTTTATCTCGGCTTTCTCGACTTCAAGACCAAGCGCCTCGGTATCGGACCGCGCATCGAATTGACCGGCGCCCCGGAAGTTGATCTCGAAGTTTGCCGCAAGTTCTATGCGGACAAATACGGCCGTTGGCCCGAGCTCGCCAGCCCAATCGTCTTCCCCAAACGCCGCAAGATACGATGACCGGCCAACACGAGGACAGCCCCGCGCGGCGGACGATTCGCAGCTTTGTGCTGCGGGCGGGACGCATTACGGCCTCGCAACAACGCGCGCTCGACGAACTATGGCCTGACTACGGCATCGACTACACCGAGTCGCCAATGAATTTCGACAGGCTGTTCGGACGAACTGCACCCGTCGTGATGGAGATCGGATTCGGGAACGGCGAGTCCCTCGTTGAACAGGCATCCGCCAATCCGGACCGGGACTTTCTCGGTGTCGAAGTGCACGAGCCCGGCGTCGGTCATTGCCTGCTCAAAGCAAAGGAGGCCGGCATCCGCAATCTGAAGATTGTCGCGCACGACGCGGTTGAAGTGCTGAAGAACCAGGTACCGTCCGGCTCATTGTCGCGCGTGAATCTCTACTTCCCGGATCCGTGGCCAAAAAAACGGCATCACAAGCGTCGCATAGTGCAGCCTGGTTTCGTCAACCTCATCGCGGACAAGCTCACTGACGGCGGAACGCTCAATATTGCGACTGACTGGGCAAACTATGCCGAGCACATCGACGAGGTTCTTTCCCAGTCGGATTGTTTTACGTGCATTGAACGTCGCGAGCACGACGGCGATCGCCCTTTCGAGCGCCCGCAGACCAAATTCGAGCGTCGCGGTCTTCGTCGAGGTCACGGAATAAGCGACCGCTGCTTCAAAAAAATCGCCACTGCTTGATACCGGCTTGCGCTTGGCGCAGCATGATCTATAAATAAAGATAGGGAGACTGACAAGGTAGAGAGGCGTAGAGAAATGAACATCCAATACCCGCGTATCGGTCAGTGGTTTCGCAGACCCAACGGAACAGTGTTTGAAGTCGTCGCTACTGACGAGGACGATGCGACCGTCGAGATCCAGCAATTCGATGGCACCATCGATGAAGTCGACATCGAGCGCTGGTCAGAGTTGTTCCTGACAGAAATCGCCGCGCCCGAAGACTGGTCGGGCTCTGTCGACATGGACCCCGAAGACTACATCGGCAAGACGGACTCCGAAATGCCGAGTGGTTATCACGACCCGCTGGCGTTCCTCGATAAGTTGTAGCAGCTAACAATTAGGTGACTGGTACCAGTTACTGGCAGTTACATGCTCGTCGGGCCCGTGACGTAGACGATCCCGTCGCTCACACGGACAGCCACTTTCTTCAGGGTCCGCCCGTTGCCCGGCCCCGCATAGCAGTACCCCGTTTCGATCTCGTAGGTCGCGCCATGAGACGCGCAGATCAGCGCTGACCTGTCTTTCGTCAGGAACTTGTCAGGCGACCAGTTGAGCGGGTGGCCAACATGCACGCAGAAGTTCTGGTAGGCGAAAACCTTCTCGCCCTTGCGGACCACGAATCCACGAAAGGGCCAGTCACCGTCGCCAATTGCAAATTCGCGGCAGCCAGGATCTTCCAGTTCGTCGAGTCTGCCGACGACCACCTCCCGCTCGCTCACGCTACCTCTTCGTTCCAGGGGGCGACCTTGAACAGTAGCAGCATCCCCGGAACCGCCATCAGTGTGCATATCAGGAAGAAGTTGGTCCAGCCGGTTTGCTCAACAATGAGTCCGGTCGTCGAACTGGCCAGTACTCGTGGTACCGAGACGAGCGCCGTAAACAACGCGAATTGCGTCGCCGCGAACGCGACATTGGTCGATTTGGCCATGAACGCGGTCAATGCTGCCGTCCCCAGCCCGACACCCAGGTATTCGAACGCCATTGCGAAGGCCAGCATCCATGGATTTGCACCAATGACCGACAACAAGGCGAAGCCGAGAATGCTGGCGATCTGTACGAAGCCGAAAAGCCAAAGCGCCCGGTTGATCGAGACCTTCACCATGATGAGGCCGCCGATTAGTCCGCCGACGATGGCGGCTGTCGTGCCGACCAGCTTTGCGATCGAGCCGATCTGCGTTCCCGAGAAGCCGACATCATGAAAGAACGGCGTCTGCAAGGCAGTCGCCATGTTGTCGCCCAGTTTGTAAAGGAACAGGAATGCGAGCACCAGCAGTGCCGACCGCAGACCCGCGCGGCCGATGAACTCCCGGAACGGTTCGATGACGGACTCTTTCAGCGAGCGCGGCGGCGTAGGTTCCTTGATTGCCTCGTCGATCACCAGGTCATCACGATGCCCACCAACATGAAGAGTGCCACTACTGACGAACACCATATGCCAGGGCAGGTGGTCGGCCAGGATGAGTGCCAGCCCCCCTGGGATCAGGCCCGACAGCCGGTACGCCTGCACGTGAACGGAATTGCCGAGTCCGAGTTCGACGTCGGGCAGTAATTCGCGACGATACGCATCGAGAACGATATCCTGGCTCGCGCTGAAGAATGCGACGGCCGTGGCGAGGTAGGCGATCGTCCACAGTGACATGGTGGGCTTGAAGAAACCCATGGAGCTAATGGCAACCAGCAGCGCCACTTGCGTGACGAGGATCCAGCCACGCCGGTGACCGAGGAACGGCAGCGTGTAACGGTCCATGATCGGTGCCCACAGGAATTTCCAGGTATAGGGAAACTGTACGAGCGCGAAGAACCCGATCGCCGCAAGACTCACACCTTCGGTTCTCAGCCAGTAGGGCACCATCTGGAACAAAAGGTAGAGCGGCAGTCCTGAGGCAAACCCGGTAAATACGCAGATCAGCATGCGCCGATTCAGGACAGCTTCCTTCAGACTCTCCTTGCGCGCCCGGTCAAGGTTGACGTCAGCCGTCATGCGACCACTCATAATCCATGATTAACGGGGCGTGATCGGAAAAACGCTGTTCCCGGTAGATTTCCGTACGCAAAATTCTGTCTCGCAGGCCGGGCGTCACGACCTGGTAGTCGATACGCCACCCGACGTTGTTGTCCCAGGCACGTCCTCGATTCGACCACCATGTGTATTGCTCGGGTTCCTGGTCGATAACCCGAAATGCATCCACCCAGCGATACTCACCGAACACCTTGTCGAGCCACGCGCGTTCTTCCGGCAGGCACCCCGAGTTCTTCTGGTTTTGCTTCCAGTTCTTGATGTCCTCTTCCTTGTGCACGATGTTCCAGTCGCCGCAAATAATGTACTCGGAGCGGCGGCGCTGGAGCGCCTGGAGGTGCTCGCCGAAGGAATCCATGCAGCGATACTTGGCAATCTGGCGCTCGTCCTTCGACGATCCGGAGGGGAGATACAGCGACACGACGCTGATTCCGCCCAGCTGCACTTCGAGATAGCGGCCCTCGTTATCGAACTCGTCGTCGCCGTAGCCGTGGATGACTTTTGTTGGCGCGTGCCGTGTGTAGATCGCGGTACCACTGTAGCCCTTCTTCTCGGCATCCTCGTAATAGCAGTGGTAGCCGGCCGGCGAAAAGACTGCGTCAGTCAGTTGATGTGCCTGCGCCTTGGTTTCCTGGATGCAAATAACGTCGGCATTCTGCTCCGCCATCCATTCGAAAAATCCCTTGCGGGCTGCTGCCCGAATGCCGTTTGCGTTGAGGCTGATAACGCGAAACAAATGCAGACTCCTGTGTCATACTTTGCACCAAAGCGGCAATCATACAGAAGACCCATCGAATGCGCGGTTACAAGAGAGAATTCATCGAGCTCGCACTGGAACTCGGCGTCCTTCGATTCGGCGAGTTCACGCTGAAGTCAGGACGAGTAAGCCCTTACTTTTTCAACGCAGGCCTGTTCAACACGGGTTATGCCGCCGCCAAGCTCGGTCGATACTACGCGGCAGCCATTGCCGAATCGCGCGTGCGTTTCGACATGATTTTCGGACCGGCCTACAAGGGAATCCCGTTGGCCGCCCTGGCCGCATCGTCGCTGGCCGAGCATCACGACATCGACGTGCCGTACTCGTTCAACAGGAAGGAAGCCAAGGCCCATGGAGAGGGTGGCAGTGTTGTCGGCGCGCCGTTGTCGGGCGAAGTACTGATCGTTGACGACGTCATTACAGCGGGTACGGCAGTGCGTGAGGCCTACCAGATTATTTCCGGGGCGGGCGCGCAGATTGCGGGCCTGGTCATCTCGCTCGACCGCCAGGAGCGCGGCCAGGGGGCATTATCGGCCGTCCAGGAGCTGAAACAATCGCTCGGTATCCCGGTCATAAGCATTGTCCAGCTCGACGATTTGATCGATATTCTTGAGGAATCAAGCGAGTACGAACAATACCTTGAGCCCGTACTGGCCTATCGGAAGCAATACGGCGTAATCTCGTAAGTTGCTGAATTTTGAGCAAACGAGCCAATTTTACAGCTGGCGAAAACGATATTAAGCTGCAATAACGAGAACCAGTCCCGGTCGGACAGGAAAATTTGCGGCATATTCTAATTATGCGGAAATTCATCATTACAGTTGCGCTTGTCGCTCTCAGCTCCTCGGTTTTTGCCCGGGATGAGCAGAAGGTCTACAAGTGGGTGGATGCCGATGGCAACGTCTACTACGGTGACAGCGTCCCCCCCGAATTCGCTGAACGCCCCAAAGAGGTCCTGAACGACCATGGCGTTACGGTCGAAAACCTCGAAGGCAAGAAGACGGCCGAACAGCTGGAGCAGGAACGCAAAGAGAACGAAATTCGCGTCGCCCAGGAGCTGCAACGCCGTGCCGACCAGGCCCTGCTGGCCACCTACCTTTCCGTCGATGAGATCGAAATGCACCGTGACCGTCGAGTGGAGCTCTTCCAGGCCCAGGCTCGAGTCACGGAGTTATACCTCCGTAATCTCGAGACCCGACTCCAGAAGCTTCGCGATGACGCGTCCAACTACCAGCCTTACAGCACGGACAGTAACGCCCCGATGATCAACGAGGCGCTTGCTGAAGACCTCCGCAAGACCAAGGACACGATCACTCGTCACGAGCGCAACCTGACGAAGTATGAGAATGACGAGAAACAGATCATCGAACGCTTCGATGGCGACATCGCGCGCTTCAAGATCCTCAAGGGAATTGACGAACAGTCAGCGTCAAACCGTTCCTGAGTGACCGAATCCGCCGGCGCCCCTGTCGCTGGTG
Organism: uncultured Gammaproteobacteria bacterium; assembly: GCA_963698415.1. Classification (GTDB taxonomy): domain Bacteria; phylum Pseudomonadota; class Gammaproteobacteria; order Steroidobacterales; family Woeseiaceae; genus UBA1847. Next base: position 27,400 of record CAVOQS010000014.1, on the reverse strand, counting down.
TCAAACTCTTCGACTACCTTGAATTGAACCTGCTCCACAGGGACAAAGACCATTTGTGCAATACGCTCGCCCGGCTGAACCTCGTAGGGCTCTTTGCCACGATTCCAGCATGAGATGAACACCTGCCCCTGGTAGTCCGAATCAATCAGCCCGGTCAGATTGCCGAGAACCAGGCCGTGTTTGTGTCCCAGGCCCGACCGCGGCAACAGGACGGCTGCGAGCGCGGGATCGGCGACATGGATCGCAAGGCCGGTTGGCACGAGCACCGTATCACCGGGGTTCACGGTCAGGGCCGCATCGATGCACGCACGCATATCGAGGCCTGCCGAGCCATCTGTCGCATAGTGAGGTAAGGGTATCGAGTCCCCGACGCGTGGGTCGAGGACCTTCAGTTCAATGGATCGCATTGCTGTCCTTCAGTCGATATTCGAGACGATCGAAAGCCTGGGCTGGGTATCCGCACCGCGGGCAGCATAGAAGCGTTGTGCGACGAGTTCAATCAGGTTTCGCGCCAGCTCCTCTTTCCGGGCCGTTGGGAAACGACGCTCGCCATCCGGCCAGAAGACATTGACCGAATTGTCCTCTGCTATCAAATCCGCAGTCATCACCAACCCGGTTCGCGATGATCATGTCCAGCTTCTTCTTTTCGAGCTTCGACCGCGCATAGTCATCGACCTTTTCTGTCTCAGCCGCAAACCCGACCGTGAAAGGCGCAGGATCGAGTGCCGCGACCGACGCGAGGATATCGGGACAGCGCACGAGCTCGAGGCTCATTGACTCGTCATTCTTCTTGATCTTCTGTTCCTTGATAGCGGCCGGACGGTAATCGGCAACCGCAGCGGCAGCGATGAAGATGTCGGCATCTTCGATGAACTTGTGTGTCGCCTCATACATGTCCTGCGCACTGAGCACGTTGCAGACATTGAGGCCCACCGGCTCGGGCAGATTCACCGGGCCACTGATCAGGACGACGTCGGCGCCCTGCGCGACCGCGGCACGCGCCATCGCGTACCCCATCTTTCCCGAACTGCGGTTGGAGATGTAGCGCACCGGATCGATCGGCTCGCGTGTTGGCCCCGCTGTGATAACCACCTTCTTCCCGGCGAGCAAGCCTTCACCCTTGCTGATACCGATGTCAAAGACGGCGGCGGCAATCGCATCGGGCTCCAGCATACGACCCGCACCCGTCTCGCCGCAGGCCTGCGACCCGACACCCGGACCCAGTATGTGAACGCCCCGTTCCTCCAGCACCTTTCGATTTGCCTGGGTCGCCGGGTTGTTCCACATGACATGATTCATTGCGGGCGCCACGGCAATCGGCGCCTCGGTGGCAAGACAGATGGTCGTCAGCAAATCCGGTGCGCCGCCGCTGACGATGCGCGCCATGACCTCGGCGGTGGCCGGCGCAATCAGGACAACGTCAGCCCAGCGCGCCAGCTCGATATGGCTCATCGCGGCCTCGGCTTCCTTGTCCCACAGGTTCGAGCGAATCGCCCGGCCAGAGACCGCCTGCAACGCGGTGCCGGTCACGAACTCCTCAGCGGACGCCGTCATGACGATCTGCACTTCGCCACCGCGCTCGCGCAGGCGGCGCACCAGGTCGGGCGCCTTGTAGGCAGCAATGCCGCCGGTGATGCCGAGAACGATATTCATAATGCGAGCTTATCGCGTGGGCGGCGAAATCGGCAATTCCCATTAGATTGTTTGCTTGTTAGCAAATACCCGGAGCCTGCAGCATTCCGCCATGGACGACGATACGCTCAGGGACCGGAGCGACACCGAACTGCTGACTACCCTTGTCAGCGCCGCCGCGGCGGCTCGTTTGCTGCGGCGCTTCGGCAGTCTGCGCAGCCTGTTGCATGCAGAGGCCGCGGAAATTATGGCCTGCCGCGGTGTGGGCTCGGGTCGCCTTGCCGCCCTGCGTGCCTTGCCCGAACTCGCGAGGCGCTACTACCTCGAGTCCCTGCCTTGTGGCGAGGCCATCCGCAGCCCGGCCGATACCGAGGCCTTCCTCAAGGCACGCATGCGGCATCTCGACCACGAACTCTTTTGCTGCCTGTACCTGGACAACCGCCACCGGGTATTGCGCTTCGACGAACTGTTCAGAGGCACGATCGATGGCACCAGCGTGTACCCGCGCGAAGTCGTCAAGGAGGCCCTGGGGGTCAACGCGGCCGCCGTCATCCTGGCCCACAATCACCCGAGCGGGGTGGCCGAACCCAGCCAGGCCGACGAGCGCATCACAAAACGCCTCAAATCGGCCCTTGAACTGGTCGATATCCGGCTTTTGGATCACCTTATTATCGGCGACGGCAGAGCTACATCCCTTGCCAGCCGTGGATTGCTCTGACCAGGCGCTTGTATTGCGCGGGCTACGCTGGTATAAAGTCCCGCTCTCCGCCCACTCTTCGTGGGCAACCATTAATAAAATCAGAGACTTAAGGTAATGTCCAAGGTTTGCCAAGTGACTGGGAAGCGCCCACAGACGGGCAATAACGTGTCCCACGCTAACAATAGAACTCGTCGTCGCTTCCTGCCGAATTTGCAGAACAAGCGTTTTTGGGTCGAATCCGAGAAGCGCTTCGTGCGCCTGCGTATTTCCAACAAGGGAATTCGGATTATCGACAAGCATGGCATCGACAAGGTCCTCGCAGACCTGCGTGCCGCTGGTGAGCGCGTTTAAGCGCCGGAGGATTCGACATGCGTGACAAGATCAAACTCGTATCGAGCGCCGGCACCGGCCACTACTACACGGCTACGAAGAACAAGCGCCTGCACCCGGAGAAGTTGGAGACGAAGAAGTACGATCCGACGATTCGCAAGCACGTGATCTACAAAGAAGCCAAGATCAAGTAAAAAAAAGCCCGCGAAAGCGGGCTTTTTTTTGGGCAGAATCTCCGATGCCCGAGTTACCCGAAGTTGAAACCAGCCGCCGCGGCATCGAGCCGTGGATTGTCGATACAACGATCGCGAAAGTCGTTGTGCGGGATCGCCGCCTGCGTTGGCCGGTAGCCCCGGGCCTGGAACGCCGCTTGCAAGGCCAGTCGATTCGCTCCGTCGAGCGTCGCGCCAAGTACCTGCTCATCAACACGGGAAACGGCACCGCGATCCTGCATCTGGGAATGACGGGCAGTGTCTTTATCGTGGATCGCGATACACCGGCCGGAATTCATGATCACTTCGATTTTGAACTCGACTCCGGAAAGTCGTTGCGCTTTCGCGACCCGAGACGCTTTGGTTCTCTTCACTGGAGCGACGATCCATTAGCGCACCCTTTGCTCGCTGATTTGGGACCGGAACCACTTGGGGAGGAATTCGACGGCGCGTACCTTTGGCGGCAATCACGAGGCCGCAAGGTCAGCGTTAAGCCGTTCATCATGAATGCAAAAATCGTCGTCGGCGTTGGCAATATCTACGCAAGTGAATCGCTGTTCCTGGCGGGCATCAATCCCAAGCGCGCAGCAGGACGAATCGCCCGCCATCGATACGAGGCGCTGGCTGATGCAATTCGCGATATTCTGAGCCGCGCCATAAAAGCCGGTGGCACAACACTGCGTGACTTTTACGGTGGTGACGGCGAGCCGGGTTATTTCAAACAACAGCTCGAGGTCTACGACCGGGAAGGCGAACACTGCCGCCACTGCAACACGGTGATCAGGGCGTTTGTACAGGGACAGCGAAGCACCTACTACTGCAAGAGCTGCCAGACCTGATAGTTGACCGTAATGTTGATTCGAACGGCGCGCGGACAAGCGCAGGTTCCCGGCCAATACTTTCCGCTCAATCTCCAGATGTTTTCTGAAACTTGCCGCTCGCGAATGGCCGCTGTTGCTGAATGGCGAGGTCCGCTTCACCCTCAATAGGAGCCGCTCGAACGGCCGGTTTCGGGGTATGATGGGGGTCTGCAAATGACCCTTTCCGGCCGCTCACAAACTTAGAATCACAGATAGATCAGAAGGCGAAACAATGGACCAATCCGAAGAGCAATTTCAGGATCTGATCGCCAACTTGGCTCCGCGAGTGAATCGGGCCCTTTCCAAACAGAATGCTGTTCCACCAATCGGATTGCTGTTGTTCGACAGTGGCGATGTAGAGGTGATTCTCTCTGTTTCCGACAAGGAAAATAACCTGTCCGAGGAAATAGACCTCCTGCAACAATGCCTTATTGATAAAGCGAAAGAGAAGTCACCTGTCGCAACGTGCCTTTCGTATCCTGATTATGCGAACGAAGTGGTCATCGCCTATCTTGAGAACAACCAGAACTATTGTGCGAAATGCAGCATCCCTGTTGTTTCTACTCCGTCACTACAACTGGATCTTGAAAGTATTGAAGTCGAAGACGGAACGGTATTTGTTTTTGGCGCCGACGGTCCGTAGCGCCTTCGGCCGGTGGCTGATTCTGGCCGTACTGAGCCTGTGGCCCGCGTTCAGATTAGATGACTGCCAGGCGCTCGGAAGCAGCCGCCGAGGCTTTTCAGGCTATACTTTCTGCCTGTGACCCGAAGGAGACATTGGGAAAACTACAGATGAGTATCTCTTATTACTTCAAAGAGCTTCACCGCCGACTGTACTTATCTGGGGAGTTTCTACAACGCCACCGAACTGTAGTCATTCTTGGGGCGTTCGTTTTCTGGGCTGCAATGCTGGCGTCAGTTGGGTACTTCCAAGAGTTTGGCCAAGAGAATACAGGATTCCTGATTTTCGGTTTCCTTTGGATGACGATTCTTCCTGCATTCGCTACTTATTTCATTCCGCGATTGCTGCTTCGTGTGGTGCCTCTTATGAACGGGTACAAGCCGAATGAAAACGAGTAGGTGCCTTAGTTCTTGGGATTAGCTAACTTGCTGCCACGGTCCGCTTGTGGCCGCGTGCCGAAGTTAGCCAGGATGAATAGCGAGGGTCCGGTAAGCACTCGAAAGCTGCCGCCCAGAAATTTCGAGCTATAATTTCCGCCTGTGACCCGAGGCGGTCGCTCGCCATTCTTGGGGTTCGCACGAGAGTTTGAAGCCCGACGAGATTAGAGAGAACTAATGCACTGTTTCAATCACAATTCTTCGCCTGCTGTCGGCATCTGCAAAGCTTGTCAGAAAGGGCTGTGTGCTGAATGCGCGGTGGACGTAGGTATGGGTCTTGCTTGCAAAGAGTCGTGCGAACTGCACGTAGCGGAACTCAACGAAATGAACGAACGAAGCCTCAAGATATACGGTATCGGCAAATACAAGTCCCGGATGCCGTCGTCTGGAGTGTTGTTGTGGGGGGTGCTATCAATACTGCTTTGGGGCGTCTTCGGGTATGCCTATTACAAGAGCGGATCACCAAGTTTCGAAGTGGCGGTACCAGCAGTATTCTTCACGATTTTCACAGCATTTGCGTTCTACAGCAGCCGCCGAACCGGCATCAATTGCTAGGAGTTCACCGGCTGCTTCTGGCCGAGTGATACACTCAATGGCTGGTAATTATCCAGAGCGGACGATGCACGGAATCAACGAGATGGCCGAGTACTGGATACAACTTCACGACTATTCCAGAACCGAGTACAAGAACGCGTCGCCCAACGAGACGAAAAATGCGTTCAGGACTTTCAACTGGGATTCGGAACTTGCGAGCTTCGACGAGAATGATCCAGAGAGGAATTGCCCACCAGGATTTGGCATCAGCAATGGGATTCCGTTGACCGAAGATGGGGCAATTCTACTGCATGTCTGTCCATTGGATTCGGGCTCAGTGTTTCTTAATATTCATTGTTCGCGAATCGGACAAATGTTCGGCATCTTTCCCAAGGTGAAGCAAGCCACCAAATGCATTGACTCGATAGAAAGGTCGCGAGTGGATGGCCTTATTGATCTTGTGTTTTCTGGTGAATCCGAAGCATTGTTGGCAGCCGAGTAAGCAATTGAGAGCACAAACATTCGCCATTTCAGCGCTGGTGCTCATGGGCTGCCAGAGCGAATCTACTCCGAACTCGGCCTCAGACCAGTCGGATGCGCGGTTCATGGCAGCGGTGGCTGGTGAAGTTGTCATCGACATCGATCCGACGCTCGAGGAGAACTTGGACAGAGCCTTTGAGATTATTCGAGCGGTCTGCGAAGGCGGATTCAACTCTGTGTCCTGCGCGTCTCCGAGCATTGTCCCGCCAATGGAAATTGACAAGGAAAATCTATTACAGGTTGAACTGATGGCGAATGTGATGGCGGCAACGGAGCCGAATTACGTGTCTATCCGATGCGATTCAGATAGGCATCTGCCACCAAGCGATCTCGTCGAAGAATGTCACCGACTCGTCGTAGAGGCGGTTAATGCGGCTTCACAATAGTCGAGTCCTTTCTGCCTCCCACCGACCGCTTGTGGCCGCGTGCCGAAGTTTTGGCGGTAACACGTTCGATGTCCGGAATAGTTTGCCTAGCCGCCGGTCGTTAGAATCGCGTTATAATTTCCGCCACTGACCCAAACCAGCCTGTCATGAAATCGGAAAAATGCGCTACTTCTTGACGTCTTCTTTACTGCTAGTTTCGACCGTTGCTTTCGCGGATTGGGAGGTTTCAGTTAACCCGGAAGATTCGTCGTGGTTGCCGGGCAAGGCATTCATCAAGTTCTTGCCAGACGACCGAGAAGGCCTCGATTCTTTTGGCGACGCTCTGGTTGCCCTAAAGCAAAGTGGGAGTGCGGATCACCTCCACTCGATCATCCTTCATGCCTTAGTGGGCAACCCCACATTTCAGAACGAATTGCGGGCCGAACTTAATCGATTGGCCCCGGACCAACTAGCGGAAGCCGAGAAGTCGTCGGGGAATATGCACAATCCGAAGCTGGTCCCACTCAACGAGGTCTTGGATGAAGTAGTACTGGCAATGCCAATGATTCAAGGCTTCGGCAGTGAACTCGCGCCTGAGGGATTGCGAATAGAGGGAGCCAGTCATGAGAAGTTGTTCATTTGGCGGCAAGGGAACGCCACCGAGATTTCATTCGCACTTTGGCTCGGCGTCACTGATTCTGAATGACTGGTCATGGCCTATGCTCGTTAGTGGCCGAAGAAGAGTTTCATCCTGCGCGCATCGGCGGCCGAGTGCCGAATGAGCCGGGGCCGGTACCGAGGGATCGCGCCCGGAAGCCGCCGGTCGCTTGTTTCGAGTTATAATTTCCGCCGCTGACCCAAACCAGCCGGTCAGACCCATTGATTTTCATCAAAAGAATTTGGACTTTGGCCGCTTGCACGTCTCGCTATTGCGCCGATCTCAGCGCAGGCTGACGAGGTGGCGGTTTTCCGTGCCAGCACATAGCCTGTAAATCGCAGCTTTATCCAATCATGGATAATTTCCCCCAATTATGGTCTGATCGGGCGGCAATTCAGCCATATAACGTAACGTCGACCAGGAAGGATAGCCATGAAGTCAGTTACCAATTCGGTCGCCATACTGATTCTCGGATGTTGTTTCGCGACTGCTGCATCAGCAGAGGACTATGATTTTGAGCTTGGCTTGTCATATGGACATGGCAGTACAGACTATACAGTCGCCTCGACACTCAACGGGATACCAATGCCCTCGCTGGGCATGACAACAATTTCCACAGATTCGGACAACGTAGACCTTGTTGGTGCCTGGTTCTATTCCGGGCTTTCTGACTCCGAAGGGCCCAAATCTCGCGCGGCGTTTACGAGCCGCGCTTCGAGCTTAGCCATGGGATATTCGCGCAGCGAGGTGTCGGGCTCATCGGTCTTCACAGAAGACCCGTTTCCGCCTGTCGCTGCCACGTTCGACGCCACCACAGACGAGATTTCATTGAACCTCCGCCACGTTTGGCGCGATAGCGGTTGGTATGCACTTGCGGGAATCTCCACAGCAACGTTGGATGGAAGTTCGGTAATCGACGGCAATCCAGGTTCGGGTGAGTTGGACACATCTGCATATGTGCTCGGAGTGGGAAAGTACTTTGGAAAAGCGACCACCGTGGATCTGAGCGCAGCATTTGTTGAGATAGTCGATTCCGACGCTACCGTAGTGGCACTGACACTTAGTCATGTCGGCTCTATTGGTGAGCGCTGGCAATTCGGAGCCGATCTCTTCTACGCAACCTCAGATGCGGACGACCCCGGCGACTCCTACGGCCTGCGTGGGGCGCTCTTTCCTTCGGAAAATTTCGAGTTCGGGCTGGAGTACTCTCATCAGGAGGCGGTGCTGGACATTGACGCAGATGTCGTCGAAGTGTTTGCCAGTTGGTTCGTCAGCAGCAGCACAGAAATATCTGCACGATACGGGCAGGTCCACCCGGACGCTATCGGGTCGGGCGACATTGACAGTAATCAGTTTGGCGTCGGCGTAAGAATTCGCTTCTAGTCTGTGTGTCGGTCTCGCCAGCCGGACCATTCAAAGAATCATCAATCGTGGGCCGCCGATCTGGATGTCTCCTTCTGGCCGCGTGCCGAAGTTAGCCAGGATGAATAGCGAGGGTCCGGTACGCACTCGAAAGCCGCCGCCCAGAAATTTCGAGCTATAATTTCCGCCTGTGACCCTTTCCAGCCGGTCGAATTTCCTACAATCTTTGGAAAAAAACAGCTTGCGAAGCTCCCCAGAAACAGCGTTTGAGCGATATAGCTTGGGGTACGAGAGAGCATTATTATGCGGCTTGTTCTTCATTCTCGGTATTGCTGCGACTCTCCTTTTCCAGAATTTCTTCTTGGGTGATGATCTCCGCATCCAGCCGCTAAACGACTCTGGGAACAACGTAGCCTATCTGGATATCGTGTTCGAAGACCTATCCGTGAGAATCCCCGGTGATCAATTCAGTGCCAGTGAATCTCGGGAGGTTTTCGTAGTTCATCTCAAGCAACAATCGACCTATATTGCCGAAGCGACTATGGCTGATGGAAGTGTAATCGTAAGTACACCACGGACCGTCGATCCCGGGTGCTTCGTTGTCGAGGTAGTCCAAGAGGACCGGATCACGCACGACATCAGGACATGTAGATAGAAACTGACCGGCTACTTCTGGCCGAGAGCAGTAGTCCACCTGGAAGCGGAATGGGCGGCTGGTTCACTTGGCATAGCAGCCGGTCAAGTTTTCTGCGGTATTATGGCTGCCACTGACTGCGGACTCAATCGGTCGCCGCAACACATTCGGCAAATTTCTCTGCAGGCGAATAATAACCCAAAGTCTTTCTGGGTCTTTCGTTAAGTCTTCTCGCCACGGCATTGAGTCGATTCTGGTGAACATTCGACAGGTCCATTCCTTTCGGGAAGTACTGTCTGAGTAACGCATTGGTGTTCTCGTTCGAACCGCGCTGCCAGGGTTGCTGCGGATCGCAAAAGTAGACGTTAATGTCGGTCGCCAGTGAGAATGATTTGTGATTCGCCATCTCACTGCCGCGATCCCAGGTCAGCGATTTGTAAAGTTCCCGTGGGAGCTTTTGGGCGTGCTTGGTGAGTGCTTTGACCACCGTCTCAGAGTCCTTCTTCGGTGCCCGAACCAACATCACGTAGCGGGTGCGACGTTCAACCAGTGTAATGATCTGGCTTTCCTTGGTGCCGCACAATAGATCGCCTTCCCAGTGGCCGGGCACCGCTCTATCCGCGACCTCGGGAGGCCGTTCGCTGATCGGTACGGCGTCAACGATCTGGCCATGATCCGGCCCCTTCTGCGTATGGTGGCGCGAGCGGCGCAACGCGCGCGTTCTCCGAAGGTACTTCAACAGCTCTTTCTTCAAGGCCCCGCGGGTCTGGATATACAGGCTCTTGTAGATCGTCTCGTGTGACACTTGGTACGCCTCGTCACCTGGGTACGTGCGCTTCAGCCAGCCAGCGATCTGTTCCGGCGCCCACTCGAGCTGCAACTTGCTGGCTACAATACGTGCTAACGCACGATTCGCAGCCAGTTTACAGGTCTTGGGGCGCTGCGCTTGATCCCAGGCGGCTGCGTCGGCCGCGTGTGCCCGGTAATGTCGCCGGCCCCGATTACGCTGCACCTCCCGACTCACCGTTGACGGTGCCCGGCCAAGCGCTCTGGCAATCGATCGAAGCGACCGGCCTGCTATCAAACCACGGGAGATCTCCTCGCGCTCAGACATCGATAGAGAACGTGCCGATCGTCGTCGCTTTAGAGGCCGGATGCCACCAGTCTCTGACAAGATCCTTTGAATCGACGAGTGGCCCTGAATGCCAAAGTGCCGGCCTATCTCGTTCATGGACTCGCCCGTTTGCCAGCGATCCCACATCTCAGACTTCTCAGTCTGCGTGTAATGGCGTCTTCTTCTCTGTCCCATTGGCAACATCCTCCTCTCTACGGTGGTAGAGTTTAGGTGTTGCAACGACCGGTTGAATCCGCAACCCACAGCAGCCGTTCGCATCTGGGCCGTCTTCCCGCTGTTTCGTGTTGGAGTTCATAGCACTGAACGTATGAAAATCATTCCGCTTTGCATCAGCTCCAATAGCCCAGAACTCAATGACTATGCGTCCGAGACACTAGACGACATAGTTCCAGACGCCGTCGTTCGCAAGTTCCGGACGGAAGGCGGATTCGTTCTCGCGACGATTTGGCGAGATTCGGTACACGAAGTTATCTATCAGACTCCGTTACGCTTTTTCTGGTCCCGGCTCAAGCGAAATCGGGAGTTATTCAAGTACTACGGCGGTGGTCAACGCTGGTCAGAAGACTGGCCGATTGACTTCGGAAAATCTCGAAAACGGGAAGATGGGAAGGTCCGCGCGCTGTATAGCAAGATCATGGATTACATGACTTTTGTAACGACGGAGTTTGATTCTCACCGTAGTGACAAACGTTGGGAGGGTAAGCTCGACTAATGGCTGGTCTGTGGCCGTTCTGCGACGAACACTAAGAAACAAACCGGGGGACTGCTTCAGTTCGTATAGCTGCCGGTCGCGCAATCTGAGGTAAACTGCCAACCTCTTACCCAAACTCGCCGGTCACAAAGAATCCCTGTAACTATGCCGCGCTGCCCGAATTGCGATTCTCAAGTCGATATTAGACCCGCTTATGAGGCTTACAATTGGCGTGGTGTTTTTGTCCGTGGGCAGGGCGTCCGATGCAGAAGTTGCGACGTCGTTCTTGCGTTCTCGCAATGGCGCGTTCTAGCAGTGAAGTTTGCCCCTTTCCTGCTTCTCGTTCCCTTCATCTGGTACCGGGATTCGACAGTGCCGATGCGAGTTGTTCTAGCCGCACTTGCTGTTGGCCCATTGCTTGTCACCACGCTGAAATTGTTTCCAGAGCTATTTAGCCTCAGGGTCCCAGATCCGGATCGGGAGGTTCGCCCAGATGACGAGCTGTACTGAACGACAATATGAGTGGCCGCTGTCTGGCCGTACTGAGCCCGTCGCCCTGGTTCGAGGTGAATGACTGCTAAGCGCCCGGAAGCCGCCGGCCAGGCTTTTCGAGCTATAATTTCGGCTGTTGACCCATTGCAGCCATTCGGATCTGGATCGAAGGGGAATGAGAATTGGCGGTAAAAGACGGGGAAATCGACTATTCCCAATATAGCCTGTCGGAATTGCGGGATGTCGAAGCGCATATTGATGCGCGGAATAATCCAAAGAACTTTGCAAACTTGCAGAGGGCAATTGCCAGTCACCCAGAACCTCAACAGACGCTCACTGAAACTAAGTCAATCTATGCGAGTTTTTGGCAGAGGCTCGGGGCATACCTGCTTGATTTCCTAATCCTTACTCCGCTTATTGCATTCACCGTCTGGGGTAGCGAGCAGTCCCGGTTCTTCTACGCGTACTATCTGGTTCCGAGCATTGTCTTCGGCCTGTGGTTTCACGCCTACTTAGTCAAGCGGTACGGCGGAACCCCAGGGAAGCTAATTGTCGGAATCAAAATCGTCAAACTCGAAGGCGATTCGGTCGGTTATCGAGAAGCACTGCTTCGCTACTGTGTATTGCTCCTGCTGGCAACTATCAGCCAGGTGGCTTACGCGCAGACGACCATGGCAATGACTGATGCCGAGTATTTTGCATTGAATTGGCAAGAAAGAGCGGTGCGAATGCAGGAATTAGCTCCGAGCTGGCTGGGGTCGATAACACTACTAACGAATATCTGGGTGTGGGGCGAATTTGTTGTGATGTTGACCAACAAGAAGCGTCGCGCAATCCACGACTTTATTGCCGGAACTGTCGTAATTCGAGTATGACGTTAACGGCTGGTTGTTCGTTCAGCCCCGGTTTGATGGACACCATTCAATGTCCGCATAATGCGGCAGGAGGTGTTCCATGCCAAAGAAGAAGTATCGACGATACAACCCAGAATACAAGCGCCTTGCACTGAAGCGATCGAGCGAAGATGGCGTTACGGACAGGGAGGTTTGCAAGGAACTTGGAATCAGTGAACGCCAGCTTCGGCGCTGGCGAGATCAGTACCGGTTACTGGGCGACCAGGCCTTTCCAGGTGAAGGCAAGAAGCGTGATGACGAGATAGCCGATCTCAAGCGCAAGCTTGCGAAAGCAGAACAGGAAAGGGATTTTTTAAAAGATGCGGCGGTTTTCTTTGCCAAGGAGTCGAAGTGAGATACATGTGTATCGATCGACGCCGCAACCAATACCCAGTGAGGATGATGTGTAGGCTGCTGGCGGTTTCGCGCAGTGGCTACTACGCGTGGCGGATACGGCCTGAGAGCCAACGAGCGAAGACGGATCGCGAGCTGACCGAGCTGATCCGGCAGATCCACAGCGACAGTGATGGCGTGTACGGCGCTGTAAAGATCACTGCGGAACTGAACGAGCAAGGCTACCTTTGCGGGCGCCACAAGGTGGCCCGGCTCATGCGCATTGCCGGCCTCAAGGGTTGTCCCAAGACGACGTTTAAGGTCACAACACAGCGTGACCCAAAACACGCGGTAGCGGACAACCTGCTTGATCAGGACTTCACGGCAGAGGGCCCGAATGAACGCTGGGCATCCGATATCACCTACATCAAGACACGCCAGGGCTGGCTGTATCTGGCGGTGGTGTTGGATCTGTACTCGCGCCGCATTGTTGGCTGGTCGATGAGCCGTTGGATCAGTCGACACTTGGTCATCGATGCACTGAACATGGCGGTACAGCACCGCCGACCTGGTGATGGGCTCATCCACCACTCCGACCGTGGTAGCCAGTATACGAGCGATGACTTCCGCGATGAGCTCAAGACGAACGAGATCCTGTGCAGCATGAGCGGCCGCGGAAACTGCTACGACAATGCCGTCGTTGAGAGCTTCTTCGGGATCCTCAAACGGGAACGGGTAAATCGAAAATATTACCTGACGCGCGATGATGCCAAGCAAGACATCTTCGATTACATCGAGTGTTTCTATAACCGAAAACGCCGACACGGTTATCTTGGTAATATATGTCCGGCTGCTTTCGAGGAGCGTGCCAAATTACAGCAACAGGCGGTCCATTAAACTCGGGTCGAACCATGTGGCCGACTTCAGTCACTGGCCAGGTGATAGACTCACAGGCTGGTACTGCCCCGAAGCAGTCGCTCGACGAAACAGGACTTTGCCGAAGTTGAATGCCTCACGAATCGTATTTTTCGCAGTCCTACTTTTCCTATCTGTGGCATCCACAAGCGCATTGGTCACCGTAGCATTTGGTGGGGAAGCCTCCAGCCAATTCCTCGTCGTACAGTACGTTTCATGTGCAGTAGTTGCTATCGGCTTTTATGCCTACACGTCTTGGGCCTATCCAATCAGGCCCTATTTCACCGCCTTCGTGATTGGCGTCTTATCAAACCTCATCGGACTCGCTGGCCTGCTACTGATGCTACGGTACGTGCCTTGGCTACGGAATGCGCCCTGGGAGCCGGTCGTTTATCTGTTTGATATTTTCGTATTCTTGGTCACTGTTCTCTTGGGCGTAAGTCTGGGTCTCAAGCTCAATGAGCTGCGATCTTGAGTGACCGGTTCTGTCCGTGTGCCGAAGTTAGCCAGGATGAAGAGCGGGGGTCCGGTATGCGCTCGAAAGCCGCCGCCCAGAAGTTTCGCGCTATACTTTCCGCCACTGACCCGAAGCGGACTTCGGCTAAACCTTCCGCTATTGCCAACAACCTGTCTGTCTATTGATCTGCGTGGGCAATTTACCAAGTAAAGACTCAACGATTTATCGGGAGCGATATGAATGGATAGGCCTGTGTTGATACGCATGTTCAGCGAAGGACTCCTAATTATTGTCAGTATTCTTTTGGCCCTTTCTGCAGACGCATGGCTTGACTCACGGAATCAGGCTGCCCAACTTGACTCGCACGTGGTAGCGCTGGGCCGTGACTTCGATACGATGCTGGAGCGAGTTAATGCCTCACATAACGCCGCAAAACGCGGAGTTGACGCTGGCAGACAACTTTCAATTTTCATGCAAGATGGCTCTGAAATAGACCCTGAATTAGCTCGGGAATTGCTCTGGCATCTTGTTTTCTACGAAGTTTTCACAGCGAGCCCTGGCGCATACCAAGCGTTAGTTGCGTCGGGAAACCTCGAGCTTCTCCAGAATGATCGATTAAAAATTGAACTCGCAGATTTTTTCGGATCATTTGAAGATGTACGGGCAAGTGAGAAACTGTTGCTTGAGACTCAAATTGTTTTTTTTGCATCCAATACTTTTAGTCAACTAGCCGGTTGGCATCGCATGGGTCAGGCAGGCATTCCCGTGGCAGGCGATTTCCCTGTCGACCAATGGTCTGGTTCCGACGAATTCATGAACGCGGTGGGCATCTACACGGTACGCCAGGCCGACGTGCTGGAAGATTATGAGTATCTGAAAAACCGCATCCAGAGCATTGTTGCCATTATCGCATCGGAAGCGTCGAACTAATATCTGTTAGCGAAACCTGAACGACCGCAATTGGCCGAGTGGCGCCCACGACTAGGAACTCAAACGTGTGGCTCCTTCACTTCGCATTGCTGCCGGTCATGTTGTTCAGGCTATAATTTCCGCCACTGACCCATTCCGGCCCTTCGTTTGAGGTTGATTGATCGGTGAGAACTTGCCCTGCTTGCGACTCGAATGACGTTAGGATAACCGCTCTATTTGCGGCAGCGGTGCATTCGACAAGTAGGTGCGGAGCATGCGGCAGTGGACTGAAATTCAATTGGGTCAGCGGCATTCTGTCTACAATCGCTTTTTCAGTGGGGCTTTGGGCGGGGCTTACATTTAGCTCTCTTTCCATTGGTGTCACCGCAGGGGTCTTGGCATGGACTACTGTACTGCTCTCTCCGTTGAGGATTGATGAGACTGACCCAATAGCCTTTCGCAAAAAACTCCGAGAAACTGCAAAGCGTCAGCGGGAAGATACCAGCGGCCGGTAGTGGCCGAGAGCGAGCGGTCACCAGGGCGATGAACGACAGGCTGCTTTACTCCGTATTCCTGCCGACCGAGTCTTCTGCGGTATGATGGCGGCTGGTTCGACCCGAAGCAGCCATTCAGGTTGCGGCCCACTCTTGCGATATTCTTGGATACCTCTGATGACTTCAGCATTGCGACCACTTGGCATATCGATAGTCTGCTTCTTGCTCGGATGGCTTTGCTTCGCGGGCTTCGCAAATACGGTGATGATTTTTTTCAACGATGAGGTGCCGATTCCCAAGTGGTTCGGCTTCTTTGCGCTCGCTTACGGAATCACCGCATTCATTGCTACCCAAAAGCTCTGGAAGATGGATAGTTCCGGTGTGGTTTGGTTTCGACGCTGGGCAGCAGTTGTCATTCTAACGTCTATCGCAATGATACCGATCTTCTCCCACCTCGCACTAGGTGGCATTGGTGGAATGCTAGGGTTTGTTCTGTTTACCGTAGCATTTCTTTGGCTGATCGATCGGTACATATCAAAGAACGTACTAGGCGGTGACTGATTGACCGGTTGAAATCACAACCCAATCCAGCCGGTCGTTAATGGGGGCACTAATGCGGAGGCGACTAACAATCAAAGGTGCTATCGCGCTATTTGTTGCGCTTCAGTTAGGAACTATTGCTTGCGCTGACGAACTGTCCGATAAGATTGCAGTCGCGGTTTCCGAACTTGGCGGCCAAAACCTCGACAGGGGAATCGACCTATTCGAGGCGATGACGAAGGAGTTCTCGACCAGCATCGTCGAGGACGACCTTGCTCGGATAGTTAATTCTGAGGACGACATCACTCGGATATGTAACGCAGCAATTGAGAGTATCGACGTCGGTGCACTGAGCGAACCTACAAGCGTATTCTGGACCTGCCCGGACGGAATGGTTCGCGAATGGCTTGGGGACGAGGCATTCGAGGCGCTTAATCCGAAAAGAGTCAAAGTAGTCGCGCCCCGCCTGCCGAAGAAGTTGATCGGTCGTAACGGATACGCAGATCTTATCTTCACGGTTTCCGAGCGCGGAAAGGTGGAGGATATTCGAGTGTTATTCAGTACTCACAAAGACTATGAAAAAATAGCCAAGAGAGTTGCGAAGTCTGCACTATACGAACCAGCTACGTTTAACGGTCGACCTTTTCCTCGTGAGGACGTGACTTGGCGCATTTCATTCAACACTGTCCCAGATGGTGACTAGCATCTCGTCGATATTTCCGTATCACGACCGTCCGGTTTTGGCCGTGAGCGAGCATTCACCAGGTGTTCGAATGGGCGGCTGCTTCACTTCGCATACCAGCCAGTCGAGTTTCTTGAGTTATGATGGCTGCTGGTGACCTACGGCAGCGACTCAGGGTAGGAGGATGTCTTGGCAAATTATCTAGAGTGGGCACGGGCACGGTATCCGGATCTCGCTGATGCCGACGGCGATTATCTTGCCGGCATAGTCCACGAAGCAGAGAACAATGTACGTCCGATATTCGCTTTGGCAGCTATGTTCCTTGTCGGTGCGGGCCTAGCACTACTGAATAGCCTTCTTGATGGACAGTCCGTTCTTGGTGCCGATGAAGTGCCGATGTCGCTGGTCACCTTGTCATTCTCCGCAGCCTATTTGGTTAGCGAGCCCCTTTCGGCAACTTGGATTCGCAGAAGCATCAGCCAGCGAATAGCTGATGCACTTATTGACGATAGAATTGGCTGACCGCTCCTGGCCGACTGCCGAAGTTCGCCAGGATGAATACCGAGGGGCCGGTATGCGCGCAGAAGCTGCCGGTCGAGTGATTCGAGGTATAATTTCCGCCACTGACCCACAGCGGACGTTGGAATTTCTCCCATAAAAGGCGGATTAGTGTTGTGAGTAGGCGTCCTCGGATGATCTCGTCGATATACTTCAGATGGATATTGCCGAGCATTTTTGTTGGGTTCTTTGCCTTCTTCGCATTCGCAATACTGACATACGATGGAGCATCACTCTTGATGTTCCTCCCATTGGCTGTTGTGGTAATCCTCTTCGTAACCATCTTCAAGGCATTTGTATGGGACCTTGTTGATGATGTTGAGGATTGCGGTGACGCATTGGTGCTTCGCAAGGGGGGAGTTGAGCAACGAATCCTGCTCAAAGACATAATCAGTTTTGACTATTCACCGACTTCCCCGCCTAGTGCGTCAGTATGGACCAAGACAGAGGGGCCACTTGGATCTCCGGTCACCATTCGTATTCCGCTGACTATTAACCCGTTCTCGACGCCAACCTATGTCACGGATCTGCAAGAGCGGATTTACCGCGCGAAGAGGGATGCCGATTGAGCTATGCAGTGGCTGGTTCTGGCCGAGTCCAGCCGCCCAGATTCGTTCGCCGCGCATGACCGCTCTATCCTCAATACCAGTTGTTCACTTACTCTTAATCGACGACCAGAAATTGATTTGACACAATTGGCAACCAAAACACTCATCGATACAGGTCGCGCCAAATGATTTTCACGTTCCTTCTTTACTTCTTGTTTGGCTGGTTCGTGATCAAACATGGAAAGCCGATTTACTTTGCGGTCGCGTATGCTGGAGTCTTGGTCGTCTGGGACCTCATACTTGCTGGGCCGAGTATCGATACTCTGCTTGGCGGGCTCATTGTGTTTGGCTTTGCCGCGCTTGTGTTCCTGATCGTTGACCGGTATTGCGATCGAGTATTCGCACCTTTGTTGGCGTTAGCCACAGGTGGCCTGGTGCTTCTCAGTCTGTGGCTATATGTGTGATTGTGGGGGATCTTGCAAGAGTTTGAGTGTCCGGTTTTGGCCGAGAGCGGTAGTCCACCAGGAAGCAGACGTGAGCGGCTGGTTCGCCTGGCATAGCAGCCGGTCAAGTTTTCTGCGGTATTATGGCTGCCGCTGACCCGGAGCGGACGCTTGTAGTAAGCGCGTATCAGCTGAATTGGAACCGCAGAAATGGCCGAGGATTAGACGTGAGACTAGCTGTTACCTCTGTGCTCGTGTTGCTGTATTCCCTTTTCGTTCTCATGGAATTGTACGTCTCGATCATGGGCGGGCCTACAGTTACGAAGTCTATTTTCATGATCCTTGGAGTATTCGCAATACTTGCATTGATAGGTAGGGGTGGAGGCGCCTTCCGATTCTGGGCGTACTTTCTTTGCGGTCTTCTTGGTCTTTTAGGAATCGCGTTGACTGGGTATTCAGTTTGGGCACACGTTCGCGACATACCCGAGAGTCTGGTGGTGCTTTGGATCGGCCCGGTTATTTTCGTCGTATCGGTAGCAACATACTGGGTCGTTCGTACACGAAATGAGTCGATCGGGAATCGCTCTGTAGAAGCCGGTTCCCAATGACTGGTTTTGGCCGGGTCCAGTCGGTCGCCAGGACGATGAACGAGGGGCTGCTTTACATCGCATTCCAGCCGGTCGAGTTACTTGAGTTATGATGGCTGCTGCTGACCCATAGCGGACATCGCTAAAACGCCAAGTATCTATTGTCGCTTCGTAAATTTTAAAGGACGCTATTTTGATTTCTCTTCGACTGGCCCTTGTTCAGGTCTGCTTTCTTGCATGCACTGCCTGCTCGCCTGCAGTTAACCAGCATCCGATCGATAATTTGTTCGAGTCCGCGGTGAAGAGTGGCAAGATTCCGGGTGTCATCGGAGTTGCTGCGAATTCCGATGGGGTCACATACCAGGGTGTTTCTGGCAAGAGCGACATTTCACGTAACAGTGATATGGCGATAGACAGCATTCTGCAAATTTACTCAATGACGAAGCCGATAACATCGGTCGCTGTCATGCAACTGGTGGAAAAGGGTGAGATTGAGCTCGACGTCGCGGCGGCCGCGTACCTGCCAATGCTAGAGGACGTGCAAGTACTCGAAGGCTTTAACGAAAGCGGCAAGCCAATCTTGAGGCCGCCAGATAGCGCAGTTACTGTGCGCCAACTGCTTACCCATACGTCGGGTTATGTCTACGAAATTTGGAACGTAAACGCTGCGCAATACGCCGCGACTGGACAGTTTCCGAGCATTTTTGGGGGTGGTGACGGTTTTCTTGCTGCGCCGTTGGCTTTTGATCCGGGCACGCGATGGGAGTATGGAATAGGCTCAGATGTTCTAGGCGTGCTGATCACTGCTGTTACAGGCCAGACGCTTGAAGAATACTTTAGCGAAAAGATTTTTGAGCCCCTGAAAATGTACGATACGAGCTTCCATTTATCTGAACAGGAGCTGCCGCGTCTCGCCACCACCTACTCCAAATCCGATAGTGGAGACTTGTCGCCGCTGCCAGCCCGCTCGAATAGCGCTTTTCTCAGCGGCGGCGGCGGGCTTGTCTCGACCGCGCCTGACTATATCCGGTTCCTAAGGGCTCTGCTAAACGGTGGCGAACTTGATGGCGCACGCATACTCAATCGCGAGACTGTTGCTCTAATGGCTCAGAATCATATAGGTGACCTTGAGGCGGGTAGTTCTGGTGGGACTGCGATGCCAGCGCTCAGCAATTCGTTCGACATTTTCCCCGGCTCTGTGGACAAGTTTGGTCTCGGCTTCTTGATTAACAGCGATCAAGTACCGGGTGGTCGCGCGCCGGGCAGTTTGACCTGGGCGGGTCTCGCCAATACGTACTTCTGGATTGATCTGGAGAACGACTTGTGTGGAGTGCTGATGACACAAATCCTGCCATTCGGTGACGCTGACGCACTGGCGCTTCTTAGCGACTTTGAGACGTCGATATACGAACAAGTCGACAAAGCAAACTAGCAACACCGCAGAGACTGCTTGTGGCCGTGTGCCGAAGTCAGCCAGGATGAATAGCAAGGGGCCGGTAAGCGCTCGAAAGCCGCCGCCAAGAAAATTCGCGCTATACTTCCCACCTGTGACTCAAAGCGGACATCTTGAGGCATGTCTCTTCAAACCATTCCGTCCTCCGAAACGTCGAAGTAATACTGACCGCCAAAATCGCATTAGGGGGCCATGCCGTGACGAGAACTCTCATAATCGCACTGTCGTTAATGTGGTTGCTTGCTGCGCATGCCAAGGGCGGAGAAATCTCCATCGGCGATGCCATACGAATCGTCGTAATCACAGAAGACGAAGGGATTCACTACGAACGAGGATGTGCTTTCTACGAGTTTCGCGAGCTTCTTGCGGAAAATGAGAGCATTGCTTTGGTTGCGGACGAGCTTGCGGATGCCCCGCTATTTGAGGTCAGGCTAATCGGGAGGTCTGGTACTAGCCCGATCTATGTCGGTGATCATTGGATGAGTACCACTGCCGGAACGAGTTTGCTGCCGGGCAAAGCGTTTGAGCGAATTTCCACCCTGATTGAAAGGCGAAAAGGCACAGGTGTGCCCGAGTCCAAAATTGATACGACCATTCGGCAAGCCTCAAAGCGCATTCAAGACCCCAACTTCGTCGAAGACAATAGGTGTGCTGAACGATATTAGGAGGTGCCGGAACGGTCTCCTTTGCGCATCGTATTGATGCTAATTTGCGCAGGAATGCATCGACCGCTTGTGGCCGCTCTGAGCCGGTGGCGAGGAAGATGAACGAACGACTGCTAACCGCATGAGCAGTCGGTATCTGGATTTCAACGGCAGATTCGGCTACATAATGTGCGTATGGCGCTTTCTGAACACGAGCGATACCGCTTCGAAAAGCCAATCAAGGCTTACGTCGAGGCCAGACGGCCTCCTCCTCACATTAGGCCGGAGCTTGATATTGGGTATCGGTTCAACAACCAGAGCATTGAGCTATTTGAACTTCGACCAGCGTTTAAGAGTCCCGCGGAGATCATTGAGCACCCCATAGCCAAGGCTACATACGTCAAGTCGACCAATACGTGGAAGATTTACTGGATGCGAGCTGATCTGAAATGGCACCGCTACGACCCTAAAGCCACCGTTTCCAAGGTCGAGGAGTTCATCGCCGAAATAGATCGGGATTCTTACGGCTGCTTCTTCGGGTAGGCTGCAGAGATATGCGTGAATATGACCCAAGCGCGACTCTCAACCCCGAAAAGTGGGACTTGCTTGACGAGGACGAGAAGATGGCTCTCGTCCAGCAATACCACGAAGAGTCCGATTCTGATTTGCCCGATTTGGCGCTGCATTCTCTGGTTCATACGATTGTCGAGAATCAGATTGCGCTAGGGGACGAAATACCTGTTGCGGCCACTTTGGCAAGACTAGAGCGCGAAGGGTTGGATCGACATGATGCCATCCATGCGATAGCGAGCATCCTTGTGAATTATTTGCATGAGATTCTGAGTGGCTCCGACGCTAAAAGCGGCCACGAGCAATACTATGAGGCTGTTACCGCTCTGACCGCGGAGTCCTGGAGCGCTCAAGCGTAGCGACGCCTCGGTCAGAGCACCGTAGAAGAACGGCCGGTTTGCCCCACATAGCCGCCAGAAGACGTGTTCGAGTTATACTTTCCGCCTGTGACCCCTTGCGGACTCTCAGGTGTTCCGAGTGAAGATAAGCCACAGGAAGTTATCAATTGCGCTTGTACTGCTAATTCTTGTAACAAGCCTTCTATTGAGTCCGCACGCATTTTGGGTAGTGACCAACCCTGATTTCTATACGTCACTGGTTGGCTTGGTTTGGATTGCTAGTGTTGTTCGTCACCGCCAGGAAGGGGCCGATCTGTAACACCCCATTTTCGCTGCAGTCGTCCGGACCCGGTGCTTACAAGCCACGAAGTCCCTGGAGGTCGAGGCTGATTGAAAGCACGTAGGTCGGATCGTCCCGGTCCGGGTTGAACACGTAGCCGCCCAGCGTAACCGCGCCAAGCGAGATGCCAAGGAGCAGGCCACGCTGGATGTCTCGTTCGGTCTCGTACGCGCGTGTGCGTTGGGCCACCAGCCCGACCCTCAGCCAGTCGAGGGGAGACCAGCCGACCTCAGACCAGTTGTAGAAAAAGGAGTCGGTGCGCTCGTCCCGGTCAAAGACGTACTCGCCCTCGCTGTAAAAATCGAACGCCTGCCAACGCATAGCCAGGTGATAGCCCGGGGCGATGCCGCTGGTGTCGCCGAATACTCCACCGATCATCGGCGTGAACTCCACCGCGACGGTATCACCGAAACTGTAGTTGTATCCGAGCCAGAGCGACGCCGTGTTCAGGCTCTCATAGTTGTAGCGCCCTTCCAGGTGGAGGTTGTCTAGATCGACGCTGACACTCGGCGATCTGTAGTTGTCGTCGTCCGCCGGCCAGTACGCGAAGAGGGACGCCGAAGCGGTCCAGGCGGGCTGCGAACCCGGCGCGGGCAAGTCTTCCTGGGCGAAGGCCGGCAGCGGCAGCAAGCTGGCGCAAAGGGCCGCGAGTTGGCCGTACCGCGTCATCCGCCGAACGCAATTGCGATGGCTACCATGCCAAGCCCCGCCAGCAGGAACGACGAACCGAACAACCAGGGGTTGCTGCGCGTTGCGCGGGCCCAGTGCCAGCCGAGCAGGAATAGCAGACCAAGCAATAGCAGGTTGGAAGCCCGCAGCGCCAGGTAGCGATCGTCAATGAACAGGAACGGCAGCACAGCCGGTACCGCCGCCAGGAACACCAGCGTAAAACAGGCCAGCGCCCCGCCAAGGTCGTCGCGCGTGAGCCGGGTCCGTTGCGGGCTGACGTTGCGCAGATGTCGCAGGACGTCCGCATACAGCCTGCTGCGATCGTCGGCCGACGTAAGGGGTTCGAGCCGATCGTCGAGCGCGCCGCCCACCATGGCCAACGCCTCCTGTTCAGTCCCTGCTTGTTGCAGCGAGTCGAGCAACCGCGCCTTGCTGCTGCGCTCACACAGGCTGCTGATGATGTACATGGCACCGTCGATCAGGCCCCAGGCGATGTTGCAGCCGATGATGGTCAGCAGCATCTGCCGGGTGGCCTGCTCACCTTCGCCGACGATCAGATCGGCGCCCAGCGTGAACGACAGCACCATGATGAGACCGAACAGGAACTCGCTGAGACGGTCCAGGGGGTCGAGGTACCGGGCGATGAAGGAACCTGTGTGCATATGGCTTCCGCCTGTGGCCGTGGAGCGGGTTGTCGAACGCGATTGCCTTGGTCGGGAATAATTGAAGCCTCCCCGGAGGGAGGCTTCGAGTCACCGTGCTGTCGACTGATTCTACTGCTGACGGCGACCGAGTGATACGATTTCTCCACCGTCGAGTAGTGACCAAAAGCCTTGGCCGGCAGAAGAATCACCGACCTGCACGTGGTCCGCGGGTGTCGTTCAGTGGTAGAACATCAGTGTTGATTTGCATCCAGAGTTGGCCCACTAGACCCCATTATTTGCATCTAAAAATGACCCACGTGTAACCCTTCTCCTGCGATTGGACTGCAGGAGTTTTTTGAGGAGTGATTGAATATTAGGAATATTAGGGGTCGGACCGAGTTTTGGCCCTTATCGAAATATTCGGTTCGACCCCTTTCTTTCCGTTTTCGGCGGCTAATGCGAAGAGCGCCGAAGGATATGGCGCTCAATTGGAGTTCAGGACTATTGTGGGACCGTGTATACGCAATTAGCGTTGATCTGATACCGATACTAATCCCGATGAACCTTTGATTAGATTCCGCCAATACTTGCTCCCAAAGCCTTGCGGAGCGAGCAATTCAAGCAACGTGCCATGGGGCCTCCAGCATGTAAGAAGTGGGGCGCTAATCATTGAGTTTATGTCGACTAATCATCGCAAATCTGTCCAAACAATCGAATGTCTCCTTCTGGCCTATTCTGTTGAAAAACTCGTTGCTGAAGCCGCTATTGTAGTCGCGATTTGTTCGATGCGAGCTTCTTGATCCGGCATAGCCGGATTTTTTGTTTTTATCCGGTGTTTTTGCTCAAGTTACTGCCATTTCGCTGATTTTAGGCGGACCTGTCCCTAGGTATTTCCCCATTCGTCTTAAGTTTTGTGCCGTCGCGGTGAGCAGGAACTCGTCCTGGGCACCGCTTAAGCCGCGTAGCCGCAAGCGATCGACTTTCAAGATGCGCTTCATGTGTGCAAACAGCATCTCCACTTTCTTGCGTTGTCGTCGTGTCCTGCGATACGCCGGTGTCTTGCTCACCGCACGGGCAACATCGCGAGCCGGTTCATAGATGCTTCGACTGATTTTCCGGACTTCGGTGTTCGGGCAACACTGTGCTTTCATCGAACACCCCGCGCAGTCGGCCTTGCGTGAGGTGTACTTGATATCGTTGGCTTTGGTGACGCCAGTACGCGGCTTTTTGAAGTTGCGCCAGAAGCGACGCAGCTCTTTGCCGTTGGGGCAGATGTAAAGGTCGTTGTCTTCATCGAAGCTAAAATCTGACCGACCGAAGCGGTCATCTTGTTCATCGCCGCGGTCCCACACCGGCACGTGCGGCTCGATATTGGCCTCGTTCACCATCCAGTTGAGGAACTCAGCCGTGCCGTAGGCCGTATCGCCGATGAGCTTCTTGGTCTCAACACCGAAGCGATCCTTAACCCGTTCGATCATGGTCTTTGTCGACCACACCTCCGGTGTGCGAAGGGCCGGTGTTGCCTCGACATCCACGATAATGCCGTTGTCGGTATCCACCAGGTAGTTGGTTGAGTACGCGTAATAGGCAGGGCCACCGGCCGCGCAAGTCCAGCGCGCCATCGGATCGGTCTGCGAGACCTTCTTGGCCGGTGTCATCGAGGAGCCGTCTTCGGTCAAGGCATCCAGGTACTCGTTGATGGCACGGCTGCCACTGCCCCAGTCATCATCGTCATGATGCTTCTGCTTGCTGGCATCGGCCTTCACTACCGAAGCATCGACAGTAAAACCCTCAGCACCGATCAGGCCTTCGTCCATGCAACGCTGCAGAACCTGTTCAAAGACAAAGCGGAACGTATCCGCTTCGCGGAACCGGCCGTGCCGGTTCTTCGAGAAGGTCGAGTGATGCGGTACCTGGTCGGTGATCTTTAACTTGCAGAACCAGCGGTAGGCCAGGTTCATCGAGACCTCGTAGCACAGCTGCCGTTCTGAACGGATACCGCAGCAGTAACCGATCAGCAACATGCGGATCATCAGCTCCGGATCCACCGAGGGCCTGCCGGTGTGGCTGTAGTACGGTGCGAGGTGCTCTCGCAGGTTGGAAAGATCAAGAACTCGATCGATGTCGCGGAGCAGGTGATCCTGCGGCACCATGTCGTCGAGATTAAACGCGTAGAACAACTCGTCCTGCGGTTTATCGTTGCTGCCCATCATCGGAGATCGCTCCGGTAATCAACACGCAGCAATTATCTCATCTATGCTTTACTACGAGGAGTTTTTCAACAGAATAGGCCGAGTCCAGCCGTCAACTAGGTGCGGGGACGAACGGCTGGCCCACTTCGCATACCAGCCGCTCGAAAAATCTGAGGTAAGATGACGGCTTGTGACCCATATCGGACCTTGAGCGCTTCTTAATAATTCCTCATTCTTTCAATGATCGAGCCTCGCAAGGACAAGTACGAAACGGACCATGAAAAGGTAGCCGAGAGGTTCTCCTTGAGGTCTGAATTGCGCGACCCCGGCTTCTGGAAGGAGTATTTCTATTGGTCGTGGCGCTGCTTACTATTCGTCTTATTCATCGTCATTGCGACCAACTTCGACTATCGTGAAGGGATAGTCCGTTCATTCGAGCATATAAGCGCGACGGCGTGGGCAGTACTAGTAATCGCAACGCTGTTGTTTGGTCCCCTCTTTTTCATTTGCTGGTCTTATCTCTGGAAGTGGGGGCAAGATCTACTTGAGCGGAAACGTTAGAAACGAACGACCGCAATTGGCCGTGAGCGAGCATTCACCAGGTGTTCGAATGGGCGGCTGCTTCACTTCGCATACCAGCCAGTCGAGTTTCTTGAGTTATGATGGCTGCTGGTGACCTACGGCAGCGACTCAGGGTAGGAGGATGTCTTGGCAAATTATCTAGAGTGGGCACGGGCACGGTATCCGGATCTCGCTGATGCCGACGGCGCCTATCTTGCCGGCATAGTCCACGAAGCAGAGAACAATGTACGTCCGATATTCGCTTTGGCGGCTATGTTCCTTGTCGGTGTGAGCCTAGCACTACTGAATAGCCTTCTTGATGGACAGTCCGTTCTTGGTGCCGATGAAGTGCCGATGTCGCTGGTCACCTTGTCATTCTCCGCAGCCTATTTGGTTAGCGAGCCCCTTTCGGCAACTTGGATTCGCAGAAGCATCAGCCAGCGAATAGCTGATGCGCTTACTGACGATAGAGTTGGCTGACCGCTCCTGGCCGAGAGCAAGCGGTCACCAGGGCGATGAACGACAGGCTGCTTTGCTCCGCACTCCAGCCGATCGAGTCTTCTGCGGTATGATGGCGGCTGGTGACCCACAGTGGTCATTCGTAAGATTGGCGAAATCTGTTCAGGTGGACGCATGAAAACAACAAGAATCGGACTCTTATTTTGCTTGCTCGCTTCCTTGGCATCTGCCCAAGACGCTGCTCTCGAAGAAATAGTTGTGACTGGGTCTAGAGTTGACGTGGACTACTACGAAATGCCTGCTGTCACTATTACCAAGAAGGCGGATTTTCTCGTTCAGAATATTCGTCTCATCAATGACAGTCGGTCGCCAGACCTTCGCAAGGCGGAGATCATCGAGACGATAGAGAATCTCATTCGCCGGTCCAGATCAATGGAAGGCATGGCGTTATCTTACGGGCGAGGTTTTTTGGAACCGATCAACTTGGATGATGAATCCCTTCAACTTCTTGAGGATCGTCAACGGGTTGACACCAACTATATCGACATCTACGCGAAGGTCGCTCTTGACCTCGACCGAAGCTCAAAAGCACAGATTGCCGACTTGCGCGAGTTCATTTCGGGAGCGAAAAAAGCGGGTAGGACCGAGATTCTCCCGCTCGGTGATATCGGGTTAAGCATCGTAGGGCCGGAGCAGTACCGTTACGAGATCATCGAAAAGATTGCGGCAGAAAACGCAAAGGTCAGCCAAGCCATGAATGCCGATTGCGAGATCACGATTGGTGGTCTCGAAGGTCGGGTTCAGTGGGACAGGACGAGTGTTTCTGAACTGACACTCTACATCCCCTATGGCATGGAGGTTTCGGACTGTTCGACGGACTGATTGCGATCCCCGACCGTCCGGTTGT
>CAVOQS010000013.1:0-39665 GCA_963698415.1 uncultured Gammaproteobacteria bacterium | reverse complement strand
CAGCGACTGCTCGTGGCCGGCTCCAGCCACCCACGTGACTCGAGGTAAACTGGCGGGTACTTACACAAAGCGGCCGTTTGGATTTTCATGGACGAATACAACATTCAGTATCTAATCGTTCCTGCAATATTGGTCCTTGTTTTTGTTGTCGCGGTCCTTGTGTTGAGTCGAGGCATGCCGTTCGCAAAGAAAGTTGTGAGTAGTAGTTGGCCAGTCTTGATAGGTCTGAGTCTGCTCTGTGTGCTCACGATTCTCCGAGCGTTCTTCCGCTGAAAGCCAGCGATCGAGCGACCGGTATTGGCCGAGAGCGAGCATTCGCCAGGTAGCGGAATGAGCGGCTGGTTCACTTGGCATAGCAGCCTGTCGAAATATCTGCGGTATTATGGCTGCCACTGACCTGCAGCGGTCGTTCGCCAAGTATATGAGCCGAGTCGGCGAGCGACGAGATCTAGGAGCAGCCACAATGGAAGGATCTGATACCAAGTGGATCTCTGGGTTTTGGAGACGGATCGGCGCCTTTGTAATCGACATGCTTATTCTCGGGATTGCCGGGATCCTATTTGGTCTATTTCTAAAGACGCAGTTTGTACAGCTTGGTGGCTGGGGTCGTCTTGTAGGCTTCGTTATTGCTTTTCCTTATTTTGGCATTCTAAATAGCAAGCTATTCGGCGGACAAACTGTCGGGAAGAAACTCGTCAATATCCGAGTAGTTGATGGCAACAATCAGCCAATTGGTCTTTTGCGTTCGTTTGCAAGATACAGCGTGTTGGGCGTGCCTTACTTCCTCAACGGAGCGCAGTTCACAAACGAGGCCATGGCGTCTTTCTGGATATACCCGGTATCTATCATAGTTTTTGGTGGGCTACTATCTGCTGTCTATCTCTATGTCTTTAACCGGCATACGCGCCAGTCACTGCACGACTTAGCAGTAGGCACCTATGTAGTCAATGTAGGGTCAGAGAGATCGGATCCAAGAGCTCTTTGGCAGCCACATATGGTAGTGGTGGTGGGCCTATTTTTCGCGAGCGCCTTACTGCCAGCGTTCACCTCGACGCTTGGGCAGAAAGAGCCGTTCAAAGAATTGTTTGCTGCCCAATCCGCGCTGATAGAACACCCATCTGTAGTCTATGCATTCGTTTCCTCCGATGCGCATGCCAGCGCCTCGAGTAGTAACGGAACCAAGACTGTGACCTACTTAAGTGCGCGAGCGCTTCTTCGAATCGATTTGGTTTCCGACGCCGAACTAGCGCGGCAGCTCGCAACCATTCTTGCGAGCAACTACGCCGACTCGCAGCAAGTTGATGAAATTCTGATAGTCCTTACCTATGGCTACGATATTGGCATTGCGAATACGTGGAGCAGCTACTTACATACATTCGACCCGACTGATTTGGGTGCTGGTGAGTGAGTGGCCGCTGCTGGCCGAGAGTGAGCGGTTACCTGGAAAATAAACGAAAGACTGCTTCACTTCGCATTCCCGCCGGTCATGTTGTTCAGGCTATAATTTCTGCCACTGACCCCTAGCGGACAGTCGGAATCACACTATTGCGCTGCAGAGGACTTGCCCAATAACCAAGATTTTTCGGAAGTTTGGCGAGCTTGTTTTCCGGTTTGCAATGTTTATCGGCGCGATTTTGATCGTGCTGATCGCCGTGAGCGCCCTGATCACTACAATCAGTGGTGGCACAATCAATTACTCGGCTATTCCGATGCTTGTCAAACTATGGGTAGTGTTGTCGCTGGTTTTACCGATAATCTTGGTCGGCACTCTCTTTCTGGTCACGAGTTTGTGCTCGGTCATCACAAAGAAACTTTGAGAATTAGGTAACGGCTGCGTTTGGCCGAGGCTGTGTGAAAACCCGGGCGTATTTCGTCTTCGCGGGACAGCGCGACACAAATCATCAGGGAAACCCGATAACATGACCGGCGCCTTCCACTAGCTCGCATCCAGCAGTTGTTTGGCGTTTCGATTCCCCACCGGGAAATCTGATTTGACGTTTTTACACAGCCTCGGCCGTGTGCCGAAGTCAGCCAGGATCAATAGCGTGCGGCCGGTGAGCACGAGTAAGCCGCCGATCGATGAAACTCGGGTAAACTGACAGCCTGTGACCCAAAGCCGCCGTTCGGCAATTTCAGGTAAGTATTAAGAATCTCGCGATTATTTGGAACGAGAGGGAAAGGATGCACTGCTTCAATCACACCTCTACAACTGCTGTAGGAATCTGCAAGGCATGCAGCAAGGGAATCTGTGTTGACTGTGCGGTCGACGTTCAAAATGGGATCGCCTGTCGCGATTCTTGCGAGGATGAAGTGAGATACTTGAATTCTCTCATTCATCAATCGGATAACGTGAAATCCAAGAGCGAGAAGCTGCTCAGTGTCGCCAGTCCAGTTGGCGGAATAATATTTAGCTTAGCCGCGGGCGGCGTGTTTCTGTACTTGGGTCTTACGTCGGACAAGATTCGAGCAATTTCGCTACTGGGCATCATTTTCATTGGACAGGGTCTATTCTCGGCCTATAGATACTGGTTTAAGAAGTAGCCGGGCGGCTCCAAAAGCGGAATCTAACTTGGTAGCCGAACAGCATCTTGAATGGCCGCTACTGGCCGTTCTGAGTCGGTCGCCTGGAAGCTGACTTAGGGGCTGCTTCGCATCGCATAGCAGCCGCTTCAAGAATCTGCGGTAAGATGACGCCTTGTGACCCACAGCAGCCATTCGGAGTTAGCCGAAAATACGAACACAGACAACGGAGAATCTCCCGTGGAATCGATCGATAACTTGAGCGAAGCGGAGCCTGTCGCAGCAACTGAGAACCCCCACGTTCTTTGGCGCCAACTCACTGGATTGGTACTCTGGACCGGTATTGTTTGCTACTTTGGCGGCGGACTTTTTTGGGCGGTCTTCGGTCTGATTCTTGCCTCGGTGACGTTCGCCGATGCGTGGTTATCAGGAATCTACAAGGACCCAACGAAGAAATCCTTTCTGAACATATCACCGATGGCGTGGGGCGTTGTGATGGCTCTGCTGTTCATAGTTGCCTATCCTGCGTACCTGATAAACCGAAACAAGCTGAAGACGCGCGAAGGTGGGAACGCGTACTTCATAGCGACAATTTGCCTCGGCGCCGTCGTGGTTGTGTTGATCGTGTTGAATTTTGTTCTTGCGGGATCTGCGACCGCTGGCTGAGGTTTTGACAAGCTGCTTCTGGCCGTTGTGAGACGGTTGCGAGGAAGATGAACGAACGGCTGCTTTCTGAATGAGCAGTCGGACGCTCGACTTCAACCATTGGCTAGGCTACAAAATGTACCATGGTCCTATCTGAGCACGAGCGATACCGATTCGAGAAGCCCGTTAGAGCATACGTAGAGGCTCGTCGGCCCCCGCCGCATATTCGGCCTGAGCTTGATATCAAATACCGGATCGTAGATCAGAGTATTGAGCTATTTGAGGTGCGGCCAGCATGCAAGCACCCCGATGAGATCATCGAGCATCCTATCGCGAAGGCGACCTATGTCAGGTCGAAGAAAATCTGGAAGGTCTACTGGATGCGGGCGGATCTGAAGTGGCACCGATACGAGCCGCAGGCCACGGTCTCGACTATAGAAGAATTTCTAGGCGTACTGGACCAGGATCCCTACGGTTGTTTCTATGGGTGACGGGCCATCTCGCCATTGAGACAGTCGGTCGCTGCCTCGTCTAGCGGATGCCAGAGCTGGCTACCCCAGTGATATAATTCTCATCAGTCGCCGCTGAACATCGCGTAATCTCGCGATTGGTGAGATTTGCAGTTCGACGCGGTTACGCTGCGAAATGCTGCTATCAACACGGCGCCAAAACAATGTGCGAGTACAACCCAAACATTGATCCTGATCCGGACACATGGACTTCACTCGACGAAGACGAGAGGCTTGAGCTCATCCAGCGATATCACGAGCAGTACGATGCTGAGCTACCCGATGTCGCACTGCATTCTCTAATTCATGCAGTTGTAGAGAACCAGGTTGCTCTCGGCGACGAAACACCGGTAGCGAGCACCTTGAGCAGACTGAAGGCTGAGAGCCTCGATCGGCATGACGCCATTCACGCGATCGCAAGCGTACTTGTTAATTACATTCACGAGATGATGAGCGACGAAGACAATAAGGGTCAGACCGAGCAGTATTACGAAGCATTGGGCGAGTTGACTGCAGAGTCTTGGTATTCTCAAGATAGCGGAGCCAGCTGAGAAGCTCGTTTGCGGCCGCCACTGCTATAGTTCTTCCGTCGTCAGCAGGCGGTGCGCGGTCGAGTCGACCGGCTGCTTACCGCCTGGAAGCCGCCAGTCGTCTGATTTCAGGTACACTTTCCGCTGTTGACCCAATATAGATAGTCAGTCTCTCCCTCAGTGATACTAAGAGACAGCCGGCAGGTATCTGTCGGTGAGGGGGACATGCACCCGCAGACTGCGAATAAAGTGACCCAAACACGCGATGTTCACCGCTTTGGCTTCGAGTCTGCAGGTGCGCTTGAGCTCGACAACGAATACTCAGGGGTTGGCGCGTAACCGACTCACCTATATTGCCTTCGCAGAGCTCATGCATGCATGTCCCGAGTGCCTAACTTACCACTTTGGAGACGAGTTATGCAGACGGAGCTCTCGCAGTTCACAGCAGTGATTGGCATCGACTGGGCCGACAAGAAGCACGATGTTTGCGTCCAGGATATGGCCACGGGTAAACGGCGTGCCAGCCAGGTCCGCCACCGCGCAGAGGATCTGGATGAATGGGCCCGCTCGTTGCATCGGCGTTTTGGCGGTCCGATCGCAATCGCGGTGGAACTCTCGAAGGGACCGATCATCACGGTACTGCAGAAGTACGACTTCTTCGTCATCTTCCCGATCGACCCATCGAAGCTGGCCAACCATCGCAAAACGTTTACCACCAGCGGTGCCAAGGATGACCCAACGGACGCTGAGTTCGCCTTGGATCTGTTGTCCAAGCACACGGAGCACTTCCAGCCACTGCAGCCACAAGGTGTCGGGATGCGCACGCTGATGACGCTGGTCGAGCACCGACGGCAACTGATGAACGACCGGGTGCGCATTACCAATCGACTGAGGAATGCACTAAAACAGTACTTTCCTCAACCACTTGAGTGGTTCGATCACATCGATACGGTACTGTTCTGTGACTTCATCCGGCGCTGGCCCTCGCTGTCCCCGGCCAAGCGTGCCCGCAGGGCGACGCTCGAGAAGTTTTTCCGCGAGCACAACATGAACCGGAAGCCCTTACTCGAGCGGCGGATCGAGGCCATCAAGTCAGCCATGCCGCTGACCACCGATGATGCGGTGATCGTGCCGTACCGGTTACGAGCACTGACCCTGGTGGCGCAGCTCGAAGTGACGCTGGAGTGCATCAAGCAGTACGACGCCGAGATCGCATCACTGGCGCCGCAGCATCCCGACTACGCGCTGTTCGAGCCGTTGCCGGGTGCCGGGCCGGTGTACACACCGCGCCTGATGGTCGCCTTCGGCGAGCAACGCGAACGCTTCAACAACGCGGCCGAGGTGCAGAAATGCACAGGCATCGCACCTGTGACAGAGCGCAGCGGCCAGTCGACCTGGATCCACTGGCGCTGGCAATGCTCTACGTTCTTGCGACAGACCTTCGTCGAGTGGGCCGCCCAG
This sequence comes from uncultured Gammaproteobacteria bacterium, assembly GCA_963698415.1. Lineage (GTDB taxonomy): Bacteria > Pseudomonadota > Gammaproteobacteria > Steroidobacterales > Woeseiaceae > UBA1847. The sequence continues at coordinate 34,000 of CAVOQS010000013.1, read as the reverse complement.
ACCGTCAACAAATCCTACTGGGCCGGCCTTTACTATCAGCAACAGAGAAACAAAGGCTGCTCGCACCAGGCCGCTGTCAGAGCACTTGCCTTCAAGTGGATCCGCATCCTCTATCGATGCTGGAAAACCCGCACACCGTACGACGAAACGCGATATCTTAAAGCTTTACAGGAACGCGGATCGCCCCTGCTCAAAATGGCAGAAGTTGCTTGACTGAGTACCTCAGGGCGTGAAGCAGCCGGTCGTATTCTTCGACGCAATAGGGCCAAGAATGACATCTGAAGACACTTTGATATTAGAGAAGCTGTTGAGTGGCCTGCGCATTGAACGCATTCGACTATCAAGGGGATCAGTTACTCTCGAATTTGACGGCATGCGGGATGGAGAGCATTTCTTGTTTTCCGTAAGTACGGGCTACTACGTCTGCTGTAGCGCCGACGCACTATTTGTCAAAGACGTGGGTAACGACGCTGTTGAGTTAGCCTCGCTGTACGATACCCTTGAAAGAGACTTCGTTGGTTGCGACTTCAGCGATGACGGCCGCTCTGTAGAAATTAGAGTATCTGGAGGAAGGTCTATCTTCTTCTGGATCGAAGGCCCGCCAATTGCGGAACTGGTGACCTGCAAGAATGAGAAAACTGGAGACATCAGCCAATTAGGGTAGCCGTAGAATTGGGCCATCTAACAAGTCAATGAATGGCTGGTTCTAGCCGTTCTGCGACGGCCGCCAGGAAACAAACCGAGGGTCTGCTTCACCTTGCATTGCCGCCGTTCGCATGATCTGAGTTAAAATGTCGGCCTGTGACCCGAAGCCGACGTTCCGAGACTCGCGGATAGTCTCCAGAAATGACTAAGAAAATTGCAGCTTTTTGTGCCGTCGTGATAGCCATAAGTGGAGTTTTTGTTTACGACGAGTACGTGCGTGGAATCATTGCGCCGGAAGAAATATACGTCGACGTACTAGGCCGTGACCAAGAGAGCGTTTTCGCGAAACTTGGCAGGCCTCGCGATTCAGAAGAATGGTCGGAGAGAGTTCGCTGGGCATTCTGGCAAGGTCGCGAGTCCGGTGGTTGGCTCTACGAGGCTTGGTTCGTCGATGGAAATCTCGCGCACATAAGAATTGCCTATGATCTTTATCCCGATATCGAGCGACTGAAGAGCTCCATCGGAACGACGGACGATTGGCATCTTGGGACCGTGACCGGTCTGGAAGAAAGGGAACATGAGGCGTGGCTTACCGCGGATCGTTCTATCGCGATTTTCGAGACGGGGTCCTCCGTTGATGTGGCTAATGGAAATAGCTTCATGTGGGAATGACTGGTCTTGGCCGAGAAGCGAAGTTCTCCAGGATCGTTATCGACTGGCTGCTTTTCGAAAGCGCTGTCGTTCAGGGGCGGATTTTAGTCGACGAGATTGCGAGCGACTCTTTGGCCCGACATAGCCGCCAGTGGCCAGGATTGCGATACAATCTCTGCTGTTGACCCAAAGGCGTCGTTCGCTGAGATTGAGTGAAAGCCTATATGCCGCGAGACTACCTGAAGACGAACTTAGTCCCCGTGCTTCGGGACTTGGGGTTTCGTGGTTCATTCCCCCACTTTCGACGACATCGAGGCAATAGAAACGAGTTGCTGACGATACAGTTCGATAGGTACGGCAAAGGCAAGTTTGTTATTGAGCTAGGTGTTGTCCCCTTCGGCGAGTTCACGACTTATTTCGGCAAGGCGATCGCCCCTTCAAAGCTGACGGCTCACGATCTCGCAGACCGAATCCGACTTGGCGCGGAGTCTGAAAGCGGTGATCACTGGTTCGACGTACAAGCTAAACCCCTAGACCAAATAGCATTACTCTTGGAGACTAAGGCGGATGCCTACTACCGCGAGCACTTGGTAGATGAGTGAATGGCGGCTTGTGGCCGTACTGAGACGAACGCCAGGAAACAAACCGGGGGACAGCTTAACTTCGCATAGCGGCCGGTTGACCATTCTGAGCTATCATGACGGCAGTTGACCCATTTCGGACGGTCGGGATGTTCCACCCTAAAACGAAATTCACTCTCCTAGATTTCACCAAAAACCAATCATGACTATCTACAAGGCGCTCAACATGGTTCGTGCGATGATAGTAATCTTTGTCGCTATGGCTAGTGCGACGGACGCAGGGGCATATGTCTCCCAACGCGACGCAGCGAAGTTTGTGAATTACGCGGATATTGTCGCAGTCATTTATGTTGTGGCAGTTCAACCCAACTTTGTGTACAAAGACTACGACTATGCATGTGGGTACACGGTCACAGCGAGAGTAAGAGATTCGCTCAAAGGTGCAAGCTCGGATCAACGGCTTGTATTTGGGGCAGCAGACCCATTGGACTTAGGCCAACGCTACCTCGTTTCATTGATTCGCACATCGGATGACTTTGCGGGGGCAAAGACTCAGATGGCCCCGAGTATGGACATGTCCGGAGAAGAGGTCGACCATCTATATGAGAGCTGCCATGAGTCAGTACCGTTCCTAAAGGAACAATGGGAATTCAGGTCCGAATTCATCACATCGACTTGGATACCCCTCGGATATGCCGTCTATCTCCCACCCTTATCAGAGGTGAATTCTCTTGGGGTAAGGGTAAGCGAAGTAAAATTCGACTATTTTCGAGAAGAAGGAACGGAAACGGTTGTGCATCGATTGGAGGATGATGCGCTCCCTAAAACACTGTCGGAGATATTGCCGTTCGAACTTAAATATCCAACAGCGTTTGTCGAGTGGGCCCCCTATAGAAAATATCTAGAGGGTCTCATTGAGAGCCACAACGAGAATAAGTAACGAAACCTTTCTCTGGCTTCGCTCAAGAATGTAGCTTTGCACCGCATGTACTCAACTGAGCGTCTGCTTCTGGCCGAGGCTGTGTAAAAAGAGAGTTTCTCTGCCGTCTGGTAATAACAAAAGCAGCCGGTTCTTCACCCGGACTGCAATGCGCCGATGATTTTGTCTGTTCCAAGCACATTGATCGCCCGTTTCATGTTGTAGGCGAGTACATGAAGGCTCATCTCGGCTTTCACGTTCGGTAATCGTCGCATCAGGAAGTGCGTCGATCCCATCAGCTGTTTGATGGTACTGAAGGGGTGCTCCACGATTGCCTTTCGTTGTCGCATCGCGTCGGGATGCGCCTTGAGATCATTCTGGGCCCGATCGATAACATCTTCGTGCTCCCAACGCTTAAGGCGTTTCTCGGTCGCCGTCGTGCATTGCGAGCGCAGCGCACAGGACGAACAGCCGTAGCGTTCGTACACCCAAAGCCTTTTCCCCTTCTCGACGCTGTCGAAGCGATATGTCAGGCGTTCGCCGGCCGGGCAGACATACTCGTTTCGCTTGCCGTCGTACTTGAAGTCCGACTTGCTGTACATACCCTTTGCCTTGCTGGATGACGTATCCACCTTCGGTACCAGGGCCTGGATCCCGTCCTCGTAGCAGTCGACGATTGCTTGCCCCTCGTAGTAACCGGCGTCAGCCACCACGGTTAGTGCCTTGGTGTCGAGAACCCGCCTGGCCTGTTTGCCCATCTTGTCGAGTTGTGCCCGGTCCGTGGTGTCATTAGTCACCTCGTGCGTCAGGATCAGGTGATGCTTCTCATCCACCGCCGTCTGCACGTTGTAGCCCACCACGCTGCCGCCGCCCGGCCGGGTCATTGAGCGGCAATCCGGGTCCGTCGTCGATACCTGCTTGTCCGGGTGCTCGGCCACTTCTTGCTGCCGGGCTTTGAGTTCGGCCATCTTCGCTTCCATCGAGGCGATCTTCTTGTTGAGCTCCCTGGCCGTCACCTCCCGGATCTCCGGCTCCTCAGCATCCACGTCATCCAGCTTCGCCAGATAGCGGTCGATGTTCTGCTGCGTGTTCTTCAGTCGGCGCTGCACGCTCCCGGTCGTGTAGTTGTTGTCACGGCTGTTCACCGCCTTGAACTTGCTACCATCGATGGCCACCAGCACCCCCGAGAACAGCCGCAGCTCGCGGCACAGCTCAATGAACTCCAGGCACACCGTACAGATCGCCTCGCGGTTATCCTTCCTGAAGTCGGCGATGGTCTTGAATGCCGGCATCAGCCGGCCGGTCAGCCAGATCAGTTCCACGTTGCGTTGCGCTTCGCGCTCCAGGCGCCGGCTCGACTGGATGCGGTTCAGGTAGCCGTAGATATACAGCTTCAGCATCATCGCCGGGTGATAGCTCGGCCGTCCTGTGTCCTGCGGGATGACGCCGTCAAAACCCAGCTCAAGAAGATCCAGCTTCTCGACAAAGGCGTCGACAACGCGGACCGCGTTGTCTTCCGCGATGTAATCGTCAAGGCGTTCAGGAAACAGCGTGCTCTGGTAGCGGTTCTCACCCTCAATGAAGCGCTTCATCGACATCACCATGTAGCAAGGACTGCTACATTGTAAGGGTCTTTTCACACAGCCTCGGCCGTGAAGCGACCTCTTTCAGGGTGTAACGCGAGCGACAGCTCTCCGCAAGAGCCGCCATTCGTGTTTCACGTTTCCGCGGAAACGTATTCGACAGGCAGGAATGACCAGGTTAGCCGACACTCAACTGAACTGTTGTAAACTGTCGCTTGGTGACCCGCAGCAGTCGGTCGCTGAACAAAACAGCTACTGCCATGGGCGGCTGAGACGCTTAGAGAATGGGACGGAAACCGGCACCAGTTACAATTGGTAAGGTCACATATCCGGGCGGAGTTCCGGAATTGGCCGAGAAGTTCGGAGTCTCACAGGGTCTTATCCGTTCGCGCCGTGGCAAAGGTTGGACATGGGAACAGGCTGTCGGTATTGAGCCGTACACATTTCACCGCAGCGATGCCATTTTGTTGACCATTGACGGCAAGACTTATGACGCGGCGGAGGCCGCGAGGGTATTTCGAGTTCCCGGCAGCAAGGCCGGCCATAAGGTCCGCAAGCGCCTTAGTGCTGGCTGGACAGACAGGCAGGCGGTTGGCCTCGACCCGCCACCGCGCCTGACAGTCAAGAAGGCGAGACAGAAATTCAAAGGTAAGGATCGGCTTTACCCTATACCCGAGGGTAGCGGCACCGTATACCTGATCACGAATACCGTTAACGGCAGATTATATGTCGGAATAACCGCGTCCACGTTCAAGCAGAGGAAGGCGCAGTATAGGTCTGCGGCAAAGTCGGACTACGAGCAGCGCCCTGTCGTCCATGCGATGCGCAAATACGGGTTTAATAAGTTTAAGTTTGAGGTGCTTGATCAGACGGCACGAACGTATCCTGAACTGCTCGATCTTGAAGAAAAGTACATCAAGCAGTTCGATACGTATCGGGATGGTTATAACGCAACACTTGGTGGCGAGTCGGGAGGGCGAGCCATTGAAATTGGTGGCGTTGAATATCCGAGCGTTTCGGTTGCGGCGCTGGCGCACGACATTGATCCCGGCACATTCGTTTCGAGGCTGAATCGAGGCATGCCGCCGGAGATAGCAGTCGATTTTGTGTATCGGAAGACCTACACCGTCACTGATCCCGTCCACGGCGAGGTCAAAGGGAATCTGACGGAACTCTGCGACCGTTACGACATCCCTTTCATGCGGGCATATCAACGACTCGAAGCAGGTTGGACTATCGAAGAAGTAGTTGGACTCGCTGAGCACAAACACCTTACGATAAATGAACCCGTCGCTGTCTCAGGGCACGAGTTCAAGAACTTCCGGTCGGCATGCGACGAGTACCAGGTCTCGTACAAGAAAGCATGGCGCAGACTGAATGAACGAGGCTGGACAGTCGAGCAGGCATTGGGTGTTGAATCACCACCAAGTCGGGCGAAACATGGTGGACAGCGCGTGCAGGTCGGTCGGCGTATATTCAGAACCAAGACTGCGGCAGCGAAGGCTCTTGGAATCAGTTACGAAAAACTGATGAAGCGAATCACAGACGGCACGTACGAATTGATTGAACCCGATGCTTGAGTGGCCGACTCCAGCCGTCCACCAGGAAGATGAATGAAGGGCTGGTTTACTTCGCATACCAGTCCTTCAAGAAACGTGAGTTATGATGGCTCGTATTGACCCACAGCGGTCGTTGGCTTATCACAGGTTTTAACACTCGACAGGGCTGGCTTCAGTGAGTGATAACGACACCATTCTGTGTATCGTTCCGAGTTTGGTTGCCCAATTGCTCCGCGCTGAGCAGGACAAAGGCACACCACTGACGGAGGAAGAAGTGCTTCGGATTCGTGACGAGTCTGAATGCATCGCTATGCCTCCGCATGCACATCGCGCTGTAGTCGAAGAGCGTGGTTATGAGGACATAGATCCGGAACGATGCTGGGATCAGTGGCAAGAGGCTCGCGAGCAACTCAACGACCGATTGAAGTCACAGCCGTAAGGAGACCCTCACGACACAGCCGCTGAGCTTCCGCTAATGATGAAAGCAGACGTTGGGCGGAGGCTCGAGTTTTGATTGCTCACGATGCTCTAATAACTTAATCAAGCTTGCCCGGTCCGCCGTTGAGGAAATAATGCCATGCGATTACGACGTATCTCGGAACATGTCCGTTCTGAAAACTGGTTTGCTGTCATGCTGGATCTTATTGTTGTCGTCGTAGGCCTTTTTATCGGTCTTCAAGTTGACAACTGGTGGGAGGGGGAAAAGGACGCGCGGCTTGAAGGTGCATACCTACTAGAGATTCAGGAAGATTTCCAACTGAATAAATCACATCTGGAAGTCACGGTGAACCGCCTTGAGGAAATTATTCGTAGCATGATTGTCCTTCAGGAACAGGCGGCTCTAGCAGCACCTAGTTTGCCAGTCTCGGAATTGAATGAGAAATTTAGCCTGCTTGGTGCAATGCCGACATTTATCCCGGTCAACCGGGCCTATACCAATCTGACAGGATCAGGAGATCTAAAGCTAATTCGGAGTAGACCACTCAAGAATGGGCTGGCTGGTTACTATGCTGCGGCGCAGATCACTATGCAGGTTCAAGACACGCACGAGTCGGAATTAGTAAACATCTACGAGCCATACATCATCGAGAACCTGGACTATTCAGCGGTAAAGTCCAATCGCGTCGAGGACTTTCCGCTACCTGCGCCGGTCGAAGACACGGCCATACTTGAAGTTCTTAGCACAAGGCATTTTCGAAATATTCTGACTCAAAAGTGGGTGATCACTACGGACCTTTTGGATCAACATCGTGGGATGTTAGATCGTACCGATACAGTTCTTGGGCTAGTGCAATCGACTGACAAACAGAGTGATTAGAAGTTGAACCGGAGTTTCCTTAACGTCCGCTAATGGCCTATTCTGTTGAAAAACTCGTTGCTGAAGCCGCTATTGTAGTCGCGATTTGTTTGATGCGAGCTTTTTGATCCGGCGTAGCCGGAGTTTTTGTTTTTATCCGGTGTTTTTGCTCAAGTTACTGCCATTTCGCTGATTTTAGGCGGACCTGTCCCCAGGTATTTCCCCATTCGTCTTAAGTTTTGTGCCGTCGCGGTGAGCAGGAACTCGTCCTGGGCACCGCTTAAGCCGCGTAGCCGTAAGCGATCGACTTTCAAGATGCGCTTCATGTGTGCAAACAGCATCTCCACTTTCTTGCGTTGTCGTCGTGTCCTGCGATACGCCGGTGTCTTGCTCACCGCACGGGCAACATCGCGAGCCGGTTCATAGATGCTTCGACTGATTTTCCGGACTTCGGTGTTCGGGCAACACTGTGCTTTCATCGGACACCCCGCGCAGTCGGCCTTGCGTGAGGTGTACTTGATATCGTTGGCCTTGGTGATGCCAGTACGCGGCTTGTTGAAATTGCGCCAGAAGCGACGCAGTTCTTTGCCGTTGGGGCAGATGTAAAGGTCGTTGTCTTCATCGAAGCTAAAGTCGGATCGACCGAAGCGGTCATCTTGTTCATCGCCGCGGTCCCACACCGGCACGTGCGGCTCGATTTTGGCCTCGTTCACCATCCAGTTGAGGAACTCAGCCGTGCCGTAGGCCGTATCGCCGATGAGCTTCTTGGTCTCAACACCGAAGCGATCCTTAACCCGTTCGATCATGGTCTTTGTCGACCACACCTCCGGCGTGCGAAGGGCCGGTGTTGCCTCGACATCCACGATAATGCCGTTGTCGGTATCCACCAGGTAGTTGGTTGAGTACGCGTAATAGGCAGGGCCACCGGCCGCGCAAGTCCAGCGCGCCATAGGATCGGTCTGTGAGACCTTTTTGGCCGGTGTCATCGAGGAGCCGTCTTCGGTCAAGGCATCCAGGTACTCGTTGATGGCACGGCTGCCACTGCCCCAGTCATCATCGTCATGATGCTTCTGCTTGCTGGCATCGGCCTTCACTACCGAAGCATCGACAGTAAAACCCTCAGCACCGATCAGGCCTTCGTCCATGCAACGCTGCAGAACCTGTTCAAAGACAAAGCGGAACGTATCCGCTTCGCGGAACCGGCCGTGCCGGTTCTTCGAGAAGGTCGAGTGATGCGGTACCTGGTCGGTGATCTTTAACTTGCAGAACCAGCGGTAGGCCAGGTTCATCGAGACCTCGTAGCACAGCTGCCGTTCTGAACGGATACCGCAGCAGTAACCGATCAGCAACATGCGGATCATCAGCTCCGGATCCACCGAGGGCCTGCCGGTGTGGCTGTAGTACGGCGCGAGATGCTCGCGCAGGTTGGAAAGGTCGAGGACTCGATCGATGTCGCGGAGCAGGTGATCCTGCGGCACCATGTCGTCGAGATTAAACGCGTAGAACAACTCGTCCTGCGGTTTATCGTTGCTGCCCATCATCGGAGATCGCTCCGGTAATCAACACGCAGCAATTATCTCATCTATGCTTTACTACGAGGAGTTTTTCAACAGAATAGGCCGGCTCCAGTAGTTCACCAGGGAGATTAGTGAGCGGTTGCTTCACTTCGCATTCCAGCCGCTCGAAAAATCTGAGGTAAGATGACGGCTTGTGGCCCAAAGCCGCCACTCGCAATTTCGGCAACCTGCACTTACGCGGCTAACAACGGAGGATGTCGACGTGCCTATCCCGAATCGCTCACAGCTGTCGGATCTTCGCGGCGTTACGCGTATGGCCATCGACGCGGCGCTTACAATCGTCGAGGTCGTCGAGAAGATGCACCGCACTGTACAGCTACGACCTGGGCCGCTGGGCGCTCCGGTGGCCGAATGGCCGAGCGGCAATACCGGTCTTGTGTATCGCAGTGTTCGAGGGGGCGTTCGTCTCGTTGGACGGGCTGTCGGTGCCAGTCTTGCAGGTATCACCACATTGCTGCCGGATGGAGAGTCTTCACCGACTCGAGACGCATACCGTTCCGCGGCGAACGGCGTGTATGGCGACTATCTCGCGAGGACCGGAAACCCGCTGGCCATCGACATGAGTCTGTGGCATCGCGGCCAGCGTATCGACCTGGACGATCCGATGCGGGGGTTGGAGCGACGCAGCTCCGTGACATCCGCTAACAAACTCCTGGTGCTTATACACGGGCTCTGCATGAACGAGCGACAGTGGAGCCGCGACGGACACGACCATGGCGCAGCACTTGCCAATGAACTCGGATATCTGCCGCTTTACTTGCGCTATAACAGCGGCCTGCAAATCGAGAACAATGGTCGCATGCTCGCAGAGATGCTGGAAACGCTCATCGGGAAATGGTCAGTGCCGGTGGATGAACTCGTGATCATGGGTCACAGTATGGGAGGACTTGTCGCTCGCAGCGCCTGCCACCAGGGAGACGAAGCCCGGCACGTTTGGCCGAAGTATCTTCGAAAGCTCGTGTTTCTCGGTACACCGCATCACGGAGCGCTGCTGGAACGTGGCGGTCATGGGCTCGATGTTGCGATGGGGTTGAGCCCTTACTCGATGCCATTAACACGCTTAAGCAGGGCGCGAAGCGCAGGTATCAATGACTTGCGCCACGGCACAATCTCGGGAGGCGAAGGTATCGTACCGTTACCTTTGGGCGTGAAATGCTATGCGGCAGCGGCAGTGCGCGCGGCAAAGCGCAGTCTTCTTAGCGAGCGAGTGATCGGAGACGGGCTCGTGACGCCCGACAGCGCGCTCGGACGCCATCCCGACAGCAAGCGATCGCTGGCATTTCCAAGGAACCGCCAGTGGGTCGGATACGGGATGGGCCATCGCGAACTTTTGAATCGTCCCGAGGCGTATGAGCAGATATCCAGCTGGCTGCAGGAGCCAGAGTGATGCACATAGCGTGCGACGACAATTCAGGTGATCTCTAAGGCAAACGACCAAACGTTACAGACCGCGACCATCCCCATGTTTTCGGACCATCTGACTAGGCGCGGCCGACTTTCCTGAGTAAAGCGTCTTTAACCTGCGGCGACACGAATTCGGTGACATCACCGCCCAGTTGTGCAACCTCGCGCACGAGCGTCGATGAGATGAACGTGTACTTGTCAGTCGGCGTGAGGAACGCGGTTTCGACTTTCTTGGTGAGCACCCGGTTCATGCTGGCCAGCTGGAACTCGTACTCGAAGTCAGAGACGGCTCGCAGACCGCGCACGATCACAGCGAGATTGTTTTCGACGGCGAAGTCAATGGTCAGCCCCGTGTAACCCCTAACGTCGACGTTCTCGATATCGTCCAGCGCCTCTTGCGCCAGCTCGACCCGTTCTTCGAAGTCGAACATGGTCTTCTTTGAACCCGTATCGGCCGCTACGGCAACCACGACTTTGTCGTAGAGCCGCGATGCACGCCGCACGAAATCTTCGTGCCCCAGCGTAATAGGGTCGAACGTGCCCGGGTACATCGCAGAAATTTTCATCGCTAGTCGTCCTCTCCGGCCTTCGCCAACATGTAGCGAACATTACCCGCCGTCTTGTTCTTGACCACCTTCCAGCCGGGCGGTAAATCCGGCTCTCCTCGTGACCGTTCGTCTTCGAGGTAAATGAGCGCATCTTCAGCAAGCTGGCGCCTTTCGACCAGTAGTCTACATGTTTCCCCGAGGAGATTGCCCGCATAGGGTGGGTCGAGGAAGACAATATTGAACGGTGTCGGGGCCGCGCTTTCGAGAAATTCGAGCGCGCCTGTCGAGATGACCTCGGCACACTCGGCACCGAGCACCGCAATATTTTTGCGGAGCTGTTGTTCCGCAACCGGGTCTCGTTCAACGAATACCGCGCTGGCTGCGCCCCTCGATAATGCCTCGAGCCCCAACGCTCCGGTGCCGGCGTACAGATCGAGACAGCGCGCCCCATGAATGTGTGGCGCCAGCCAGTTGAACAAGGTCTCGCGAATTCGCTCGGACGTGGGCCTCAATCCCTCAACATCGGCGATATCCAAAAGGCGGCTGCGCCAGTTTCCGGCTACAATACGCAGCCGTCCGGCCCTGGATTTATCGCTATGTTGTCGTTTAGCCATCGCCGCCTCGTTCCGAGTAAAGAATCGTAACCGTATGTTTGGGAAAAAGGAAAAGCCCGAGAAGAAAGATGGCTTCATCAAGCGTCTTCGCGCCCGCATCAATAAAGGCGACAGCTGGTTAACCTATGATCTGGCAAATCTCGCCCCCGGCGGGAAGATCGACGAGGACACACTCGAGGAACTTGAGAGTTTGCTGGTCATGGCGGATGTCGGCGTAGAGACGACCGAGCGGATCATCAAAGACCTGCAAAAGAGCCTCGCCCGTAAGGAGCTCAAGGATGTGGACGCGCTGCAGCGCGGTCTGCATAAGGCCTTGTGTGACATTTTGCAGCCGGTCGAAAAGCCGCTGCGGATCGAAAAGCTCGACGGCCCTTTCGTCATACTCATGGTTGGCGTTAATGGCGCAGGCAAGACGACAACCATCGGTAAGCTGGCGCGCCGTTTCAAGGATCAGGGTTATTCCGTGATGCTGGCCGCGGGTGATACCTTTCGCGCAGCGGCTGTCGAGCAACTGCAAGCCTGGGGCGAGCGCAACGACGTGCCCGTGATTTCCCAGCAAGCCGGCGCGGATCCCGCTGCGGTTATCTTCGACGCGATGGAAGCCGCGAAGGCTCGTAACATCGATGTTCTTCTCGCCGACACGGCAGGCCGGCTGCAAAGCCAGAGTGGACTGATGGATGAGCTCGCTAAAATCAAGCGCGTCATCGGCCGGCGTGATGAGACTGCTCCACACGAGGTCATGCTCGTGCTCGATGCGAGCCAGGGTCAGAATGCGCTCGTGCAGGCGGAGAAGTTTCATCACGCGCTTGGACTGACGGGCCTGACCGTCACGAAATTGGACGGGAGCGCAAAGGGTGGCATTCTCCTGGCAATAGCGGATCGCGTCGGCGTGCCGGTTCGATTCATCGGCATCGGAGAATCGGCCGAGGACATGCAGCCGTTCGTGGCCGACGAGTACGCCGCCGCACTTCTCGCTTCCGGACACCAGGGCTAACGGCACGAAACATGATTCAACTCGAGAATGTCACCAAACAGTATCCCGGGGGACAGGAAGCCCTGTCCGGCCTCAGCCTTGCCGTCGACAAAGGCGAGATGGTGTTCGTGACAGGCCATTCCGGCGCCGGCAAAAGCACGTTGCTTCGGCTCATTGCCCTGATCGAACGACCGACCGCGGGCCAGGTCATCGTCGATAGTCAAAATACCAGGAAGGTAAGGCGTCGCAAGATTCCCGCCTACCGGCGCCAGATCGGCATGGTGTTCCAGGATCACAAGCTGCTTTACGACCGGCCCGTTTCCGACAACGTAGCTTTGCCACTGATCATCGCCGGCGTCGGGCATCGGGAGGCAGGCCGAAAGGTTCGAGCCGCGCTCGACCAGGTTGGCTTGCTGCACAAGGAGAAGCAGAAGCCGGAGACACTGTCGGCGGGTGAACAGCAAAGAGTTGGCATCGCGCGCGCCATCGTGTCACGGCCGAAGTTGCTGATTGCTGACGAACCGACCGGCAATCTCGACCCGGACCTGTCACTCGAAGTCATGCGCATCTTCCGCCGCTTCAATGAGGTCGGTGTAACACTACTGATTGCGAGTCATGATATCGCGCTGATCGATCGGCTCGGATGTCGGCGCATCGCTCTAGAGGGCGGTCGCCTGCAGGCCGAGCCGGAAGAGGAAATCGACCCGTGGCTGTAACTCGCAACGCAGATGCGGTTGCGCCGGTACGCTCCTCCGGCGCGTTTTCGATCTGGTTCGCGCGGCATGCGGGAACCTCGATTGCCTCTCTCGGCCGACTCGCGCGGCACCCGTTTTCGAGCTTCATGATCGTTCTCGTCATCGCCGTAACGCTGGCGCTTCCGGCGGCGATAAACCTGATCGTCAAGAACGCCCGTACGATAAGCGGCGGCTGGGACAATGCCCTCGATTTTGCAGTGTTTCTCAATCAGGAACTGACCGAGAGTGAGGCCCAAGGGCTCGCGCGCCTGATTCAGCAGCGGGCTGACGTGGATTCCGTCGACTTCATCAGTGCCTCGCAGGCGCTCAGCGAATTCAAGGACCAGTCCGGCTTCGGCAAGGCTCTCGACCAGCTTCCCAGCAACCCGTTGCCGCACACGCTGGTTGTGCGGCCAAGTCCCGGGAACACCGCTCCCTCCATGATCCTCTTGCAAGAGGAGCTCGGGAACCTGCCGGAAACAGATTTTGTCCAGGTCGATACTGAATGGGTCCAACGCTTTCATGCCATTCTCGACATTGTTCGCCAGGCGGTCGCAATCGGTGCGGCATTGTTGGGTATCGCAATCGTCGTGATCATCGGCAACACGATTCGACTCGATATCGAGAACCGCCGTGACGAAATCGAGGTGACCAAGCTGATCGGCGCATCCAACGCCTTTGTTCGGCGACCCTTTCTCTGGACCGGTTTCTGGTACGGCCTGTTCGGTGGGCTGATGGCGTTGGCGTTGGTCTACTATGGCCTGTTCCTGTTGCAGGGACCGGTCGCGCGCCTTGCCGGCCTCTACCAGAGCAATATTTCGATAGCGGCTATGAGCCTGGTCGAAGCTGCCGCAATCGTGGGCGTCGGCATTTTCCTCGGCTTGTTCGGGTCCTGGCTTACGGCGGCCAGGCATATGCGGCGCATCGAGCCGCGTTAGGACGTCAGTGCTGCAGGGCGCTGACGACGCCCGTCACTATCGCCTCGAGGCTTCGCCGGTCGGGCCGGCTCTTGCACATGACGCGCATGCCCCAGATGTTGTTGATGACGAAGGTTGCGAGTTCGTTCGCATCACGGTCGGCCGGCACATCACCCTCCGCCTGTGCATCCTTTACGATCCAGGCAAACGCCTTGCGCAGCTCTGCGTTGTAAGCATTCAGGCGGGTCGCAATTTCAGGATCGTGCTGCGACATTTCGAGCAGCGCGTTGACGGTCAAACAGCCGTGGTCCGCTTCGCCAGCCGCGGCCCTGGCAACGATCTGGCCAAGCAGGCCGCGAATCTTGCCGATGGACGCGCCTTCTGCGGCTCGAAGATGCCGAATGTGGGCAATGAAGCCCTGGTTGTACTGGTCCAGAACCTCGAGAAACAAGCCTTTCTTGTTGCCGAACGCCGCGTACAGGCTGCCTGGCTGGAGCCCGGTGGCCTCGACAAGATCGCCGACAGACGTCTTGCCATAGCCTTGCTGCCAGAACACCGCTGTCGCCCGGGCGATCACGGTGTCTCTGTCGTATTCGGCATGTCTTGACATAGGGGCTATTCTACGCATACTTGAATGCCTATTCAAGATCGAGTAGTATTCTTGAATGTAAGTTCAACTAAAGGCGCTCTGCTTGGGAATTTGGCATGAAGCCTGAGGGAACTTGACGGGGCTGTTAGCACTCCAACGCATCGAGTGCTAATATTTGGCGCCAGAACTGGAGGAAATACATGACAACCGCTTTAGCGACACGCAATTACGAAATTGCCCTGGCAGGCCCGGTAGGCAGTCTTGACGCCTACATCCAGGCCGTCGGCGCTATTCCTGTTTTGTCCAAGGAGGACGAGCAGTCGCTGGCTATTCGGTTTCCGTGACGAGGAGGACCTCGACGCGGCACGTGAACTGGTAATGGCGCACCTGCGCTTCGTTGTCCATATTGCGAAGGGCTACACCGGCTACGGCCTGCCCCTCAATGACCTCATCCAGGAAGGCAACGTCGGCCTCATGAAAGCCGTCAAGCGTTTCGATCCCAATTACGACGTACGTCTTGTATCGTTTGCCGTGCACTGGATCCGAGCCGAAATTCACGAATTCGTCCTGAAGAACTGGCGCATCGTCAAGGTCGCGACGACCAAGGCGCAGCGGAAGTTGTTCTTCAATCTTCGCAAAGCAAAGAAAACGCTCGCGTGGCTGACGGCTGCCGAGACCAAGGCTGTTGCGGAGGACCTCGGGGTAAGCGAGAAGGAAGTCACCGAAATGGAGAAGCGCCTGCATTCGCGCGATGCCATTTTCGATCCGACACCGGATGCCGATGATGAGCGGAACTTCACGCCGGCGGCCTACCTGCCAGCCCCGAATTCCGATCCGGCCGTGCAGCTTGAGGCCTCCGACTTCAATGACGACGCTTCGACTCGCATGCATGCGGCGCTGAATATTCTCGACGACCGCAGTCGCCGTATTCTTGAAGAACGCTGGCTGGCCGAGGACAAGATGACGCTGCATGAACTCGCCGCTGAGTATGGCGTTTCAGCCGAACGTATCCGGCAGCTCGAAGTCAACGCGATCAAGAAACTTCGCAACGCGATGGCGGTCTAGGAGCTCCCCCTGACACGGCCGTTTGTCCGCCGTTAACAAAAGCAGAAAGGCCGCTCAATGAGCGGCCTTTTTTCTGCCCAATCTGCTAATGTTGAGCGCTTGTACAGTCCGCTACAGGTTGCATGTGAGCCAGCTCTTCCAGGAATTGAAACGCCGTAACGTTTTTCGTGTTGCCATCGCCTACCTGGCCGTTGCGTGGCTGATCATCCAGGTCGCCGACGTCGTCTTTGACAACATCGAAGCGCCGGGCTGGCTGATGCTGTCCCTGATGTTTTTCCTGGCCATCGGCTTCCCTATCGCGGTCCTGTTTGCCTGGGCCTACGAAATGACGCCCGAAGGCCTCAAGCGAGAGAAGGACGTTGATCGTACGAGCTCGATCACGCAGGAAACCGGCCAGAAACTGAACCGGACAATCATTGCCGTCTTGTCGGTGGCGGTCGTGTTTTTGCTCGTCGACAAGATACTGCTAAGGGAAGCGCCGCCGGAGTCGATAATCACGGACCGGTCGGTTGCCGTGTTGCCTTTCGTGGCAATGAGCAGCGGCGAGGACGACGAGTATTTCGCCGACGGGCTTACGGAGGAAATTCTCAACTCCCTTACTCGCGTTCCCGAGTTACTGGTAACCGCGCGCACGTCTGCGTTCTATTTTAAGGGAAAGGACTTGCCGGTCCCGGTCATCGCGGAGTCGCTGGGCGTGGCGCATATCGTCGAAGGCTCTGTGCGGCGCGATGGTGACCAGCTTCGCGTGACTGCCCAGTTGATTCGCGCAGCAGACGGCTTCCATCTCTGGTCGGAGAACTACGATCAGAGCACCTCCGAGGCATTCCGCGTGCAGACCGACATCGCGGAAAAGATTGCTGCGGCGCTCGATGTGGTCCTTGACGACGAAAAGCTGCGCCGAATGCAGACGGCAGGAATGCGCAGCCCCGAGGCATTTATCGCCTACCAGCGTGGGCAGGAACTCTACGGCAGGGCACACGGTCTCGCCAATGGGCTTAATGGCCTGGAAGAGGCCAACGCGTGGTTCGACCGTGCGCTTGCCATCAACCCGGGATCGTCAAACTTGTGGTTGCTACGCGCCGACTACTTCACTCACATTCTGCGTGGCGACATTAACTCTGACCTGAGCCGGGAAGACGCCTACAAGAACCTGGTGCACGATCTCGACATGGCGATCGAGACAGCTGCGGATCGCGCCGAGCAACTATCCGCCTCCTATGACAAAGCCTTGATCACAGGTGACTGGCAAGGCATTCAGTCCCTGTTTGACGAATTTTCGCAGATTGCGAAGTGCGCCAATACCGGATGGATCAATTCGAATACGCTGGGCTTCGGCAAGGCCAGGGAAGTACTGAACATATCCATGCAGGTCACGGAATGTGATCCCCTGAGCCATTTCGGCTGGTTGGATGCCGTCCAGGCGAAGATCTGGTTGGGGGATTTCGCGGGCGCTGTCGAACTGGCTGAAACCGGGTATGCAAAGGTTCAACACCAGTCGCTGGTTACGGGAAATACTGTTGCCCACATAGCCATGGGCGATTTTGACGGCGCGGAGAACGTCGTGAACCGTATGGCAACGGACAGCGCGTTCAAGGCCCGGTTGCGATTGCATGTACTGCTGGGGCGGGGTGATCGCGAACGTGCTGAACAGATGATCAGCCAGATGCAGGATGGCCAGCTCGAGAGAGCGGATCTCAGGCTGAGAGTGGCCGCAAGGGCGGGCGACCTTGAGTCCGCCAATCGTCTCGCGCGGGAACTGGACGAGACACCGTATGGCTACCTGTCGCTGATGACCCTTCCGGCGCAATGTGTTTGTGGTGCGCCCTGGGACCTCGACGAAACGCCCAACTTCAAGAGGATGCTCGAAGACGCGGCGCTCCCCTGGCCACCGGCATCACCCGTTAACTGGCCGTTGAAGGACTGGTAGTCTCCAGCGCATGAGCAACTTCTTCGAGGAACTGAAACGACGTAACGTCTTTCGCGTAGGTCTTGCCTATGCCGCGATCGCGTGGCTGATCCTGCAGGCCTCGGATATTGTACTGGAGAACTTCGGTACCCCCGGCTGGGTCATGAAGACGCTGATGTTCTTCCTCGCGATCGGCTTCCCCATGGCCATCTTCTTCGCCTGGGCTTACGAGATGACCCCGGAGGGCATCAAGCGCGAAAAGGAAGTTGACCGCTCGCAATCGATCACGCAGCAAACCGGGCAAAAGCTCAATCGCACGATTATTGTCGTACTGCTCGCGGCCGTCGGTTTCCTGCTGGTCGACAAGTTTGTGTTGCAGGACAGCACCCCGGCCACGACCACGGCTGCAAAATCCGTAGCCGTGCTGCCATTCGTTGCAATGAGTCGCGGACCGGACGACGAGTTCTTTGCCGACGGCCTGACCGAGGAGATCCTGAACTCCCTGACGCGGGTTCCCGAGCTGCTGGTCACGGCTCGCACGTCGGCCTTTCATTTCAAGGGCCAGGATATTCCGATACCCGAGATTGCCGACGCGCTCGGTGTTGCGCATGTCGTCGAAGGCTCCGTCCGGCGCGACGGCGACCGGCTCCGGGTGACCGCACAGCTAATTCGTGCCGATGATGGCTTTCATCTCTGGTCGGAAAACTACGACCGGGAAACCGAGGACACGTTCGGCGTACAGACCGACATCGCGGAGAAAATCGCAACAGCGCTCGATGTCGTGCTCGATGAAGAACAGATGGAGCAGATGAGAGCCGCCGGCATGCGCAATCCCGAGGCCTACATCCTGCTGCAGAAAGGTCGCAAGGAATTTGTTGACGCGCATGGCGAAGACTCGGGTTCGATCAACCTGCTCAAGGCAAATGAACTGTTTGACGCCGTTATTGACCTCGAGCCGGGTGCGTCCGCGGCATACTTTATGCGGGCGGACCGCTTCGCGCACTTCCTCATCGAGGCGGCCGGCGATCCGACGATAAGCGTCGATGAACAGGCCGCGGCTTTCGCTGCATTTAATGAAAACTACGATGCCGCAATTCGCATCTCGAACGATGAGGCAGTTGCCAATGCGGCTGCGTTTGACCAGGCACTGATAACGGGCCGCTGGCGCCTGCTGCCGAGCCTGATGGACAAAATATTTGCCAGGCCATCGTGCACCAATGCGGGGTGGCTAAACCAGACATCGCTGTCCTACGGCAGGGCCGCAGACATGTTGCGGCAGATGGAAAGAGAGATCGAATGTAACCCGCTGAGCTTTTCCGGCTATTGGGATGCTGCGAATTCGCTGCTCTGGCTGGGCCGCTTCGACGAAGCCGTGGAGATCGCGAGCGAGGGCTGGAGAATTACGCGCCATAACAACGTGAGAAATTCACTGGTGTACGCGCACCTGGGTGCCGGTCGACTTGAAGAACTCGAACGCTTTGTAGAGCAGGAGGTCGACGACAGCCTGTACCTGCATGTGTACCGAATGCTGCTTGCTGCCGTGCGCGGCGACGCAGCCGGTGCGAATCGAACTTCGGCAGCAAATTGCCGCAGCGGAGTCGAAGGCGCTTGACATTCAATTGCTTGGCTTTGCACTGGCGGGCGACCGGGAAGGCGCCAACGAACTGGCCGCCAGTATCGACGCGCACCCCTACGGTTACCTCATCCTGATGCAGCTCCCGGTGTCCTGCGCTTGCGGTGCGCCATTCGACCTCGAGAAGAACACCGAACTTCGCGCGCCTCATCGAGGAGGCCGACCTGGCCTGGCCGCCTGCATCACCAATCAAGCTGGCCGCTCAAAGACTGGTGAGCAAGCCCCCGTCTAGCGTACGGGCCTTGCGTGTGCGGCACCCCTGAAGATCGCGTTCGCGAAGATCACGTTCAGGCCGTCGAGATAGGCTCGTACATTGGGGTCTTGTGTAAATGCGATCACGAACCCGTTGCCGTTCGGTTGTACCACCGCAAACGGCTTGTACGCCATCTGCCTGCGATTTTCCTCCCACATGTAACCGCTCGTAACCAGCTCGTTCGCCTGGGCGAACACTGCAACGTTAACGCCCTTGTCGAAACGAATCGGCGTGTAGATGTCCGGCCCGCGAACCAGCACATTCAGATCTGACGCAACGCCGGCACCCAGCCAGTGATCCGGATCCACGTTGGCCTTGACGAGCACACCTGCCACGGAGTCTGGCGAGCCCTTCTCGGCCAGGATCAGCGCCTTGTACTCTTCGTCACTGGCAACGATGGAACCGGCGACCGTCGGCTCCAGCGGCTCGTCGCCCCCTGCGGTGCTTTCACCACTGTTCTTCTTGCTGTCACCCTCGCTATCGGTCTCGACAACAGCGTCTTCGCGACGAATCGACAACAGGTCAACGTTGGGATCGGCAACCCACCGATTCGCCGTGCCAATACTGATGAGCACGCCACCACGCGAGACCCAGTCTTTCAGTTTCGCGACACCTTCCTCACTTACCGCGCCGGCATAACCCTCCCATGACTCTGGCAGGATAAGAACATCGTAGCGACTGAGGTCTGCGTGGACGAGCGTGCTGACTCGGACCGCCGTCACCGGGTAATCGAGTTGCCGCTCGATGACAAAGCGCGTGTTACCGGCGCTGTACGAGGAGGTCGGTGAGTCCCACAGTATCGCGACTTCCGGCGCATTAAAGCGCACCACGTTGTTGCTGCCGAAGTTCGGTCCGTCGGTGACCCAACTGTTATCTACAGCAACGACATCCGCACCAGTGCTCGATGCAAGCTGCGCCACCGTCTCGGCGATGTCCTCCGGATTATCAGCAACATCCAGAATCAGCGTCCCCGATGGATAGCGCGTACCGTTGTGCGTGAATGGGAGATCGGAGCTTTTGATGCTCAGTCCCTGTCGCAGTCCATGCGCACCGAACCTTACTGCTGGCGCCGTGCCCCACGGCACGAGCCAGGCCACCTTGCCTTCGCCACCGCTGACCGATCCCGGCTGCACAAGCTCTGGCCCGGCCGGCACAGAATCCACGCTAATCGATCGCCCACAGGCATCGGTCCGAACATTCATCATCAATGGGAGCGACCAGGCCGTAACGTCATAAATCTGGTCACGAATCTTCTTGGCGCGGCGACGTTCCTGCTCGGCAAGCCAATCCTCAGCAATCGGCACATCGGTATCCAGAAGCGTGCGGATCATTCGTTTTCTGGGCTGAGCCAGGTTGATCGTGTAGCTGCCCGCCGCGTAGTCGTTGCCACAGGCTTTGAATGACGCTGTTGCGCGTTCAACTTCAACGCCCTGTTGTACCAGCAGGCCAGCCATCTTGTCTGCTCCGGCCTGGTCTTGTTGCGTCGGGATGATGTAAGAACGAGTCTCCTCGCGCGAACCTTCTTCTATCGCTGTAACCTGGTAGTCGTAAAAATCTTCGAGCAGCTTCTTGCGATTCTGCGCAACGGTCTGGGCTGTCCCGAGGGACGTCAGGAAATGATTCCGCACGGTGTCCCGGTACGTCATGATATTGCCGTCGTACTGCCGGACCTTCAAACCTCGCGCCGAAGCCTGCTCAAATGTCATCGCGATTCCACCGTAATACGATGGCCAGCTCGCGCCGTAGCCCGGGTAGAAAGCGTCGTATTCCTCGCGTGTGAAATAGTCGATTCCAAAGCGATCGAACAGGCCCGCGTTGGTAAGTCCGAACAATTCCAGACTCTCGGTCTGATCTTTCGCCAGATGCGGATTAAACGGCCGCGCCTCCGGCGAGAAATAGTAAGTACTGTCGGAACCCATCTCGTGTGCGTCAACGTACGCGAGGGGATACCACTCCTGGATGACCCGCACACGCCCCTGCGTTTCCGGCTGCGTCATGATGAACCAGTCTCGATTCATGTCGAACAGGTAGTGATTGGTCCTGCCACCCGGCCATGGCTCATTGTGCTCAGCGGACATCCGGTCAGCGCTGGGCTCCAACCCTTCGGCCATCTCGAAATGATGAATAAAGCGATCGCGACCGTCCGGATTCTGCATCGGGTCAATCACAACAACCGTATCATTGAGAATCGCGTCTACGGTCGAATCATTACGCGATGCCAGCAGGTGATAGGCCGTCATCATCGCCGCGTCGGTTGAGGAAATCTCGTTGCCATGCACGCCATAGGACAGCCAGGTGACGGCCGGTTGGCTGGCGATGATACCGTCAGCCGCTGCGCGGCCCGTCTTCCGAGGGTCGACAAGGCGCTGCATGCCGTCCTTGATCTCACCGATGCGCGCCATGTTCTCGGGCGATGTAATGACCACGTAGATCAGCTCGCGACCTTCCCAGCTCCGCGCGTACTCGAACACCGCCACCCGCTTCGGTGCTGCTGCCGCCAAAGCCTCAAAATAGCGGATCGCCTCGCCATGCCACGTAATCCGCTCGCCCGACTCGTGACCAAGAATGTCCTCGACCGTCGGAATCGACGGGTCGTAGTTAGCCCCTGGCCAGTACTCGTCCCACGCAGTTGCGTTGCTGAACGATATCGACAGAAACAGGAAAGCCGCAGCGAGCGCTGCGCCGGGAATTCGTCGCATGGTTGTCTCCGATTGTTTTGCTTGTTGGACCGGTACTCGGAATTATAGGCCCTATTTGAAGACTTTACGGCGATAACGAACCCAGCCGCCTTCCTCCGAACCATGGGGGTCGTGATGCGTCCAATGGACCAACCCACCCAGGTCGTTCCACTCGTACATGCCGCGTACCTGAACCCGGTCGCCCATACCCAGCGGAACGCGCTCTGCGAGATCCAGGTTGTGAGCGATTAGCAGCGTCCAGCCGGCACCGATATCAATGATAAAGCGCTGATGAGGTGAGTCGTCATCGTCATCAGACAAAAGCCGCCGGACGAAGCCTGTGACTTCGATCCAGCGGCCATCATCTCGCTTGGTATACACCCAAGCGATTCTAACTGCCTGTTAGCGGCACCATCGTGATTTCGACGCGGCGGTTGGCCTGGCGCCCATCTGGAGTGTTGTTGTCTGCAATTGGGTAGGTCTCACCCATGCCGACCGTGATCAGGCGCTCCGAGATTACGCCACGGCCTCTCAGGTAACTGGCAACTGAAGCAGAACGGCGCTCGGACAGGCTCTGGTTGTAAGCATGGCTTCCGGTGCTGTCGGTATGACCAGCGACCTCGACGACAGTCTGGTCGAATTCGTCGAGCACGGTGCCAACCGAGTTCAATACGTCGAAGAACGCGGGACTCAGATCGGAGCTGTCAGTGGCAAAGGTAACGTTGCCCGGCATGTTCAGCGTGATGTTGTCGCCATTACGCGTAACGCTAACGCCGGTGCCTTCGAGTTCGGCACGCAATTCCGCTTCCTGTTTATCCATGTAGTAGCCGACCGAACCGCCGGCCAGGGCACCGATGCCCGCGCCGATCATGGCGTGCTGGCGACGCTCGACCGCATCGTCGCCCGACATCAGGCCCACGGCCACGCCGATACCGGCGCCAATCAGCGCACCCTTGGTCGTGTTACTGGTCTGCTCTTCACGCGTGTACGCGTCGAGGGTCTCACAACCACTGACGAAGACTGTCATCAGTGTCATCGCCAAAACCCAATTGATTGATCGCTTGTTCATGATTCTTCCTCTTGCTTGCAGTACTTTTGCGATTTTCAGGTGCATTGTAGGCTTCATCTACCTGAACGTATGCTTAATTCTAGTAAACTGTGACGCATGACCGAAATTGACAGCTGGCTGGACCGCTACGAAGCGAACCACCAGGACCTTCGCAACCCCGTTGTTTACTGGGCCGCCGTGCCAATGCTCGTGCTGGGCACCGTGGGTCTTTTCTGGGCGCTGCCTGTTCCGCAACAATTCTTCGAGATATCACCGCTGCTCAATTGGGGCAGCGCGTTCCTGATGGCGACGGCAATCTACTACTTCATTATCTCCTTATCGCTGGCCATCGGGATGCTGCCCTTTCTACTCGGCCTGGCCGCGGTTCAGCTGTGGCTGGCCCATTCCCCGTACCCGCCGCTCGGCGTATCGATCGGCCTTCTCGTGGCCGGCACCGTCGGGCTCTGGCTCGGCCGACGCGGTCCCGGCAGCTTCCGCGCCATGCTGCAGGATTTTCAATTAATGATGATAGGACCAGTCTGGCTCCTTTCCATCATGTACAAACGCTTCGGCGTGCCGTTCTAGAGTTGATGCTGCAGGCCAGGACTTGGTCTAGAATCTACGGCCACGCCGCCTAACCAGGAAACAATCTGTGAGCGCCAAGCCACTTAATCCGCTCGATCTTTACGATATTCGCTCAGAGCTCAGCGAAGACGAGATCATGGTCAAAGATACCGTTGGCCGATTCGTCGACGACCGCGTTATTCCGCTCATGCAGGAAGCCTTCGAAAAACACGAATTCCCGCGGCACCTCGTGGGTGAAGTCGCGGAACTGGGCCTGCTCGGCAGTTCCATCGAGGGTTACGACTGCGCCGGCCTGAACAGCGTCAGTTACGGCCTTATCTGCCAGGAACTCGAGCGCGGCGACAGCGGCCTGCGCAGCTTCGTTTCCGTGCAGTCGAGCCTGGTCATGTTTCCGATTCATGAATACGGCTCGGAAGAACAAAAGCAGCGCTGGCTGCCAGCCATGGCCAGCGGCGAAGTGATCGGTTGCTTTGGCCTGACCGAACCACAGGGCGGGTCGGATCCCGGCAACATGAAGACGCACGCACGCCGCGATGGAGATGACTGGATCATCAATGGCGCCAAGATGTGGATCACCAACGCGCCGATAGCGGATGCGGCGGTTGTCTGGGCCAGGACCGACGAAGGCGTGAAGGGCTTCATCGTCGAAAAAGACATGCCGGGTTACGAGACGCAGGAAATTGAGAACAAATTTTCCTTGCGCGCCTCTGTCACCGGCGCGCAGTTTTTCGACAATGTGCGGGTACCGAAGGCCAGCGTGCTTCCCGGCACGTCCACGCTCAAGGGTCCGCTGAGCTGCCTGACCCAGGCGCGCTACGGCATCACCTGGGGGGTTATAGGCGCCGCGCAGGCTTGCCTCAACGAGGCGCTCAATTATTCGCAGGACCGGGTTCTTTTTGGCCGGCCCGTATCGCATACGCAAACCATGCAGATCCGCCTGGCCGACATGGCGCGGCGTATCACGACCGCACAATTGCTGTCATTGCGACTGGGGCGCATCAAGGACAAGGGTGAGCTATCACCATCGCAAGTGTCATTGGCCAAGTGGAACAACTGCCGCGCCGCACTCGACATCGCGCGCGACGCGCGTGACATTCTCGGTGGGGCGGGCATCAGTGCCGAGTACGTACCCATTCGACACATGCTCAACCTCGAGAGCGTGATCACGTACGAAGGCACCGAAACCATCCACCAGCTCGTTGTTGGCAAGGAACTGACTGGCGTAAACGCGTTCGGATGAACGGCGCTTGAGCGACAGGCGCCTCCCCACAAACCGCCAGATGTGGCGCATCGCTGCGCCGATGATCCTGTCCAATATTTCCGTACCCCTGCTCGGCATGGTCGATACGGGCGTCGTTGGCCACCTCGAAAGCGCCACCTACCTTGGGGCCGTCGCAATTGGCGGCACAATCTTCACGTTTCTCTATTTCGGCGTGAACTTCCTGCGCATGGGTACGACCGGCATCGCCGCACAGAGTTACGGTGCTGAGGATTGGGACGGCCTGCGTGAATCGCTCGGCCAGGCCTTGATTGTCAGTTTTGCAATTGCCCTGGCCATCCTGCTTCTGCAAGTTCCCATCGGGACTGTTGCGATTGCGCTACTTGGCGGCGACCCCGAAACCCAGCAACACGCAGCGACCTACTTCTTCGTGCGCGTCTGGAGCGCTCCGGGAACGCTGGCAAACTTCGCTCTAATTGGCTGGTTTCTCGGCACGCAGAATGCGCGCATCCCGCTGCTTATCTTTTTGACAATCAACATCACCAACATCGTGCTCGACCTGTTGTTCGTCGTTGGTCTCGGTATGAAGGTCGAAGGCGTGGCCCTCGCGTCGGTGATTGCCGAGTACTCCGGTCTCGCAGTAGGCGTAGCGTTTGCCGTTGTCTCGTTACGAAAACACAGCGGACACTGGTCACTCGCCCGACTCACCAACCTGTCTGCCTACAGGGCGTTCTTCTCGGTCAACGGCAGCCTGTTCATACGCAGCATGGCGCTCATGTTCACGTTCGCCTGGGTGACGGCGCAGGGTGCGCGCCTCGGCCCGACGATACTCGCGGCAAACGCGGTACTCATGAATTTCCAGAACCTGACCTCCCTGGTCCTCGACGGAATTGCTCACGCCGCCGAAGCCATGGTCGGAAAAGCCGTCGGCCAGAGGGATAAGGATGCGCTGCAATACACTGTCCGCCTGACACTCAAGTGGTCTGCGCTGTTCGCAGTCGCATTCACCATCGTCTATGTGTTCGCCGGCCCGCTGATCGTTCGTGTGCTGACTGACCTGCCTGAAGTTCGTGCTGTCTCACTGGTGTACCTGCCGTGGCTCGTCGCCTCGCCGCTGATCTCCGTGTGGTGTTTCCTCTACGATGGTGTGTACGTCGGCATGACCCGCGCGCGCGAAATGCGCAACATCATGGTGTTCTCAACGCTGGTAGTGTTCCTCCCGCTCTGGTTCGTAACGCAGCCGTTTGGCAATCATGGGCTCTGGTTTGCACTGATGGCGTTCATGGCAAGCCGGGGCATCGGCATGCACCTCGGGTACGTCCGTCACCTGTGACGACGTGGATAGATCAATCCGAGTAGCATATTTGGTTCTTCCGCAATGCTCGAACCCTTCCCAGTTTACCGAGCAGCGACAAGAACACCTGGAAGAACTGAAGACCGCGCTGTCGGGGAGGCTCGGGGATGCGGTACTGGCGGGGTCCCCGGAGTAGGGCCGCTTTCGCATGCGACCGTCCGCTGTGGCGCCCTCAATCCGGCGTCATTTCAAGCCAAAATTCCAGCAGACCCAGTCTCTCAAGAATATGCTCCCAGCGAGGATCTGCGTGGACAGTGCGGAACGCTGGTTCCGTGAGTATCCAGGTCGGATAGTAGTTGTGGTCTATGTCTTCCAGCAGCTTATTGAGCCATTCAAACGTCTTGTCTGCATCACGGCGGAATGCATAGGCCATGGCGATCGAGTAGGGGTCAGAATTTTCAATCAGGTCCGCCAGATTCTCATCGGCTACCACGGTATTGCCCAAAGCATGATGAATGACGGCAAGTGCGAAGTAACTGTCTGATAATGCCAGGGCCGCCTGAAACTCGCCTTTCAGGAACAAGGTCCGCCAGAGGGAGAATCTCCAGTTGGAAGACGGACTCAGACTGGACAATGTTCTAAATGACGCCTCTGCCTCATCAAGACGCCCGGAACTCAGGTAGGCCCTTCCAAGAAAAAGATAAAACTCGGGAACTATCGGCTCCACCGCCAGCGCCGCCTGATACTGGGCAATCGCCAGATCATACTTGCCGGTCATGAACGCGCCCTTGCCAATTGCCGCTATTAGAAAAGCGTTGTCAGGGTCCAGTTCAAGTGCATGTTCAAAATCTTCGATGCCCTGATCGAATCTGTTGTGGCTAAAGATCCACGATATACCCCGCACGTAATAGGCAAACGCATAGTTCGGGTCGATACTAATCGCTGTCTGAATGGCCTGATCGGCAAGGGCCTCTACCTCCTCTCTCGACAGCTCGTCTGAACGCCCACCCCATATGTAAGTGTCGGCCAACTCGGCCCATGCCGGAACGTAAGCAGGATCGATCTCAACTGCTTGTTTGAAGGCATCGATCGCCCGATTCAGTGAGTCGTCTGATATCTGGCGCTTCAGATACTGTCCTTCGAGAAATAGCTGATAAGCCTTGGGGTCGGTCTTTCGTACCTTGGGCGCCTCGCCCAACAACGTGATCCTCAGGGCGTCAGTAACCGCGACGGCAATGTCTTCCTGTATTTCGAAAACGTTATCCAGCTCCCGGTCGTAGGTTTCCGACCACAAATGATAACCATTGTCTGCCTGGATCAGCTGCGCGGTGACACGTATCTGGTTGCCGTGTTTGCGTACGCTGCCCTCAAGTACATGGGCTACTTTCAGTTGCGATGCTATTTCCGGTATTCCGAGGTCCTTGTCTCTGAAAGAGAAAGAAGACGTACGTGCCGCCACTTTCAGCTCGGGAATTCTCGCAAGCAGATTCAATAGCTCTTCGGACAATCCGTCTGAGAAGTACTCCTGCTCTTCATCGGAACTCATGTTGACGAAAGGCAGAACGGCAATTGAGTTATCAGCCATTGTGGATTCGGATGCTGCAGTCTGCAGCGGAGTGGTCTGATCGACATCCTGACCGAACATGAACTTGTCGACGGCAAAATAGCCTAGTGCAAGCACCAGCGCTGCAACCACAATGCGATTTAGCGTCTTGCTGCTTACTCCGGACGCGGGTGCCGCAGGGTCGGCATTGGTTTCCGCCTTCAGGCCTTCCGGGGTCAACTCAAAGGCCCAGGCGAATATGATAGAGACGGGGAACCCTAGTATCAGCAGAAAAGCCACGGCAGAAACAAACCATTCCGGCAGGTGCAATGCTGGCCCCAGCGTGTCGGAAACCTGCAGTAGCAGCCACGCAACGGCAGAGTAGACAATAGCTACCTTGAATACATTCCGGCGTCTTAGTTCGGAGTAAAGACCCAATTTATCGCCTTTCTTGCAGTTCGTGCGCTAATTCTGACACAACATCGAAGGCTGTAACCAACCAAGTGGGGCGAGAGTGGCTGCGTGAAGATGCGCATGATCGCAAACAACTGCCCAGGTGATGAGCTGGCGACTTGATTCTGTTGACCCACAGCCTCTGTTTGAGGCTTACCAATGGCAAACACCACACGAAGTGGGGGGTGATGATGTACATTCCGTTTACCAGGATCTGCCAGTGCGTTCAGCATCACGATGGTGATTACGGCGGATTCGCTTGAGACGCAGCCCGATCTGAAGGATTTTCTCGCTCACAATCAAGCCTAACAAGCGGCCGCCCAGGGCTGTTGAAGCTTGTTGGCCGCTTGCAGCCGCGCAGGTGCTAGAATCTTAAGCGACCGCTCTCAGCAACACTCTCATACGTATCACAAGGTCCAGAGTCTCCCGTGTCTATCACCCAAATAGTCTGGCTCGGTTTCCTCCTGCTCATTTCATTAATAGTTGCGCTGGACCTGGGCGTATTTCATCGAAAGGCGAGAATTCCGAGCCTTGCGGAAGCGCTGGGTTGGTCCGCCGTCTGGTTTGCGCTGGCAATGGTGTTCAACATCGGCATCTATTATCTTTACGAACTGAATCCATCCGGTTGGGACATGGATACCGACCAGTTGTCCGGCAGTCAGGCGGCAATCCAGTTCTTTACGGGTTACCTGGTCGAAAAATCCCTGTCTATCGATAACATTTTTGTTATCGCGATGGTGTTCAGCTATTTCCGGGTACCGGCTGAGTATCAGCATCGTGTCTTGTTCTGGGGCATTCTTGGCGCGGTAGTGCTGCGCGGCATCATGATCGCCGGCGGCCTCGCGCTGATCGATCGATTCGAGTGGCTGACCTACTTGCTCGGTGCCTTATTGGTTTATTCCGGCGCGAAAATGCTGGTGATTCGGCACGACAATGTTGATCTCGCCGGGAGTCCGGCGATTGCCGCTGTACGCCGATTCATTCCAATCACTGATCAAATCGACGGTAGTCGATTCTTCACGACTGTGGATGGAGTGCGGATGGCTACGCCGTTGTTCGTCGCGCTGGTACTGGTTGAGTTCAGTGATGTGATGTTTGCGATTGACTCCATCCCTGCCATTTTCGCGATTACTCGCGACCCCTTCATCGTTTTCACCTCGAATATCTTCGCACTCCTCGGGCTGCGCTCATTGTTCTTTGTTCTGGCGGGCCTGATGCACAAGTTTCGATACCTGAAGACCAGCCTTGCGTATCTGCTGGCCTATATCGGGGTCAAGATGATCCTTTCTCACCACTACCCGATCCCCAACCTGGTATCACTGGCGATAATCGGCGGTATCCTGACCGTCGGCATAATTGCATCGACGAACGCAGCCCGGGATGCGGCCGTGTTGCTGTCACCGCTGGCCAATGAGCTCGAGCGCCTGGCGATCTCGTCCTACAAGCAGGCACGACGAGCGATTATTCTGCTGTTGGGCTCCTCGGTCATGCTGCTAGGCGTAGCAATGGTTGTACTTCCTGGCCCGGCCATCCTGGTAATCCCCCTCGGTCTTGCCATCCTGGCATTGGAGTTCACCTGGGCAGCCCGCTGGTTGGCCACGTATCGACAGACGGTGGGCGAAGCGACTTCGAAAGTCCTTGGCAGGTCCAGGACGAAAGATTCATAGGCCGACCCGTCAGGCAACCTCTTCAGCAACGAACGATGTGGTGGCCACGCCGGAGACAAGAGACGCGCACAGTTCAGTGATAGCTCTACGTAGATCTCTTCTTCAACCAAAGCGCATGGTGTTCAGAGCCTACCCGCAGCATTTTTGCGTTGCACTTCGGGCAATGCTCCTCCTGGCAGGGCACGCCGCGATTATGCGCCACGATCGTGCTGCATTTCGGGCAGACGCACTCCCCGCCACTTCCCATGGTGTGTTGGCGATTTTGCTTGGTCAATTTGTCTCTCCTGACGCGCTGTCTTTATCTCCCGTACGCGATCGGATATTGGGCCAGACCTGGCTTTGACAAGTGTTATTGACTCGCAGCGTTCATTGCGAAACCCAACAGGAACAGCAGGCACCCCGCCCGAGCGGGACACGTCATCGCGTGGCGTCAGCAGGTTGAGAGAGCCGGTGAGCGCTTCTCTTTGCCCAGAAATAGCCAAGCGCGCCAGACAGGATATTGGCGATCGCATAGGCACCAAAGATTCCGACGATGCCAAACAACTTCTCGCCGAGGATTGCGAGCGGCACATACAGCACCAGGATTCGCGTCACACTGATGGCAACACCCGGCATTGGATTGCCCAGCCCGTTGAATGCAGCGTTGACGACCATAACGATTCCGTAGGCGCCGTAGCTGATCGGCGCGACCCACAGGAACAGGCGTGTCACGTCCGTCACGGCAGGGTTATCGCTGAACCAGCCGGGCACGATACCTGAGAGCAGCGCAAGAACCGCCGCTATGATCAGTCCACTCGCAACACAGAAGCTCGCACAAAGGCGCAGCGATGTCTGAATGCGGTCCTCTTTTCCGGCTGACAGGTTTTGACCGACGAACGGACCGATTGTCGATGACATCGCGTAGTACAAAACCAGCACCATCGATTCGACGCGGCTCGCGACACCGAAACCTGCCACGGCCTCCGGTCCGTAGCGGGCGATCATCGCGGTAATAACCGCCAGCCCGATCGGCACAATCGCATTGGTACCAGCAGCCGGAATGCCGACGTGCAAAATGTCTTTCCAGGAACTGCTGAGCTCAGGCATGCGCGGCTTGTTGAAACTGATCAGGTCAAGGCGGTAGAACAACACGTACACCGTGCCAACGAAAATGGCGCCTCGCGCAAGCAGGCCGGCCGTTGCCGCACCATTCAGTCCCATCGCGGGAATCGGGCCCAGGCCGAATATGAAAATCGGATCGAGAATGACATTGAGGATGGCGCCGTAGACCATGAGCTTGCTGGGCAGAACCGTGTCGCCGGTTGCCCGCATGCTGCTCATTCCGACCATGCCCACGACGACGAAAGGCACACCGCTGTAAAGGATCATCATGAACGAGCGGATCATCGGGATCATGTCGTCCGGTGCGCCCAGCAAACGGAACAACGGTTCGATGGAGAGCATGCCGATGATCGACACAGCCAGCGTGATAGCGAAGGACAGGATCAAACTGTCGGTCGTCAAGCGGCGCGCGCGGCGATGATCATTCGAGCCGATCGCTCGTGCGACCACCGACGAGGTACCGGCCCCAAGACCGATCGCGACACTGGTGACGATCATGAGAATCGGAAAGCCGAAGCTGTACGCGGCCAGCGCGCGGTCACCGACCCTGCCGAGAAACCAGGCGTCGATGAACGACTGGGCCATTAGCGTCGTAATGCCGAACAACATCGGCACGGTCATATCGATCAGGTGACGCCCTACGGGACCCTGTGTCAGCCTGGCAGCGTGAGTTTGCATCCGGGACGAATACAGGTAATGCGCAAGAAAAACAAGCTTGCGATACCTTCGTCGATGCGCACAACTCGTTGCGAATTCTAAAACAGCATTCTTGCAGTCACCACGTAACGTAACGGGCCGCCCGCTTCGAGTGCGTCGAACGGGTAGCAGGTCACGAGCGAGAGCATCGCCACATTCGTGTCGAGGACAAGGCTTCCACCGCGCGAGTCAACAATATCGACGCCGACAACCTGGTAGACATGTCGCTCTCCGTTCGTCGGTTCGATGCCGAGCAGGTCACCGACTTCGACGGTGCGCAGGAACTGGAAGTGAGTGTCGCGGTGTCCCCCGATGACCGCGTTGCCGATGTCCCCGGGCATCGCACTCGCACTCAGGTGGCCGGGACCGAAAGCCAGCGTTCGGCCTGACCCACCGGCAAGGACGATCAGGTCAACACCCCGAGCCTCGGCTGTCAGCCGCGCGACCGGCCAGGTATCGGCCCAGGGCCACGGCGCTACTCGCTCTTCTCCTGCGCTCGCCCGGTCCCATGCACGTTGCATCAGTTCCTGCGCGAGCCAGGCTTTGGCCGGGATGTATGCGCCCTGGCCAAATTGCCAAAAACCGAGACACAGGAACGCCGCCACTATCCAGTACCCGCCTCTACGAACGCCGCGCACGGGGACGCCGCCTGGTTACTCTGCTTGTGCGTATCAGGGCAAACATGAGTAGTGCTGACAGGAGCCACGCGGCACCCATGATCCGCATCGCCGGTCCGCTTGTTGCCGTTGCCGGGAAACCAAAGATGGCATTCGTGCTCTGGCCGTAGGGCATCAGGTTCGGCACCTGCTCACTCGACAGCGGATCGCCTGCCGGCCGCACGGGTGTTTTGTCGACTGCGATCAGGCTCGTGTACTTGCTGACCAGGTGATGCGTCAGTGCCGTCTCGAGAATTTCGGCTCGCGTCTCATCCGGATTGTCGCCACGACGCTCGGCGTCCATGAGTTCGCCGATCCTCGCGCGCGCCCACAAGGCGGCAACGCCATCGCTTTGCTCGGGATCGTTGAGTGACAGCTCTGTCGTCCATGCGCCAGTCACGGAATTGCCGCTGATACGCACGGTGTCACCGGAGCGAAACTCGTTGGATGCACGCGCTCTCACGGTGACCGGTTCGCCGAGGTACAAATCGGGAACGACGGACGGATAGGTGTCTACGATGACGCCGCTCGGCCAGTCGACTGCGATGTCTGTCACCTGGGGATTTTCAAGCTTGCGGAACAACGCGTCCATCTTCTCGCGCACCTCGTGCAGTGCGCTGATGAAGGTGTAGGATCCGCGACCCGCTTCGGCCGCTTTGCGCATGAACAGGCTATTTGGAGCGGATCCAATACCGACTGTAAACAGGCGCGCCGTACCGAGTTTCTGCTCGATCATCGAGAACATCTCGTCTTCGTAACCCACGCTGCCATCGGTGATGAATACTATCTGTCGAAGGTGTGTTTCCTGTCCCGGCGACTCGAACGCCATCTTCAATGCCGGCCGCATCTCAGTGCCGCCGTCGGCCTGCAGTTGTTCAACAAATCTGAGTGCCTCGGCGATATTGCCGTCGCTGGCCATCACGCTATGGGGACGCAACGCCGAGGTATAGGAGTCGAACTCGATGACATTGAACAGGTCACCGGGCTTGAGCGCCTTGAGCGCGAGGTGCACGGCACGCTTCGCCTGCGACATCGACACGCCATGCATCGAGCCGGAGGTGTCGATGATAAAGATCGTCTCCCTTGGCATCGAGACCGGTGGCACCTCGTCCTGGTCCGGCGGCATAACCATGAGCAAGTGATAGGGCTTGCCTTCGATCGTCTCGGTAAACGCCATTGCTCTCGGTTTCGCAGACGGTACAGGTTGCCAGACCAGTTCAAAGTCGTGGTCCATGGTCGTCTGCGCGTCGGTCAGTGCAACGACGTAGTACCCACCCGATTCGGACACGCTCACCGGATGGTACCGACTCGCGATGATTTCGAGTGGCATGCCGGCGTTTACGACCGCGGTCAGGGAGATCTTGTGATTCTTCGATGCGGTCACTTGCGGTGGTGTGACCAGAGACGCGTCGGGAACGCGATCCGTATCCGGAGACCAGCCATTGCCCTGCTTGTCCGGCAGCGCCTGTCCAGAGATGTATCGCGGTGTCAGGGTCATCGGGAAGCGGATACTGAAACGGCCATCTTCGTAGCGAAGGTCTTCCAGGTACTCGACCTCGACAACCACCAGTTCACCTGGCGCGACGTTTGCCACCGATGTTGTAAACAGGTT
>CAVOQS010000012.1:0-37903 GCA_963698415.1 uncultured Gammaproteobacteria bacterium | reverse complement strand
GCGCCTGACTCGGTGGAGTAGCGTGGCGGGCGAATTTACTCGTAGCGCCGGCCCTTATGCTCGATCCACCCTCCGACATGCCTCCCCTGTGGATCGTGATGCGTCCAGTGAATGACGCCGCCGCGTTCGTTCCACTCGTACTGGCCGTAGAACGAAATCGAATCCCCAACCTGTAACGATCGCACCCTGGGTGCCAGGTCGATGTTGTGAGCAATCAGCAATGTGCGCCCCGAGGCCAGTCGGACGATAAACCTCTGGTGCCGACTACCATCATTGTCATCCGACAGGATGCGGGACACCGTACCACTCCCTCGTGCCTGATCGCCGGACTGCCAGTTTTCCTGTGCGGCAGCGGCCGGTGCCTGGGGAAGCGCACGGTCGACACTGGAAGGCTCCACTGCCTGATTCTGAAAGTAGCTGTACAGGAGGCCGATAACGAGCAAGGGGACAAGCAGTTTTTTCATGCAAAGAACCTCACAATTTCAACCATCGCCTCGGTGTCGAACTTGCAGTAGCGCAACAGCTGCTCTTCGAGTTCCAGCTTGCGGACCCTGTCGGTGTCGGGATTGATCGCCTCGAGGAATCCCTCGGACGCGGCGGTACCTTCCTTGATGCCGTCCAGTTGTGCGTAGTCCATGTCCGGGTTGATCGTCGGCATCACGGCCTTGATCGACCACGATCCGAGCATGTCGGGGTGATAGTAGTAGGCCTTGACCACGGGGTGCAGGTCGTACAAGCGATCGACAATGTTCTGCAGTGGCACGCCCAGGTCCGGGAACATGTTGATAAGACCCTCGATGACCGTGCGCTCGTAGGTCGTGTACATCAGCACCGGGCCTGTATCGCCGAGGCGATCGATCAGCTTTTCGGCCAGGGACCGCATCGGCGGTTCGCCAGTAATATCCAGGAATTCCTCGTGGCGCATGTTGTCGGGAGTGCCGTCGCCCGACCCGTCGTCGATGTGGCAGGACCACTGGATCGGAACGGGCGCATACGGGCGCGTGCCCTTCCAGAACGGCACGGCCGGCGCGATGGTCTCGAAGTCGAGGTAGTAGCGCGGATACGGCAGGGCACCGAGTTCCCGGGCGGCGCCGGGCAGGATCTCGGGCTCGCCGGAACAGGTTACGCGATGGATGCGTAATTGCGTTTCCGCGCTAATGTCGTCCGCGGCCACGTCGCGAATATCCTCACAGCCCCGGATGACGAACTCGGCCAACTTTGCGCGGCTGCCCCCCAGCCCCGTGACCGGGTACTCGGCGCCGGTCGGCCAGCAGTGCTTGAGAAACTGGCACTCGTACGGGCTGGTGCAGCGTGTACCGACTGGCACTTTCGGCAACGGGCCGCTTACCGCCTCGCGGGCCTTTGCAACGAGTTCGAGAACCGTCGGCTCGAGCAGGCGAACCTCGTCGGTAAGGTCGTTCTCAAGCAGGAGGCCTTCGTAGTTGCCGTCGCACTGGTACACGAACTGGTTGTTGATGTGCGCCAGGGATATGGAAGAAACCTTTATCCCGCAGTTGCGCAGGACCCAATCCTGGATAGCGCAATCGAGCACGTGGTAGTCCTTCACCGAGGTCGAGGCCTTGACCTCCACTACGCGCCAGGCACGGTCATTTGCAGGACCGTCGGGAATCATCACGTCGACACGCACCAGCACGTTCTCATGACGAAAAGTCGCTTCGAAGATCGGAAAGTCTGCGCCACCTTGCATCAAGCGCCGGGTTTTCGCTTCCATGGTCCTGAAGTCGAAGGCGACTTCAACCGAGTCTGCCGTGCCGTAAAGCTGTCGGGCAATCGCACCAACCTCGTGACCGGTCGCAAACAGCGATTCGGTCAGGTTCGAGACTTCGCCGAGCTCCGGGTGGTGCTTCTCCAGGTGCAACTTCTTCGGGCACTGCCAGGCGGAGATAAGGCGCGATTTGGAAAGATAGGGTTTCGTTACCAGTCCTTCAGTGGAAAGCTCAGTGGCGCCGGGGGCGGCCAGGCAATGTTCGCTTCTTTGATCTTCGCCGCGAAGTTGGGCGTTGCGTCGAGTTCGAAGGGCGAGCCGCACTGGCACCAGTTCGCAAGCTGCCACAAGACAAGCGGACCAAAGAAGTGCTCATCAATTCTTGCCGCTTTGCGGTTGACCTGATCCTTGTTCCCGGCCCAGGCTCTAATGATCAGGTCAAAGAAACCGCTTTGGCCAACCACCTCAAACTCGGTGACGAGTTGAGTGGTACGTTCCTTGTCACCCTGGTGCGCAGCAACCAGTATCTGGAACGCGGTGGCCAGTCCAGCGTTCTGAACATCGTTCTCGATCACCCGCAGCGCTTCTTCATACAAACCACTCTTGACCAACGCCTGCAGCATCGTCATGGTCAGCCACGAGCCCGGGGCTTTTTCCATACCCTCGCGAGCGATACCCAGGGCCTCGTCCGTATCACCGGCCCACAGCCTGGCCCTGGCGAGATTGAACCAGGACAGCGAGCGCAATGGATCACAGGCAAGGATGGCGGTCGTCAGCGGAATGTACTCGTCAGCTTGTCCCATCACGTTCGCGATGGTCGGCGTCCAGTTACCTTCCAT
This sequence comes from uncultured Gammaproteobacteria bacterium, assembly GCA_963698415.1. GTDB lineage: Bacteria > Pseudomonadota > Gammaproteobacteria > Steroidobacterales > Woeseiaceae > UBA1847. The sequence goes on along the minus strand of CAVOQS010000012.1, from coordinate 35,338 downwards.
GCATCCGGGTTCGGCAAGCGCACTCTCCAGGCGCCCCGAAAGACCCCGCCAGTTGCCGCTGAGAAAAGCGAGATCGAGTTCGGCGAGATTGCGGGTCTGGACGTTCGGCGCGTGCCTGCTCGCCGCCTCGAGATCTGCGATAGCCGACGCATAGGCATCGACCAGCGTCGCTTCGGTTACCCCTTCGATCGTATCCCCGGCAACAGCATTGTTGAGCAAGTGTGTGTACAGGTCGGAATGGTCCGAGTAGACCTGCCAGTATCCCGGCACGCGCTCCATTACCTGTTCAAAGTAGACGTTCGCCTGCCGCAGACCGTCTAACTGGTTAATCTCGCCGTGGGCCCGTTCGAACAGATCCCGACCTTTTTGATAGAGCGTGAATGCCTCAATGTCCCGAAGACCGGCCAGGCGCATGGCGTTCCGTTTGTTTTCGTCGAGCACGATCTCCAAAGCAACTGCGATCTTCTCCGCAATGCTTTCCTGTACCTCGATCGTGTCCGCTGACCGGCTGTCAAAGGTCTCCGACCAGAGATGGAAACCATCGCCGGCTCGAATCAACTGCGCCGTCACGCGCAGACGGTCGCCGGACCTGCGCACCGAGCCCTCGACAACGTGGCCGACACCCAGCGCTGCTGCGATCTGCTGAATCGGTATGTCCTTGCCCTTGAAGGAGAAGGCAGACGTCCGGGCCGTTACCAGCAATTCGGGGAGCTGCGCGAGCGAGTTGAGAATCTCCTCGGTCATGCCATCGGCGAAGAACTCATCGTCCGGCCCATTGCTCATTGCGACGAACGGCAGGACCGCCACGGACTTGTCCGATACAGAGGACGCCGTCGCGATGGGCGACGGTTCTGCCGGGCCGCCGAACTTGTCCCAGGCAAACCATGCCAGTGCCACGACCAGGACCGCAATAATGACGCGATCCAGTTTCTTCCCCGTCTGCGGGGTGATGGACGCACTGCGATCGACTTCCTTTTCGCGCTTGATGCCCTCGGGCGTCATCTCGAAGGCCCAGGCGAACACCACGGCAAGCGGCAAGCCGAGCAACAGGATGACGACAACGCTCTTCAGGACCCAGTCCGGCGCACCGAAGTTCTCGAATGCGAACTCGGCGACCTGCGCCAACACCCAGGCGATCACCGAATAGGCGACGGCAACGCGAATGACGTTGCGACGTTTCAGTTCAGCAAAAAATGACATCCATTCATTCTCTAGCGCCGTGGAGGGCACAGTATAGCGGTATCACAGGGTCTAGTTGACCAGGTTGCGGGCGCGACGGCGCGGAGCGTTGAGCTCCGTGCACTCGAAATCGTCGTCGCCCACCGGCTTGCACTGCGGCGGGAAGCCGCGTGCCTGCCAGTAGGCCAGAGCACCTGACTCGCGCACGGCAGCTTTGTAGACGTCCGTCTTGCGGAACTCGTCACCGTCCGGATGCCAGATTATGTAGGCGAAGTATCCCGGATCTGCCGCGATCTCATCCCATGCGCGAAAAGTCAGAAAGGAAAATGGAATTGACTGGCGCATTGTTATCCCGGTTCGAGTCTGGCGTTCCCAATCCTTCAATCGAGCGTACCGGGCGCTATTGTCGCCACCTGGGTTCTCGATCGCACGGATCCATTCAATAACGGGCGCTCCCGCGTTACCCATACGGTTGTCGGCAATGCGTACCGCGAGGAGTCTGTGGCCACGTCGAACATACGTGGACACAAATGCATCGCTGAGTGAATCAAAGACATGTTCCATTGCCACTTCGTCCAGCTTCATTGCTGTATCAGCGTCACCTATCGTCAGGTACACGTGCGCCAGGTGTTGCCTGCAATTCAGGTAGCCGGGATCGATAGAAAGGCAGGTTCGCAAGGAATTGATCGCGTCATCAAAAAACCCCAGGGACGACTGTCTGATCCCCAGCCACAGCCATGCCGCCGTATTCTTTGGGTCCTTCTCAATTGCGGCATCAAAGTAGTCGATAGCACGAATCAGGTCACGATCCCCATCCGAAGCGATGGAACCGAGTACTGCCAACGGGATCGACAACTCTGAATTCAAAGACAGCGCCGTTTCCGCCGCCTCTTTTGCCATTGGCCTATGGTCAATGCCGTCAGGAATCCAGTCGTTGGCGACGGCTTCAACCGCGGCGAGCCCCTCCCACGCACGTGCGAACGACGGGTCGAGTTCGATCGCCGCCCGGTACAGCCGGATACTTTCCGGCAAGTCGGTGCGCTTCAGGAACAACTCTCTCGCCGTGAGATACATCTCGTAGGCGTCGAGATTCTCGGTGGCCACATCGACCGAGATGGCCCGCTCCGCGCCAACACCCAGCTTGCCAGTTAGCCGTTGGACGATCGCGTTCGCGATCTCGTCCTGGATCGCGAAAATATCGACGAGCTCGCGGTCGAAGTTCTCGGACCACAGATGACGGTCGGTTTCAGCTTCAATGAGCTGCGCTGTGATGCGAATGCGATCGCCATCCTTGCGCACACTGCCCTCGAGAATGTGACCAACTCGCAGTGCCTGCGATATCTCGGGAACGCTCAGCGCCGAACCGCGATAGGCGAATGACGAGGTTCGCGAGGCGACATGCAGATCGTCGACGCGCACGAGCAGGTTCAGGAGCTCTTCCGACAGGCCGTCCGTGAAATATTGTTGGTCCTGGTCCTGGCTGAGGTCGGCGAATGGCAGCACGGCGATCGACAGATCATCGATCGGCGCGTCGGACGATTCAACGAGGACATCGACTGCCTCAACACTGGCTTCCGGTACGAGCCGGTCGGCAACCAGCCCGCCGATGGCGATGACCAGCAGGACGACGATCACCATGTTGATCTTCTTGCCGGTCTCTGGCGCCTGCGACTGAAACCGGTCGACGTCGGCCTCGCGCTTCAACCCTTCAGGCGTCATCTCGTAGACCCAGGCGAAAATCACCACGGGGACAAAGCCGAGTATCAACAGCAACACCACGATCGAACCGGCGGCTTCGGGCACATTGAGCAACGACGACAGCACGTCGGTGAGCTGCAACAGCACCCATGACGACACCAGGTAGAGCGCTGCAATGCGAATGACGTTGCGTCGCTTGAGTTCTTGAAACAAAGACATCAGCTCACCTAGTCACACTCGAAATCGTCGGCACCTACCGGCCGGCAATGCGGTGGAAAGCCGTGCTTGCGCCAGTACTCGGGTACGCCGATCAGGCGCATCAGCCGCTTGCGATGCGGTGAATCGCGATACTCCACCGGGTAGGGAAACCACCAATAGGCCTGTTCGCTATTTTGCAGCAAATCGTACTGGCGGTAGATGAACTGATAGTCCGGGTACGTTGGGCTAACAACAGGTTCAACCTCCCCGGCCAGGAAATAAGCCTGCTCGATGAGCGTCTTCTCGGCCTGGTAGTCGAACGCCGGATCGGTCATCGCCCGGAATTCATACTCCGTCGCGTTGTTGATCCCACTGGCTGCGTTGTTGGCAGCCAATGCGATAAGGGCGGTACGCTCCTCACCCGTGGCCACGTAGAGGTAGAGGAACGGCGTGGCGTTGCCGAAAAAACCGTGGCGCAGCGCCGTCTCGTGAATTTCCAGGGCACGTGCCGTATCGCCGGCAAACAGTACCGCCATCGCCAGGAAAGAGCGGCAGATCTCGTAGGCCGGATCGATCTCGAGGCACTGCTGGGCTCCCTGCTCCGCCTGATCGAAATAGCCGAGATCCAGGTGTACGATCGTGCGCCACAGGTGCGCCGTGGTGTTCTTGGGGTTCCTGGCCAGCGCCTCATCGAACAGGGCCAGCGCTTGCTCGTAGTCGACCGGGTAGCGCGAGTTCAAGTTCATCGCAAGCACCGCGTACGGCAACGACAAGTCGGGGTTCAACTCGATGGCCGTTGCGGCAGCCTCGCGTGCCACCGCAAGATAGTCGCGATCGAAATATCCCCAGCCCGGCGCGACGTTGTAGGTGGCAGCAAGCCCTGACCAGGCGCGTGCGAAACCGGGGTCGGCTGCAACAGCCTGCTCGAACAGTTCGATGGCGCGTGGCAGGCTGCGGCGCTCGACAAACAGCTGCCAGGCTTCAAGGTACAGTTCATAGGCATCGATGTTCTTGGTGTCCGCGACATGCATGGCCGTGACCAGGTCGGTTTCCATGATGATGCCGAGCTGCCCGGCGATGGCTTTCGCAATGTCATCCTGGATCTGGAACAGGCTCTCGGCCGTCAGCGTGCGATCGTAGGTCTCCGACCAGAGGTGCTGGTCGGTCTTGGCATCGATAAGCTGAGCCGTGATACGCACGGTATCGCCTGACTTGCGCACGGAACCTTCGAGCACATGCCGGACATTCATTTTCTCAGCGATTTTCGGTACGCCGAGCGCCTCCTGTCCCTTGAAGCCCCACGAGGTCGTGCGCGACGCGACTTTGAGATCCTCGATGCGCACCAGCACGTTGAGAATTTCCTCGGCAATGCCGTCGGAGAAATATTCCTGGTCACCGCCAGGCGACAAGTCGGCGAATGGCAGAACCGCGATGGACTTCGCCGGTACCGCCGCAGCTTCCGGGTCACTCGACGCCTCTGTCGCCAGCGGCGCAGCGACAGGGGCAGACTTGGGCAGCATTCGGTCGGCCACCAGCCCGCCGATGGCGATGACCAGCAGGACGATGATCACCAGGTTGATCTTTTTGCCCGTCTCTGGCGTCTGCGACTGAAACCGGTCGACGTCGACCTCACGCTTCAACCCTTCAGGCGTCATCTCAAAGACCCAGGCGAAAATCACCACGGGGACAAAGCCGAGTATCAACAACAACACCACGATCGAACCGGCGGATTCGGGCACATTGAGCAACGACGACAGCACGTCGGTGAGCTGCAGCAGCACCCATGACGACACCAGGTAGAGCACGGCAACGCGAATGACGTTGCGTCGCTTGAGTTCTTGAAATAGGGACATCCGACGATGTTTACCCGATAATGACTGCCCGCGCCAGCCGAAAAGGGACATTCCGGGAAATGACGATGAAAATAGTAAAGCTCTTGTTCGTAGCTTTGATCGGTTTCGTGCATGCCGCCCAGTCGCAGGCAGTGGATTGGCCGCAGGAAATCGTCGGCGAGAACGGCGCCGTCGTCATCATCTACCAACCCCAGGTAGAGTCATTCTCGGGCAATAATCTTGAAGCCCGCGCCGCGGTTTCGGTCAAAATGGCGTCAGCGCCTGATGTTCCGGTGTTCGGGGCCGTCTGGATCAAGTCAAGACTCGATACCAATCGCGATACTCGTACCGCCATGCTGCGCGACATCGAGATCAGCGATGTTCGCTTTGCGGACGCCACGGAAGACCAGAAGGAGGCCCTCGCCAGCTTCCTGGAAGCCGAACTCGAGAACACGACGCTGAACATTACGGTGGACGAGCTGCTCGCAGACCTCGACTTCGACGCCTCCGGCATGCCGCAGGCTGACCTCAGGCACACGCCGCCCAGGATCCTGCTGTCGACCGAGCCGGCGATGCTGGTGTCGATTGACGGCGACCCGGTGTTCCAGGGGATAGACGGAACCTACTTCGACCGCGTCGTTAACTCGGCCTTTCTCATCGCGAGGGCCGGCCTCGACCTGTACCTCTACGTTGGCAGCAATACCTGGTACGCGGCCGACGAGGTGCTGGGCCCATGGAGCCAGGCCGACAAGATCCCCGAGGACGTCAGGAAACTCGTCGAGCCGGTCGAAGGCGACGCTTCCGATGTTGGCGACATGAAGATCATCATCGCGACCGAGCCGACCGAGTTGATCGTCTCCGCGGGCCCGCCGTCGTGGGCGCCGGTTGAGGGCATGGACCTGCTGTACATGGACAACACGGACAGCAACGCCTTCCTCGAACTGTCGACACAAAGCTACTACGTGCTGCTATCCGGGCGCTGGTACCGCGGTGAAGGTATCGTTGGTGAGCTTGAATGGACGCATGTGCCCAATGACGAGCTCCCACCGCCCTTCCGCGATATTCCGCCTGACTCCGTTAACGGCGCGGTGTTAAGCCAGGTCGCCGGTACGCAGCAGGCGCGCGACGCGGTGCTCGACAATACCATTCCACAGACGGCCGCGATCGCGAAAGACGACACATCGTTCAGCGTGCAGTACGACGGCGACCCGGACTTCGCACCGATCGAAGATATAGAGGTCGAGTACGCGCAGAACACGGCGGCCGCGGTATTCAAGTACGGCGCTCTTTACTACGCTTGCGACAACGGCGTCTGGTACGTGGCGAACTCGGCGACGGGGCCATGGTCGGTCGCGACGGAGGTGCCGGACGCGATTTACAAGATCCCGGCTTCGAACCCGTACCACAACGTGACCTATGTGAAGGTCTATGACGTTACGCCAGAGGTGGTCTACGTCGGCTACACGCCAAGCTACTACGGCAGTTACTACTATCACGGCACGGTTATCTACGGCACGGGCTGGTACTACCGGCCGTGGTATGGCCCGTACTACTACCCGCGCTACCCGACCTGGGGTTTCCACGTCGGCTACAACCCGTGGACCGGATGGGGCTTTGGCGTGTCCTGGACGAACGGACCGTTCCGCTTTACTTACCACCACGGCGGCGGTTACTACCATGGCGGCGGTTGGTGGGGTGTCGGCGGCTATCGGCCCTACCCGCGACCCTATGTGCATTCCGGCTACCAGAAGACCAGGCCCGCTATCGAAAACCGTCCCAGCGTTGGCGGCGGCCAGGCCCAGGTCCAGCCCAACGTCTACGATCGTCCCGAGAACCGGGCCAGGAATGCAGAACGGCCGGCGCCGGCGCTCAACCAGCAGGCCCGCCCGGCCAATAACCTGCAAAACAACGTGCTGACCGACAGGTCCGGCAACGTCTACCAGCGCGGCAACGACGGCGCCTGGGCGCAACGACAGAATGGCCAATGGACGCAGCCGGGCAACCTCGACCGGTCAGGCGCAGGCGGCGGGGGCATGCAACGACCGTCTACCGGTTACCCGCAGCCGGCGACGCGACCGCAACTGGAACGTGACTTCAATGCGCGCCAGCAGGGGGCCCAGCGCAGCCAGAATTACCGGCGCCGGCGTTAACCGAAAGGTTTGTCGATCGACGGCGACAGCGCGGAGAACAGCTGCGGCCCATCGTCAGTCATGTACAGGCAGTCCTCGAGACGGACCCCGAACTCGCCAAAGATGTAGAGGCCGGGTTCGTTGGAAAAGCACATGCCGGGTGCCAGCTTCGTCTGTTCGCCGTGGACGAAGTTGACGGGCTCGTGGCCGTCCATGCCGATGCCGTGTCCCAGCCGATGCGGCAAGCCGGGTGTCTTGTAGTCCGGCCCGTAGCCTTCGCTTTCGTAGTAGGCGCGCACGGCGTCGTCGACCTTGCCTGCGGGCGTGCCGACCGTCGCCGCTTCCAGTGCGAGTTCCTGGCCACGTTTGACGGTATCCCAGACCTTGCGCTGCTTCTTGTTCGGCTCACCGAACACCCAGGTCCTGGAGATATCGGACTGGTAGTCATGCACGCTGCAACCGCAGTCCATCAAGATGATGCCGCCAGGCTGCACAGTCTGCGGTTGCTCCGTGCCATGCGGATAGGCGCTGGCATCGTTGAGCAAGGCCATCGAGAACCCGGGGCGTGCGCCGAGTTCGCGCGTCGCCTGGTTCATCATGGCGGAGATATCCGCCGGCAGCATGCCCTTGTCGATATTGGCATGCACGTGCCGGTACGCGGCCATCGTGACATCGTTCGCCGTTTGCATGAGCGCGATCTCTGCGGGCGATTTGATCATGCGACAACCGCGCGTGATCGCCTTGCCGGACACGACGTCAAAATCGGGCGCTGCCTGTTGCAGGCCATCGACAATGAAGTGGCGTACGGTTTCTTCGACGGCGATCTTGCCCTGCTTCGACCCGCGATCTTTCAGAACACCGGCAACGAGCGCAAACGGGTCGTCGTGTTCGTTCCAGGTACGGACGTCATCACCGAATGCCATGCTTTCGCGCACGGAGGGCTCCTCGAAATACGGCGTGATGATCGCGAACTCGCCTTCGGCCGGAATGACTACACCGGTGAATCGCTCGGACCGCCACCAGCGTACACCGGTGAAATACACGAGCGCCGAGCCGGCCTCGACGACAAGCGCGTCGATCCCGGCGGCCTGCATGAGTTGCTGCGCTTTCGCGACGCGCGCTTTGCGCTCGGCGACGGAGATCGGCACCGCGTCGCCGGTCATGTTCTGCAGTGCATCCGGCGGGTTGGCGCCTGCGGCCGTTGCCGGGTTGGCGAGTGCGGCCGTAACGCCAGCCGCGACAGATGCTTTCAGGAAATCTCTTTTATTCATTACTTCTCTCTTCAGCAGTCTCACTGGCACGTGCCCAGACGATCCCTTTTCTCAGGGCGATGACCTCGCCCTCCTCGATCGCCTCCCATGGCTCGTCGGTCAACGGCACGCTGGCGACGAGCACCAGCTCCTGGGCAACAGGGGCCAATAGTACGCCAGACTGGGTCAGGTCGACGGCCTGCTCGTTGCAGGAACGTACCAGCAAGTGCAGCCCAGGCGGCCGGACGCTGCCGTCGTCCTGGGTCCTGCGGTGGGAATGCACGAACAGCGTATCACCGTCCGAGTAGATGAAATTGAACGGACCGAGCGGCCTCAGCCACGCGGCAAACTCTGCCACGGTTTCCAGCCGCGCTTCGACCGAGGGCATCGTGTCGTTTGCCTCGTCCCACAGTTTGCCCAGGCGCTCGAGCAGGCAGCAGAACGCGAACTCGGAATCGGTGTCGCCGATCGGATTGAAGCGCCGTGATTCAAGAAAGCACGTGTCCCGGATGCCAAGCAGGTTGCCGTTGTGCGCGAACACGTGCGCGCGCCCGCCGAGTTCACGCTGGAAGGGCTGCGTGTTGCGCAGCGCCGCGGCGCCCTGCGTCGCCAGGCGAATGTGTGACAGCACGAGATCGCTTGGCGGCCCGTTCGTCTCCATGAACCGGACGAGACCGCTGTCGGATGCGGGGCTCGATTCGCGCAGCAGGAACACATCCCTGTCCTCGAAATACGCGACGCCCCAGCCATCCTTGTGGGGCCCCACGTCCCCGCCGCGCCTGGCGAGCGTCTCCAGCGAGAAGCCGACCGAGGTCGGGTAGCGGGATGACATTGCGAACAGTTCACACATGGGGCTAAGCGCTTGCCTCGTTGGCGGCGCGCAGCACGTTGGCAACATTGACGCCGATATCACCGACCGCGTAGCCGCCCTCGAGTACGAAGTGCATCGGCAGGCCAAGCGCGGCGATCTTCGTGCCCATCGTGAGGTAGTCCTCGTGCACGAGCCGAAACTTCGAGATCGGGTCTTCTATAAAGGTGTCAACGCCCAGCGAGATCAGCAGGTAGTCCGGCGCGTAGTCGGCAATGATCGCGGTGGCCTTGTCGAACGCGGCGAACCATTCGTTTGAACTGCTGTGCCAGCGCAACGGGAAGTTGACGTTGTAGCCGTCGCCTGCGCCGTTGCCGGTTTCGTCGCTGCGGCCGAGGAAGAACGGGTACTCCTGCTCCGGGTCGCCATGGATGGACGTGAACAGCACATCGTCCCGGTCGTAGAAAATCGACTGCGTGCCGTTGCCGTGGTGGTAGTCGACATCGAGAATCGCTACTTTGCCGGCGCCGTTGTCGCGCAGGTATTGCGCGGCGATCGCGACATTGTTGAGGTAGCAATAACCGCCGAAGTAATCGAAGGCCGCATGGTGCCCGGGCGGACGGCACAGGGAAAAGACGCAGGCGTCGCCCCCAAGCAGTGCCGCGGCGCCTGTCAACGCCGTATTGGCGGAGGATTTCACGGCCTGCCAGGTGCCGCTCGTGATCGGCGTGGCCGCGTCGAAGCAAAAGTAGCCGAGCTTGCCGTCGACATTCTCGGGCTCCCGCTCATGCATGCCGCGTGTTGCCCAGCTCGAAGGCAGGGCGTTGCCGGTATAGCCGGCGGCAGTCCAGAGATCCCAGGCCTGCTGCAGGAACTGCACGAGGCGGGCGTCGTGCACACGGCGAATGGGGTCGAGGCCAAAGTCCTGCGGCTCGACGACGTCGCCGAGGCCGGCATCCCGCACCGCGGCAAGCACCAGGTCGGCACGTTCCGGGCATTCGAAGCAGGGCACCAGCTCGCCACCGCTTAATTCGAAGCCATGATGGAGCTGGTGGTCGTTGCTGTAGATCGTTAACACGGAACGCTCCTTCGCCTAGCTGCCCATTCGCCAGATTTCGCCCTGGTCAATTGCCCTGTCGCGATGCATCAGGATCCATTCGGCGTGCTCATCCAGCGCCGAACCGCCGAGCGCCCGCAGAATCTGACGTTGTTCCTGCGGATCGTCGGTGGCGTCGAGCCGGCGCCGTGCATTCCTGAACAGGCGCAACATGAATTCATATTGCTTGATGAGGTCTTTTTCGGCAGTCGCATAGCCGTAGCCCTGGCGAATACCGTAAATGAGCAGCATGGTGCCCATGGCTACCATCAGGGGATTTGACCAGCTATCGGGCAAGCGGGAGCCGACGGTCACGAAAACTACAACGACCCCGACGCTGGTCAGCAGGCTCAACTGGCCCAGGCGTTCGGTCATGCGGTTGCGCTTCACCTTGTCGACGGACTTGGCAGCAAAATAACCGAGCTGGCCGCCGCCACTGCTATCGCCGATCCATTCGCGTATGACGAACGCCAGCCCGGCTTCGTTCGCGTCCTTCGTGGCGTCGCAATGCGTGCCGGCAACCCGCATGACATTGCGAATCCAGCCGAGCTCGGGATCCTGGGTCTGCAGGAAATTGTCGTGGCTGAACTTCGACTCGTTTTCATTCACGACTCCGGCAGCCGCCCAGTAGAACTGTACGCGAAGCCCCTCCGCAAGCGTTCGATAGTCCAGGTACTTGCGATGCCAGCCCTGGCGTTTGGCCCGGTACTGCGCCGCCGCCGACAAAAGGAAAAACAGCAGGAACGCCAGCATGTAGAACGACCAGGTCTGGACATCGGTGTACAAGAGGAACATGAGGCCCATGAAGAACGCGAGCAAATGGGTCGCACGCAAGGTCAGCAGGACCTTCTTCTGGTAGCGAATCGCGAGCCAGTCCGCGACACAGAAGAGCCGATTGATATCGTCCAACCCTGACGGCAGGTCACTATGTCGTTCCGCCGTATAGAGCGGGTATTTCTCTGCTTCAATCGAGGCCGCGAACTGCGTCGCCTCACGGCTGAATTCGCCGCTGCGCTCAAAGATCAGCCGATGCTGCTTCGGCATTTCGTGGCTTCTGGGATTGTCCCGGTCCTTGGTAAACCAGCTCCAGTCCAGCGGCTTCAGTCCGTCCCGAGGCGTGCCGTCCGGCCGGTCACGCGAACAGACGATGTGGTACACGAGGTCGCTTTCGTCATCGACCAGCATCTGCTGCGTTGCGACCGACTTCGATGTATAGCCCGGCATGATGTCATCGTGATGGAACTTCACGACCTGCCCGGTACCGCCGAGCTCGTTGGTGACTTTGCCGTCCCAGATCGCGAGCAGGATGTGGCAATGTGCGCACAGGAACACGCCGAGCTGCGCGTACTGCCGATTGCGCTGCGGGCCGCCGGTGGCGATACCCTCTTCTGTATTACCGTTCGCGGGCGGCAGCTCATAGACTTTCGTCGCGCGTTTGCACAGTGCATCGAAGCGTGACGTCGACTCGGCCGACAGGAAGTCGTCGCGATAAGAGGATTTCGTCATAGGCAGCACGACGACGAGTTCGATGTCCATCTGCAGGGCCACGTCGGCCACGAGCTGGTCCGCGCCCTCCGCCAGCGCCGACATGACCTGCAGGCGGCGCTCCGGATAGTCCTGCTGGAGTCTTGCGAACAGCTCCTGAACCCTGTCGCGAATAGCGGGCGTCTCGGATGACACGAGGTCACGGTGCCCGGTGACGGCGACCACCAGCGGAATCGCAAACGAATTCTGGTCCGCATGAATCATTGTCGACAGCATCATTCTTATACGTTCGTCGGGCATGCAGATTACCCGAAAAAAAGGGCCCTTGCGGGCCCTTTCATATTGCTGCGTGCATGTTGCTGCGTGCCGCCAGTTGCGGCAACGAGGCGTTACGGTGTGCTCGACAGCACCTTGTCGGTATACATGAAAATGCTGTTGCTCGTGCGCATCTCGGTTGCACCCTGGTAGTTCTCGCCCGGGATCACCGTGTAAGGCAGATACTGCAAGGTCAGGTCGATAAGCTCGAGTCTGCGCAGCGCCCTGTCGTACGCGCCACGATCGTGCCAGTAGATGGCGCTATTCACGAGTCCTCTCAGCGCAAAGAAACCCAGCCGCTGCCCCCAACTACTATCCAGGGCGACCTCGGACTCCAGGATGACATCCTGCAAGACGTGCAGCTTGTAGCGAGTCAGCAGCGCGAACTGTGTGTGCACACCCTCGGCATTGCTCGCGTAGTCGTCAAAATCGGGACCGAAGTCGATATGCAGGCCGACAAAATAGAGCGAGCCAAAATTACCTTTGCCGCGCGAGCTGCCGCATTCGAACGTGAACTCACCAACCGAGCCTGGGTAACCGTGCATGGCGCCAAGGTCGTTCTCCGGCATCTGTGCAGGATCGCTGGTTTGCCAGGCCATGACATCGCGGTTCTGCGGGTCGAGCGAGTTCAGCAGTGGATCATAAGGGCCCGTGCAGTCGAACAGGTTATCCGGGAACACGTCACTGGTCTGGTTTTCCACAAGGACTGTGCCGCTCGGAAGCTCGATGCCCGTTGAGTCTGCGGAGACCACCAGGAACCTGGGCGAGCCGCACAGGTATGCGGGAATAATCGCATCCGGCGTGCCCGACGTATTGCCCGGCATGAATATCTCGCGCTGCATGGTGCCGCAGGCGCTCAGATCATCGGTGAACTCGACTCGCCTGAGGTCGATTTGCGCGCCATCAGCAAGGACGACCGAATCCGGGAAAGTCGCCGTTGCGCCGACCGCGAGGGGAATCGGTACCCCGCTTGAACCCACGGGAACCGTGACGGGAACATCGTACTCAACAACGAAGCCACCGATATTGCCCAGCTGGCCCTCGTCGTTCCAGCCGAACTCCCCGGTGTGGCCGATGCCGAGATGGTATTCGGCGCCGCCCAGGTTGTTGGGCTCGCCGCCCTGCCAGTTGCTGTAGGACAGCTGTGGCTCCGCTGGCGTCGAGATGGCGCCCTCGTCATTGATCCACATCCAGCCGCAGCCGGCCGCGGCTGGATCCGGGCACGCGGTCATGGTGAACCCACCGACCCAGGCTTCCTTGGGGGCGAGGTTGGCCAGTGCCCTGAGACCCTCAACAAATGCATCCTCGCCTTCCGAGGTAATCGTGGCCAGGTGGCCCTGGACTTCCACGCCGCTGTCACTCGTAAATGTCCTGCTCTCGGCGAGGAGCCTGGCGTCATCCCATTCCTTGTCTTCCTTCCTGGTGCCCGCCGGGAAGGGCACGACCTCGTAGAAATGGTCGTTGTACCAGCCGCTGGTTTCAGTGGGTGGTGGCGTCGGCGTGCCGCTGGCGAGAACTGTTACTGGCGCCAAAGCAAATGCCAATGACGCTGAAATGAACCAACTTGAATTGATCGTCACAATATTTCCCCGGTGTGGTTTTTTTGTTTGGGATTCTTACCGACGCGCACCTATGTTTTTGTTTTGTCGGGCTGTGCGCTTCAGAAACACAACATACTCCGGAACGAAAGGAGCAGCAATTCTTTCACAGGCGGTGCGTTTTCATTATGTAAAGACCAGCGGATTCCATTGGCTTCTTTACAGCGCGCGATACCGTTCGGCCTCCGCCGGTCGGCCCGTCTCTGCGTAGAGCTCGACAAGCCAGCGCCGCGCATTGCCCACAAACAATGGCAGCACTGCCGTATCCCCGCGCAACGCGTTGAAACTCGCGACCAGCATGGGTTCGGCTTCCTCGTAACGCTGCAGCCCGGCGAGTGCCGCGCCTTCAGCACTGGCTGCACTGGCCGTGCGCCAGTGATCGGCGCCATACGTCTTCTGGAAGATCGCCCCGGCATCGACGGCGAGTGGCAGCGCTTCGTCAAAGCGGTCGGTCTCGATCAGCAGGCTTGCCAGCAGAATCTTGCTTGCAGCGACGTCGACGTGGTCGGGACCCAGCAATTGCGCGCGCAGGTCGAGCGCCTGCCGCAGCAGCGGTTCGGCCGACGCGTAGTCATTCCTGGCCAGTTCCCACATGCCGAGGTTACTCATACCGCGCGCAATATCGGGATGGTCGTTGCCCAGGGTTCGCCGGTACATATCGAGAGATTCCTGCGACCGCTCGATGGCGGTGTTGAGGTCGCCCTTGAGGTAGGACACAAATGCAAGATTGTTGAGTGCCAGGGCGACGTCCGGATGATCCTCGCCGAGGAGCTGCCGCTGCATATCGTAAGCGGCCGTGTACATATCCCCGGCGGCATCGTACTTGCCTTCAAGCTGCAGGACGTACGCGATGTTGTTCAGCCCCATCGCAATCTCGGGATGCGCTTCGCCGGCGTACAGCACCTGCTTCATCGCAAGGGACTCGCGAAACAGCCGTTCTGCCTCCTCGTTGTCTACGGTGACGAAACCCAGGTTGTTCAGCGCTTCCGCGAAATCCGGATGCGGGCCGTCATGCAGTTCCCTTTGTATGGCGACCGCTTGCCGCAACAGCAGGACGGCATTGTCGTAGTTGCCCTGGTCGTACTCGTTCAGCCCCAGGCCCTCGAGGCTCCTGGCCACCTCGAGACTGCGATCGCCGATCAGTTTTCGTTGCAGCTCGAGCGCCTCCCGAAACAGGGGATCCGCTGCCGCAAAATCTCCCATGCGGCCAAGCAAGTCCGCTTGCTCGAAGATCGTGCGCGCGGTGTCGACGTTGTCGTTGCCAAGCTGCGCGCGTCGTATCGCCAGCGCGCCCTGGTACATCTGCAATGCCGGTTCGTACTCGCCCTTCAGTTTCAGCACATCACCGAGCCGGTGCATGGAGCGAGCGACTTCCAGGTGGTCCTCGCCGTACAGCGAGCGTCGCTGATCGAGTGCGCTCTGCAGCAGTGACACGGCTTGCTCATAAAGACCGAGGCTGGTGTACACGGACCCCATCGTTTCCATCAGCGTCGCCTGGATGGCTGGCTGCGCCGTGAGCTCGGTCTCGATGCGGGCCGCGCCGGTGTCCATGATTTCACGCGCCGTAATGGAATTGCCGAGCGCTTCGCTTGGATCGGACACCTCGAACAGGCCGACCATGAAATCGGTGGTCTGCCTGGCCGTTTCCGCCTCGACCTCGGCGCGCGCACGCGCCTGGTCGGCGAGATCGCGCTGCTGCGTCGCGAGGTAAGCGGATGCCAGCGCGACGATTCCCAGCACGACCAGGGAGGCAACCACGCCCGCCTTGAGTCGCTGCAGGCGTTTCGCCCTGGCGATAGAGGCATCGATAAAGCCGGACTCGTCCGCGGTGAGTTCGAGGTCCTGTTCGAGCAGGGACTCGGCCTCTGCGAGTGGCCTGCCCGACGGCAAGAGCAGGTCCGAAGGCTTGCCGTCGGCGATCCAGCGTTCGGCCGCGCGGGCAATCCGGCTGCGGATACGCAGGTTCTCACGATTCTGCGCCACCCACTCCTTGACCCGCGGCCAGTGCCAGAGCAGCGCTTCGTGCGCGACCGTGACAACCGCACTGCCGTCGTCGGCCAGTTCGGTGACGAACAGCCGATTCTCGACGAAGGTTTCGATCAACTGGCGACTCTTGCCTTTGGTGGCATCGGACCACGGCGCGCGCTTGCGGCCGACCTGTTCGAAGCCGTCGCGTTCGATACTGACCAGGGCGTTCAGAACCTTGGGCAACTCCGCCTCGACGTCGTCGGGCAGGTCTTTGAAAACTTTCTCGGCGCGCTTGGCAAGCGACCCTTCGACGCCACCGAGCTCGCGGTAGGCGGACAGCGTGAGCATGCCGTCTTCGGTGCGCCGCTGGTACAACTCCTCGAGCGTGAACTGCAACAGCGGCAGGACTTCCGGATGCTCGGCGGCCGCGTCACGCAACATGTCGTCGAGGCGCTCACTGCTCCTCGGGTCTTCCTCGAACCGCAGGCCCGCCGCCCTGGTCGGCAAGCGAATCATCTGCCCCATCTCGGTGGCGGTCGGCGGCATCAGGTCGTACTGGCCATCGCCCTCCTTGAGCGCCACGAGTTTTGGCAGCTTGCAGACCGCCTGGTAGAAGTCGCTGCGCAGGGTGCCGATGACCCACACCCGGCCACAGCGCGCCAGCGCATCGAGGACATCGACAAACGCCTCGCGATCGTGCTGCTTCACCTCATCCTGCGTATACATTTCCTCCATCTGGTCGACCAGCAGTGCAAGACGTGCCTCGGCATTCTTGCCATCGGCCCTGCGTTCGCGCGCCAGCGCACCCTTGATCATCGAAGTCACTGCCTGCGGCGATTCCCGCAGAATCTGCGCGAGCTCCTCCGGACCCATGCCGTCGGATTCGAGTTCCGGCAGCGCCTCGTCGCGGAGCAGCGCTTTTGCGAGACCGGCAAAGAGATCACCGCGAACGTCCGTCGGTCTGAAGACCGCGCGGCGCCAGGTCGCAACGCCCTCGATGACGCCCGGCCGGGTCAGCATTGGCAATACGCCGGCACGCACGACCGATGACTTGCCGCCGCCGCTCATGCCGAGGACCAGGACAAACGACCGGCCGTCGACGTCCTGGTTGCGCAGGGCCTGCAGGATATCCGACACCGCCCTCGTGCGACCAAAGAACACCGGCGCATGCTCGAACTCGAATGCTTCGAGACCACGGAACGGTGAGCCTTTCTTCCAGACCGCGCGCGCTTCGGAGGTCGATGCGACGCTCGCGGGAACATGCCGGTCGATCAGCCGGCGGAGGTGGTCCTCCAGCGCGGTCTCGAAATCGCTGGGAGCCTCGAACGCATGGAACGCGGCAACCAGCGTGCCCTCACTCTTGTCGTGAAACCACTTGTCGACGAACGCGTCGAGTTTCTTCTTCTGGCCGAGTCGACTCAGCAGTTCTTCTTCATCGTCCAGGCGGACCGATGGGGGCGCCGTCTTGCGATACACGAGCAGGTCCGGTCGTCCGTTCTTGCGAAAACCCTCGATCGCTTCTTCAAATTCGTATTCGGTACCGGACTCATAGCGTGAGCCGTCCGCACGGACGAACTCTTTCGGCAGCTTGGTGCCGAGGCGCGACCAGAGGATGGCGATGACCACATCGGTCTCTGACGGCTTGACGATCTGGTGCTGGAACGTCGACGTTGCGACGAGCGGTTCTTTCTCCCACAGCACCGGCTCGAGCACGACCTTGCCGATGTACTCGCTCTGTAATCGCTCGATGACGCGATTGGCAATCGCCCGTTCCTCGAACACGTCACCGGGCGAGGAGATGAAGAAACGCAGTGTCTTCAACGTTCTACCTTGTTATTTTTTAAAGCATTTTAGTCGAATGACCCGACAATAGATAATTATTGGTTCGATCGCGCGGGCCTCTTGACATCGCTCGCAAAATACGTAACCTATTGGTTACATGTTTAACGACCGCGAAATGGATGCTGTTTTCCAGGCGCTGGCACACGAGAGCCGGCGGCGCATGCTCGACATCGTCAAGGAACGCCCGGGCATCGGCGTCGGCGACCTCGCCAACGAGTTCGACGTCAGCCGTATTGCGGTCATGAAGCACCTTGGCGTGCTCGAGCAGGCCGGCCTGCTGGTCTCGGAAAAGCACGGGCGCACGCGGCGACTCTATTTCAACGCGGTGCCGATACAAATGATCCACGAACGCTGGACGACCGAGTACAGCGCCTACTGGAGCAGCAATCTCACGCGCATCAAGTACCTCGCCGAGTCGAGTGCAAAAGGAGACAAGTGATGCAGGACAAGACTTTCGCCAACCGGGCGGTTTACAAAGTGTTGATCAAGGCACCCATCGAGACCGTCTGGTCCGAGCTCATCAAGACATCGGCGCCGCGCCCGTTCTTCTGGAACTCGAGCTGGGACGCGAAAGCCATGGCAAGCGGTAATGCGTACCGCATGGTGTCCAACAAGGGCAAGACCGTCGCCGTCGTCGGCGAGATCCTGGAAATGGACCCGCCGCACCGGCTTGTTCACAGTTTTCGCCTGACCTCGCTCGACGATCCTTCGTCAACGGTGACCTACTCGCTGAAGGAAACTGCGGACGGTACCGAGTTCAGTCTGATCACTGAGAACATCGTTGCCGGCTCGAAGAGCGAAAAGTCGATGGCAGACGGTTCGAAGTTCATCGTCGAGAACTTCAAGGCATTCGTGGAGACTGGCAAGGTCACCTTCGGCGCCCGGGTCATGCTGGCGATGTTCTCGCTCATGGCACCGTTTACGCCCAAGTCGATGAGCGCCGACAAGTGGCCACTGGAGGGCAAGAAACATGACTAAGTCACCCGACGAGATCGCGGACACGATGATTGCCAACCTCAAGAAGAATACCGGCAAGTCGCTGGAGCAATGGATGGCGATTGCAAAAAAATCCGGTGCCGCCAGGCACGGGGAAATCGTCAGGATGCTGAAAACCGATCACGGCATGACACATGGCTTCGCCAATCTTGTCGCACACAAGACCCTGAAAAGCGACGCCGGCAGCATTGGCGAGACGACTGACCTGGTCGCCGCACAGTACGCCGGCGACAAGGCCGCGTTGAAACCGATCTACGACGCGCTGATCAAGGCGGCGAAGAGCTGCGGGGAAATCGAGATCGCGCCGAAGAAGGCCTATGTCAGCCTGCGCCGCTCGAAGCAGTTCGCGATCATCCAGCCGTCGACGAAAACCCGTGTCGATTTGGGGCTGAACATCAAGACCGAACCGGCGAAGGGCCGTCTCGAGAAGTCCGGCAGCTTCAACGCGATGGTCAGCCACCGCGTGCGGCTCGAGAAGGCGGCGGATGTCGACAAGGATGTGAAGGCCTGGATCAAGAAAGCCTGGTCGCAAGGCTAGGCCCGGAATAATCCGCCAAAGGCGGTCGACTATTTCCCCAGCAGGTGCTTCGGTACCCAGTCGCTGTACGCTTCATAGGCCGGCCGCTGGATGTCCTTGTCATACTGGTCGAGCTGCACAGCAAGCCACTGGAACCACTCGAAGAGATAATCATTGTCGGTCTCTTCGCGGAGCCTGGCCGTCCACGGCTCGAGTTTTCGCCAGAGGATCAGTGTGCTTGCGCCGATCAGGTGATTCACGACCTTGAACGGCACGATCCGCTGATGCGTCATGACGCCGATGTTTTCCATTGTCGAACCAATCAGCATCGCGGCATCCTCGAGGCCGTTGTGGTCCCGCCGAATCTCTTCAGCGCTCAATCCGTCCTGCATGTGCAGCACGCGATTGACGGCGCGCGTGAAACTGGGATTGCCGTAAAACCGGAATAGCTCGATTGCCGCCATTTCGCGCCGCTGCTCGCGGAGGTGCCGCATCTGCAGCACCGCAAAGATCAGGCCGACGACGACAATGGTTCCGCCAACGATCTCCGCGATATTGGCCATGACTGCCAGGTTTTCCATGAGTTATATCCTGCTGAAACAATAAAAAGGGGCGTTGCGGGCACGCTGATGATACCTGTTGGTGCAACCGCCAGCCGAGGAGAATTCACCCGTGGCGACGACAGGGCAAGCGCATCCGATTAGACTGGGCCAGGCCATTACGACGAGACCCGCACGTGATTCGCACCGCCACCGACATCGAGGAATGCCGCAAACTCTGGGACGCATTCTCGCCAAAACAGGACGCCTGGGACGACTGGGACCTGATGTTTGCTTTTCATGACCAGGACAAGCACCGCTTCAATTTCCTGGTGCATGAGAGTGGCGATGGGCGTGCGGATGGGTTGGTGCCGCTCGTTTACGACGAGCGGCAAAACCGTTACATGCTGATGGCGGGCAGCTACCCCGATGGCCGTATCCTGTGGCTGCGGCACGAGGACTTTCCAGAAGTTTTCGAACAGCTTCCCGAGCCGACCGTTTTCTTCGACCTCAGGCAAAGCTATGTCAGCGAGTTGCTGCGGCTCCACCCGCAGTTCGAGGTCAACTTCGCCGAGCAGGACCTGCGCTACTACCTGGTGCCGTCCGAATTCGAGTACGACTTCAACAAGCACCTCGAGACCTTTCCGGCCGAGAAGAAACAAAAGTTCCTGTACGACCTGCGGCATATCGGCAAACGGGAGCCAGTGCTGTGCTGGAGCGGCGATAACGAGGCCGACCTCTTCATCGAACTCGTGAACCAGAACTTCGGTGCAGCCTCGGACTACGCCGACGCGGAGAATGCAAAGGAATTGCGGCGCGTCATCGACGAGCTGGCACGCAGCGGTCGCCTGAAGACTTTGACGATCGAGATCGATGGCGCCAGGCAGGCCGTCTCGCTGTCATTGTTGCACGGCAACAAGATGGTCGCGCTCTACGCATCCAGCAACAACGCCTTCAACAATCTCGGCAAGCTGCTCAATGTCGAGACCATCAATGAAGCCTGCCGCTTGCGTGTCGATGAAGTCAGCTTTATGACCGGCATGAAATGGAAAGCCGACTGGAAGATGAAAGGCGAGCCCTGCATCACGATGCGCAAGCCGCCAGGACCGTGGACCGAACCTGAAGGCTAGCTCTCTCGCAGATAGCCCCAGGAATGCAGCTTGTCGTGATCCTCGACCCAGCGATCACCGATGTCGGTGCGGTAGTACATGTTGGGAATGAGGATGTTCTTCACCCGCTGGTAGGTCTGTGCCTGCGCCTGCTTCACGGATATCCCCTGGCCGGTAACGATGAGGATCACGCCGGAGCTACCGGTTATGAGCCACTCGCCGTTCACGAGCTTCACATCCTCGATGTGGATGCCATCGTAGTTCGGTTTTCTGAAAATGATGACGCGATCTTTCGAGTTGGCTTCGAATGTCTTGGGGTCGTGGTAAGGGAAAGGCGGAACGACGATACGAATGCCGATCTGGAAGCCGCGCTTGGTTTTGAAGTTCGTCAACGTGCCTGCGGCCATGCCGTACAGGAAGTCAGCCAATGGCATCTGCAAGCCGTCCGCCTGGATGCTGATGGTGGGATAGCCAAAGCGCGCAGTGAACTCCAGCGGGTAAATGCCCTGCCCGTTGACGATGCAGTTGACGTCGATGTAACCGACGTAGTGTTCCTCGGCCAGTCGGTTGCGAAGCTTGGCCAGCGTTGCGCTGAAGATTTTGTTGGGCCCGCTCCAGTACATGCAGGTGCCCATCTCGCCGGTCGCGGGGCCGATGTCACCCGGGAACAGTGGCTTGTGCTCGAAGTTGACGTTGATCGGCATCATGAAATCGGTGCCATTGAAGAACGCGCCCACAGCGACCTCGACGCCACGCACGCGCCGCTGCAGCTGGAAGACCTTGACGGTATCGGCGTAGGCGGCTTTGTAGGACTGCAGCACATGGATAACGTCGCGGCCATCGTCTTCCTGGCCGACAAACAACAGGCGCTTGATGTTCTGCGCCTCGCCGCTCGGCTTGATGACATAGGGCGCAGGATGATTGGTGACGTAGTCGATGGCGCTGTCGAAATCGTTGAAGTCCTGGAACGGGATAATCGATACACCGTGCCGCTTCAGTTCTTCCTGGCCGAAACTGCGATCGTCCTCGAGGCGGTCTGTGTAGGGCGTACCACCGATGACGGGCTTGCCCGTGTCGCGCACGCGCTTGGCTTTCTCGCCCATGCCGAGGACGTCGTCGAAAATGACGATGTCGGCCCAGTCAACATGGCTTTCCCAGTCGTCCACCTTGTCGACAAAGCCGTCGCCAATCGAGCGCTCTGACTCCGCCTCGATGTAATAGCGGACTTCGTGGCCTTCTTTCTTGACCATCCAGGCGATGTCGCTGATCAGCGCGCCTTCGGAGACGAACAGGAATTTTTTGGGTTCAGCGGTCATGGTAGTGCGCATTATCACTCAAATCCGGCGGTTGTGTCGGATAAATGTTGCGCCAGTGTTGAGAATTTCTTCTGCGATGCGGCGGTGGTAATTGGTTGCTCAGTCTCGTCGGTCCCGAAGCGCTGGAACAACAGGAATGCGACAGGCGCGTTGACGTTGTCCAGCACGAGGTCGACGACCTGCAACGACAACCTTCAACGACAACCGGGCCATGTTGGCATAGCAAGATGATTAAGAATGGCTGCAAGAAACACGGACTGTCTTACATCGCTACTTCTGAAGATTTCCTGGAAGCGATTCGAATCAATAGGCATCGCCGCGCGAGACAAGATCGCTGCGGGGACGATTGATTTACTCTACACTTGGGAAACCAACACAACAGGGAACAACAATGGGCGATAACAAAAAGTACAAAACCGTAACCGTTGATTTTGAAGCAGGCGGCTCCGCGAACACCCCTTCCTGTCCGGATTTCATAGAAATGAAGAAGAATCCAGGTCAGGGTCAAACAAAATATGACGGAGTAGAATTCAAGGCCAAGCAACAAGGCTATACCTTTACAGGCATTATCATTTTTTCAGATCAGGATCGTACAAATAGCCCGGAGTGGCCACCAGCAACTATTGGCAGTGATGGGAACAAATCGACATTGACACAAGATGATCTGTACAGGGACCCTCCCGGGGAAACAAACCACACCTACACAATCAGCTATACCGGGACAGACGGACTCCCCCACGACTTTGATCCCGGTATCAAGAACCAGGACTAGTCAGGCCACGGCATCAATGGTTGGTAGCGGCGCGCTTGTAGCGCGTCGCTAACTTCCTTCGCCTGGGGTCTTCGGTCTGTCCATGACAGAACGCGTACCCAGGGATCCAGAAGGAATGGCGATTCGCTGGCCAGCGCCTTTGCCTGCAGCAGTTCGTCGGCCCGCCGCCAGTTATCCGCGGCGGCATCCTGTTCGCCTGCGCCGGCCTGTATTTCACCACGCAGCACGTAAAGTGACGCAACCAGGCCGAGCCGTTCATCGTTGAGCCGACCGGACTGCTCAATGACTTCAAGCTCCGAAACGGCGGTCTCTATGCTGGCCAAAGCGCCTGTGCTGTTGCCGGTGGCTTTTTGCACCCACGCCTTCACCGCCAGTGCGCTGGCGTTTTGACTGCGCACATTAAGATCCGCATTGCCGTCTTCGATAATCGCGTCAAGCAGCGCGACAGAGGGCTCGATGACTGCCAGGGCGTCATTCCACCGCTGCTGCGCTGCGAAAACCTGTGCTTGAGTAATTTTGGGCTTGGCACTCGCTCGCAACCAATTCAGATTGGCAGGATCGCGCGCAACCAGTGATTCAAAAAGCGCCGATGCTTCACCAGCGTGGGACAGTGCGGCATCCAGGTCCCCCATCAACGCGGAGGTTTCTCCCATCAGCTGTACCCCAAATGCCAGGTCATTGAGCAACCTGGCATTGTTCTCATCATTCTCGACAAGGGCCCTGTACACGTCGGCACTCTGCCCGTAATTCTCCAGTGCAGCCGCCATCTTGCCCTGCTTCAGCGCCACATTACCCAGAAAGGAGAATGCGTCAGCTCTCTCCCGCTCAATGCCGGCGTCGGCGCTGCTCCTGGCAAGCACGGCGTCCCATATTTCGATTTCCCGATGAAAGCCGGCACTAGCGGATTCCAGGTCACCGGAATCCTGATCGAGCACGGCCAGGTTGTGATGACCATAGGCCACTTCCTGCAGCCAGTCGTCGCGCGATGGATCGAGGGCGAACAGCTCCAGCGCACTGTCCCTGTACTGCACCAGCCATTGGCGCGCATCGCTCAAGCTGCCGCTACGCCAATGCACGAAGCCGACCCAGAATTCGGCCTGGCTGCGATTAAACAGCGTCTCGCCGTCGAGTGGATTGTTCTTCTGCAGGGCCGCGCTGCGTTCGTAGGCTTCGTTGAATGACGCCAGTGCCTCGTCGTATTGAAGCTGTTCGATCCGAATCTCGCCCAGTTGAGTCAGTACCTGGGACTGTTTAAGCAGCTCACCATCGGTAAGGGTGTTGACGTCCACTGTCGCGAAATAGCTCATGGCCTGCTCGCCCACATCCTCCAGCAGGTCCAGTCGCCCTATTGACGTCAGGTTGCTGCGCAGGTCGCCCACCATGAATCCCAAAAGATCTTCGGCCTGTTGACGTCGCTGATCGGCTTCGCTACGAGCAAGCACTGCGTTAACCGCCATTACCACCATCACCCCTGCCACCAGCAATGAACTGATGGTGATCGCAGCCATGCGCTTTTGTTTGCGCTGCAGTTCACGTTGGCGCAGGACGTCAAGCCCCACGCCAATCACTCCCGCAATGATCTTCAACAGGGCGAGGGACCGGCCATCGGCAGACTTGCGTAAGTCTGCTGCCATGGGCTCGGCATCGCCGTCGGCCAGATTGCCGCTATCGTCGTAACGTTGCCGCAGGGCTTGCGGATAGCAATCATCGTCGGCGCCCGCTACCGACGGCTCGCCTTCAACAATGAGGCAGAGCACCTGTTCGGATCGCCCCAGTTTCTTGAATTCCTCAATCTCCCGGTTGACCCACCTGGATTTTGCGGCGGCGGGTGAGCAGATTACGATCAGGTACTCCGACGCTATCAGCGCCTCGCGAATCCGGTCCGACAAATCCGAAGAGACGGCAAGTTCATCACGATCTCGAAATACCGGGGTAAGGCGCGCAGGTACTGTTCCAGCGCTGCTATCCGTCCCCACAAGGTGTTTGGGGACGCGATAGGATTCCAGTGCGCGATGCAACCACCTGGCCCACTTCTGGTCGGTATGACTGTAGCTGACCATGGCCTTGTAACTGTATCTGTCGCGCATCTGTACCGACCCTGTTCTCATTTCGCTTGCTGTTTACCCAAGCTTACACGTTCACCCTGGCGATTCGGAGGCTGTCGTCGATAACTCTGGCTCCGCGGACGACTCTGTAGCCCAACAGAACGTATTGCGGCGTTCTCGTGACGCGGTAGGTGCTCTTGAGTAACGGTAGGTAATCCTGGATAGGGCACCAGAGTGGGCACCTGAGAAGAGATTGGGAACAGGAATCCTTGGGGGCAGTGACTGTGCTTCCGGATTTAAGGTCACGGTCCCCTTGATCTGTGATTACGTACGGTCGGGCACCGCTGACCGGATAAAATTGCACTCTTGTTCACATATTGAGTATCACTTTGTTGTTAATTCCGAAGCCTGAAACAGTCCGTTCTCTGATTCCGGCTGGCACAAAACGTATTGGGAGCCGCTCAAGGCCTGCCTGGAGTAGACGGTCCCGGAAGATCGGTTCGATTTCACTTCCCGGTCAGGGATGAACCCCGGTCGCGTGCAGGGAGAATTCGACATCAGTCGTGGCGCCGCTGCCGGTGACGGTTGTGATCACCAACAATACGCCCGTATTGCTGTTCGCATCATAGGTGCAGAGGCCTGGGCCCAGGCTATTGCCGTCAGCCGTAATGACGGCCCTGGGAATCGCCGCGCCACTTGTGTCCCGGGCAATTGACGCAGCTGCAAAATCGTCAAACGAAAACACTATGCAACCCTGGTGACCAGGATCGGCGCTCAGAATAATCGGCGTTGCCACCAGGATGATACTGCCATCACGCGCGACCGAGAGGTCCGCTTGTTCGATCGTATCGACGCCAAGATCAGCCGCATCCTGCCCATCAAGAACAGTGCCAACGTAGTCGTAGCCGCTCGGCGTTTGTCGCAGCAACTCAATGCGCTCAAGGTCCGTGCGCCGACCCGTCGCATCGACAACCAGGCAAGATGTCGCCAGGTAGGTTTCGCCGTTGAAGGCAAACAGGCCTGGCTCAGTCTGCAATACGCAATCCGCCAGTTCCGGAATCGCGTTGAAATCAATCGGCGCGCCCCAGGACGGCGATGTCGCGGCAGACTTCCCCCAAACCACGCTGTTGTCGCCGAGAAGATCGGGTGTTGCGGCTGTTGTGCGCCAGTAGAGAAACTCCTGGCGCTCATCGACACCGGTGACGGTACCGAACGGGTTGAAATATTTCAGCCACAAGATCTGCCATGCGCCTGACGGCTCCTTCACGAGCGTCGACACTTCATGTGTACTCCACCCCATGACACCGGTGTCGGGATGCGCCTCCATTTGCATTTCATTAACAGCACGCACGAACGTAAAGGACGCGCCATTGTCGTCACTGCGGGCGAGCCGGGTTCGCACGCCAAGATCGAAAACGACCGGCGGGCCCGCATTGCTGACTTGCGTGTTGAGCCAGCTATAGGCCAACCACAGCGTTCCGGTGGTGGCGTCATACTCGAGGCTGGGATCACCATAGCCGCGAAAGGGATCCGATACGCCATTAACTTCGGAGTGCGGATCGCCGATGATCGTCACTTCCGGGCACGTCGCATCCTTGCTGCAATGGAATGTGATTGGGCCCGGCGGTGGCGGACCGCCAGGCGGCGGCGTGCTGGCGCCGGAGCTGCCACCGCAGGCCGACAAACAGAGTAGGCACACAAAAGTAATAATTGTCTTTGAGACTTCTGGATGCATCGGTCGATCGTATGTCAGCCGCGCAGCGGCTGCCCCGTGCACCGGTCTCAATTATCGTTATCGCTATCGCAGAGTTCGTGCCTGGGTTTCCTGCCCTCAGCGAATATGCAAAAACTCGAGTCGATCTCCAGCGACCCTATAGGTAATATCAAGGAACGGACCTCAACAAGAAAAAGAAGCAAGTAGAAACTGCAGGAGAACCCCCAATGAAGGACCATTTTTGCCGTGCTTTACTCGGCTTTGTGCTCGTTTGCGCAACCGCTACGGCTAGTCATGCTTACGAAGAATTTACCCAGGCTGATATCGATGCCCTGCTGCAGGTAAGACCACAGCTATTTGGTGGCAGTGAGATTCAGGCGGCACTGGAGCAAACCACAATCAATGGCACCGCACCGCCGATCTTCGGCTATGACCTCAGCGATCGGGCGGTCGTTACCTGGAAGGTCGCCGATCACATGGCCGAGGCCTTTGCCGAGGCGATCGGTCTGCCCCCGTTTATGACCCTGGCAAAGGCTGCCCCGGTCGCCGAATTTCGCATACCGCCGCGATGGCAACGCGCGCACCGCCAAGACCAGCCAGAGAACTACTACATCGTGCTCGAGGTGGGCAATGCCTCGCGTTATGTTCAGGGCACATTGGTGGAGTGGAAAACGTTTGTCACAGTGGGTGGCGACCCAACGCCCCGACTGGTGCGATTTGACGTACAGGCGGCAGCACCTGGTGTGGACCTGTTGGAAATCTTCAACCCGCCATTTGGTGCTGTTAACTGGTCTGTTACCGACGACCTCGCAAGCGGGTTGATCGCAGACGCCCAGGGTCGCGTTCTCAGTATCGATATTCCGCGCGTCACTTTGCCGCGCTGGCTACACTGGCTACAGAAGCGTCGCTTTAGTGAAGAGTACCTGACGGCCGGTGAGCGCACCTTCTCACCTCGCGGGGCGCAATCGCGTTATTACTATGACGGTTCTTCTGTGAGCGCGCAGGTAACAGCCGTTGACCCCCGCACGGTCAGCATCAACAACACCTTCCCATGGGCCGCTTTTGCCGGCGAGCTGGACTCGGTGAGCCTGGTGGAAAGCACGACCCAACATCTTGTGCAGCCCGTCGGTTTGCCGGTCGCGGCCGGTTCACCCGAGTCCGCCCTGTTTGCACAGCTCACAGGCATGATTCTTGGTGGTGCAAACCCGGACGAGGTGTTCGCAATACTCGCTCAGGTCAGCGAGTCGCCATCGTACCCAACACTTTATTACGGAGTCCTGCAGGTCTACCAGGCGCTGCAGATTTTCGCTGGGCAGGAGCTGCCGAAACTGACGTTCTCGTTGAAGGTGGCGCCGAAGACCGTGTTCATCAACTTCGAAATTCCGCAGCATAAAGTCAAGGCCTTCAAGGACGCGTTCCTGCCGGACCACTTCGAACTGGCCAAGATGCGTTTTTATCCGGAGCAACGCCGACCCGTTTATGCGATATCGCTGAATGTCTACGATTCGGTGGGCACCAGCGTCAGCGGCGGCCGTGCGGAATGGTCGACGTATGTCATCAATCCGAATGAAGAGAACCCCAAGCCGCGCTTCAGCATTATCGAGGCGCAGACCAGTGGTTTCGGTCTCGACCCCCTGTCCGCGCGCGAAGCGATTCGTAGTGGCCAGTTTGATCCTGATGACTTGTTTAGTTTGCTCGAAGGCCCCTCGGACGTCTTTGAGTTCTCGCTCGATGAGACCAACGGCTTGCACATCGACATACAGGACTTTGCCGAAGGCATCGCTGTTGATGCTGCTGTGCCTTATCCACCCGAGCGCAAGATTCTGCGTACACGGCCAGAGCAGCGCTGGATGGAAGCAAACGACCTGGTCTACTGGGGTGAGGTTGCCGACATTCTGAAGTACGACAGCAATGTGATGTATGCCGACATGATCGTATTCAAACCCGGCAAGGATGCAGTCATCATGGATAACGCGTTCGAGGAGTACGTTAATCCGCGGCCACTGCCGATTATCTACTGGGATGGTGTGCAGGATATTGCGCTGGAGCCCTGGGGCAACCTGCAGGACGTTCAACCACAGAACTGATCGCGGCGGCGATTTCGCCCTGTCCAGCTATGACGAACCCCCCCGTTCGGGGGGGGGGGGGGGGGGGGGGGTTCGTTGAAACTGGTGGCCAGGGGCAGAGCGATTCGCAAAGCGAATCACGACGCCGAAGGCGCCCGTTGCTTTTGTTGCATCACCGTGCACAACGATGCACAGCTGATACACGCAAATTCCACGCAATAGGTTGCGGGTCAAATCCAGCCCGCTTGACCTCCATACACTGCTCGCAACTTCCTTACGAATTACCGCCGGTCTTCTGAATTCGGCTGGCGTCGATCTCGGCATAGCGGACTGCATCGTCCAGGCGGTCATACTTGAAGTCTTTGTAGAAATACACATTCTTGGGGGCACAAGTAATGCCGTGCGCCTCCATCGTCTGCTTATCTTTTTTGTTCATTATGGTCTCCCGAGGACACATGCATTTTGTCGTTTGCGGTAAGGTTCGTTGCAGTCCCATTCTTTTCCGGCGAAATTCAGATGAGCGTTCTCCGGCAACGCAACAGCAACACACGTTGCCTGGGATTTTCGATAGCCGCGATCACATTCCCAGCCATTCCCGTAAGACCGCCCGGACAAATATCCGCGTGCGGGCAATTCGATGGCATTGCAGGTGCCATCGACTTCCCGGTAGCCGCGATCGCACTCCCAGCCGGGATTACTCGACGAGAATGCCAGGTATGCGTTCGCCGGTACCGCGATAGCAACACAGGCACCATTCGTCGCCCGGTATCCCCGATCACAGGCCCAGCCTCCGCCGCGTGTAGTTCCTGTCAGATAGCCGTTTGCCGGCACATTGATTGCCGCGCAAGTCTCGCCGACTTGTCGATAGCCTCTGTCACACAGCCATCTATCGCCTGACGCCGCGCTGATGTACGCATTCGCCGGCAATGCGACCGGATCGCATGCGTCACCACTTTGCTTGAAACCATGCTTGCACTTCCAGCCGGATCCGTACGACGAGTCCGTGAGGAAAGCATTTGTCGGTACCGTCACCACAACACAGCCGCCATCATCCTCACGAAAACCCGTGTCGCACTGCCATCCTTTCCTGTAGGTATTCGCATTCGCATTGGCCGGAATCGTGTCCGCGATACCTTGCGCCCTCGCTAACCCTGTAGAGCCGGCGACAACTATTAGGGCCATCAGGCCGTAAGCGATACGATCCAGACGTGGATTAATTGTGTTCATTGGGGCTCTCCGTTCGGATCCATGCCTTTCAGGAATTTGAACAGCTCGCTGTCTGTCGATAGAACAAGCGTCGTGTTGTCGGCGATGATGAATTTGTACGACTCCATCGTCCGTGTGAATTCGTAGAATGCAATGGACTCGGCGTTCTGGTTGTATGCCTGGGCATAAATTTCGGTGGCTTTCGCGTCGGCTAGGCCACGAATCTCTTCGACTTCCCTGTACGCCTCGGATTGAATCTTGTTCAGGTCGCGAACGCGGTTACCGCGAATTCTTGCTGCTTCGCCATTGCCTTCCGACAGGAAGCGCTCGGCGATTTGTCGCCGTTCGCTGATCATTCGATCGTAGATTTTTGGCCGGACGCTCTCGTTGTAATTGATGCGTTTGAAGCGGATATCGAGCAGCTCGATACCGAAGACCCGGACCTTCTCCGCGGCCGCGGCAAAGATTTCCTGCTCGACCTGTTTGCGCCCTTTCTGAATAGGCACCAACGCCCCCATGTTGAGGTCGCGTTCGGCATCCGTTAAAAGCGCGTCACGTAATGGCACGCGATCCCGGGTAGTGCGAATGATTTCGATGAGTTCGTGTTTGGCGACAGCATTACGGGTCTCACTGCCGAGAATGTCGTCGAGTCGCGACTGCGCACTGCGTTCGTCGCGAATTCTCAGAAAGTACTGCAGGGGATCGGTAATCCGCCATCGGGCGAAAAGGTCGACCGAGATGTAAAGCTTGTCCTTGGTCGGCATGTCCGAAGGACTGCCGTCCCACTCCAGCACCCGTTTTTCGATCGAATTGACCTGTTGGATAAAGGGAACTTTGACTTTCAGGCCCGCGGTCGTCACGGGGTCGCCCACCGGTTTGCCGAACTGGGTGATGATCATCTGCTCGACTTCGCTGACCGTATAGATCGAACTAATCAGGACAAAGGCCGCAGCGCCCAGTATCGCCAGCAGGGTGGCTAGTTTGTTCATGGCTTGCTCCCGTTTTGTGCATCGAGGTTCAGCAGCGGCAGTATGTTGCGTGTCTGATCATCGACGATGATCTTCGAGCGGATATCCGGCAATACAGTTTGCAGGGTCTCGACGTAGATCCGGCGGCGCGTGACTTCCGGAGCCTTCGTGTACTCGGCCAGCAATGCGCTGAATCGGGCGACATCGCCTTCGGCTTCGTTGATGCGTTTGAGCCGGTAGCCGTCGGCCTCGCGGATTCGTTGATCCTTCTCGCCCTCGGCCAGGGGGATCACCTTGTTGTAGTCGCGCCGCGCCTCATTGATCAGTTTTTCTTTTTCCTGCTGGGCCTGGTTGACCTCGTTGAACGACTCCTGCACTGGGCCCGGAGGATTGATGTTCTTGAGCTGCACCTGGTCGATGCTGATGCCCATCGCGTATTTCGTGGAAAGCGCCTGCATTTTTGTCAAGGCTTCGGATTCGATTTCCTGGCGCCCGATCGTAATCACCTCGTCTACTGTGCGGTCGCCGACGACTTCCCGCATGACTGACTCGGACACGTAGCGCAGGGTCGCGCCCGGCTCCCGGACTTCGAACAGAAACTTGACGGGATCCGCAATGCGGTATTGAACGACCCACTCCACCAGTGCGGCATTCAGATCACCGGTCACCATCTCCGTTTCGCGTTTACCGTCAACCGGGCTTTGGTAGGGGTCCGTGGCGCCCGGCGTTGTGAAGCCGAACTCCTGCTTTAATTGCCGCTTGACCGGAACGATGGTGGCCACGTCGATGCCGAGAGGAACCTTGAAATGAAGACCGGGCTGCACCTCTTTCAGGTACTTGCCGAATCGTTGCACGACCGCGACGGAATCGCTCGGAACCGTGTAGTACGCGGTCCACGCTCCGACGAGAAGCGCGGCCACTATTGCAGCAATGATCACGCTGCGCGGGCCGCCGCCCGGCATGATCTGCTTCAGCCGTTCCTGCCCCTGCCCGATCAGTTGCTCGAGTTCATTCCCTGGACCGTCGCCGCGGCCCGATGAGCCGCCCCGATGGCCGTTACCGATTGTCGACGACATGTAAGTACCACTCTCTCTTGGTTGCGTCTGCAATCACTTGTTTATCCAGCATGGCAAGCCATTCCTTCGTTTTCGCCTCGCTCGATGGCCAGGCGATCGGCATATTCGCTATCCATTTCCGGCGGGAATGCCCGGGAGAAAACGACAGGCGCGGCAGCAACAAAGAGCAGGCGAAACAATCTTCGCCTGCGGAAGTAGAAGCCTTGTATCACTAGGCCGCTTTTTGCGTCGCGGCTATCTTGTGGAAGGTGGAATTGGCGACTTCGTAGGACCTCACTCGCGGTGTTCCTTCAACCAGCTTTGACAGGAGCCTGGTGACTTCGGCAAAAGCGATGCGGTTGTAATCTTCCGCGCTTTCCTTGCTGTCCCACAGGCTCACGGCAAATGCGTCCTTGCCTGCCGGGTTAACGAAGGTAATTTCATCCTGGAATCCCTTCTGCTTGCGAAGCAAGGGCAAAACTTCTGCCTCGATCTTGTGGGTGAAATCCTTGCGGCTATCTGGCTTGAGTTCCATCGATACTTGACGTGCGTACATGTCGTTCTCCGTCTTTGTGATCGGCCAACCGGGCACTTCAAATAACCAGTTTGGTTTAGTCTTTTGAAGCCCTGTTGATCCGTTAACCATACTCAGTTAATTAACTTGAAAAGTCAAGAAATCTTTGCGATTATCTATTTTCTTTACTCAAATAGTAAATTATAAGGAGCCGCGAATGGATGTTTGCACCGTCATCAAGGCGCGACTGCAGGAGCTGGGGCTCGAGCAAAAAGATTTGGCCGCCGCCGCCGAGGTGACAGAATCCTATATATCCCAGCTGCTGACCCGGAAGAAGTTACCGCCAGCACCGGGTCGGACGGATATTTACGAGAAGATGGGCAGATTCCTGCGGCTAACAAACGGCGAGCTGGAAATACTGGCCCGGGCGCAGCGGATGGACGAGCTCAGACGTGATTACGAGGAGCCGCAAGGAGCACTGTTGAAAGAGACCCGGGAACTGATACTGCGGAAGTGCGTCCCGGCCCGTCAGCAGCAAATTCGGACGATCTTCGAAAGGCAGCCGTTCGGCGAACTGGAGCGGCTCGTTACGCAAACGCTGCTCGACGTTACCAGCCGGATCGCACGCGTCGAGCTGGATAACGACGCCTGGCTCCATGACGTCGCAGACCTCAGCGACAAGAGCTATGCGCAAATGCGAGTCATAATTCTGGAGTTCCTCGACACAAATATCTTCAACATTTCGAGCGGTGACTGCATTTCTTTTCTCAACCCGCTGCTGGCGCGCTGGGATATCGACCTCCTTACTTTTGACATGGAAATAGTGCTTAACGAAAGACTCGTGCCCGGGGAACCGAAAAGATTTGCCTTCGTCGAAAAGGATGTCGACAGCGTCGATGGGGACGAGCCAGGATTTACCGAATTCCTCGAGGACGCCACACTCAGCAGCGATGCCTCAGCCGAGGAAGTCGAATTCTTAAGGAAGCTCCGGTTCAAGGGCAAGCGACTGGGTGCGCTCTATTTTTACAGGGCACTGCAAAACCTTAGGGACCCGCTGCATTTTCAGCCTGTACAGAAATGACTGGAAGTGTGTTCCGAGTTGCCTGCCGGATGTTCGAGCAAGCCCTGAAATCCGGCGCAGATCTTGCCGAGACGAGTGAAGGATTGCGTATCGGGAAGGATCTGATCAAGGTAACCGTGCCGTTCGCGGAAGTCTCGGTGGGGCGCAGCTGGTGGCACGTCGGCTCGACCTTCGCCCTGCTGGCAGCAGCGCTTATCGGCGCCGGACTCGCGCCCTGGTGGCCGCTGCAATTACTGGCCTCCCTGCTCGCCGCCATGTTGATGGTACGCGCGTTCATCACCTATCATGACTACATGCATCGCGCGATCCTGGTGCGATCGCGGACTGCCTGGATTCTGTTCCGGCTTTATTCGGCCCTGGCGCTGACGCCGCCTCGTTCGTGGAAGAAGAGCCACAATTATCATCACGGCCATGTTGGCCAGATCTCCGCCTCGAGTATCGGCGCTTTCCCTATCATGACGACGCAAATGTGGCAGGAAGCGTCCTGGGGAGAGAGAGCCAGCTACCGGATAATCCGTCACCCTCTCACCGTGCTGGCGGGCTACGTGACCATTTTCTTCCTCAGCATCACGCTACTGCCACTGTTAAAGGACCCGGCGCGACATTGGGACTCTTCGCTTGCGCTTCTCGGTCACGCAACATTGATCGCGGTACTGTGGGTTTTCGGTGGCTTCGATACCGTGTTCTTCGTAGTGTTGCTACCAATGACCATCGCGTCCGCACTGGGCAGCTACCTGTTTTTCGCCCAACACAGCTTCAAGCGCATGCACATATTGTCGACGGAGGCATGGACGTACTATCGGGCTGCCATGGAATCGTCGAGCTACATGCGGCTCAACAAAGTCATGCAATGGTTTACCGGTAACATCGGTTTTCACCATATCCATCACCTTAACGTCCGCATTCCTTTCTACCGCCTGCCCGAGGTGATGGCTGTGATCCTGGAACTGCAGTCGCCCGTGATGACGACACTCCGCCCTCGCGACATTCGCGACTGTTTCCGGTGTTGCCTGTGGGACGAAGATCGGCAGAGAGTAGTTTCGTACCGCGAGGCGTCACGGTTGGCGACTACCTGACCGCGAAAACCAGCACAGATCGAGTAGCATCATTCGCCGATGCGTCCCCGTTGGTTCTTCTTCGCTTTCTTCGCAGCCTTTTTCTCCTTTGCCGTCATTACCGGGACTTTCTTTGCCTCTTTGTTGCTCTTTTGTTCCTTACTCATTACGTATCTCCTGATGTGGACGTCAATCGCCAAGGTTTAGCTATGTGGATATGGTTTGCCAGAGTGCCGAACGCGCCATAGAGGATATGGGCACTAGAGGCCCCTTAAGCTTAATATGCGAGTAGTGTTGAGTGGCTACTGTAAGCGTGGCGGGGGTATATAAATACGTCGTGGTCCGCTTATATTGAAGAACATTCACTGGCAATGCCGAGATTTGTGCGCATTTTGCTTGCTTACACGGCATTTAGCCCTATACTCGATCGAGCTTGTTAGTGCGCCGTTCACTATGCACTCCATTTCGACGTTCCCGCAGAAGTCTCTTCCGTAGTTCCTCGTCCTGTTTTTCATCAGTAATTGCATCACTTCCAGCCACACAGGCCCTTGGAAAAGGGCTTATATTGCTTTGACTAAACAGGAAACAACTATGTCAACTACTACTGGAACCGTTAAATGGTTCAACGAAGCCAAAGGCTTCGGCTTCATCGAGCAGGAATCTGGCCCCGACGTTTTTGCACACTTCAGTGCAATCAAGGAAGAGGGCTTCAAAACGCTCGCCGAAGGGCAAAAAGTCGAGTTTACGCTTACGCAGGGCCAGAAGGGCCCACAGGCGGAAAACATCGTCTCCGTCTAATAACCGGCGGATAGATATTAAGGGCCCCGAAACCGGGGCCCTTTTTGTTTATGGCGACCGGATAGATGTTTCCTACCGTCGGTGGCAGAGCGATTCGCAAAGCGAATCAGGACGCCGAAGGCGCCCGTCAGGGTGAGGATCAGCCTTTGCTGATCCGAGTCAATCGAACTGCCGAAACGCGGATTTTCA
>CAVOQS010000011.1:0-94608 GCA_963698415.1 uncultured Gammaproteobacteria bacterium | reverse complement strand
GCGGGTAATCGACGAAAGTCATCTCTGCGATCGGCAGTATACGCGGCTTGCGGTCCACCTCGAGCACGGACACATTGAACTCCCGACCATCGATGAACTGCTCGGCGAACCACTCGCCTCCGTGTTGCGCACGGCAATGATCAATGCGCGCACGGGCCGCGGCCAGGTTCTTCACGACACAGGCGTCGTCCAAACCGAATGACGCATGCTCAGTCACAGACTTCACGATCCAGCTTGCGTCTATTTGCGGCTTGTCCTCGCCCGGCAGAAACCACCCGGGAGTCGGAATGCCTTTCAATTTCATCCAGTGCTTTGCCAGCAACTTGTGTGAGCTGATGTACATCGCGTCACTGTCGGCGCCCGTGTACCGAATCCGGGCGGCGCTGAGTACTGACGGCACAATGTGCATCAGACGATCGACGCCATGCATCGACTCGACCAGGTTAAAGACGCAGTCGGGCTTTGCCGCCGCCACAGCCGCAAGCATCGACTCGAGATCGAGGTCGATTGCCAGCGTCGTAACGTTCCAGCCAAGATCCTGCAATGCGCCGGCAACAGTTTTCGCTTGTACAAGCGTGTCCGCCGCGTCGGCTCGTGCGTCCGCGTTCACTGTTTCATGCAGTACAAGGATCGACTTGTCGACCTCACGCAGCAATAGAGTCTTCCCTGGCGCTGCGGCTGACACGAAGCAGTGCCGACGCCATGATCCTGCTGATCAGGACGTCATAAGTCACGCCAATCTTGCTCGCCATGATCGGCAGGTCGGAGTGCTCCGGATGTATGCCAGCCAGTGGATTGACTTCGATAAAGCTAACCTGCCCGGCGGCGTCCAGGCGCACATCGATGCGCCCGGCGTCACGACACCCCAGCGCCCGCCAACTGCGCAGGGCCAATGCTTCCACGTCTTTCCGCAGCGTCCCGGAAGCAAGCAACTTGTACTGCACGAGATCCTCGCACTCTTCCTTGTTGCGGTAGGAGTAGACCTCAGCGTCCGCGTTTTCCAGGAGTACGATTTCGAGCGTCGCCAGTGCTTTGGCCTTGCGGCCCGTCCCGAGAATGCCCACCGTGAATTCACGGCCAGGCAAGAAACGTTCGACCAGCACACCCTGCCCTTTATGGTCAGTGAGAAGTTCCCGGCACACTTTGCGCAGCTCCGCCATGTTATTGATCTTGGACTGCGCGCTGATTCCTTTGCCCGTGCCTTCTGCAACCGGTTTGGCGAACAGCGGAAACGGTAACAAGACGTTTTTGATGTCGGCCAATTGCTGGACGACCACATAATCCGGCGTCGCAACACCTGCGGCTCTTACTACATCCTTGGTCATGCCCTTGTGCAGTGTCAGGGCGCAAACCAGTGCGTCCGAGAACACGTAGGGGATCTCATAGGCATCGAGCAACGCGGGCACCTGTGCTTCGCGGGCTATCCCGTGCATACCCTCGCAGATATTGAACACGATATCCCAGCGGTCGCCGCTAACAAGGCGTGCAGCCAGTTGCTTGACGTTGCCGATACGATCGACCATGTAGCCCTGCTTGACAAGCGCGGCTTCAATGCTGTCGATCGTGTCAGCTCGGTCGAACTCGGCCGTTGCCATCTCACTGTAGCCTTCGGCCAAATAGGCATCACGCAGGTCATAGGTCACGCCTACCCGAATCATTTCCTGCTTCATGAGCAGTTCTCCGCGCCAACGATCAATCGTTGCCCGGAATCCGGGTAACGATAGGTACCGCCGTCATAACTCTTGAGCAACAGCTCTTCACCGTCGTATCCACTAACGTAGTCTGGCGCGATAGGAATCTTGCCACCGCCGTTGGGCGCATCGACAACGAACGTCGGAACTGCATATCCCGTTGTATAGCCACGCAGGCCGCGAATCAGTTCCACGCCTTTCGAGACCGGCGTGCGGAAGTGGGCGGATCCGGAAATCGGATCACACTGGTACAGGTAATACGGCTTGACGCGATTACGCAGCAGGCCGTGCATCAGGGTTCGCAGAGAATCGAGGTCGTCGTTGACACCTTTCAGCAATACGGTCTGGCTGCCCAGCGGGATACCCGCATCCGCCAGGCGTGCGCAGGCCTCTGCCACCTCGGGTGTCAGTTCGTCCGCATGCGTGAAGTGCAAACTCATCCACAGCGGGTGGTAACGTTTCAGCATGCGTGTCAGCTCGGGCGTAATGCGCATTGGCTGCACGACCGGCTGCTTGCTGCCGATGCGGATAAACTCAACGTGCTTGATCTTGCGCAGCCGCTTCAGCACATACTCGAGGCGGTCGTCGTCAAGGCTCAGCGGGTCGCCGCCGGAAATCAGCACGTCACGAATCGTCGTGGTCCGCTGTATGTAGTCCAGCGCCAGCTCGATATCGCCTTTCTTAACGCTGCGCTCACCGACCGAACCGACCATGCGGCCTCGCGTGCAGTAGCGGCAATAGACCGAACAGAAGTTGGTCACGAGCAGCAGCACGCGGTCGGGGTAACGATGCACGAGGCCCGGCACCGGGCTGTGTGAGTCCTCGCCGAGTGGGTCTTCGTTTTCACCCGGTGTCGTCTCGAACTCGCCGAGCACGGGCACGACAGTGCGCCGCAGTCCCTGGTTCGGGTTCTGCGGGTCCAGCAGGCTGGCGTAGTACGGCGTTATGCCCACAGGCAATGAGCCGGTGTGGCGCCTGATCGCGTCGGACTCTTCGTCCGAAAGTTCGATCATTCTTGCGAGTTCGGCGAGCGTACGTATCCGGTTGCGATTCTGCCAGCGCCAGTCGTTCCAGTTCTCGAGGG
This sequence comes from uncultured Gammaproteobacteria bacterium, assembly GCA_963698415.1. Classification (GTDB taxonomy): domain Bacteria; phylum Pseudomonadota; class Gammaproteobacteria; order Steroidobacterales; family Woeseiaceae; genus UBA1847. Next base: position 91,833 of record CAVOQS010000011.1, on the reverse strand, counting down.
TTGCGTCGGGGTAGTAGCGACGCAAAAACTCGGCGGAACGATCCGATACCCGGAATCGCGCGATACCTTTTGTTTGTTTGATTTTGGGGGCGGGTTGGACCCGCGGTCCCGGAGGTTCTTCCGCAAGGACAAGGGCGGCTTTCATCGTGAATCCTGCTATGCAGTTGGGCGACCTGCGAGTGAAAACCGGCCCGGCCCTTCGGGTCGTGGCGGAGCTACCCGCCCTTATTTCGCGAACTATATTCCCAGAGGATCATTTGTCAACCATTCTTTTTCGGGCCCGGTGGGCACCGGCTGATCTCGGCACAAATCGCTGGGCTTTGAAACCGGCAGTCGGCATGATCGTACCGTTGCATCCGACTTGGTTGTTCGAGATCGAAGTCGGTGCCTGGCTCTTTGGCGACAACGATGACTTCCTCGGCGAGACCCGCGAGTAGGATCCGATCGTCTCGACGGAAATCCACCTGATCAAACGGATTCGTCCCGGCTTCTGGGCGTCGCTCGACGCCAACTACTATACGGGCGGCGAAACCCGCAGCGGCGACGAGTTTAGCGATGACCTGCAGCGAAACTCACGCGCTGGCATAACGCTCGTCTTTCCGATCAAGGGACGCCACGCAGTTCGAGGTGGATTCAGCACTGGCATCAACACCCGCTCCGGCGGTGACTTCGAGATGTACTCGCTGAGCTGGGCATTCGCGTGGTAATCCGTATCAATCGGCACCCGGTATTTGTGACTTCTGCATCGCACGGGCTAGTCCAAGCAGGCTAATGGAACTATATGAACGAGCCGACCATCTGTTTTTCGGGCGCAGGGAGCACGCGGCGAACCGTGAATTCCCCGAGGTTCTTGACTTGCGGCTCCATGATCAGATCAACCGAGCCCTTGGCCTCTGTGCATCGCGGCTGTTCCGCTTCCTGATAACTCATTGACTGCCTTACCTTCCTACTCCGCGATACGCGACGACCTGACTGCTCATTGGATGAAGTCTAACCCGCAATCGCAGCAGGATTGATTCGCAGAACCCGACCCTGCCTCAGTGGCAAAAACGAAAAAGGGCCCCGTAAAGGGACTCTTTATTCATTTTGGTAGCGGGGGTTCGCTGCCGACGCTATCAAGCACTGGTCACAGCGCTGGATATTCTCGCGAGCGGGTCACGCTCGAAGACGGTCAAATCGCCGCCGTCCGCGCCCTGACAACCTTCGGAGCGGGTTGCTGCATCGCCTGCCAGAGATCGTAGTCCGCCTGCATTCTCAGCCAGCTCTCGGCGCTCGGGCCGTGCCTCGGCCCGCCGAGCCAAGCCTCCAGGCGCCTGGCCATATCGGCAGATATGCCGGACTGTCCGTGGATCAGGCGCGACAACGTCACTCGCGCAATACCGAGCTGCTTTGCAGCCTCCGTCACCGACAGATCCAAAGCCGGCAGGATGTCCTCGCGGATCGACTCACCCGGGTGCGGGGGATTGTGCATTCGTCCCATGATTCCTGGCCTCTCAGTGATAGTCCTGATAGTCAACGAGAACGGCATCTTCGCCCTCGAACATAAACGTCGATACGAAATCTCTAGGCATTCGCGGCAAACGGAATCTTGCGCACTTCCGAAAGATCCGCAGACTTCTTCGCCTGCCAAAGATCGTAGTTATCCTGCATGGCCAGCCAGCTCTCAGGCGAGCGCCCAAGTGCCTTTGACAGGCGCAACGCCATCTCTGGACTCACCGCGCTGCGCTCAGCGACGACACGCGCCAACGTCGAAGCAGCCACACCCAGATTCGCAGCCAGCGACCGGATACTGATATCAAACGGCTCGATGTATGTTTCCCGGATAAATTCGCCCGGGTGCGGGGGGTTATGCATAGCCATTAGTGGTAGTCCTCGTAGTCCAATACATGCGCGTTGCCCTCTCTGAACTCGAAGGTCAGCCTCCAATTCCCGCTGACCCAAATCGACCAGCGGTCCCTGACCCGCCCTTTGAGCGAATGCAGCCGGTATCCCGGCACGTCCATATCATCGATCACCCGAGATGTATCCAGGGCCGCCAATTGCAGACGAAGTCGAGTGGCATGTTTGGCCTGAATACCGGACTTGGTGCCTGTCTCATAGTAGCGCTTCAGACCTTTGTGCTTGAACGACTTGATCACCGGCCGACTATAGCGCGTTGCGCATCACGCAACAAGGTGCCTTTCTCTTGAGCGTGACCAGAAATGCAAAAAGCCTCGTCGAAACGAAGCTTTCTGAAGGTCTGTCTATAAATAGCCCTGAAGTGGTAGCGGGGACAGGATTGACTCGGATCGGCTCAGGCCGATCCTCGGGGCTGCGCCCCGCCCTGCGGGCGTCCAAAACGCTGGCGCGTTTTGTTGAACGAGGTTCCTCTCCTGATCCCACACTGCCAAACAAAAATGGGCCCCTGAAGGGGCCCTTTTTTGTTTTGGTAGCGGGGGCAGGATTTGAACCTGCGACCTTCGGGTTATGAGCCCGACGAGCTGCCAGACTGCTCCACCCCGCATCGGCAGGTGGAGGATACTAATGGCACCCTCCTCCTTTGTAAAGGATATTCGGATAATAGTTTTCTGCGGATACTGTGACATGCCCCTGACGTCCCGAGAACGTGTATTGACCACCCTCCAGCACGAGGAACCCGACCGCGTACCGGTGGTTATCGGCGTCAGTAATGCCACTGGAATCAAGATGGCGCCCTACCGCGGGATCAAGGACATTATCGGGGTTGAGGCCCCCGATGAGTACATCTACGACTGGCCGGAACTGGGCACAGCCCTGATCGACGAAAAGACGATGCGGCGCCTGCACAGCGACGTGCGCGGCGTGCTCGATCTCGAACCCGAGTCCGTGAGGCGGCGGAATCGCGAGCGGGAGCCACACAGTGATTTCATTGATTCCTGGGGCAGCGGGCAGCTCGAGATCACGCCCGGCGAATGGTTTCCCGGTGTGCATCCGCTTGCAGACGCAAGATCAGTAGCAGACCTGGACGCCTACACCGGCTGGCCCGATATGAGCGACCCGACACGAATTGCTCACGTCGCAGAAGCCGCACGCCGACTTGCGGCCGAAAACGAATACGCCATTCTCGCAACCCCCTGGCTCCTGTTTCCTTTCGAGCGCGCTTACGCCATGCAGGGCATGGAGACCTTCCTGCTGAACATGGCGATGGACGGTGACTTCGCTCGCGAACTCATGACGCGCATCGCTTCCTACTGCAAACAGCTGATGGGACGCTTTCTGGCCGAACTAGGCGACAACGTGGACATCATCAAGATCGGCGATGACCTGGGTACGCAGGAAAGCCTGATGATCTCCCCCAAAATGTATCGCGATCTCCTCAAACCGATTCACGCGGACTTCATCAGCTTCATCAAGGAACGGACAAACGCCAAGGTCCTGTTCCATTCCGATGGCGATGTGGCGCCGCTGATTGACGACTTCGTCGAAATCGGCGTCGACATACTCAACCCGATCCAGACGTCGGCCGGGACCATGTCGAACCTGCCCGAACTCAAGAAGCGTCATGGCAGGAACATCGTCTTCTGCGGCGGCATCGACAGCCACCGCATCCTGCCATTCGGGACGCCCGCCGAGGTGCGCGACGAAGTGAAACGCGTAATCGAGATACTTGGGCCCGGCGGGGGTTACATGCTCGGTGCGGTACACACGGTCATGAACGACGTCCCGCCCGAAAACGTTCTCGCGATGGTGGATGCGGTCGAGGAATTCGGGCGCTACTAGGCTCTCTCAGGCAAGTACGCTGATACACAGCGCCAGCAGCCATCCCGGCGCGATCCCCAAAGCCAGTACCGCGACTGCATTGAGGCTCAGAACCAGGCGCGTGTCGGTGCCCGCCTGCAGCACCGCCAGGTCGTCGCCCGTCTCGAAGTACATGTACCAGATGACTCGCAAATAGTAATAGGCACCAACAACCGACGCGACCACCATGAGTACCGCGAGACCCGTGCCGCCGACATCAAGAACAGCGCTGATGACGTTCAGCTTGGCCAGGAAACCTACGAACGGCGGCACACCTGCCATCGAGAACATCAGGAACAACATCATCAGGGCGAACCACGGGCTGCGTGCGTTCAGCCCCTTGAAATCGCTCAGAAGCTCGGCTTCGTAGCCACGGCGGCTCAGCAGGATGACGATTCCGAAAGCGCCCGCAGCCGCGAGCACGTAGGTCAGCGTGTAGAACAACGCCGACGAGTAGCCGTCGGTGGTACCCGTGTAGATCGCCATCAGGATAAAGCCGACATGTGCGATCGTCGAGTAACCGAGCATGCGCTTGATGTTGGTCTGCGCAATTGCCACGACGTTACCGACGATCAATGAAAGCACCGCGATGACCATGATCATGTCGCCCCACGTATCCTGCAGGCCGCCGAGGCCATCCACGAGAATCCGGAAGAGCATGGCCAGGGCCGCAAGCTTTGGCGCGGATGCCAGGTAAACCGTCACCGGCGTGCGCGCACCCTGGTAGACATCGGGCAACCACATATGAAACGGCACAGCGCCGAACTTGAACGCGATTCCCACGATAAGAAACGCCAGCCCGAACCAGAGCGGCAGGTTGTTGACGCTCGGATCTGTGCTGATTCGTTCCGCGATCTCGTTGAACTGCAGCGAACCGGTCACCCCGTAAACCCACGAGATGCCGTAGAGCAGCACGCCCGATGCAATCGCACCCAGCACGAAGTACTTCATCGCTGCCTCGGCAGACGTAACATTCTTCCGATCAATTGCTACCAGCGCATACATCGACAAGGCCAGCGTCTCCAGGCCGAGATACATGGAGAGCAGGCTGTTAGCCGACATCATGATCATCATGCCGAGCAAGCCGAACAGGCCCAGGAGGTAGAACTCACCCCTGTTCAGGTCGTTGGCCCGCAGGTAGTCGCGCGCATAGAGAAACGAGACGCCGACAAAAACAATGGCGCCCATCTTCAGGATATTTGACAACGGATCCGCGACATACGCGCCGTGGAACACGACAAACTGCCTTGCGGGCGCCGTGAAATACAACACGGCGGCAACAACCAGCAGCGACGCCATCGTCAGCCAGAACGTTACAGCCCGATTCTCATCCTCGACGAACAGGTCCGAGATCATGACTACGCAGATCAGGCCCAGGAGGGTCAATTCCGGCGAGGCAACAATGTAATCCACTAAACTCATTTCGGGTCCCATCAGAGCTTCGACTGCGAGATCTGTTGCATCAGTTGCTCGATGGTCGTGTTCATCATGTCGACCAGCGGAGCCGGCCACAGTCCAACGAGCAGCACGCTGACAGCCAATACCGCGAGCACAATAAACTCACGGGCGTTCAGGTCCTTGAGCTCGGCAACATGGTCATTGGCAACCTCACCGTAAACGACGCGCTTCACCATCCACAGTGTGTAGGCAGCACCCAGCACCAGGGTCGTTGCAGCGAGGAACGCGAACCAGAAGTTCGCCTTGAAGGCCGCGATAATAACCATGAACTCGCCCACGAAGCCTGAGGTCCCGGGCAAGCCTGCGTTCGCCATGGCGAACAGGACCATGAACGCCGCGAACACCGGCATCGTATTGGCCACGCCACCGTAGTCCGCGATCTGGCGGCTGTGCATGCGGTCGTACAGCACGCCGACGCACAGGAACATGGCACCCGAGATCAGCCCGTGCGAGATCATCTGCACCATCGCGCCGGTCATGCCGAGCCCGGCTCCCGTCTCTGCGGCGATCCACCACAACAGGAACATGCCCAGCGTCGCGAAGCCCATGTGCGCAATCGACGAATACGCGATGAGCTTCTTCATGTCTTTTTGCACGAGCGCCACGAAGCCGATGTATACGACGGCGATCAACGACAGCGCGATCATCAAGCCGGAGAAGTACGCACTGCCATCCGGGACGATCGGCAAGGACAGGCGTACGAAACCATAACCGCCCATCTTCAGCATGATCGCGGCGAGGATTACGGAACCACCGGTCGGGGCCTCGACATGCGCATCCGGCAACCAGGTGTGCACCGGCCACATCGGCACCTTGACGGCGAACGCGACCAGGAACGCGAGGAAGATCAGTTTCTGGGTGTTGAGATCGATCGGCACATTCATGAAGGCGATCAGGTTGAACGTGTTCACCTGCAGGTAGAGGTAGATAAACGCAACCAGCATCAGCACCGAGCCGAGGAACGTATAGAGAAAGAACTTCAATGTCGCGTAGATGCGGCGCTCGCCACCCCAGATACCGATAATCAGGAACATCGGAATCAGCATGGCTTCCCAGAAGACGTAGAACAGCAATCCATCCAGCGCGCTGAACACGCCAATCATCAGTCCTTCGAGGATCAGGAACGCCGCGAAGTACTGGGCCGGGCGATTCTCAATCGAGTCCCAGCCGGCTACGATCACGAGCGGCGTAATGAACGTCGTCAGCAATATCAACGGTGCCGAGATGCCATCGATGCCGAGGTAGTACCAGACATTGAACGCCTCGATCCACGGCTTGCGTTCGATGAACTGCATCCCCGGCTCGGCATTGTCGAAGGCGATGTACATCACAATGCTCGCAAGGAAAGTCAGCACCGTGACGGCCAGCGCCGCGGAGCGCATCAGTCGTGCCTGCGGTCGACTTCGCATCGCCGGCATCCCCAATGACGAGCAGCGCAATACCCCCGGCGATCGGCAGCCAGATCAGGAAACTCAATAGATAGTTAGTGAGCACTGCCTTACCTCAGCCAGATGAGCCAGCCGAGCAAAATCGTCAGGCCGATAATCATTGCGAATGCATAGGTATACAGGTACCCGGTCTGGATGTGGCGCAACACGCCGGCCAGGCGACCGATCGTATTGGCCGTGCCATTCACCAGTATCCCGTCGATGACGAGCTCATCGCCCTTCCGCCACAGGAACCTGCCGAGGCCACGGCCTCCAGCGGCGAATCCATTGATATACAAATCGTCGAAGTAGTATTTGCGGTCAAGCAGGTTGTACAGGCCGGACAGCTTGTTCTTTATGGTCTCCGGAATGTCCGGGCGTTTCAGGTACAGGAACCAGGCGACAAATACGCCAGAGGCTGCGAGCCAGAAGACCGGTGTCATAACCGCATGCGTTACGAGCGCTGCAGGGCCATGCCAGATCGCATCGCCCATGTGCGCGAGCACATCGTGCGCCTGCGCGACATAGATCGCATCGCCGAAGTAATTCCCGAACAGGACCGGACCGACCGTAAACCAGCCGATCGCCGCCGACGGTATGGCCAGCAGGATAAGCGGCACAGTGACCACCGCCGGTGTCTCGTGCAGGTGTGACTTCGTCTCCGCATCCATGCGCTCTTCTCCGTGGAAGACGAGGAAGAACATGCGGAATGAGTACAGCGCCGTCACGAAAACCCCGAGCAGTACGCTCAGGTAGGCGATCCAGTACACGGCGCCCTGCCCGTGCCAGTGCGACTCCTTGACCGCCTCGATCAGCAGGTCTTTCGAGAAGAAGCCGGAGAACGCCGGGAAACCGATGAGCGCGAGCGAACCGACCAGTGCTGTCCAGTAGGTAATCGGCATGTACTTCCGCACGCCACCCATCTTGCGAATATCCTGCTCATGATGCATTGCGATAATGACCGAACCGGCGGCGAGGAAGAGCAGTGCCTTGAAGAACGCATGCGTCATCAGGTGAAATATCGCCGCACTGTAAGCCGATGCGCCAAGCGCCACGGTCATGTAACCCAGCTGCGAGAGTGTCGAGTACGCGACGACGCGCTTGATGTCGTTCTGCACGATGCCAAGCAGGCCCATGAAGAACGCCGTAATCGAGCCGATTACTATGACGACCGCCAGTGCCGTCGTCGAAAGCTCGAACAGCGGTGACATGCGCGCCACCATAAAGATGCCGGCCGTGACCATCGTCGCCGCGTGGATCAACGCAGAGATCGGCGTCGGGCCTTCCATCGAATCGGGCAGCCACACGTGCAAAGGCGCCTGCGCCGACTTACCCATCGCGCCGATGAACAGCAGGATGCACACGACGGTCATCGCGTTCCACGCGGTACCTGGCAGTATCTCGATACTTTGTGCGGCCACCGACTCCGCGCTACCGAACACCGTCGCGTAGTCCAGCGAGCCCGTAAACATGACGACCCCGGCGATACCCAGGATAAACCCGAAGTCGCCCACGCGATTGACGAGAAACGCCTTGAGGTTTGCGAAGATTGCGCTCTCTCGCTGGTACCAGAAGCCGATCAACAGGTAGGACACCAGGCCAACTGCCTCCCAGCCAAAGAACAGCTGCAGGAAGTTATTGGACATCACAAGCATCAGCATCGAGAAGGTGAATAGCGAAATAAAACTGAAGAATCGCTGGTAGCCGGGATCGTCGTGCATGTAACCGATCGTATAGATATGCACCGTCAACGACACGAAGGTGACGACGCACATCATCAGTGCGGTCAGTCGATCCACGAGGAAGCCGACTTCCATGCGAAGACCGTCGGTCACTGCCCAGGTGTAAACGCTGATGTTCTCAGGCGCAGCACCACCCCAGAACATGTTCTTGAGAACCAGCATCGATAGCGCGCAGGACACACCCACGCCAATGATCGTCACCCAGTGCGCCCCTGCCCGGCCGATCTGCTTGCCGGCCAGCCCGGCGATAATCGCCGCAGCGAGCGGTGCCAGTACGATTGTCAGGTAGTAGCTGTACATATCAACCCTTCAACGTATCCAGTTCCTGCACGGCGATCGAACGCCGGTTGCGGAACAGCACCACGAGAATAGCCAGACCAATCGCCGCTTCGGCTGCGGCGACAGTAAGAATGAAGAACACGAACACCTGGCCCGTGTCGTCGCCAAGGAAACGCGAGAACGCAATAAAGTTGGTGTTCACAGCCAGCAGCATGAGCTCGATGCACATGAGCAACAGGATGAGGTTCTTGCGATTGACGATGATGCCGGCAATCGACAGCACGAACAGCATCGCGGATACAGTCAGGTAGTGCTGCAAGCCGATCATTGCTTCTTCTCCGCGTCCATCTTGACGATGCGGACGCGATCCTTGGCGCGCACTGCGACCTGCTTCGCAATGTTCTGAACCTTGAGCCCCGGCCGCTTGCGCATGGTCAACGTGATGGCTGCGATGATCGCAAGCAGCAGGATCACGGCGGCGATCTCGAAGGCATAAACATGCTCGGTGTACAGGACGGATCCCAGCGCCTTGGTGTTGTTGTAGCCCTCGGGCGTCGCCGCAAAACCGCCAACGTTGGCAGGTATTTCGCTGCGCAGCCAGATCACGTTGATCAGTTCGATAGCCATCACCAGTGCGAGCCCAATGCCGAGCGGCGCATAGCGCGAAAGTCCGCGCTTGGCCGCCTCGATGTTCACGTCGAGCATCATGACGACGAACAGGAACAGCACCATGACGGCGCCTACGTAGACGAGCACCAGGACGATTGCCAGGAACTCCGCCTCCGCGAGCAGCCAGAGAATGGCGGCATTAAAGAACGTGAAGACGAGGAACATGACGGCATGCACCGGGTTGCGCGACAACACAACGCCAAGCGCCGCGCCGAACATGATCGTCGCGAATACATAGAAAAGTATGGAATGCAGCATCATCTCTTTGCCCTACCGATACTTTGCGTCCGCTGCCTTGTCGGCCGAAATCATGGCGTCATACTTGTCGCCAATGGCCAGCAGCTTGTCCTTGGTCATGATGTTCTCGCCGGGCGCTTCCATGTGGTACTCGTGAATACGCGTCTCGACGATCGCATCGACCGGGCAGGCTTCCTCGCAAAAGCCGCAATAAATGCACTTGAACAGATCGATGTCATAGCGGGACGTGCGGCGCGTACCGTCGTCGCCGACACCAGATTCGATCGTGATCGCAAGCGCCGGGCACACGGCCTCGCAGAGCTTGCACGCAATGCAACGTTCCTCGCCGTTCGGGTAACGGCGCAAGGCGTGCAGACCGCGGAAACGATGTGACTGCGGCGTCTTCTCTTCCGGGTACTCGAGTGTGACGCTCTTGCGGAACCAGTTACGCTGCGTAACCGATAGCCCTTTCAGGAGTTCCCAAAGGGCGAATGTCTTGAAGTAGCTGATTACCTGGTTCATCGCTTTATCCACCCAATCCTGACCAGGGACCCACCTGGAACCATGCCATCGCGCCTTCCACGCCAATCCAGACTATCGTCACTGGAATGAACACTTTCCAGCCCAGGCGCATGATCTGGTCATAGCGATAACGCGGAAACGTCGCTCGCAGCCAGAAGAAGGTGTACATGAACAGGCACATCTTCAGGAACAGCCAGGGAAGCCCGCCGGCCGTCAGCCATGCGAGCCAGGAAATCTCGTTGAGGAAGGTCCAGCCTTCAAATGGTGACGCCCAACCGCCGAGGAAGAACACGGCGGTCAATGTCGATATCAGGATCATGTTGGCGTATTCGGCGAGGAAGAACAGCGCAAATGCGACGCCTGAATACTCGACGTGGAAACCAGCGACGATTTCGGACTCACCTTCAGCCACGTCAAACGGCGCACGATTCGTTTCAGCCACACCGGCGATCCAGTACACAACGAACAGGGGGAATAGCGGCAGAATAAACCACTGGCTCACACCACCCGCCTGCGCGTTCACGATGTCGCCGATGTTCAGGCTGCCAGCGGCCATCAGGACACCAACGAGCGCGAAGCCCATCGCGATTTCGTACGCCACGATCTGGGCGGCCGAGCGCATGGCACCCAGCAACGCGTACTTCGAATTGGTCGCCCAGCCGGCGAGGATAACCCCATAGACGCCAACCGACGTCAACGCCAGCACATACAATAGCCCGGCGTTGATGTCCGCGATGACGAACCAGTCGTTCATCGGGATAACGGCCCAGGCCGCCAACGCAGGCGTCAGGGACAGCAGTGGCGCGATAACAAAAATGAACTTGCTCGACTGCGACGGAACAATGACTTCCTTGAACAGCAACTTGAAGACGTCCGCAAAGGGCTGCAGCAGGCCCAGCGGGCCAACGCGATTCGGGCCAACCCGCGCCTGCATGCTGCCAATCACCTTGCGCTCAAAGTACGTCGAGAACGCGACGCAGAGAATGACCGCTACGGTAAGAATAAGGATCTTGAACAGCGTCGTTGCCAGGTACTGCGCAATTGCAGGCAACGTGTCCCAAAAGTCCACGGCAAATTGCGGCAGCAGGCCGGCGATGAACTCGAGCATCAGTCGCCTCCCTCACCGGACTCGCGCAACGCCGCAAGCGTTCGCTGCAGGGCCGTTGCACGCCGCACCAGGCCGTCAACCGAGTACAGCGGAATGTCGATTTCGTTCGCGGGGGCATCTGCACCATTCGGCCTGGCCACGCTGCCAGTAGCAACGTACGAACCCCCGGCAACATCGCCGGTTTCGGCGTTGAACTCCTCGAGGACATCTTCGCTCGTGACGTAGTCGAAGCCCTCGGCACCAACGAGATTGCCGAGAACCCGCAACACCTTCCAGGCTGGCCGAGCTTCGCCAACCGGATTCGCGACACCGCTGAAGCTCTGCCGGGTGCCCTCCACGTTTACGTAGGTTCCCGAGGTTTCGGCAAAGGTACCTATGGGCAACAACAAATCTGCAACTTCGAGCAAGGCATCCGATACAAACGGTGTCATTGCCACCACGAAATTCTGCGTCGCCAGCTTGGCGACGGCGTCCGGAGTCGAGTGGATGTCCACATCGGGCTCGAGGCCGAGCAGTACCACCGCATCCAGCGACTCATCGAGCATCGAACCGGCGTGCAGGCCCTCGCCCGGCAATACCCCCGCGAGACTGAGGCCGGCGCTATTGGCGCCCGGAGACAGGGTCCCCAGCCTGGCGCCTGTCTTTTCGGCTATTCCTGCAGCTAACGCTCGCACCGCGCTGGACGCGCCATGCCTTCCGGCGATATTGCCCAACAGGACCAGCGCGTTGTCTGCACTCCTGAGCTTTTCAATGACAGGATCGATTCCGGTGCTCGAAAGCAGTTCGACCAGGCCGGCGCCCGACAGGTAGTGATCAACATCGAAGAAGTACTCGTACACCCTGCTGTTCGCGAAGTTCACGCTGGCGCCACTCAGAGCTGCCTTGCGAATCCGGTGTGCGAGGATTGGCGCTTCCTCTCGAAGGTTGGAACCGATCACGAAAATCGCGTCCTGGTCCTCGAGTTCGGCAATGCTGCAACCGAGGTACGGAAATTCTGGATCGTTGCCCTGATCGGAAAAGTCCCGGCGCTCTACCCGATGATCAATATTCGAGGTGCCAAGATGCTTCGCCAGCCGCGACAACAGGAAGCCCTCTTCAACGGTAGCGCTTGGTGAGGCAAGCAGGCCCACTTTCCCGGCTCCCTTGAGCGCCTCCGCTGCTGATTCCAGCGCCGATTCCCAATCGATTTCGCGCCACTCACCGCTTTCCTTGACGCGCGGTGTGTGCAGCCGGTCCGGTGAGTAGATCGCTTCGTAACTGAAGCGATCGCGATCGGAAATCCAGCTTTCGTTAATTGCCTCGTTATTCCGCGGAACCACGCGTTTCACGGTGCCACGAAGCACATGCGCATAGATGTTGGAACCCACGCAGTCATGCGGCGCCACTGTTGCGCGCTGCACCATCTCCCAGGCGCGGGCGCTATAGCGATACGGCTTGTTGTTCAGTGCGCCAACCGGGCACAGGTCGATGATGTTCGCTGACAGTTCGTGATCGATATTCTGCTCGACGTAGGTGGAAATCTGGACGTTCTCGCCACGCAGGGTCGTACCTAGCTGCGGGTTGCCCTGTATTTCCTCGCCGAATCGCACGCATCGTGTGCAATGGATGCAGCGCGTCATATCGGTCGAGACGAGAGGACCAAGGTCTTTGTCTTTCACAACGCGCTTGCCGTCGTTGTAACGCGAAACATCGCGTCCGTACCCCATCGCAAGGTCCTGCAGTTCGCATTCGCCACCCTGATCGCAAATCGGGCAGTCCAACGGGTGATTGATCAGCAGGAATTCCATGGTCGCTTTCTGTGCCGCGATGGCCCGCGGCGACTTTGTGAAGACCTTCATGCCTTCATTGACTGGCTGCGCGCAGGCCGGAATCGGTTTCGGGGCGCCCTCGATATCAACGAGGCACATGCGACAGTTCGCCGCCACGCTCAGCTTGTCGTGATAACAAAAACGCGGCACATACGCGCCGATACGATCGGTTACCTCGATGACCATCTGGCCGGGACGCGCTTCGACCGGCTTGCCATCGACTTCAATATTTACGATATCGTCGCTCATAGCCCTTATGCCGCCGCGTCCGGCGCATCATTGACGATGCTGCGTCCGTTATTGCGAACCATGTACTCGAATTCGTGGTAGTAGTGCTTCAGGAAGCTCTGCACAGGCCAGGCTGCCGCGTCGCCAAGGGCGCAAATCGTGTGGCCTTCAATCTTGTTGGCCACGTCGACCAGTTTCTGCAGATCCGCTTCCTCACCTTTGCCATCGACGATCCGGGTGAGCATCCGGTACAACCAGCCTGTGCCTTCACGGCACGGCGTGCACTGGCCGCAGGACTCTGCCATGTAGAAGCGTGAGATGCGGCGCAGAACCTTGACCATGCAGGTGGTGTCATCCATCACCATGACCGCGCCGGTGCCGAACGACGAGCCCGCTTGTTGCAGCGAGTTATAGTCCATCGTGCACTTCATGATCACATCGGCCGGCAATACTTTGCAGGACGAACCACCCGGAATCACAGCTTTTAGCTCGCGGCCTTTCCAGACTCCACCGCAGATATCCTCGAGCAGCGTCTTGAACGGAATGCCCATCGGCAATTCGTAATTACCGGGCCTTTCAATGTGACCGGAAACCGAAAACTGCGCGGTCCCGCCAGAGCCCTCCGGGCCAAGCGCGGCAAACCATGCGGCACCGTTGCGAATGATCGACGGGACGCTCGCGATACTTTGCGTGTTATTGATCGTTGTCGGCTTGCCATACAGGCCGTAGTTGGCCGGGAACGGCGGTTTGAATCGTGGCCGGCCCTGCTTACCTTCGAGAGACTCCAGCAGTGCCGTCTCTTCGCCGCAGATATAGGCCCCCGCACCGATAAACCCGTGAATGTCGATATCGATGCCGCTGCCCTGCACGTTCTTGCCGAGCAATCCGGCTTCGTAGGCTTCCCTGACGGCCGCCTCGAATCGAGGAAACGGTTCATCCATGAATTCGCCGCGCATGTAGTTGTACGCAACGGTTGCACCCATCGCGTACGCCGCAATCGCCATACCTTCGACGAGGCAATGCGGGTTATAGCGCAGGATTTCACGGTCGTGACAGGTGCCCGGCTCGGACTCGTCTGAATTGACAACCAGGTATTTCTGCCCGGTGTAGTTCTTGGGCATGAAGCTCCACTTCAAGCCGGTCGGAAAGCCAGCGCCGCCTCGGCCGCGCAGCCCGGATGCTTTTACTTCATCGATGACCTCGTCCGGAGTCATCTTGCCGGCAATGATCTTGCGCCAGGCTTTGTAGCCGTCGTGCTTCTCGTACGTGGCCATCGTCCACGATTCGGCGGAGCCAAACGTATTGAAACAAACGAGATTCTGTTCGATAGCCATTAGTCGAGCCCGTCCAGAATTTCATCAACCATCTCGACGGTCAGATTCTCGTAGTACTTGTGATTGACCATCATGGCCGGCGCACCACAGCACGCGGCGATGCACTCCTCTTCACGCTTGAGGAACACTTTGCCGTCGTCCGTACTGCTGCCGAGCTTCACACCGAGTTTCTTTTCGACATGTTCAACCAGGTCATCGGCACCACGCAGCATGCAGGCGACATTGGTGCAGATGGCGACTTCATTGCGTCCGACTTCCTTCGTCTGGAACATCGAATAGAATGTCGCAACTTCGTAGACCTGGATCGCAGGCAACTCGAGGTACTCGGCTATGGCATGCATCTGTTCTGCCGTCACGAATCCCTTGTTCTCATGCTGCACTGCGTGCAGCGCACTGATGACTGCGGAGCGCTGACGGTCCGCGGGAAACCGCGCCTTCCACTGCTCGATCTCGTCCCGGATATGGCTGGAAAGTTCGTAGCTCATCGGTCGACTTCTCCGAACACGATATCCTGCGTGCCAATCACGGCGACAACGTCGGCCAGCATGTGTCCTTCCACCATCTCCGACATGGCTGACAGGTGCGCAAAACCCGGCGCCCGAATCTTCACGCGGTAGGGCTTGTTGGCGCCGTCCGAAACAATGTAGATGCCGAACTCACCTTTCGGGTGCTCGATGGCGGCGTACGCCTCTCCCTCGGGAACGCAGTAGCCCTCTGTGAACAACTTGAAGTGATGAATGAGCGACTCCATGTCGTCTTTCATCTCCACGCGTGTCGGCGGCGTGATCTTGTGATCGTCGACGATTACCGGGCCGGGGTTGTCCCGCAACCAGGCGACGCATTGTTTGATAATGCGATTCGACTGCCGCATTTCTTCGACGCGCACCAGGTAGCGATCGTAGCAGTCACCGTTGACGCCAACCGGGATATCGAAATCCACTTTGTCATAGACATCGTAGGGTTGTTTCTTGCGGAGATCCCACTCGACGCCCGATCCGCGCAGCATCGGGCCGGAGAAACCCAACTGCATCGCGCGTTCCGGGGATACGACACCGATGTTCACGGTGCGCTGCTTCCAGATGCGGTTGTCGGTAAGCAGCGTCTCGTATTCGTCAACGCAACCCGGGAAGCGGTCGCAAAAGGCGTCGATGAAATCGAGCAATGATCCTTCACGAATCGAATTCATGCGATCGAGTTCCTTCGCACTACGGAACTTCGATTCCTGGTATTTCGGCATGCTATCGGGCAGGTCGCGGTAGACGCCGCCCGGGCGGTAGTAGGTTGCGTGCATGCGCGTCCCCGACACTGCTTCGTAGCAATCCATGAGGTCTTCACGCTCGCGGAAGCAATAGAGGAACATCGTCATCGCGCCGATATCCAGGCCGTGTGCACCAAGCCACATCAGGTGATTCAGTACCCGCGTTATCTCATCGAACATGACGCGGATGTACTGGGCACGCTCCGGAACCTGGACGCCGAGCAACTTCTCGATCGCCATCACGTAGGCATGCTCGTTGCACATCATCGACACGTAGTCGAGCCGATCCATGTAGCCGATGCTCTGGTTATAGGGCTTCGTCTCGGCGAGTTTCTCCGTGGCGCGGTGCAGCAAACCGACATGCGGATCCGCTTTCTGGATCGTCTCACCCTCGATTTCGAGAACCAGGCGCAGCACGCCATGCGCAGCCGGATGCTGCGGGCCGAAGTTCATCGTATAACTCTGGATCTCAGCCATCGTTCGCGTCCTTGAGGTCGGCTGAGTAGCGGTTATCGTCACGAATGACGCGCGGCACCAATGTGCGCGGTTCGATGCTCACAGGCCGGTACACAACGCGGCCCTCGCCTGCGTCGTAATGCACTTCGACATTGCCGGAAATCGGGAAGTCCTTGCGGAACGGGTGCCCGATAAAACCGTAGTCGGTCAGGATACGGCGGAGATCCGGATGGCCCTCAAACAGGATGCCGTACAGGTCGAAAACCTCGCGTTCAAACCAGTTCGCACCATTCCAGATATCGACCACGGAATGCACGATCGGCGGATTGCTTGCACCGGTATAGATGCGAAGCCGCAGTCGCAGGTTGTGCTGTAGCGACAGGAGGTGATACACGACCGCGAAGCGCTCAGGGTCAAACTCGTCGGCCTCGTCGAGAATGACGGGCTCGCGTTCGACGCCACGACTGAATCCGGTCGCCGTTGCATCGCTGGTTTCCCATTCGTCGCTGCCATAATTGAGATAGTCAACGCCGCACACATCCATCAACATCTCAAACCCGAAGTCAGCTTCATTGCGAAGCGCTGTTGCGACCTCGAGCAGGTCGTCCTTGTCCAGTTCGTAAGTCAGCTCACCACAGTTCGACGACACCCGGCGCATTTGTTCGCCGAAGCGCTCGTCGATGCGAGCAGCCAATGTCTGGTAACGTTCGCTCATCGATTTATTCTTATCTGGCAACTTTTTATCTGGCGATAGTGCTCGTACGTCGAATCTTGTTTTGCAGCTGAATCAGACCGTAGATCAGTGCCTCCGCCGTCGGCGGACAGCCGGGCACATAAACATCGACCGGTACGATACGGTCGCAGCCCCGGACCACGGAATAGGAATAGTGGTAGTAGCCACCGCCATTGGCGCAGGAGCCCATCGAGACCACCCAACGTGGCTCTGGCATCTGGTCGTAGACCTTGCGCAACGGCGCTGCCATCTTGTTGGTCAGGGTACCGGCGACGATCATGCAATCCGACTGGCGCGGGCTCGGTCGAAAAATGATTCCGAAGCGGTCAAGGTCGTAACGGGCGGCGCCAGCCTGCATCATTTCCACTGCGCAACAAGCCAGGCCAAACGTCATTGGCCAGAGCGAGCCGGTTCGCGCCCAGTTCATAACGGAATCAACACTCGTGACGACGAAGCCCTTCTTTTGCAGGCTCTCGCCGGCACTGTTGACCGGATCGGTCACTGGCGATTCTGCTAATCCCACTCGAGGGCCCCTTTCTTCCACTCGTAAATAAACCCGACTACAAGGATGGCGAGAAACAGGGCCATCGAAAGCAGCCCGAACTTGCCGACGGTGTCGAGAGAAACTGCCCAGGGAAACAGGAACGCAATCTCGAGATCGAAAATGATGAACAGGATTGCGACGAGGTAGTAGCGGACGTCGAACTTCATGCGCGAGTCGTCAAACGCCTCGAATCCGCACTCGTACGGAGACAGCTTATCTGCGTCTTTCTGCCCCTGGCCGATCAGGAACCCCAGGGCCAGTAAGAGCACGCCAATTCCCGTTGCGACGCCCAGAAAGACCAGAATCGGAAAGTATTCTTGTAGCATTTTCGCCTGCTTGCCTGGCGCCCAATATCGCGCCGAAATCAGCGCGCGATTGTATCAGTGTCTGGTGGCCCTGACATACCCCTTGCGCGAGATAGTCGGGGGCTGTGATCGGTCTGTTCTTCCTGCCCCATATGAAAACCGGCCTGCAGCACATGGCTGGACAGACCGGATTCGTCGTTGGTGCTCTGGGCGAGACTCGAACTCGCACGGCTCGCGCCACTGCCCCCTCAAGACAGCGTGTCTACCAATTCCACCACCAGAGCATGTACTTTGTAGTTTACTCCAGATCGTTCGCTGGCTCTTCCTCGAGTTCTGGCAAGTCGACCGGAACCGGCTCCTCGCTTGATTCGAGCTCGGGCATATCGGAAATTGGCGTTTCCTCGCTGAGTTCCGGGACGACCGCTGCGTCCGTTTCCACGACCGGTGCATTCTCGAGGAGACTGCTTGGCGCCTCTGCCCGTTGGCTGCTGAGGTAAGCCAGGGTCAGGCTGCTGGCAAAAAACAACGTCGCAAAAATCGCCGTTGCTCTCGAAAAGAAGCTGCTTGAACCTCGCGCGCCAAATACCGTGCCCGACGCGCCGGCACCAAATGCCGCACCGGCATCTGCGCCCTTACCGCGCTGCAACAGCACCAGGACGATGATCATTATCGCGATCAACGTGTGTGCAATCAGTACAACCTTTTGAACTGTATCCATTAATTTGACTCTTTTATTTAGCCTGCGCCGCCGCTCGAGCAATCGCCAGGAAATCTACCGCTTTTAGCGACGCGCCGCCTATCAGCCCGCCGTCGATGTCCGGCTGTGTCAGCAAACCGGCCGCATTGTCGCCTTTCATGCTGCCGCCGTACAGTATTTGTACACCAGCCGCGATCTCCGCGCTCTGTTCCGCGAGGCGTGCCCGAATGTGCGCGTGCACGTCCTGCGCCTGCTCTGGCGTTGCCGTCATGCCAGTACCAATCGCCCAAACCGGCTCGTAGGCAATGACTGCGCCAGCAAATGCACTCACGCCCACCAGATTCAAGACAGCATCGAGTTGCTCATCGATGACACTCTCGGTGGTGCCTGCTTCGCGCTCTTCCAGGGTTTCACCAACACACAGAATCGGCGTGATTCCCGCCGCCTGCGCAGACTTGAATTTCGCTGCCACCTGGGCACTGGTCTCGCCATACATCGCGCGACGTTCCGAATGACCGACAATGACGTAATCGCAACCCAGGTCCTGCAACATCCCCGGTGCTACCTCACCCGTAAAGGCACCCTTGTCGTGCTCCGATACGTTCTGCGCCCCCACTTTGACCGCCGAGCCCTGTGTCTGGGCTACAACCGAGGCCAGGTAAGGGTATGGCGGGCAAACCAGCAGGCTGAATCCGCTGCCTTCAGGCACACCGGCAACGATTCCGGCGACCAGCTCCGCATTGGCGGCGCTGCTACCGTTCATTTTCCAGTTTCCGGCGACCAGAAAGTCACGCATGTCGGTGTTCCTGCAGGCTTAAAAGGCGCGCAAGGATACCGGGGCAAGCCCGGCAAATCAACGCATTATTAGGCGTTCGCCGCCGCCGCGCTGGCCACGACCGAGGCGAGCCGCTCCGCCAGCAAAACCACCTGGCCCGCGTCCTCACCTTCGACCATCACCCGTATGACAGGTTCAGTACCCGACGCGCGCAAGACCACGCGCCCCGTATTGGCCAGCTCACTTTCGGCAGCGGCCACAGCGTCCTGAATCGCCCGCGATTGGCCCGGATCGATGCGGCTCTGGACGCGCACATTAAGCATCGTCTGCGGGTACTTCGGCATGCCGGCCACGAGCGCAGACAGTGGTTTGCCGGTTTCCTTCATGATCGCCAGCACCTGCAGCGCGCAAATAAGGCCATCGCCCGTCGTGGTCTTGTCCAGGACGATCATATGCCCGGACGTCTCGCCGCCAATGATCCCGCCACTTGCTCGCAAGGATTCCAGCACGTAGCGGTCGCCAACAGCGGCCCGGCGGAATTCGATATCGCGGGCCTTGAGAGCATGCTCGAGGCCCAGGTTGCTCATAACCGTGCCCACAACCGGGCCGAGCGGTCCGCCGCTGTCTTTTCGAGCGGTCGCGAGTACGAACAGCAACTGGTCTCCATCGATAAGGTTGCCGCCCTCATCGACCATCACAACGCGATCGCCGTCACCATCGAGCGCAACGCCCACATCGGCCCTGAGCGCCGGCACTGTCAACTGGAGCAAATCGGGCTCCGTTGAGCCGCAGCCGTCATTGATGTTCCGGCCGTTGGGCGAGCAACCAATCGGTATGACCTCGGCACCGAGGTTGGCCAGCGTTCGCGGCCCGACCTTGTACCCGGCTCCATTGGCACCATCGAACACGACCTTGAGACCTTCCAGGTTCACGCCATCGGGCATGCTGGCCGCGCAAAACTCCTGGTAGCGAATTCGAGCGGTATCGATACGCTTTGCCTTGCCGAGTGACTGGGACTCCAGCGTAATCGCCGGATTCCCGAGGTACCCCTCTATCTGGCGCTCGATCTCGTCCGTCAGCTTCGAGCCGGTGGCATCAAAGAACTTGATACCGTTATCGAAGAAAGCATTGTGTGACGCGCTGATCACCACGCCAAGATCGGCGTCGAATTCCTGGGTCAGCCGGGCGATACCGGGCGTCGGCAACGGGCCAAGCAACAGTACGTCAGCGCCGGCGGCGACAAATCCCGCCTCGAGTGCCGACTCGAACAGGTAGCCGGACAAGCGGGTGTCCTTGCCAATCACGACAGTTCCGCCTTTTGGTACCAGGACCTGCGCGGCGGCACTCGCGAGTCGCATTGCAAAATCCGCGGTCATCGGGTCATTGCCAACCGTGCCGCGTACGCCATCCGTGCCAAAGAATTTCTTGCTCATAAGTTACTCGCTTGCATCCATTACCGCCCGCGCGACTTTGATCGCGTCCACGCTGGCCTGGACATCGTGTGCCCGGATGATCGCGGCGCCATTCATGACCGCCACGACAGCTGCCGCAACGCTGGCCGGCATGCGTTCATGTACTTCGCGCTGCGTAATCTGCCCGAGCGTCGACTTTCGTGATACGCCGACGAGTATGGGCCGGTTGCGGACGCGTAATTGTCGCAGATTTGCGAGCAACTCGACATTGTGCTGGTGGGTCTTGCCGAATCCGAAGCCGGGGTCGACAACGATCAGCCCTTCAGGAATACCCGCTTTCACGCACGCCGTGATGCGTTCGTCCAGAAACGCGGCAACATCGGCCACCACATCGTCGTACACGGGGTTCTGCTGCATGGTGCGAGGCTCGCCCTGCATGTGCATCAGGCAAACCGGGACCTTAAGATCCGCCGCGGCCTCTAATGCGCCGTCACCGCGCAACGCACAGATATCGTTGATCATGCTTGCACCCGCCGCAACGGCTGCGCGCATGACCTCGGCTTTGCTGGTATCGACGGAGATCGGCACGTCGGTCACCGACTTCACGGCCTCGATGACCGGAACGATCCGATCCTGCTCCTCTTGCGCAGAGACGCTGTTCGATCCCGGTCGCGTTGATTCACCACCGATATCGATGATCGCCGCGCCCTCCTCAGCCATTGTTACGGCCTGGCGCAGGGCGATGTGGATATTGTCGAAGTGACCGCCGTCTGAAAACGAATCCGGCGTCACGTTCAAAATGCCCATGACGATGGGCTCCGGGAAGCTGAGAGGACCCAGGGTCAGCATCGCCGCTGGAAACTTACTAGTGTTCGCTGGCCGGTCCACCGATCGGGCCGGTGGCATCAGCTTCGGCCGTCGCCGACCCGTCATCCGGTTTTCTCGGCTCTGAGGAGTCCTCCCAGTCTTCAGGCGGCCGCGGCTCGCGACCTTCCATGATGTCCTTGATCTGGGTCTCGCCGATTGTCTCGTACTTGACCAGGGCCCGCGCCATGGCATGCAGTTTGTCGACGTTTTGCTGCAGCAGCGTTTTCGCGCGCTCGTAATTCGAATCGATAATGCGGCGAACCTCTTCGTCGATTGCGTGCGCGGTATCGTCAGACACCTGCTTGTGCTGTGTGACTGAACGCCCGAGGAACACTTCGCCGTCGTCTTCGCTGTACGTCAACGGCCCGAGTCGGTCTGACAGCCCCCACTTCGTCACCATATTGCGCGCGATTTCCGTGGCACGTTCGATGTCATTCGAGGCGCCCGTCGTAACGCCATCCATCCCGTTGATCATCTCCTCGGCAATACGGCCACCGAAAAGGCTGGAAATACTGCTCTCGAGACGCTGCCGCGACATGCTGTAGCGATCTTCCTCGGGCAGGTACATTGTGACGCCCAGGGCGCGGCCACGCGGGATGATCGATACTTTATAGACAGGATCGTGTTCGGGCACGAGGCAGCCAATGATTGCATGCCCCGCCTCGTGGTAGGCCGTGTTGAGCTTCTCTTTCTCGCTCATGACCATGGAGCGCCTCTCGGTGCCCATCATGATCTTGTCTTTGGCCTTTTCGAATTCATCCATACTCACGACACGCTTGTTGGCACGCGCCGCGAACAAAGCGGCTTCATTGACCAGGTTGGCGAGGTCGGCGCCGGAAAAACCGGGCGTGCCGCGCGCGATCACACCCGGACGAACATCGTCGGCCAGGGGCACCTTGCGCATGTGCACTTTGAGAATCAGTTCGCGTCCACGCACGTCGGGTAACGGCACCACGACCTGGCGATCGAAACGCCCAGGCCGCAGCAGCGCCGGGTCAAGCACGTCCGGCCGGTTGGTCGCTGCGATAACGATGATGCCTTCAGAACCCTCGAAGCCATCCATTTCAACCAGCATCTGGTTGAGCGTCTGTTCGCGTTCGTCATGACCGCCACCAAGGCCCGCACCGCGGTGCCGACCGACGGCATCGAGCTCATCGATGAAGATAATGCACGGCGCCTGCTTCTTGGCCTGGTCAAACATGTCGCGCACTCGAGACGCGCCAACGCCGACAAACATCTCGACAAAATCCGAACCGGAAATTGTGAAGAACGGGACTTTTGCCTCACCGGCGATGGCTCTCGCCAGCAGGGTTTTACCCGTGCCCGGCGGGCCTACCATGAGAACGCCCTTGGGAATCTTGCCGCCAAGTCGCTGGAACTTGCTGGGATCCTTAAGGAAATCGACGACTTCCGAGACTTCGGCCTTGGCCTCTTCAACGCCGGCCACATCGGCGAACGTCACGCCAACCTGGTCTTCGCCGAGCAGGCGCGCCTTGCTCTTGCCGAATGACATGGCGCCACGGCCACCACCGCCACCCTGCATCTGGCGCATGAAGTAGATCCAGACACCGATTAGCAACAGGATCGGAAACGAACTGATCAGCAACTGGCCCAGGAGACTCTGGGTCTTGGGTTCTGCCGCCGATATCTGCACACCCTGCTTCATCAGCTCACCGATGAGCACGGTATTCTCGGTTTCCGGATTGATCGTGTAGAACTGCAGTGGCTCGGACTTGCCGAAGCGAATCTGCTGTCCATCGAAGACGACAATCGACACCTGTCCCGACCGGACCTGCGTCTGGAACTCGGAATAGTCCTTCCTCACCGGCTGGGTGCCGCTGACGCCGGACAGACCCTGCACGACCGACAACAGGACAACAATGATGACGATAAAGACCAGTACGTTTTTAGTTAGATCATTCACAATTCAGACGCTACTACAAAGAGAAATTTCTCGCTACCAAGTAGACCTCACGGCTACCAGGGCGCGAGGCCTTGGGCTTCATGACCTTGACCCGCTCGAAAGAGTTCCGCACATCGCGCAAAAAAGCGTCGAATCCCGCGCCCTGGAACACTTTACAAACGAAACTGCCGCCGGGCTTCAGCACCCGCCGAGCCATATCCAGGGCCAGTTCGACGAGATGCATTGAGCGGGCCTGGTCCACCACTTTCGTCCCGGTGATATTGGGCGCTATATCGCTCATTACAAGGTCTGCGCCGGCCTCGCCGACAGCCTGAAGCAGTTGCTCAAAAACCTCGTCCTCGCGAAAATCGCCCAGCACGAACTCGACGTCGGGCAGCGAGTCCATCGGCAGCACGTCGACAGCAACGATCCGGGCATTGCCCTTGAGCTTCTCGGTAACGTACTGGCTCCAGCTGCCAGGCGCCGATCCCAGGTCGACGCACACCATCCCGGGTTTCAGGAAACGCTCTTTCTCACAGATCTGTTCCAGCTTGTAGACCGCGCGCGAACGCCACCCTTCCCTGCGTGCCTGTTGCACATAGGGATCGCGTTCCTGCCGATCTCGCCAACTCCCTGAGGAGCGCCGCGGTTTACTCATCAGTATTGCCTCAAAACCTGCCAACGCTGCTACACTTCGCGCCCATGAACCTTACCGAACAACAAAAGAAATTCCTGCGCGGTCGCGGGCACCAACTTAAGCCAACGATCATGATTGGCGAGGCCGGCCTCAGCGATTCGGTACTCGCCGAATACGAATCCACGCTCAACCACCATGAGCTGATTAAAGTCAGCGTGCGTGTCGGTGACCGGGACGCCCGCGATGAGATCATCCGCAAACTCTGCGATGACAGCTCTGCGCAGCTCATTCAGCGCGTTGGCAACGTCGCATTGCTGTTCCGTCAGAACCTGAACAAGAAACCCGAGAAACGCATCCGCGTTCCAGCAGCCTGATCCTTACCCGTAACGAACCTCCAGGATGTCGAATGTCTTCACACCATCCGGCGCCTGGAATTCAATCTCGTCACCTTCATTCTTGCCGATAAGCGCCCGGGCAATCGGCGAGGTGTAGGAAATCAGTCCCGACTTGATGTCCGCTTCGTCCTCACCGACGATCGTGTAGGTTGTTTCCTTTTTCGTCTTTTCGTCGAAAATCACAACGGTCGATCCGAAAATGACCTTGCCGCGGGCATCGTGCGCCTTGACATCGATCACCTGGATATGTGAGAGCTTGCCCTCGAGATCCTTGATGCGTGCTTCGATGAAGCCCTGCTGTTCCTTCGCGGCATGGTATTCGGCGTTTTCCTTCAGATCGCCATGCGCACGCGCCTCTGCAATCGCCTTGATCACAGCCGGGCGATCGACGCTCTTGAGCTTTTTCAGCTCTTCTTGCAGCAACTCGTGGCCGCGCACCGTGACCGGGACCTTACTCATGGCACTACCTCGTTATGCAGGTCCTGCAGGCGGTTGACCGTATGATCGTCGAGATGTTCTATAGCCCGGCATGTCGCAATCGCCGCGCCCAACGTTGTGTAGTAAGTGACCCGCCTGCGCACTGCCTCGGCCCGAATTGATTCAGATTCAGTAATTGCCTGCTTCCCCTCGGTGGTATTGACGATCAGGTCGATTTCACCATTCTTGATCATATCGACGATGTGCGGACGACCCTCACGAACCTTGTTCACACGCGCACATGATACACCAGCCTTCGCCAGCACCTGCGCCGTCCCGTGCGTTGCAACAAGATCGAAACCCATCCCACTCAAGATCCGGGCAAGCTCTATCGCGCCTTCTTTGTCACGCTCGCGCACGCTGAGCAAGGCTGCGCCTTCCCGCGGCAGGACCACGCCCGATGCCAGTTGCGCCTTTGCATAGGCCTCGCCGAATGTCCGGCCGACGCCCATAACTTCACCCGTCGACTTCATTTCCGGGCCAAGAATCGGGTCGGCGCCCGGGAACTTGATGAACGGGAACACAGCCTCCTTGACCGAGAAATAGTCAGGCACACGTTGATTCACGATTCCCTGCCTGGCCAGCGTTTCCCCGACCATGACCTTGGCGGCAATCTTGGCAAGTGGCACGCCGGTGGCCTTCGACACGAATGGCGCAGTCCGTGATGCCCGCGGGTTCACCTCGAGCAGGTAGACCACGTTACCCTGGATCGCGAACTGGGTGTTCATGAGACCGACGACCTTGAGACCCTTCGCCAGCTTGATCACCTGTTCTTCGAGCTCCTGCTGAATTTCCTTGCTGAGACTGAACGGCGGCAGTGAACAGCCCGAGTCACCCGAGTGCACCCCGGCCTGCTCGATATGTTCCATGATTCCACCGATCAGGACGCGCTCGCCATCGCAGATGCAATCGACATCGACTTCCGTCGCAAGATCGAGGAAACGATCCAGCAGCACCGGGCTGGCATTGGAGACGTTGATTGCCGCATCCATGTACCTGGCAAGATCTTCGTCACTGTGCACAACTTCCATCGCCCTGCCACCGAGCACGTACGAGGGACGTACCACGAGCGGGTAGCCGACCTCATTGCCCAGCCGGAGCGCTTGCTCCTTGCTGGTCGCTGTCCTGTTTGGTGGTTGTTTGAGACCCAGTTTCTCGACAATCTTCTGGAAGCGCTCACGGTCTTCGGCAAGATCGATCGAATCGGGTGACGTACCGATGATCGGCGCACCAGCCGCCTCGAGGTCGCGAGCCAGCTTCAACGGAGTCTGTCCCCCGTACTGGACGATGACGCCCTTGGGTTTTTCCTTGTCGATGATTTCCATGACGTCCTCAAACGTCAGGGACTCGAAATACAGTCGGTCGGACGTGTCGTAGTCGGTTGAAACCGTTTCCGGGTTGCAGTTGACCATGATCGTCTCGTAGCCCGACTCCCTGAGTGCGAGCGCCGCGTGCACGCAACAATAGTCGAACTCGATGCCCTGCCCGATCCGGTTCGGGCCTCCCCCGAGAATCATGATCTTGGGGTTATCGGTTGGCTCTGACTCGCACTCTTCGTCATAGGTGGAATACATGTAGGCGGTTGTCGTGGCGAACTCGGCCGCGCAGGTGTCGACCCGCTTGTATACAGGCCGTACGCCCATCTCCAGCCGCCGCCTGCGGACTGCCTGCTCCTTGGCACCGACCAGCGCAGCAATACGAGCGTCCGAGAAACCTTTACGCTTGATCGCCCGCATCATCGCCGCATTCAGGCCTGGAAGCCCCTTCTCACGAATCTCGTTTTCGACATTGACCAGGTCGGCGATCTGTACCAGGAACCAGGGGTCGATCCCGGTGACGAAGGCAACGTCCTCGTAGGAATAACCGTGACGCAACGCGTCGGCCACATACAGGAGCCGATTCGGCCCGGGGATGCGCAACTCCTGGCGCAGGTGATCGCGCTCAATGTCGGTCGCAATCGGTCCGCAAATCTCATCAAGGCCGTTAATGCCGGTTTCCAGTCCACGCAGCGCCTTTTGTAGCGACTCCTGGAAGTTGCGGCCTATGGCCATGACCTCGCCGACCGATTTCATTTGTGTCGTCAACCGGTCATTGGCGCCAGGAAATTTTTCAAATGTGAAGCGCGGGATCTTGGTTACGACATAGTCGAGCGCCGGTTCGAACGAGGCAGGCGTCAGGCCGCCCGTAATGTCGTTCCTGAGTTCATCGAGCGTATAGCCAACTGCCAGCTTGGCCGCCACTTTGGCGATCGGAAACCCGGTTGCTTTCGAAGCCAACGCAGACGAGCGGGACACACGGGGATTCATTTCGATGATAAGTACACGGCCCGTTTCCGGGCAGATTGCGAACTGTACGTTGGACCCGCCCGTCTCCACGCCGATCTTGCGCAGAACGTCGATCGACGCGTTACGCAGTCGCTGATATTCCTTGTCCGTCAAGGTTTGCGCCGGCGCAACCGTAATCGAGTCACCGGTATGCACACCCATTGGATCGAAATTCTCGATCGCACAGACGATGATGCAGTTGTCGTTCCGGTCCCGGACGACTTCCATCTCGAATTCTTTCCAGCCGATCACAGACTCTTCGAGGAGCACCTCTGTGGTCGGGGACATTTCGAGTCCGTGCTGGACGATGCGCTCAAACTCTTCACGGTTGTACGCGATACCACCACCCGAACCGCCCATCGTGAACGACGGGCGAATAATGGTCGGAAAGCCGATCGCCTTCTGCTTCTCCAACGCCTCTTCCAGTGAATGCGCAATATCCGCGGTCGGGCTCTCGAGACCGATCTCCGCCATCGCCTTGCGGAACAGATCGCGGTCCTCGGCCATATCGATGGCCTCGCGGGACGCCGCAATCATCTCGACACTGTATTTATCGAGCACGCCGTGGCGCGCAAGGTCCAGTGCGCAGTTGAGCGCAGTCTGGCCGCCCATCGTCGGCAGCAATGCGTCCGGACGTTCCTTGGCGATAATGCTCTCGACCGCCGACCAGTGAATGGGCTCAATATAAATGGCGTCGGCCATTTCCGGGTCGGTCATGATCGTGGCCGGATTGGAATTCACCAGGATGACGCGGTAGCCCTCCTCACGCAGAGCCTTGCAGGCCTGGGCACCGGAGTAGTCGAACTCACAGGCCTGGCCGATCACGATAGGGCCGGCCCCGATGATCAGGATGCTATCTATGTCTGTACGTTTGGGCATGAATGTTTCGCGTCAGGGATATCAGGTCGAAAGCATGGCCCTCAGGCCAGTCTTCTTTTGTGCGTCCATAAACTGGATGAAGCGCTCGAACAGCGGCAGTAAGTCGTGCGGTCCTGGACTCGCCTCCGGATGCCCCTGGAAGCTGAAGGCCGGCCGGTCCGTAAATGCGATGCCCTGCAAGGTACCGTCGAACAGTGAACGATGGGTTGCCTCGACATTGTCGGGCAAGGTCGCCTCGTCGACGGCAAAACCATGATTCTGGCTGGTAATCATGACCTGCCCGGTGGCGAGATCCTGCACCGGGTGATTCGCGCCGTGGTGACCGAACTTCATCTTCTCGGTTTTGGCTCCGGCGGCAAGCGCCAGCAACTGGTGCCCGAGGCAAATCCCGAATACCGGAATGCCTTTCGCCAGGAATTCGCGGATAGCTTCGATCGCGTAGGTGCAAGGCTCCGGATCGCCTGGACCGTTTGACAGGAATATGCCATTCGGTGCGAGCGCAAGCGCTTCTTCGGCACTGGTTTTCGCCGGCACCACGGTGAGCCGGCAATCCATGTCCGACAGGAGTCGCAGAATATTGCGCTTCACGCCGAAGTCGTACGCCACGACGTGGTACGGGGCGATACGCCGACTCATGATGCGCGGCGTCTTCCCGAACGTGGTGCCGTGACACCATTGGTAGCTTGCGTCGGTCGTGACGAACTTCGCGAGATCCATACCAGCGATACCCGGGAACTTCCGCGCGTGTTCGATGGCTTTTTCCGGCGGCTGCTCACCCGTCATGATGCAGCCGGATTGCGCGCCTTTTTCGCGAATAATCCGTGTGAGCTTGCGGGTATCGATGTCCGCGATGGCGACCGTGTCGCCCTGCTTTAGAAAATCGGTGAAGCTCCGTTCGGAACGCCAGCTGCTGGTCAGCATCGAGCTGTCCCGGATGATCAGCCCCGAGGCATGAATCTTCGACGACTCCATGTCGTCGCTGTTGGTGCCGGTATTGCCGATATGCGGGTAGGTCAGCGTGACGATCTGGCGGCAATAGGATGGATCCGTCAGGATTTCCTGGTAACCGGTCATTGCTGTATTGAAAACGACTTCGCCGATCGTTTGCCCGTCAGAGCCGATCGAGGTGCCGTGAAAAACGGTGCCGTCCTGTAGTGCGAGTATCGCTGGAGTGCTCAAGAGCATCCCTCAAAGTTGATCAGGTTAACGACCACTTGCGGTGCAGCGAATTGCGTCAGGCGCAGATGCAACAAAGCGGAAGGACCTGGCCTCCCGCTCGAATTTTCGCCGACCGCCCAGCGATCCGGCGTAGTTTACTGAAGGTGCCTTGTCCATGCCAGACTCTGGAGGACTTTTTTCCGCCCTGATCGAAGATTTCGATCAGTTTTCGAACAAAACGTCGCTCATCAGGTAGCGTCCCGGATCCCGACCCACGATCCAGCGAGCCGCTCGGATCGCGCCATCCGCGAAAACCTGGCGTGTCGTCACGCTATGCGCAAAGGTCAGTCGCTCCGTGCGGGAGCTCATTACCACTTCGTGATCGCCAGGGACCTCTCCGCGGCGTTCACTCCTGAACTCGATCGAACCCGTGCCGGGCTCCCCGCGCGCCGCCGCAATTGCCTCACCGAGTTTGAGCGCGGTTCCGGACGGCGCATCCTTCTTGTGGACGTGGTGCACCTCGGATATCTCAACAGCGAAGTCGGTGCCAAGTGAAGCCGCTGCCTCGCGTACGGCGCGCTGCAGTACGGCGATGCCGAGACTCATGTTGCGGTCGTAGACGACGGGAATCGACGCGGCAGCCTTGTCGAGGCGCTTGGCCAGCTGCTCATCCAGGCCGCTTACACCGCAAACCAGCGGCCTGCCATGACGCACGACGGCATCGAGAACCTGGGACGTTCCGGCCGGAAGGCTGAAATCGATGACAACGTCAGAGACTGCAACCAGCGCATCAAGGTCATCGCCCCGGCCCCACAGCCCCGCGAGCTCCATATCGTCCTGCTGCTCGAGGCCCGCGGCGATTGCCCGCCCCATTCGTCCGGTACCCGCGATCGCGATGCGGATCATTGGCTGATGCGGTCGAAAAACCGTTTCACGGTATCGATCCAGCCGCCAGCCCTGGGACTGTGTTGTTCGCCGCCCGCTTTGAGCGACGCATCCAATTTCTCCAGCAGTTCGCGCTGCTCCGCTGTCAGGTGAACGGGCGTCTCCACCGCCACCTTGGCGAACAAATCACCTTTCCGGGAATCGCGGACCGTCGTGACACCCTTGCCCCGCAGCCGGAAGACCTTGCCCGACTGGGTGCCGGCCGGGACCTTCAGCGAGACGGTGCCATCCAGCGTCGGCAGCTCCACTTCGCCACCCAGCGTGGCCGTCGCTATGCTGACCGGTACTTCGCAGGACAGGTTGGAACCCTCTCGTTCGAAGAGCTTGTGCGGCTGGACCCTTATTTCGACGTAAAGATCGCCGGCAGGACCGCCGTTTCGACCCGCTTCGCCTTCACCGGACAAGCGAATCCGGTCGCCATCGTCGACGCCCGCCGGAACTTTGACCGCCAGCGTCCGGGTCTGCCTGACGCGGCCCCTGCCATGGCAGTCCGTGCACGGGTCGGCAATCGTCGTGCCAGCACCCTTGCAAGCGGGACAGGTCTGCTGGATCGAGAAGAACCCCTGTTGCATGCGAACCTGGCCGGCGCCTCCACAGGTGGAACAGGTGACCGGGTCACTGCCTTTCTTTGCGCCACTGCCCTTGCACGTTTTGCAGGCGACCTGGGTCGGCACATCAATCGTTACGTTTTCTCCCGCAACGGCTGTTTCCAGGTCGAGCTTCAATTCGTACCCGAGATCCGCCCCGCGAAACACCTGTGGCCCTCCGCCACGCCGTGCGCCGCCGAAAATATCACCGAAGACATCGCCAAAAATGTCGCCGAAGCCCTCTGCGCCGAAGCCACCCGCTCCACCGCCTTGCCTGGCGCGCAGGCCGTCGTGACCAAACTGGTCGTAGGCTGCCCGCTTCTCGCTGTCCTTCAGGACCTCGTACGCTTCCTTCGCCTCCTTGAAGCGCACTTCCGACCCGTCGGAATCTTCCTTGTTACGGTCCGGGTGATGCTTCATGGCAAGGCGACGATACGCCTTCTTGATCTCGTCAGCAGACGCCGATTTCGAGACTCCCAGGACTTCGTAATAATCGCGTTTTGCCATGTTTTCCTAAACGTCGGGCGCCCCGAAGGACGCCCGCGTACTTCTCAGGTGGTAGAGCCTAGTCTGACTTTGACTTGTCGCCAGTGTCGACTTCCTCAAACTCTGCGTCAACGACATCGTCGTCGGCAGCCGTTGCGCCTTCGGCACCTGCGGCTTGCTGCTCAGCATAGAGCTTTTGAGCCAGGCTGCCCGAGGCTTCGCCTAGAGCCGCCGTCTTCTTCTCGATATGCTCCTTGTCGTTGCCCTCGAGCGCTTTCTTGAGATCAGAAATCGCGTTCTCGATTGCCAGGCGTTCCTCGGACGTCGCCTTCTCGCCCAGTTCTTTCAGCGTCTTTTCGGCCGCGTGAATCAGTCCATCGGCCTGGTTGCGTGCGTCGACAAGCTCGCGGAACTTCCGATCTTCCTCTGCATGGCTCTCGGCATCGGAGACCATCTTCTCGATCTCGTCATCGGACAGACCGGACGAGGCTTTGATCACGATGTTCTGGCTCTTGCCCGTTGCCTTGTCCTTGGCCGATACATTCAGGATGCCGTTCGCGTCGATATCGAACGTGACCTCAATTTGCGGCAGGCCCCGAGGCGCTGGCGGGATATCAGTCAGGTCGAAGCGACCGAGAGACTTGTTATCCATGGAGCGCTCGCGCTCACCCTGCAGCACGTGAATCGTCACGGCGGTCTGATTGTCATCGGCAGTCGAGAAGACCTGCTCCGCATTGGCCGGAATCGTCGTGTTCTTCTGGATGAGCTTGGTCATCACGCCACCCAGCGTTTCGATACCGAGCGACAACGGCGTTACGTCGAGCAACAAGACGTCCTTGACATCGCCGGCCAGCACGCCGCCCTGAATGGCAGCGCCAAGGGCAACGGCTTCGTCCGGGTTTACATCACGACGCGGCTCCTTGCCGAAGAAATTCTGCACTTCTTCGTAGTACCTTCGGCATACGTGTCTGGCCGCCGACGAGAATGACATCGTCAATCTCGTTCACTTTGAGACCCGCGTCTTTCAACGCGATCTTGCAGGGGTCGATAGTGCGCATGACGAGTTCTTCAACCAGCGACTCGAGCTTTGCGCGTGTCAGCTTGATGTTGAGGTGCTTGGGACCCGAGGCGTCCGCCGTCACATACGGCAGGTTCACTTCAGTCTGTTGCTGCGAGCTGAGTTCGATCTTGGCTTTCTCAGACGCCTCTTTCACGCGCTGCATCGCCAACGGGTCGGTCGTAATATCGACACCGCTCTCGCGCTGGAATTCGGAGGTCAGGTATTCAATGACACGCATGTCGAAGTCCTCACCGCCGAGGAAGGTGTCGCCGTTCGTGGCCAGGACCTCGAACTGGTGCTCGCCGTCAACTTCAGCTATCTCGATGATGGACACATCGAACGTACCACCACCCAGGTCGAACACCGCGATCTTGGCGTCGCCCCGCTTCTTGTCCATGCCATAAGCCAGCGCAGCGGCCGTCGGTTCATTGATAATGCGCTTTACTTCGAGGCCCGCAATCTTGCCGGCATCCTTGGTCGCCTGGCGCTGTGAATCGTTGAAGTAGGCAGGCACGGTCACAACCGCTTCCTTGACCTCTTCGCCGAGGTAGTCCTCAGCGGTCTTCTTCATCTTCATCAGAACGCGTGCCGAGATTTCCGGTGGCGCCATCTTCTTGCCGAGGGCCTCGACCCACGCATCGCCGTTGTCTGCCTTGGCAATCTTGTACGGGACCATTTTGATGTCGCGCTGCACGACGTCATCTTCGAAACGACGTCCAATCAGGCGCTTGATGGCGAACAACGTGTTCGTCGGATTGGTAACGGCCTGGCGCTTGGCCGACTGGCCAACCAATACCTGGTCGTCCTTCGTAAAAGCCACGATCGACGGCGTCGTGCGATCGCCCTCGCTGTTTTCGATGACCTTGGGCGTACCGCCTTCCATCACTGCTACGCAGGAGTTGGTGGTACCCAGGTCGATACCGATTACTTTACCCATGATTTCCTACTCCAAATTCTGGTAATTCTCTGAGATTGGCTGATAGGTGGGGCCTTGTTCCGCCCTTTCAAGCAAATCCGCATCCAATTCTTATGCCCCGGTAATTGGTGTCAGTCACCTTAAAAGCCGAAATTAAGGTGACTGACACCCTTTTATTCGTTATTCGGACGCTACGATGACCATTGCAGGCCGCAGGAGTCGCCCGTTAAGCGTGTAGCCTTTTTGCACCACCGTCAGCACCGAGTTCGGTTCGACATCGCCCGATGGCTGCATACTGATGGCCTCGTGAAACTCCGGATCGAAAGGCTCACCTGCCGGATCGATCTCGACGATACCGAAACGCTCCAGGACCGAGCCGAGCAACTTGAGTGTCGCATTGCTGCCCTCGATCAGGCTCTCGATGCTCGCGCCTTCCGCCGCGAGCCCCATTTCGAGCGTGTCCTTGACGCTCAGAAGTTCCTTGCCAAAGCGCTCCAGGGCAAACCTGTGAGCGTGTTCGACGTCGCGAGCCGCGCGTTTGCGCACATTCTCGGTCTCTGCTGCGGCGCGCAGGTAGCGCTCCCAGTTCTCGTCCGCCTTGGCCTGCAGCGCCGCGACTGCGGCTTCCGGGTCCTCGGCTACGTCGGCTGTTTCCGCTTCAACCTCAGGGGTTTCAGGCTGCGGGTCATCCTCGACCTTTTCAGGGAGATCGGCGTTCATCATTGCTCCAATTCAATTCGTTGACCGAAAACCAGCCGGCCGACACAAAAAAGATGTGCCGAGTGTGGGGGTCAACCTCGAAATATCAAGAGATCAGGCCGTTTTTTTGTCAGGAACCCTGCCCGCCATAGCTCAATGCGGACTCCAGTAACCTTGCGGTTACGTCCACAATCGGCACGACACGGTCGTAAGCCATCCGCGTCGGTCCGATCACGCCCAGTACGCCGATAGTGTCCTCGTCGACATGATAGGGCGCCGTAACAACGCTGCAGCCATCAAAGATACGGTAGCCCGACTCCTCGCCGATAAATATCCGGACGCCTTCGGCATTGATGCTGCGGTCCAGCAAATCGAGGATCTGGCGCTTCTGGGAGAACGCCTCGAACAGTCGCCGCAAGGTGTCGACATCCGACAGTTCCGCAAAGCCCATCAGGTTCGTTTCACCGGCGAGCACATATTCGTCGCCAGACTTCTCCGCCTTATCCATGGCGGCGTGCGCGACCGTGATGATGTCGTGCATCGCCTGGTTCATCGAGTCCCGCGTGCCATCGAGATCCTCGAGCAGCTTTTTGCGCACCGTGTGAAGATCCGTGCCGGCGTAGTGCTCGTTGATGTAGTTCTGCGCCTGCTGCAGTTCCGCGGCCGAATAATTCCGATCTGTGTGCAGAACACGGTTCTGCACCTCGGTGTCATTGATAACGAGGATGACCAGAATGCGGTTCTCGGACAGCGGCAAGAACTCGATCTGGCGCAGCGAAATTCTTGGCGCGCGCGGCACGCTCACGACACCCGCCAGACTTGTAAACTCGGACAACATACTCGACACGGTGGAAACCAGCGTGCCCGGGTTATCGGCGTCATTTCGCAATTGTCTGCGTATGCGCTGGATATCACTGTCGCCGGGCTGTCGATACCGGACCAGCGTGTCAACAAACAGGCGATACCCTCGCGGCGTCGGGATGCGGCCCGCGGACGTGTGCGGCGCAGAGACGAGGCCCATATCCTCGAGGTCCGACATGACATTGCGAATCGTAGCCGGGCTGAGCCCAAGGCCAGGGTCTTTCGACAGCGTCCTCGATCCCACCGGCTGGCCGTCGCGGATATACCGCTGGATCAGGGCTCGCAGCAGCTGCCGCCCGCGGTCATTCGGTAAAGATTTGGATGCATCTGCTGACATTCGCCAGAAACGCTAGCAATGGCTTGGCGGTCGGTCAAGGGTCTGTAACAATCGCGGCATGGAAACTGAATTCCGGAACATCGCCCTGATCGGCAGGCAGACCGATGCGCGCGTCGCAGAACCGATGCGCATGATCGCCGACTACCTTACCGACGCAGGCATCCATGTGTCTGCCGCCGACTCACTTGCCCTGGATCTGCCCGTCACGCGCGTTGCGGAAGAGACGCTGTGCGACAACGCGGATCTCGCCATAGCAATCGGCGGCGATGGCACCATGCTCCATGCAAGTCGCCTCGCACGGGAGAAAGGTACTCCCATACTGGGTGTCAACAGGGGGCGCCTCGGTTTTCTTGCGGACATTACGCCTGATGAGATGATTCCCAGCGTCGAGCATGTCCTGAAAGGAAACTACATCCGGGATTCGCGCCTGTTGCTCAAGGCCTGCCTGGTCAGCGCCGAAGGCGAAGAGTCCTCAGAGTTCGGGCTTAATGACGTTGTGGTCCAGCGGCGTGGCGCCGGAGGCATGGTCGATTTTTCGACGCGGGTCGCAGGCCAATACGTCAACACCCACTCCGGTGACGGCATTATCGCCGCGACACCCACCGGCTCCACAGCCTACGCGCTGAGTTGCGGTGGCCCGATAATCGAACCCCAGCTCGACGCGGTCGCGCTGGTGCCGATCTGTCCGCATACGCTGACTGACCGCCCGATTGTCATACCCGCAACCCAGGACATCGAGATCGTCCTGCTGCGGCGGGACGACACCCGCGCAGAAGTCACCGTCGATGGCAACCACCTGGGAACGCTGCGCCCGGGGGACACCCTGCGCATCGGCATGGCCAGTCAGCGGATCACCTTGCTGCACCCGCCGGGACATGATTTCTACGGCATACTCCGTTCCAAGCTCTTTTGGGGGCGTGACAGCCGCAAGCGCGGCGACCAGGCCCCAGAATCCTGACATGTTGATGAACCTCCAGATTCGCGACTTCGCGATTGTCGATCGAATCGATCTCGAATTCGCTCCGGGAATGACCGTGCTCACGGGCGAAACCGGGGCGGGCAAGTCGATCCTGGTCGATGCGCTCGGGCTCGTTCTGGGTGAGCGAGGCAGCGCGCAGCTGGTGCGCGACGGTGCCAAGCGTGCCGAATTTGCTGCCGAGTTCGATGTCGCCAGGCTCCCGGCCGTCAAGAACTGGCTGGTCGAGCAGGCGCTGGACGATGAGGACGACTGCCTGCTGCGACGGGTCATCAATGCCGATGGGCGGTCCCGCGCTTTCGTAAACGGCAATTCGGTACCGCTGTCGCAACTGAAGGCCGTCGGCGAGTTGCTGCTCGACATTCACGGCCAGCATTTCCACCAGTCGCTTGGCCACAGAGCAATCCAGCGGTCCCTGCTCGATCATTTTGGCGGCCTCATCGAGGACCGCGCAGCCGTGGAAACGCAGTACGCTCTGTGGCGATCGCTGGCAGACCAACTGCAGAGCATTAGCGATGCCGAAGCGGATCGCGCTTCACGACTCGACCTCCTGGCATTCCAGTTGAACGAGCTGCATTCGCTCGCCCTGGAAGCCGGCGAATTCGATGCCCTGATGAGCGAACGGCAAAAACTGCAGTACAGCGGCAAACTGGCGGCGGGCGTTAACGCTGCGCTGGACGGCCTGTACGAAAATGAATCGGGAAACGCGAACAGCCTGGTCGCCGAGGCGACCCGATCGATCGAGCAATTGGTCGATTACGACCCTTCCCTCCAGTCCGTGCTTGAAGCACTTAACAGTGCGAGCATCCAGGTAGCCGAAGCGGCAGATGCGCTGCGGCGCTACGGTGAGTCCGTCGACATGGATCCTGGCCGGCGCGATTGGGTCGAGGAGCGACTCGATGCGGTCCAGACCCTGTCACGCAAACACCGGGTTTCCGGGGACGAACTCCCTGAGCTGGCTGCGCGACTGAGTGCAGAGCAGGACGAACTGAGCCACGCAGAGCAGCGTGGACGTGAGCTTGAAAAACAGGCAGCCGCCGCGGAGGCGGAGTTCCGGAGACTCGCGACGTCGCTGTCACAAGCGCGCGCCGCAAGCGCCACCCGGTTTTCCGAAGCCGTGACCCAGGCCATGCATGGACTCGGCATGCCGGGCGGCATCTTCCGGGCCGCCCTGACGCCCATTCCGCTGAAGTCTGCAAAGCCCTGGGGGCTCGACAATGTTGAGTTCCTGATCAGTGCGAACCCGGGCCAGGCGCCGCAGCCGCTGGCGAAAGTCGCCTCTGGCGGCGAACTCTCGCGCATGGCCCTGTCGATCCAGGTGATCGCCAGTGACGGCAGTGCGATTCCAACCATGGTGTTCGATGAAATCGACAGCGGCGTTGGCGGCGGTGTCGCCGAAATGGTGGGCCGGCGCCTGCAGGAACTTGGCGCGAATCGCCAGGTTCTGTGTGTAACCCACCTGCCCCAGGTTGCCAGCCTCGCGGATCAGCATTTCCGCATCAGCAAGGTTAGCGATGGCAAGTCGACGCGCACGCGCGTGCATGTTCTGGGCAAGGAAGAACGGATCGAGGAACTCGCCCGAATGCTGGGTGGCGTGGATATCACTCGCAAGACGCTCGATCATGCAGCAGAGATGCTCGCGGGCGCCCGCCGCAAGCGCGCCTGAACGGCGCGCCGGGTACTAGTCGTCGTCTGCAGCGTCGTCCCTGTTCTTTACGTACAGCACGAGACTGTGGTCCAGCAGCTCATAACCATATTTTTCGGCGATCTCGTGCTGCAGCCGCTCGATTTCCTCGCTGACAAATTCGATGACGTCGCCAGATTCGACGCAGACCATATGATCATGGTGATCGCCGTCATCCAGTTCAAACACGGAATGGCCGCCCTCGAAATTGTGACGCGTCACGAGTCCTGCCGCCTCAAACTGCGTAAGAACGCGATAGACCGTGGCCAGGCCAATATCCTCACCTGACTGCAGCAACTCCTTGTAAATGTCTTCTGCACTCAGGTGACGCAGCTTGGCGCCCTCGAGAATCTCGAGGATCTTCAGGCGCGGCAGCGTGATCTTGAGACCGGCCTTGCGCAGTTCTTTTCGTTGCTGCATGAACAAACTCTTTCAAGGTATGATGCGCGCCTATTATGACGCAGGTGGCGGCCGGACTCTATGATTTACCGCAAATGGACTGTTCTTCTTTGTTCGATAATCGTGCTGGCGATCGGCAGCGGCTGCGTATATCGCGCCAATATCTCTCAAGGCAACCTGATCAAGGAAGAAGACCTGGACCAGGTCGAGCTCGGCATGACGAAGAACCAGGTCCGGTTCCTGCTGGGTACGCCGATGATCGATGACGCGTTCCACAATGAGCGCTGGGACTATGTGTATTTCCTGACCATCGGCCGCCGGGACGCGCAATTCAAGCGTTGGGTGACGATCGTCTTTGAAAACGACGCCGTCAGCGAAATTCGCAAGGACCAGGAGCTAGATCCCAACCTTTAGCCGCCGCGCCTCCCTGGGGTCCATTTCAAGCGGACGGTATATCTCGACCCTGTCTCCCGCTTTGACAACATGATTTCGCGCGCGGGGCTTGCCCCAGACACCGGCCTGCAGCGCATCGAGATCGAACTCCGGAAACCGCCTTGCAAGCCCGCTCCGTTCAATTGCCGCGCCGACCGTCGCGCCGTCCGGCAACTCTACGACGAGCAATTCCTGCCGATCTGCCAGGGCAAAGACGACTTCAACCTGCATAAATTTTTGCCGCACGTTGCGTAAATGAGTCCACCAGCGAATTGCAGGTGTGTTCGAAGAAACGCCCGAAGATGACGTCGACCGCACGGCTCTCGAATTCAAACTCGAGATCGAGTTCCACTTTGCAGCCCGTCTTACCCAACGGCTGAAAGGTCCAGCCGCCAGACATGTGTTTGAACGGGCCGCCAACCAGGGCGATGCCCAGTGACTCGTTTTCAACCAGCGCGTTGCGCGTCCGGAACTTCTTGCTGACGCGGCCGCGGTGCAATTCCAGCGAGGCCTCGATGTACGACTCTTCGCGGACATGCACCTCGGCGTCATTGCACCAGGGCAGAAACGACGGATAGGCCTCTACGTCCTTGACGAGCGCATACATCTGGGCGGCGGAGTACGGCACAAGCGCGCTGCGTAGTACTTTTCGCATCGAACCGGTCTTCTGCCTTACGTGACCAGGCTGGCAATCCAGTCAAGCAATCCGACCGCCTTGAGGAGCACGAAGAGGATGCCGAGTGGCGCCACATACCTCGCCAGTATGCGCCAGACCTTGAACAACGTGCCCGTATCACCGAGTTCATCCGAGGTCGAATTGCGGCACATGACCCAACCTGCAAAGACTGCGATCAGCAACCCGCCGAGCGGCAGCATGATATTGCTGGTCAGGTAGTCGACATTATCGAAAACCGTACCCGCCAGAAATTGCACGTCGGCGAGCACGTTGAAGGACAGTACGGAACCGAAGCCAAGCACCCAGATCAACAAACCCACCATGACACTGGCCTGGGCACGCGTACGATTGAAGTGCTCTACGATCCAGGCGACAGCGGGCTCCATAAGGCCGATCGCCGACGTCCAGGCCGCAAAGGACAACAGCAGGAAGAAGATCGTCGACAGGAACATGCCACCTGCCATCTGCCCGAAGGCGAGCGGCAGGGTATTGAATACGAGCCCGGGTCCGTCAGCCGGCGTAAGGCCGTTCGCGAACACCAGCGGAAAAATGGCGAGGCCCGCGAGGATGGCGATGGCCGTATCGGCCGTCACAACGGCCGCGGACGCATTGGTGATCGAGGTTTCCTCCGGGAGGTAGGCGCCATAGGCCATCACGGCCCCCATACCAATACTGAGCGTGAAGAACGCCTGTCCGAGCGCCGCCAATACGCTGTTCCAGGTCAGTTTCTCGAAGTCCGGCGTAAACATGAACTCGACCCCCTGACCGAAGAATCCCGAGTTGATCGAGTAGCCCAGCAATACGAGCATCAGGACCAGCAAGGCCGGAACCATGAAGCGGACTGCCTGCTCCAGGCCTCGCTCCACACCGCGAGCCACCACGAAAATCGTCAGCGCCATAAATAAGGTATGCGTCAATCCTACGAGGCGCCAGTCACCGACAAAACCACCAAACTCGGCACCCACTGCGTCAGGACTCGCCCCGGTGAACGCGCCCGTGACACTTTTTACGATGTAAGCCAGGGTCCAGCCGGCGATAACGCTGTAATACGACAGGATCAGGATGCCAGCAACGACCCCCATTCCACCCACCCATTTCCAGCGGTGGGAGCTTCCCTCTTCCTTGCCAAGCAACTCCATGGTGGCAACGGGATTGCGGCGCCCGCGCCGGCCGATCAGGATCTCGGACATCATCACCGGCATGCCGATAACGATGACGCAAACAAGGTAGACGAGAACAAACGCCCCGCCGCCGTTCTGTCCGGCGATGTAGGGGAACTTCCAGATATTGCCAAGACCAACCGCGGAACCTGTAACAGCGAGAATAAACGCCATCCTGGACGACCAATGGCCGTGAAGTGAACTGCGCTTGGCGTCGCCGGCCTGGTTACTGAGCATGCTGATTCTCGTCTGGCACAAAGATTCCGGCGATTCTTATACAAATCCCGGTGCCTGACAACGCTTTCCCCGTATAATCGCGCCCCGCACAAGGACTTCAACCACGATCGACATGGCCACCAAGAAGACAAAAAAACCGACTGGCAACGTCATCGCCGTTAATAGACGGGCACGCCACGACTACTTCATAGAGTCCCGGTTCGAGGCCGGACTGGTCCTCGAGGGGTGGGAAGTAAAGAGTCTTCGGGCGGGCAGTGCCCAGCTGACCGAGGCCTATGTAAACCTGAAAACCGGCGAGGCCTGGCTCGTCGGCGCCCATTTCGCGCCCCTCAAGACCACCTCCACACACATCACGGCCGATCCCACCAGGCCCCGCAAGCTGCTTCTGCACCGCCACGAGCTGGACCGCCTGATCGGTGCCGTCGAACGCAAGGGCTATACCCTGATCCCGCTGGAGCTGCGTTGGCACAAAGGGCGCGCCAAACTGGAGATTGGCCTGGGTAAAGGCAAGAAGCAGCACGATAAACGAGCCGATAGAAAGGACCGTGACTGGCAGCGCCAAAAAGAGAGAATCCTAAAGCATTGAATTAATATCAATATGTTACGTGTGTTTATTAATGTGTTTTCTGCTAAAATATTCTTAAATAATGTGCGTTTCTCGCATTGTTTTTGCACGAATAGCCCCTACACTAGCGTCACACGGGGGTGACATGGCTTCGACGTGGGTCGCGAAACTCCGAGTGCATGCCGAGGGACAGAGGACCTCGTTAATCCAGCTGTAAAACTTATAGTTGCCAACGACGACAACTACGCTTTAGCTGCCTAAAAACCAGTTTGAAGCCTTCTGCCCGGATCGTGCCTATGCGTCCGGATCACAGGAGTCATCCACATAGGACCGCGGCAAGGGCATGTTCTGGGCTCGAACCGTTAAATCCTTACAGAACTGGCTGTGCGTTTTCCCTGCCCGTCGGGTAGCGTGCAGTAAGATTTAATGACGGAATAAGCATGTAGACCTCGTAGCGGAGGACTTGCGGACGCGAGTTCGATTCTCGCCACCTCCACCAACATAGAAAGGGGCTCGCCCATTGGGCGGGCCCTTTTCTATTTGTACAGGTCTCTTTGTACAGGGCCTACTGCGTCGCAATCACGCCCTTGACCGCATCCTCGAGCCCGGTCATCCCGGCAGCTCTGCCGACTTCGAGAGCACGTTCTGCATCACCGCTGTCACTAAACGCCTGCAGCGCGAAGAGTGCACCAACTCGATTCGAACTGGCGCAATGGACAAGTACAGGCTGGTCGTAGCTGGCTATCGCGTCTGCGAGTACCTTGGCGTTCGCAAACGTAATGCCGTCGCGGCCAATTGGCAGGTTGATGTAATCCATGCCCAGTCCTTCAACGACCGCGGGCTCATCCATCCCCCGATCCTCACCCGCGGTGCGCAGGTCAATGACAGCGGCATAACCGCTCTCGGCAAAGACCTTCAGGCTTGCCTCGTCCGGCTGACCCGCCGTTGTGACCCCGTCAACCGGGTGCACCTCACCGAGTTCCACCACCGCATCGAGATCAACTTTGAGATCGCTTACCGGGCGCAGGTCCACCTCGTCGGCAAGCAAACTCGCCGCACTCACCACAAGACCCAGCAACAGAATCAGTTTCTTCATCATGGTTCTTCCCGCCTGTGCCGAGCCTAGTCGGCCAGGGTCAGGCGACTGTTGATCTCAACGCCGCGCTCTGTCAGGTGAACGTTGAACGTCATCCGCTCGTACATTTCGCCAGACGATATCATGACGTCTTTCATCGCCTTGCGCATCGCCTCGGGCATCGGTTCGCCCTCCCCGTCATCTTCGCCTTTCATGATGG
Source organism: uncultured Gammaproteobacteria bacterium (assembly GCA_963698415.1). GTDB lineage: Bacteria > Pseudomonadota > Gammaproteobacteria > Steroidobacterales > Woeseiaceae > UBA1847. Next base: position 49,130 of record CAVOQS010000011.1, on the reverse strand, counting down.
CTTCGCCCACGAACTCGTAGTACTTCGCGGCATCCATACTGAAACTCGCGAACGGCCTGGAAGCCGATGCGTCGGCGCTTAACATGGCCTCGGCCTGTTCCGCCGCACCATCACCCAGGGCAACTGCCAGGCCGTCTTGCGTCAATGCGGCAAATGCCTGCTCGGCCACCGCCGCCAGTTGCGGCAGGTTCAGCGCTTTCGCCTTGCCGTCCGGCAACAGGTTCAGCGCGGCAACTTCGGGACTCATCATTGCAGCCATTGTCACCAGGTCCTGTGCATTTTCGATAGCCAGCAGGATGCTTGCGTCGATCGACTCGGGCGGTGTGTCAGTCCCCAGGTCCAGTCCCTCGATATTCGTCACATTTGCCAGCATGCCGCGAAAACTGTAAACGACCGGGGGTACCGGTTTGGCCAATGCCTCTCTTCCTTCCACCGTCATCGCGTTGAGATCGGCAAATCGTGCACACTCGAACGGGTCGGCATCCAGTGCGTCGAGGCGCGCCTCGTAAAAGGCGCGTGCCGCCAACAGGTCCAGGCTGAAGCCGAACGAGAACAAGCCCCCCAGATCGGAACCGAGGCCAGGCACAACTGACGGTAATGTGGCCATTCCGCTGGCAATATCGTCGCGTAGTTCTACGACCATTGCCGTTTCGATGAACTTGCGGTCGACGGCGGTGTAGCCGAGCACGATACGCGGCGCGACAGATGCCATTTCGCCAATCTCGGCCTGGCACTCGGGCGGTAAATCCACCGCGTTCACGCCAAGCAGTTCCAGTAATGCCGCGTTCCGGCCTGTCGGGTCACCCGTAAAGACCGCAGCGATACGCTCGACGTCGATGAAGCTCACAAAATGATCGGTGAACCCGTATTTCCTGGCAATCTTTGCCAGGTCCTTGCTGTGCGCAATACTGTTGCGTGGCTTCCTGATTCCCAGCGTCTGGGCCAGGCGCTCATCATCAACGTCCGCAGGAACCATCGTGATGACTGCATCCTTGCCGATGGTCGCAATCACGAGGCTGAGTTCGTCGAAATTACGATACCGGTAGGTCTCGCCCGCAAGCTCGCCCAGCATGAACTTTTCGTCGGCCCGGGATTCGAGACGGGCTATCGCGGCCTCAAACTTGTCCACGTCTGTAACGCCGATTCTAAAGACCGGCAGCATGCCGTCACCGTAGACGGCCATGAGCGAGTCCCTGCCAATGCCGGCGTCACGCAAGCCCTTGATACTCATGAGACTCATCATCTCGTCCATGAACGACTGCAGGCGCTCCGCTTTCTCGGCTCCGTCTTCCTGCGCGGACAGTTCAATCAGATGCTCGGACAGCCGGTAACGCATCATTCGCTGATAGGCAGAGAGTATCTTGTCCATCGACGGCTCGATCTTGTCCATCAGATCGTCAGGCAGTGGCTTGGTTACCGCCATGACGTAGGGTGTATCAGCCGGGATGTATTGCAGTAACTCCTTCGGCTTGCGAGCCTTCGCATCCGCAAAAGCGCTCGTGAGAAGTACTGCAACTACAATGGTGAACGCGGCTATTCGCGCGAATTGGTTCATGACTGTTCGTTCCTTTCAAAATATATGTCAGAGACACTGCAGCGTTATCGCTGCAGTGACATTTCCATCTCGAAGACGAGTAAAGTCGTGATACCTGACGGTCTGGTAGGTCGCGCCATGCGCGTGCCGTCTTTTGAGTACACTAACAAGGTAAACTGTGTCGATGCAACTACTCGATGTCACCGAGAACGACCTTGCCGATGTGGTGGCACTGAACCAGGCGTCATTGCCACACGTCAGTAGTATGGGCAGGGATCAGGCAGAATGGTTCGCCAGGCATGCGTGGTATTTTCGAATTGCGCGGATCGCCGGGGAGTTCGCCGGATTTCTTATCGGGCTGCGGCCGGGCATTGCCTACGGCAGCGAAAACTATCGCTGGTTCAGTGAGAACTATCGTGACTTCGGCTACATCGACCGCGTGGCTGTTGCGGCGCAAGCGAGGCGACAGGGGGTTGCATCGAGCCTGTACGATGATTTCGCAAGTGCCCTGCGCGGCGAAGTGGCCGTAATGACCTGCGAGGTGAACATCCGCCCGCCGAACGAATCGTCGATGCGCTTCCACGAAATGCATGGGTTCCGGCAGGTGGCGAGCCAGGAGACCGAAGGCGGAACCAAGGAAGTGGCGATGATGGAGAAAGTACTTTGAATACAGGCAAGAACGACCGGGAGTTCGATATCGTCGTCTACGGCGCAACCGGGTTCACCGGGCACCTGGTTGCCCAGTATTTGCTGCGACGCTACGGGATCGGAGGCGATCTCAAGTGGAGCATCGCGGGCCGCAGCGCCAGCAAGCTGGAATCGATCAGGTCGGCGCTCGGCGAGGAGGCAGCCGATCTCGAAATTATGGTCGCAGACAGCCGCGACAAGGGGGCGCTTGCTTCCCTGGCCGCCCGGACCCGGGTTGTGTTGACTACTGTCGGACCCTATGCGCTATACGGCTCCGACCTGGTCGCCGCATGCGTCGAGGCAGGTACCGACTATTGTGACCTCGCCGGTGAAGTGCAATGGATTCGCAAGATGGTCGATACGCATCATGAGCGGGCACAGCAAACCGGCGCACGCATCGTGCACTGCTGTGGGTTCGATTCGATCCCGATGGACATGGGCGTGTTCTTCCTCCAGCAGGAGGCAAAGAAACGGCATGGTGACTACTGCCGCAGTATTTCCCTCTTCGTGAAAGCGACGAAGGGAACTGCGAGTGGCGGCACGATTGCCAGCATGATGAACATCATCGAGGAAGCCCGAGGCCGATCGCTCCGTTGCGCGCATTCTGGCAGACCCGTACGCCCTGAACCCGGAAGGCGAGCGCGCGGGACCGGACCAGCGTGACCAGCAGAAGGTCGTGCATGACAAGGAAGCGGCTTGCTGGACAGCACCGTTCGTTATGGCCGGCGTGAATACTCGCGTTGTCAGGCGCAGCCATGCCCTCGCCGGCTTCCCCTACGGTCGGGATTTTCGCTACCGGGAGGCCGTAATCACCGGCAAAGGCATTTCGGGGTGGCTCAAGGGAAACCTGATGACGCTGGGACTTGGCACTCTCGTCGTTGGCATGTCCTTCGGCAGTACGCGAAAGCTGTTGAAGAAATTCGTGTTGCCGAAACCGGGTGAAGGGCCGTCACCGGAACTGCAGCAGGAAGGATTCTTCAACCTGGTGCAAATCGGCGAGCATGCCGACGGTAGCATCATGCGGACACGGATCACTGGCGATCAGGACCCCGGCTATGGCTCCACCAGCAAGATGCTGGCCGAGGCCGCTGTCTGCCTGGCTCACGACGATCTCGATACCACTGGCGGCGTCCTGACCCCCGCATTTGCGATGGGAGACAAGCTGTTGGCGCGCCTGCGCGCCAACGCAGGGCTCACCTTCGACGTCGTCGACTAGTGTCCGGCTGTGCCCGAGTAATGCAGGTCCTTGGTGAATTTCTCACCCGCCTCGATTCGAATCGGCAAGCGGTTCCGCGGTGAGGCAATCGGGCAGGTGGAGAAATCGTTGAACGCGCAAGGCGGGCTGTAGGACAGATTGAAGTCCAGGATCAGGATGCCGTCCTCGCCCGGCGCATCCGCATACAGGAAACGGCCGGCGCCGTAGGTTTCATCACGATTGGTTTCATCGCCAAATACGAAGAACAACCGGTCGCCTGACAAGGTTGGCTCCAGATCATACCGCTGGCCATTGAGCTCAAATGACGCCACACCTGGCGCCACCGGGTACTGCTGAAAACCCTCGATAACGGTATCGACAGCAATCGTCCGTGGCTCGGCATAGCGCTCGAGTTGCGCGGTGACGCGCAATGCCGGATCGATATCGTAGTAAGGCAGTGGCCCAAAACTTTCCACAAACGGATGTTCGTAGTCGCGAACCCGTATCGCCAGCTTGCCCCCACGCTCGATCAGCATCCAGGCCAGCGAACGATGCGAAAACATCACGGCTTCTCCCGAGGTATCCGGGAGCACAGGCATCTCAGTGACAGGCTGGCCGTCGGCGAAGACCTCGACGCCCGCTTCCACGACCAGTCGTACACCGTCCTCGCCAACGAATATTTCACCGACGCGAGACGCGGCAGTTGCCGGCACCACGATGTCGCTGGCCGGATCCGAACCGATCACGTAGGCGCCCGGCTCCAACCAATAGAGCCCAATCTGGTTCAGGTAACCCGTGGGTGCGAGTAGCCGCTCCAGCCTGCCGGCGCGCCACTCGAGCACTTGTTGCTCATAGGCGCCCGGGTCCGTTTCCGGTTCCGCCCGTCCACATGCCGCTGCGAGTACGAATAGCGCTGGAACAAACAAGTATTTCTTCATCAGGGTCGCTTTATTTCCGTATCAATTCCAATACCGTGTCTCTATAATCCGCCGCCACTCTTATTGGCGCCGCCCAAAATGTCTGATATTTCCAAACTTCGCAATATTGCAATTATTGCGCATGTCGACCATGGCAAGACCACTCTCGTCGACCAGATGCTGCAACAGTCCGGGACACTGGGTCCCCGCGCCGCTGTGCCTGATCGGGTGATGGACTCCAACGACCTCGAGCGCGAGCGCGGCATCACTATCCTAGCCAAGAACACGGCCGTCAACTGGAACGACTACCGCATCAATATTGTAGACACCCCCGGGCACGCCGACTTCGGCGGCGAGGTGGAGCGTGTCCTGTCGATGGTCGACAGCGTACTGCTGCTGGTCGATGCCGTCGATGGACCCATGCCACAGACGCGCTTCGTCACCCAGAAGGCGTTTGCACAGGGGCTCGTGCCGATCGTGGTCGTCAATAAGATCGATCGTGACGGCGCCCGGCCAGACTGGGTAGTCGACCAGACTTTCGACCTGTTTGACCGCCTCGGCGCCACAGACCAACAGCTGGATTTCCCGATCATCTACGCGTCTGCGCTGGAGGGCTATGCGGGGCTCGAGTCGAGTGTGCGCAGCGGCGACATGTCGCCGCTGTTCGAGACCATTGTGAAGCACGTACCGTGTCCCGACGTCGATGCGGAAGGCCCGCTCCAGTTGCAGGTCTCGAGCCTTGACTACGACACTTATACGGGCCTTCTTGGCATCGGCCGGATACGCCGCGGGAAACTGAAGGCGAATGCAGCGGTGAGCGTCGTGGCTCCGAACGGCAAGTCACGCCGCGCGCGCGTGCTTGAGCTGTTTGGCTTCCACGGCCTGAAGCGGCAGAAAGTCGATTCCGCAACAGCGGGTGAGATCGTGGTATTCAGCGGCATCGACACACTGGGCATCTCTGACACGCTCTGTGACCCGAACCATGAAGAGCCGTTGCCGGCGCTGACGGTCGACGAACCGACAGTCAGCATGACATTCCAGGTCAACAAGTCGCCCTTCGCCGGCCAGGACGGCAAATACCTGACCAGTCGCCAGATTCGCGAGCGCCTCGATCAGGAACTCAAGCACAACGTTGCGCTGCGCGTGGATAACACGAGCGACCCCGATAAATTCCGGGTTTCCGGCCGCGGCGAACTGCACCTCTCCGTGCTGGTCGAGACGATGCGCCGCGAAGGCTTCGAGCTTGCCGTGTCGCGACCCGAGGTCATCATGCACGATGTCGACGGGGTCGTACACGAGCCCTGGGAACAACTCACGGTCGATTTCGACGAGGAGTACCAGGGCGCCGTAATGACGCGTCTCGCCGAACGCAAAGGTGAGCTGCAAAACATGTTCCCGGACGGCAAGGGCCGCATTCGTCTTGACTACAGGATTCCGACCCGCGGCCTCATTGGCTTTCGGACCGAGTACCTGACCGCGACGTCGGGGACCGGCCTGATCTATCACGTACTGGACGCATACGCACCGCGCGTGAAGGGCACCATCGCTCAACGCAATAACGGCACGCTGGTGTCCATGGTCACGGGCAAGGCGCTCGCCTACGCGCTGTTTAATCTCCAGGAACGGGGCAAGCTGTTTTTGGGTCACGGCGCGCCCGTCTATGAGGGTATGATCGTCGGCATCCACAAACGTCAGAATGATCTCGTCGTGAATCCGACCAAGGCCAAACAACTAACGAATATCCGCGCTGCGGGTACCGACGAAAATCTCGTGCTGACGCCACCTCTGAACTATTCGCTGGAGCAGTCCCTCGAGTTTCTCGATGATGATGAGTTGCTCGAAGTGACACCAACCAACCTCAGGTTGCGAAAGAAGATGCTGAAAGAATCGGACCGCAAGCGGGACTCGCGCCAGAAAGCATCGTGAACGATGCGGCGACCCTGGCATTTGCCGACCTGAAGCCCGAGGATATTCTCGCCACGCTGGACGAGCTGGGATTTCGCTGCGACGGACGGTTTCTCGCACTGAACAGCTATGAGAACCGTGTTTACCAGGTGGGTATCGAGGATGCCGCACCCGTGGTCGCGAAGTTCTATCGTCCCCAGCGTTGGAGTGATGCAGCGATCCTCGAGGAGCACGCTTTTGCTGCAAGCCTGGCAGACCAGGATATTCCGGTCGTTCCACCGCTCGAGCAGGATGGCGAGACCCTGCATCACTCGGGACACCACCGTGTCGCTGTTTACCCTTGTCATGGCGGGCGGGCGCCTGACCTCGACAACTACGAACTGCTGGAGCAACTGGGACGCCTGGTCGCGCGCATACATCTCGAAGGAGAACTCTCGAGGTTCAAGCACAGGCCGAGCATCGATATCGACTCCTACGGCACTGACTCGGTCGAATACCTGCTCGAGAACGACTTTATCCCGGACGACAACCGCCCCGCCTACGAAAGCATCGTCGACATGGTGCTGGATGGCGTAGAAGCCTGCTACGGGCGTGCCGGTTCTGTGCGCGACATCCGCCTGCACGGAGATTTTCACCCCGGCAATGTGCTTGTCAGGGGCGAGCAATTGCATATCGTCGATCTCGACGACGCGCGGCACGGGCCATCGGTGCAGGATCTCTGGATGTTCCTGTCCGGCGATCGGGAAGAGCAAACGCCACAGCTCAAGGCGCTGCTGGACGGCTACATGTCGTTCCGGCGCTTCGATGCGCGGGAATTACACCTCATCGAGGCACTGAGAAGCTTGCGCATCATGCACTATGCCGCATGGCTGGCGCGCCGCTGGGAGGATCCCGCATTCAAGCTGGCCTTCCCCTGGTTCGACAGCAGACGTTACTGGGACGACCATATCCTGGCCTTGCGGGAACAGGTGGCGCTGATGCAGGAACAACCGCTGGAGTGGCTGGACTACTGATTCGCAAGGCCCGGGCGTTTTTGATTTGCACTACCTTTACGCTGGCACTACAGTTAATCAGCTTGGCGCCGGCGCTTTACCGGGAACTCTCCGCGATTGAAACGCTCTGATTAAGCAGCCTGTATAAAACGTGCGGACTCTATCTTCTTGATTGCAAACTTTCGCTTCGCCTCAATTACGAGCCTTGCCATTGTCCTGGTCGCTGGCTGTAGCTCGACCGTCACAATGGAAATGCCGACGATTCCGGAGCCGCGTATCGAGAAGATACCCGTTGAGGTTGCGGTGCGCCTGCCCGCCGAGTTCCAGGATTTCGTGCATACAGAAGAGGTGTTGGGCAAGGATACCTGGACGATTCACCTGGGCAGCTCGAACGCCGCGTTCTTTACGCAGCTGTTTGGCTACATGTTTGATTCAGTCATCGTCCTGGGCCCCGACGACGACCCTCGCGATTACCAGTTCGATGCCCTGGTTGAACCTGTCATCGAAGGTTTCGAGTTCTCGGTTCCGAGCCAAAGCCAGACCAATGCGTTTGCTGTGTGGATCCGTTATCGCATCTCGGTATTCGACAGCATCGGCAACCGGGCTTCAAGCTGGACGGTCAGCGCGTACGGCAAGAGCGAGAAAGAAGGTTTGGGTGGCTCGGATTCACTGCGGCGAGCCGCAATTCTCGCGATGCGCGATGCGGCCGCATTGATTATCATGCAAATGGACAAGGTGACCAGGATCCGGCAGTTGGCGAACGGCCCCCTCGACCCGGCGGAGGTGGAGCCTGGTGAGTTGAATGCGGATGCGGCACAAGATGCACAAAGCAACGAACCGGCTAGTGTGATTGGTGTTTTCGCGATTGGAGGAATTGACGATGCGGCAGAGTAACGCCCTCCTTTGTCTCCTGGCGTTCAGCCTCGCGGGCTGTGTGACATCTCGTATCGAGGACGATCGCGCGAAGGTCACCGGTCTCAAAGACGGCGAGTCCGTCGTCGTTATGGCCAAGAGCTACCACCAGGGAAATGAAACCGAAGCGGACTATATCGCGTGCGTCGAAAAAGCCCTTGGCAGTGGTTCCAAAGGCGTTCGCGTCATTCCGAACCAGCAGTTCGTCGATAACCTCTTCCCCTGGTTCGAGCCGCGTACCGCACCAGCAAAAACTGAAGGGCTGCCCATATTGATGAGTCGTCCCGGTGTCGCAGAAGCGATGAAGAAAATGGGCGTGCGATATATCGTCTGGCTGGACGGCAATACCGACCGCGTTGCCGAAGGCGGCAGCCTGTCCTGTGCGGCGGGACCGGGCGGCGGTGGCTGCTTCGGCTTCGCCTGGTGGCAAAACGACTCCGACTACGAAGCATCCGTTTGGGATCTGGATGTTAACGAGCACGCCGGGACGATTTCGGCGGATGTCACCGGTACGTCGTTCCTGCCAGCGATCGTTGTACCCATTCCGTTGATCGCGCGACCCCAGGCCAAGGCCTGCAAGGGGCTCGCGACACAGCTCAGAGCATTTATCGTCCAGTAGGCCAGGTCTAGTAGGGCCGCGCGGCCCGAATCAATGCGGACTCGTAGAACGGCGACTCCAGCGAGCCCACTGAGACCGTTTGGCCGGACTGTGGCGCGTGTACAAAGCGCTGTTCGCCGAGGTACATGGCGACGTGAGACATTTTCCCGTCGATTCTGAAGAACAGGAGATCGCCGGCACGCAGGTCATCCTGACCGACCGTCCTCGACGCTGACCACAGCTGCCCCGTTGTGCGCGGCACCGTGACCCCGGCGCGCGAGTAGGAGAACTGCACAAGGCCACTGCAATCGAAGCCCTGCGGCGTTGCGCCGCCATAACGATACGGCACGCCCACCTGGTCCAGCGCGATTATCGCTGCACGCTCGCCCTTGCTGACAGCCTGTGACGACGGCGTGGCCGCGGGATTCGACGCGCATGCGGAAAGCGCCAACACGGTGATTGCTAAGGAAAAAACGCGAAACAGACGGGCCGGCTGCGCTATCATCGGCGACACTCCGAACTGGATAAGCATCCAGAATACGTCACGAGAACCGAATTCGGTATGAACTACTTCTCAGCTTTTTGCAGAATACGATCCTGTTCGCTCCTGCTCGCGAGCCTTTTCCTCTGCGCGTCTTGCGGCGTTTCCGATTCGGAGTCCGCCAGCAACGCCAATTCTCGCGAATACTCTATCCATTACACCCTGCGGCCCGACCCCGGGGAGTCGCGTGTGGATGTGAGCATGCGCCTGCGACAGCCTGGAAACCTGCTCCGCGAGCTGTCCTTCCCGTTCGATCCACGGATCAGTGATCTCGACGGTGACGGCGCGGTTGAGATTCAGAGCGGTACGGTCCGGTGGAGACCACCGGTTGGCGGCGGTGATTTGCAGTGGCGTGTAACTGTTCAGGAGGAGCGTGGAACAGGCGCCTACGATGCCCTGCTCACCGATGAGTGGGGAATATTTCGTGCAGAAGACGTTATCCCGCGCGCCCGCACCCGAACGCTCAAGGGCGCCGAGTCCAGGACGACGATGTCGTTCGACCTGCCGTCTGGCTGGACCGCGGTCAGCGAATACTCGGCCTTGAACGAGCCGATCATTATCGACCGTCCCGAACGTCGTTTTGACGAGCCCACCGGCTGGATTGCGCTAGGCAGACTTGGGGTCCGGCGAGAGACCATTGCCGGCATCAGGGTCGCAATTGCCGGGCCGGAGGGGCACGACGTGCGGCGTATGGATATGCTGGCTTTGCTTGCCTGGACGCTTCCTGAACTTGTGGAAATCCTGCCGTACGACTTCCCTCGCCTGACGATTGTCAGCGCGGGCGACCCAATGTGGCGTGGCGGACTGTCAGCGCCCGCCTCGATGTTCATACATGCCGATCGGCCAATGATCAGTGAGAATGCCACGAGTACCTTGTTGCACGAGGTGGTGCACACGGCCATGCTGATCAACACTCGCGATGGCTACGACTGGATTGCCGAAGGCCTGGCGGAGTATTACAGCATCGAACTGCTTCGCCGCAGCAACGCTATCACGAAGAAACGTGCTGACTTCGCATTCGAACGCCAGGCAGATTGGGCAGCCAAGGCCGATACCTTGTGCGCCAGGACGTCAACGGGCCCGAACACGGCGCTGGCGGTGACCGTTTTCAAGCAGCTGAATGACGAAATGTCACGGAAAACCCGCGGAGAAGTAACGCTGGACTCGCTGCTACCTCACCTGACGGAGGGTGAGGTCGATGCGACCACGCTGATGGCGGCTGCAGAGCAGCTTATTGACTCAGTCCCCGACGCGCTTCACATCGACAACCTGCCCGGCTGCCTTAGTATTGCGCCAGGAGAAGCGGAGAACTAAGCACCAGCATGGATGGACGTCACGACCTTGAACTGATTCTGCGATCGCGGACGCCGATTGTCGTCATCGAATCGCAGGATGAACAACGCATGCTGGAACTGCTGCAGTCGGCGACCATGGCACGGGCAAGCAGTGACTACGTACCGTTGTTTCGCTGGACACTCACCGACGGACTCCAACGCCTCGACATTTCGCTCGAACCACAGGCAATCAACTCGCAACCGAGCGACGTACTCAAGCATATTCGCGCAGTATCCAAACCTGGCGTCTACGTGCTGCTCGACTTCCATCCGTTTCTTGATGATCCGGTGCATGTGCGGCTGCTCAAGGACATCTGCATGCAGGCCCGCAAGGTCAACAAGCAGATCGTCCTGCTCAGTCACAGGGTCGTGATTCCGCAGGAACTCGAGAGCTACTGCGCCCGCTTCGACATGGCGCTGCCGTCGGGGGAGGAACGTTCTGAAATCATCAGGAAGGCCGCACGCGACTATGCCCAGGACAACCCGGGAAACAAGGTGCAGGTCGACCCGAAGGCACACGAACTATTGATCCGTAATCTCGCCGGGCTCACCTATGCTGACACCGAACGCCTGGCACGCAATGCCATCTATGTCGACGGCGCCATCACGCGCAGCGATTTGCCCGGCGTCATGCAGGCGAAGTACGAGTTATTGAACAAGGGTGGCGCGCTGCAGTTCGAGTACGACACGGCCCGCTTCAATGATGTCGGTGGCCTGGCGCGGCTCAAGACGTGGCTGAGCCATCGCCGCGCGGTCTTTCGCGGCGACGAAAGCGTCGCTCACCTCGATGCGCCCAAGGGCATCCTGTTGCTCGGCGTACAAGGCTGCGGCAAAAGCCTCGCGGCAAAAGCGACTGCCGGGATATTCGGCGTCCCGTTGTTGCGTTTGGACTTTGGGTCCGTGTACGACAAGTACCACGGTGAAACCGAGAGGAAACTCCGCGAGTCACTGAAGACCGCGGACGTGATGTCACCCTGCGTACTGTGGATCGACGAGATTGAAAAGGGCATTGCAGGACGCGGCGGTGAAACCGGAACGACGCAGCGCGTGTTGGGTACTTTCCTCACCTGGATGGCGGAACGACGGACCCAGGTCTTCGTTGTAGCAACCGCGAATGACATCAGCACCCTGCCCCCCGAACTGGTTCGCAAGGGACGCTTCGATGAAATCTTCTTTGTCGATCTGCCCAACGACGAAATCCGCAGATCGATCCTGGCCATTCACCTGACTAACCGCGACCAGCCCCTCAAGCGATTCGACCTGGACCCGCTCGTGACTGCCACGGAGGGCTTTTCCGGCGCAGAGATCGAACAGGCAGTGGTGTCCTCGCTGTACGCGGCTCACGCCAAATCCGAGCCGCTGGCGACAGCCCACCTGCTGGCAGAGATCGAAGAAACCCGCCCCCTGTCGATCGTCATGGACGACCGCATTGCGGCCATGCGCGCATGGGCCAGCGGCCGTACCGTCCCCTGCGACTAGGCCGATTTAACTTAAATACGCAAATACTTCGCCCTGCCAATTGAGCGCTGTCATTCGCGTGATAAACTGCGCTCATGACTAATGATAAAAACAACATCAACGAATTAGTCTCAAACGACGAAGATCCCACCGCAGAACTCGAGGCGATCACTTTTCGGCAGGGTCAGGTACCCGGCGAAGGTTCTTTGCATGAGTCCGACGAGAATACTTACGATGTCGCGGATCGCGCCAGTGGCGACGCAAAGACAATCGGCAAGCTGCAATACGACATTGAACAGCTACGCTCAAAATGGCTCGGCCTCGATGCGGAAATCAAAGCCCGCGCGGAACTAACAAACAAGTTAACAGCCGAGCTCGACGAGTTACGCGAGACCGTCGCTCGAAAAAACAAACTGCTCAAGTCGCGGGACACCAGCATCAAGGCGCTCAAGACCGAGATTCGTGAGCGCGACAATCGCCATCGCCAGGTTACAAGCGAGCTGACTGCCGAGCTTGAAAGGGCACGAAGAACCACGCGTGAAGTTCCTGAGCCACCAAAGTCTTCAGCGACGAGAGTCGAAATCGCAGACGATCACGATCGTCTCGCCCGTGCTGAAGCCTATGCGGATTCCTTGCGCCGCAAGTTCCAGGACATCCTTGTCGCACACGAAGAACTGGAAAATGATCGGCGCCGCATGCAAGGCGCATCTGTCGGAAACAATGGCGCAGAATCGCCGGCTGTCTGACGAGCTCGCAGCGTCGAAGCAGGACAATGCCGCGCTCGAAGAGAAATTGGTGGCGTTGGCTGACAAGCATGCAGAAGACATACGGATCCTGCGATTTGAACTTGGCGAGGCACAGGAGACAGTCGCGCAAACTGAAGTACTGAACTGCCAACTGGCTTCAGACCTGGTCGACACGCGTGGCTTCAAAGAAGAACTCGAGCGCATGCTGTGCGATACCGACGAAAAGTCCCAGGCCCGTATCGAGCAGCTCGAGACAGAACTGCTGCAATCAACGCGCCGCGCGCAAGACCTCGAGGAAAAACTCGAAGCGCGTAGCGACGCGATCAACGTCCTGCTTGCCGAACTCGCGCGAAAGTCCGAGCAGGTTGAATCGATCAATGAAATTGGCGAAGTAATCTCGGATATCGATGACCGAATTTCCGAGCGCTTCGAAGTGGCTGACGCTGCCCGCGGCGCCTCGCCAAAGAATTACGACCGGGTTACCCGCGTCCTCGTCGGCAAGATTGGAGACCAACTGCTGCGTTTCCCCCTGTTCAAGGATCGACTCACGATCGGCCGAACCAGCGACAACGATATTCAGCTCAACGCGGGCTACATCAGCCGCCGCCATGCCGTGGTACAGACTGACGGGGAATCGACTCGCGTAATCGACTGGGGCAGCAAGAACGGGGTCTACGTCAATTCAAAGCAGGTCACCGAGCACTTCCTGAAGAATGGCGACATCGTCACAATCGGCAACGCACATTTTCGCTACGAGGAACGCCCGAAGCGCGATGGATGAAATGTGAGCGTTTTCACGCTCTTTTTTGTCCAGTTGCTCTATCGTAAGTCTCTACCACAAGGACGTGAGACAGAACGATGCTGAGCACCGCTGCCAGTAAGCCCGCCGCATTAACCGAAACGCAAGCTGTTACTCGAGACGCCGGGCGTCTGTTTTCAAAGAAGATCTGGTTACCCAAGATCATTTACGACCTGCTCCCGTATTTCTACCTGGTATCGGGTCTTGCCGCTTTTCTCGCCACGCTGTACATCAGCGAGTGGTTCTGGGTGCTGCCCCACTACCTGCTGTTCTCAGTCGCATGCCTGCATCTGGGGGTATTGGTCTACAGGCGGCGTCGGCGATCGTATAGCGAAGCTTGACCTCCACCCGAAGCTAGGCAACGATAGCGGGCCCTGAACTGTTGGCCCAAACGTGAGCGAAAATCCGTCACCCGTCGTTGCATTCCTGAAGAAAGAAGGCGCGCTATTTGCGATCCTGTTGTTCGCTGGCCTCGTCTTGTTACCCATTGCCGTTTGGTTCGTGGGAAAAGCCGTATTCGGCGCCTACGGCGGCAGCGGCTATATGGAGTTCTTCGGCATCCTCAGTGGCAAGATACGAAGCGGCGATCTCGTCGCCTGGTTTCTCGTTCTCTCGCCCTACCTGGTTTGGCAATGCCTGCGCTTGACCGTCCTCGCCTGGCGCAGCGCCGGAAAACTGTGATCGGCTTCACAATTTCGATATTTCAGTCGGTGCTATTCGCACAACGCTCATAGAAAAACCGGGATTCTTCATGCATTCTGTTTGGGTGTTGAACTGAACCAGAAAACCATTTTGCCTGACCAGGCGATATATAGATGTTTGAACGACTCAAAGACTGGCTCAAATCGCGTTTTTCCGATGAGGACTCAACGCTGATAGAGGACTTGCGGATGACGGGCACGCATACCGCAGCGCCACGGGTTCGTCCGCAGAAAAAAGTGCCACGGCCAAATCCCGAATACGTTGCGGCCGATGACGACCTGGCAAGCATGGTCGAAAGCAATGGTCCCGGCAAGAACGTGTTGATTCGCAAGAAGTTTGTGCGCGAGGACACGGGGACTCACGAAACCCTCAGAATCATCGATGATTCGATTGTTGATACCGGCGAAGAGACGGGTATCGATCCTTACAACACCGGAGAGTTCGATCGCTCAAAGAACTGGGACCGACGCTTCGGCAAGTAGTACCATTCGTTTGTGACTTTGCGAATCTCTTTCGAACTCGACGAACAAGACCTGCGGCATTTCCGGCTCATTATGGATGAGGCGCGACGTGCTGCCAGCAGAATCCCCCCCGAAGATATCGTTGCCGCGGCGGAAGGCCTTCTCGCCGAGGTTCCGGAGTCGTCGGCACCCGGGTTCATACTCGAGCGCCTGGAAAAGCTGCGGCTCATGATCCGGATGCTGTCCGATCTCGAGTGGCGCCTGCCACACAATGACGCCGCTCGCGTGCTCAATGCGCTGGCCTATTTCGCCGAGCCGGAAGACCTGATTCCCGACCATATCCCGGGTCTTGGCTTTCTCGATGACGCGATCATGATTGAACTCGTCGTGCGGGAACTCAAGCACGAGATCGAGGCCTACCACGATTTCTGCGACTACCGTGACCGTCAGTCAGCCAATGGCGATGGTGCCAGTCGGGCGGGCTGGCTGGACGCTCGCCGCAAGGAATTGCAGGCCCGCATGCGGCGGCGGCGACTGCGGGGCAGCAAGCTTTTCCGCTAGAGCACCATGCTGTCTACGGCCAGTAATAGAAACCGATTCCCAGCAAACCCAGCCACATCGCCCCCTGCAACCAGTACCGGAGCCTGTGGTTTTTCGCGAGTGTGTAGAAACTCGCGGCCGAGATCAGGGTCATAAAGAAGAAGAGCACTGCGCTTTGGAGCAAGGGATCAAACTCACGCTGCAGACGCGGGTATTCGTCTCCCAGGACAAGAACGACAATGATGACGGCTGTCAGACTGAAGGTAATTGCGAAACAGGAACCGAGGATGATCAGCGTGACAGCAGACAAAGGACGCATGAATTAATTTCCGATGCGGACTATTTACCGCAATGCAATGACAATTATGACGAATGTGCCCTTGATCCAGGGGCGCTGGAACACTAGCCTAGCCCAATTATGGGCAATGCTGAAACTAATTGGCAACGATGGAGAAACCCTTGACGAAATCTGGAATTCGCCGCATTAAGGTCCTCGCCGGGCTGGGCCTCGCCTTCCTCGCGTGGCCGGCACTAAGCAACACCTCGGCCGTTGACCAACAGAATTTTCTCTATCCTGAAGAGCGCCATGAAACCATTGGCGAGATCGTTACGCAGTTTGTGCAGAAGTCGCACTACAACCACGTAGCCGTCGACGATGAGCTTTCGTCCAGGGTATTCGACCTGTTTATCGAGTCGCTCGACCGCAACCGCATGTATCTGCTGGAAGGCGATATCGAGTACTTCGAGTCTCTGCGCTACGAGCTTGACGACATCGTCAAGAGCAAGCCCATGGATCCGGTGTTCGAGGTTTTCCAGATCTACCAGACCCGCGTTCGGGAGCGGCTGACCTATGCCCTGACCCAGCTCGAGGATGAGCCGGATTTCACGGTCGACGAGAACTACCAGTTTGACCGTTCGGAAGAGCCCTGGGTCGAGACTTCGGCGGAGCTCGACGAGATCTGGCGCAAACGCGTCAAGAACGACGCGCTGGCACTCGAACTCGAGGAGGAGCCCTGGGAAAAGACCCAGGAGGTCCTGACCAAGCGTTACAGCGGCTATCTTCGTCGCCTGGACCAGGTGAACAATGATGACGTGTTCGAACGCTTCATGAATTCATTCGCCCATGCGCTGGACCCCCATTCCAGCTATATGGGTCCGCGCAATTCCGAGGAATATCGCATCCAGATGAGCCTGTCGTATTTCGGCATCGGCGCATCCCTGCAAACCGAGGATGACTTCGTCAAGATTGCCGGCATTATCCCGGGCGGCCCTGCTGCTGCGGACGGGTCCCTGAAGCCGGAAGATCGTATTACGGGTGTCGGCCAGGGTGTCGACAGCGAGGTTGTTGACGTTATCGGTTGGCGCCTTGACGACGTCGTCGACCTGATTCGCGGCCCTGCGGACACGGTCGTCCGACTCGAGATTATCCCGGCGAATTCACTGCCAGGCAGCCCCAAGAAGTTCATCGATCTGACCCGCGGCCAGGTAAAACTCGAAGAACAGGCGGCCAAAAGCCAGGTGATAAAGAGTCAGCGCGATGGCCGCGAATGGTCGATCGGCGTCATAGACGTTCCCAGCTTCTACCGCGATTATCGGGCCTTGAGTAATGGTGACAAGGACTACACCAGCACCACGAAAGACGTAAAGCGCCTGATTGGAGAACTGGAAGAAGAAGGTATCGATGGCCTGATCCTCGACCTGCGTGGCAATGGTGGCGGCCACCTGACTGAAGCGACGGCCCTGTCCGGCCTGTTCATCGATAACGGCCCGGTGGTGCAGCTCAGGAACGCCAGCGGCCGCATAAGCCGTCTCGATGACCCTGACCCGGTTGCACGGGTTGCGTATAACGGCCCGCTGGTCGTGCTTGTCGATCGATACAGTGCTTCGGCTTCGGAGATTTTTGCCGCCGCAATTCAGGATTATGCGCGTGGCGTCATCGTCGGCCAGCAGACGTTCGGCAAGGGTACCGTCCAGAACCTCTACTCGCTCGACCAGTACATTCGGCCCGACGGGGATGAGGGCTATGGCCAGCTGACGCTGACGATCGGCAAGTACTACCGTGTCACGGGAGAGAGTACTCAACATCGCGGAGTCGACCCGGATATCGTTCTGCCCTCGCCCATCAACGCCGAACTGGTTGGTGAAAGCGTGCGGGAAAGTGCCCTGCCCTGGGACACCGTGCAAACCACCCGTTTCCGCTCGGGCGTACCCTTGAAGGCGACCATCGAATCCCTGACAGCCGCCTACGCGGAGCGCGCCCAGGCCGACCCGAACATCCAGTATCAACTCGACGTCATTGAAGCGATGCGCGAGATGACGGAGCAGAAGAGCCTGTCGCTGAACAAGGCAGTTCGCAAGACCGAACGCGAACAAGAACTGCAGCGCCGGCTGGATCGTGAGAATGAGCGCCGTGCCGCGCTGGATCTCGAGCCGCTGGCCAGCCTTGACGACCTGGAAGAGGACGAATTCCCGGACATTCCCCTCGAACAGGCGACGGGCATCGTGACGGACCTGGCGACCCTGCGGGAAATCGTCACGCCACCTCAGGCGGCGCAGGTACAGCCCTGATTAGTGCGCTTGACGAGCTTGGTCGCGCTGTTATACTCGACTATAACACCGCGCAGTTTGCGGAGGCACCGAAGGTCATTCTATGACGGTAAGGCCGACAGAGCGCAAGACATTCAATCTCGCTGCACTCGCTGCGAGCCTTGCGCTGGCCACCGGCTTTGTCACTGTCGCCTTTGCGGCACCTTCGCACGAACCGCTCTGCAGTAAATCCCGCGACGCCACGCTCGAGGTATCCGAAAACGAGCTGAGCGTCACCCTGGTGAACCACGAGATCGAAGTTCAGCAAGCCGCAGACAAGGTGGATACCCTGTCTGCCAACCACCTCTTGAGACCTCGTGCGGCAGCCACGATCCGCGAAGTTTTTGCTGACAGTGACGACGACACCGAGCAACCCGAAGCGCAGCAGTCCGATGTGGACGATACCGTGATCATGAACACCCGGGTCCCGGGATTTTCCGATGACGAACTGGCGCGCTTCAAACGTCAGATGCTTCGGAAAGACATTTAGCCGGTTTAACGGCTCAGCACTTTCGCCACCGCGAAATAATTCTCACCCAGCAAATTGGCGTCTGACTGCCGGACGACTCCGTTCGCGGTGATCTCGTAGACAGTTGCGACCGACCCGGGTGCAGGTACGACGTCGTCATCGCTGCGAAACACCGCGTGTTTGGCGATCAGTTTCGCGCGTTTTTGCAGAATCCCGGCGAAATCCGGTACCTGTTCCAATTCCTCCCGGCGTTTTGCCAGGATCGTGAGCAGCTCGTCGCAATCCGGCTTACCCCCGTAGTTGACCGCGCCGACACTCTTTTCACTTGCCTCTTTCGCGAGTCCGGCCAGGTCGTCTTCCTTGTAGTCGAGGTACAGCTGCTGGGCAAACGACAGGATCATGAAGTTTATCGAGCGCTTGGCCGCCGTATCGAGCCCCACGGGGTCCGGGGCTGCCGTGTTCCGGATACGCTGCAGTTCGAGCAACAATGTCTGTTCCTCGCCTTGAGCCTCCTCGATAGACGCTGCTATCTCGTCCACAGTTGCCTCCTGTGACCGACCATGCAGCATCTTCGAAATTCCGCCCATCGTCGTGAGCTTGTGGCGTTCCGCCAGCAGCTGGTCTTCCAGGAGCTGTAAGCGCATGCGGTGCTCACCGATCTTGCGCTCGACCTTCTCGGCTTCTTTGTCGATCTGCTGCCTCCAGGCCGCAAGCACTTTGCCGTGGGTCTTTTCCTCACGCTGTTGCTTGAGCTGTTCGGCGAAGCGCGCGACCTTGTTTTCACAGTGACGGGCCAGGCGACGTAGCTGGTAGAAGACCACGACGTTGTGTACCCACTCGGGGTCGAGCAACAGAGACTCGAGGTGATTGAGCTTTTGCTGCACCCGCTCAATGGTGCCCTGGCGCTCCTTGATGCGGTCCTGCAACTGGTACTTCTCATTACGGAGCGCCGCGAATTCCTTCTTCAACTCGGAACGGTTGCGAAACAGGTCCACGAGTTTATCCGCGTCCTGGGGTGCCTCGGGCACAGTTTTGAAGATTCCTGTCAGACCTGCCACAGCGCCACTCTCTGCTCATCCCACACCGC
The DNA here is from genome assembly GCA_963698415.1 of uncultured Gammaproteobacteria bacterium. Taxonomy (GTDB): domain Bacteria; phylum Pseudomonadota; class Gammaproteobacteria; order Steroidobacterales; family Woeseiaceae; genus UBA1847. The sequence goes on along the minus strand of CAVOQS010000011.1, from coordinate 29,667 downwards.
TCGGGCGCATTCCCGAACCGGCAATGAACATAATGATCGCAATACTGCAAGCGCGAAACGCTGACTTGATCGACAGTTTTAGCGTTCGAGGACGAGGTGCCCCTGCTCGGAAAGGTAGTCCAGCCACTTATTCAGGACAATATTGCGCCGCCACCGGCGATCGAGCTCCTTGCGGTGTTCCCGCACCAGCTGCCCGAGTGTTGTATGGCGCCGGCAGTTGCCGATCGCCATGACCTCAGCAAGCCTGCCATCGAGATACGCCCGTATCGTCATATCCGGATCGATCAACAGGCCATCATCGGTTTCCAGGTGGTAGGTCAGCGACAAGGTGACCGTGTAGCGACAGCGCTCAAGGATCTCGACGTGCAGATCGCAGTCGCCGACAACCCGGGAGTGAAAACAGCCGTCAAGCCTGTCCAGCTCGGGAATCAGGCGCAGCAGCCGCAAGTAATTGCTCTCGTACAAGGCCATGAGCCCGACAAAGCTGCGGGGCTTTGCGATCGTCTCCGGAACGAGGTGTGAATCGAGCAACATGCGCTCAATATAGCAGGGCCCAAGCCGCAATATCAGGGTCGAACTCTGCGCTCTACACCGGTACTATCTAGGATTCTGCTCGATATCTCCTCAATCGAGAAGCTCGTCGTATTGACATAAGGTATGCCGTAGCGGCGGAAGATTTTCTCCGCTTCGCGTAATTCGTAGCGAACCTGCTGTGCCGACGAATAGCGCCCCATCGAACGACGCTCTTTGCGGATTTCCCGCAGCCGCTCCGGTGCAATCGTCAGCCCGAACAACTTGTGCGTTTGCTTCGTCAGGACCTTTGGCAACGTGCCCGTCTCGAGTTCTTCGTCGGTTAGCGGATAATTGGCTGCATACACTCCGTACTGCAGAGCCAGGTAGAGACAGGTCGGTGTTTTCCCGGAACGCGACACGCCGATGAGAATGACGTCCGCCTCGTCGTAGTTGCGGCTGACGCCCCCGTCATCGTTGGCCAACGCAAAGTTGGTTGCCTCGATTCGCCGCATATAGGCGTCGATGTCGCTCATGCCGTGGGCCCGGCCGGAGACAAAGGTCGGATCCTCACCCAGCTCGATCGTGAGCGGCTCGAGAAATTCGTCAAATATGTCCAGATGCAGGCCGCGTGACTCGCGAACGATTGCTCGCAAATTTGGCTGCACCAGCGTTGAGAAAACGATGGGACGCGGACCACCATTGCTGCACGCGGCATTTATCGTCACGACAGCCTCGCGCGCCTTGTCTTCGGTATCTATAAATGGCAAAGTCATTTGCCGAAATTCTTGCCCGCTATACTGCGTAATAAGGCTGTGGCCCAGAGCCTCAGCTGTCACACCGGTCTGGTCAGATACAAAATATACAGCGCGCTCAACCATCGAAGGGATTGTCCATGTCCTGCTCAGGAAAACAAGGGAGTTAGAGTTGAAGCGATATGTAATCAAGCTCAAAGAGCTTGGCATGACCGACGTCGATACCGTTGGCGGAAAGAACGCATCGCTCGGCGAAATGATCAGCAACCTGTCGAACCTCGGGGTAACTGTCCCGGGCGGATTTGCCACGACAGCCGCGGCCTATCGCGACTTCCTGAGCGCCGACGGGCTTGACCGGAAGATCAACAATCTCCTTGCGAATCTCGATGTCGACAACATTGACGCACTGACGTCCGCTGGCGATTCCATCCGGCGATGGATCCTCGATACGCCACTGCCGCCGCCCCTGATGCACGCTGTTCGCGAAGCCTGGGATGAGATGAGCGCCGGCAAGGACATTTCCGTCGCAGTTCGGTCCTCGGCGACGGCTGAAGACCTTCCGGATGCCTCGTTTGCGGGCCAGCAAGAGACCTTCCTGAACGTTCGGGGCTTCGACAACATGATCGAAGCCATGCACCAGGTATTTGCTTCGCTGTTCAACGACCGCGCCATTTCCTACCGGGTGCACCACGGCTTCGATCACAGCGAAGTGGCCCTGTCCGCGGGTATCCAGACCATGGTGCGCAGCGACGTTGGCGCGTCCGGCGTCATGTTCACGCTGGATACCGAGACCGGTTTTCGCGATGCGGTATTTATCACATCGTCCTGGGGACTCGGCGAAACCGTGGTCCAGGGCGCGGTCAATCCGGATGAGTTCTACGTCTACAAGCCCGCGATTGCCTCAGGCAAGCACCCCATACTGCGCAAGAATCTCGGTAGCAAGGCCATCAAGATGGTCTACAGCAACGACCCGAAGCCCGGCAAGACCGTCGAGACCGTCGATGTCGATGAGCACGACAGCCTCTCCTTCTCGATCAGCGACGCTGACATCATCGAACTGGCGAAGATGGCGATCACGATCGAGAACCACTACCAGCGCCCCATGGATATCGAATGGGGCAAAGACGGCAACGACGGCAAGCTCTACATCCTCCAGGCGCGACCTGAAACCGTGCAAAGCCGTTCGGGCCGTTCCATCCAGCGCTTTACTCTCAAGAGCAAGAGCGACGTCATCATCACTGGCCGCAGCATTGGCCACAAGATCGGCGTTGGCAAGGCCAAGGTCATTCGCTCCGTCGCGGAGATGAACCGTGTACATGCCGGCGATGTCCTGGTTTCCGACATGACGGACCCGGACTGGGAACCCGTGATGAAACGCGCGTCGGCGATCGTCACCAATCGTGGCGGACGTACTTGCCACGCGGCGATCATTGCCCGTGAACTCGGCATCCCTGCCGTGGTTGGTTGCGGCGATGCGACCGAGAAGATCAAGGACGGCGCGAGTGTGACCGTCAGTTGCGCCGAAGGCGACGAAGGCTTCGTTTACGAGGGCAGTCTCGACTTCGAGGAGACGAATATCGAACTCGATTCATTGCCCGATATTCCGGTCAAGATCATGATGAATGTCGGCAATCCCGATCGCGCCTTCGACTTCGCCAATATTCCGAATCGCGGCGTTGGCCTCGCCCGCCTCGAATTCATCATCAATCGCATGATTGGCGTACACCCCCAGGCATTGCTCGAATACGACAAACTCGACGATGCCACGCGCGCCGCAGTCGATGACCAGATAGCCGGTTACCCGGATCCGGTCGAGTTCTACGTGGAGAAACTCGCTGAAGGGGTTGCCACGATCGCGGCTGCATTCGCCCCCGAGCCCGTCATCGTTCGCATGTCGGATTTCAAATCCAATGAATACGCGAACCTGATTGGCGGCGAGCGTTACGAGCCCGACGAAGAAAACCCGATGATCGGTTTTCGCGGTGCCGCGCGCTATGTTTCCGAGAGTTTCCGACCCTGCTTTGAACTCGAATGTCGCGCATTGCGACGCGTACGCGAACACATGGGCCTGACCAACGTACAGATCATGATTCCGTTCGTACGCACAGTGAAACAGGCGAAGGACGTCATTGACCTGATGGCCGCCAATGGGCTGGAACGAGGCAAACACGACCTGAAAGTCATCATGATGTCAGAACTGCCGACGAACGCCCTGCTCGCCGATCAGTACCTCGAACATTTCGACGGCATGTCGATCGGCTCGAATGATATGACCCAGTTGACCCTGGGACTGGACCGCGATTCGGCCCTCGTTGCCGACAACTTCGACGAGCGCGACGACGCCGTGAAGGCGCTGCTCGCCATGACGATCGCCGCGTGCAAGAGAAACAACAAGTACGTTGGAATCTGCGGGCAAGGCCCGTCAGATCACCCGGATCTCGCCCGATGGTTGCTGGACCAGGGCATCGAAAGCATGTCACTCAATCCCGACACGGTTGTCGAGACCTGGATGTTCCTCGCCGGTGAGACTGTCTGACTAGAAGCGGTCCCAGCGCCGCCGCCGGCGCCAGTTAATTCGCGGGAGCCAGAGTCCCAGGACCAGTCCGACGACCAGAACAGCAGCGCCCGTCACGAACCAGTAGCGCGTTGTCTGGCTCGACAGCACCCGGTTTTCCTGTTCGAGCGTATCGGCGCGAATCTGTGCCGCTGCGAGATCGTCCATCAGCGTCTTGTTTTGATTGCTAATCGCCAGGACATTCGCCGCTGTACGCTTGATCTCCGCCAGTTCCTGCTCAACTGCAGCCTTTTCGCGTTCGAGCGTGGCGATCTGGCGGCTCGCCGAGTCGTATTCGCCTTTGATCGCGGCCAGTTGCGAATCGAGCGAACTACCGCGCGTGTTGGCGTTTGTCAGCTGACTCGTCAGGGTCTGGAGTTGCTCCCGCGCGCTCGCCTCGTTCATCAGGTAGCGCGTCAGGACCCAGCCCTCCGTACCACCCTGTGTCGTCACGCGCGTGTAGCCGGACTCGTCGTCACGCTCAAGTACCTCGAGACGTGTCCCGCTATCGAGCATCAGCTGAATGGCGTTGCTTGTGCTGGGGCCGGAACGCAGCGTGATTTCAAATTGATCAGTGACCCACGCCGGCTCCGCATAGGCAGTCGACGCCAGCAGAAGGCCGGCGGAAGCTGCGATACCAATTAATCTTTTCATAATGCGGCAACTATATGTCAACGGTCTCGATCCTTCCAGCCAAACATGAGATAAATCAGTCGCTTATCGGCGACAGTTTCGAGACATTCTGTTCCCAGTTTGCGCCGTCGAAGTCGGTGATATTGACGGCCTCGATGGTCTCGGAATCGAGGCAGTGCACGTTAACACTGACACCGTCCGGATGGGAACGCGGAATATAGAATGACTTGACCCCGCAATGCCCGCAAAAAAGGTGTTTTGCCTTGCCGGTGTTAAACCTGTAGGTCACCAGCGAGTCGTCGCCCTGTAACAAGCGAAAATCGGCACGGGCGACAATCAGGTGCAGGAAGCCCGACTTGCTGCAGATGCTGCAATTGCACCGGGTCGCATCGATAGCGGCGGGCGCGTCGACTTCGAAGCGCACCCGACCGCAATGGCAACCACCGCGATGCACCGTCATCACGCTCGATCCGCCTGTTTCCGCCAGACGGCCACGTAATTATTGGAGGGAACCGCGTACAGGCGCTGCCGACGAAGTCCGCTGGCCGCCGCGAACCCGTCCAGTGCCTCCAGGTCGCGCACGCCCATCTGAGGGTCGCGACTGCGCAGGTCCGCGTCGAAATCGGCATTGCTGCGGGTATTGAACTCACCGTCGCATTTGAAGGGTCCATACAGGCAGAACACGCCCTCTTCGCGCAAGGTCCGTACCGATCAGCGAGTACATTCGCGCCACTGCATCGATTCCCATGATATGGGCGGTATTCGATGAAAACGCAGCGCCGTAGCTGCCTGCATCAAGTTCCGCGGTTCGTACGTCAATTGACAGGGGTGCCCGGACATTACCGAGTCCGCTCGACTCGATCCATGCATTGATGCCAGCATGGTTTGCATCAAGGTCACTGGTCTGCCAGTGCAGATGAGCCAGCGCCGCAGCGAAGGTCACCGCGTGCTGCCCGGTGCCAGAGCCGATTTCAAGCACGCTCTGGCAATCGCGAAACTCGCGTTTCAGGATTTCAATAATCGGGCCCGCGTTGCGAGCCACAGACTCGGCGTAAGGTTTTTCAGTCATCGCCGCCGGGCTGGAGCAGCACAGTGGCGTCGAACAGATGCTCGCGGTACCACACGAGTTCCTCAATGGAATCGCGAATATCGGATAACGCGAGGTGCGCCGATTCCTTTACGAATCCTTTGGCAATCTGTGGTGCCCATTGCTGGGCCAGGATCTTGAGCGTGGAGACGTCCAGGTTTCGATAATGGAAATAGGCTTCGAGTTGCGGCATCTCGCGTGCAAGAAACCGACGGTCCTGGCAGATGCTGTTGCCGCACATGGGCGAGGCGCCCTCGTCCACCCATTGTTTCAGGAAAGCAAGGGTTGCCGCCTCGGCCTCGTGAGTTTCAATCTCGCTCTCCAGCACCCGCGCGGTCAGACCCGAATCACCATGTTGCCGCGTATTCCAGTCATCCATGCCATCCATCGTTTCCGGCGATTGCCGAATCGCGAGGACCGGTCCCTCCGCCAGCTCATTCAACTGCTTGTCGGTTACGACCGTCGCGATTTCGATGATCGTGTCGTTTTGCGTACACAAGCCTGTCATCTCGAGGTCTATCCAGATCAGGTTTGTACTGCGATCGTTTGCTGGTGTGGTCATGGTTCACGCAGTCTATACTTCCGCCATGGATCTCGCCACGGTCAGCGCCACGGTCACAGCCACGTTCAGTCGACGCATGCGGCTCCGTCTTGACGACGGACGTGAAGTCGATGCGCGCATCAAGGGAAAGCGCATCAAGCCGGTGTGTGGCGATATCGTGGACGTGGAACCGATCGACAATGAAAGTGATTGGCTGATTACCCATATCGCCGAGCGGCGCAATGAGTTGACGCGACCCAACATGCGTGGCCAGGTCGAAGTACTTGCGGCAAATCTCGACTATCTCGTGGTCGTCGCGGCAGCCGAGCCCAAGGCTGACTGGTTCATTGTCGACCGCTATTTGTGTGCGGCGGAGATCATGGGCATCGATGCATGCGTCGTATTCAACAAGAGCGACCTGGGCACCTCATCGGCACGTTACGAACTGGACACGTACTTCGACATCGGCTACGACGTGGTCGCCTGCAGCGCGTTGACGGGAGAGGGTCTGGACAATGTTCGCAAGTTATTGGCGACCCACTGCGCAATTATTGTCGGCCAATCAGGTGTCGGCAAATCCAGCATCATCAACAGTCTTCTTGGTGACGAGGTGCAAAAAACCGCGGAAATTTCCGATAAGTCGCGGGAGGGACGGCACACGACCGTAAATTCCGCAATGATCGCGTTACCCGGAGGCGGTTGGCTGATCGACTCGCCCGGTGTACGCGATTACGCCCCCGCCCTGGAATCCTCAACGATCGCCTCGCAAGGATTCAGGGAGATACGCGAAGCGGCCCAGGAATGCCGTTTTGCCAATTGCCGGCATCTCCGGGAACCCGGCTGCGCAGTGAAAGACCGCAGCGAGACCGGCGCGATCAGTCCTCGCCGGTACGAGAGCTACAAGCGCATTGTCAACCTGACAGAACAGCTGTCCGAGGGAAAGTACTAGAGCGGTTGGCTAGCCTGGCGGCCAGGCCAGAGCTCCTGCCGCCCAACACGTGCAAGTGAATGTGAAAGACCGACTGACCGGCGCCTTCATTGCAGTTCATAACCGCGCGATAGCCCTCCTCGGCAATACCTTCTCCCGCGGCAATTTCCCTGGCCGCCGTATAGAGACTACCGATAAGTTCCTGGTCTTCGTGCCCGATCTCATTGATGGTCGCAATGTGCTTGCGGGGTATTACGAGTACGTGCGTCGGCGCCTGCGGGTTGATATCGCGAAACGCAACCGCCGTATCCGACTCGTAAACCAGGTCAGCCGGAATCTCGCCGGCAAGAATTCTGCAAAACAGGCAATCGTTCGACATCTCAACTCCCTCAGTCGACTGTGCGTCGACCATAAAATGCGTGTGACAACGTGCCGCCATCAACGTATTCCAGTTCACCGCCCAGCGGCACGCCATGCGCAATCCTGCTCGCTTTGACGCCGCGTCGCGTTGCCAGCTCAGCCAGGTAATGCGCGGTCGCGTCACCCTCGACAGTCGGGTTCGTCGCGATGATGAGCTCGGTCACTTCACCACCTGCCAGCCAGTCGTCGAGCTGGCTCAGGCCCAGTTCCTCCGGCCCGATTCCATCGAGTGGCGACAAGTGGCCCATCAGGACAAAATACAGGCCGCGAAAACCGGTGGCGTCTTCGAGCGCCATGACGTCAGCCGGCGACTCCACGACACACAGCTGTGTGGCATCGCGCCCGCTTGCAGCACATATCGAACACAATTCATGCTCGGTGAACATGCGGCAACGACTGCAGTGCCCTATTCCACCCACCGCGTCGGCCAGCGCAACAGAAAGCGCATTGGCGCCATCACGGTCGCGCTCAAGCAGATGAAATGCAATACGCTGGGCCGATTTCTGGCCGACACCGGGCATGCAGCGCAAGCCGTCGATAAGGCGAACAAGTAAAGGCGAGTAAGACATTCGACCTAGAACGGCAATTTCATACCGGGCGGAAGGCTGATGCCGGAAGCCATTCCGGAGAACTTTTCCTGCACGGTCTTCTCGACTTTGCGAACAGCGTCGTTAAACGCGGCGACCGTCAGGTCCTCCAGCATTTCCTTGTCATCGCCGATCATCGAGTCATCAATCTCCACTGATTTGACCTGGTGTTGACAAGTCATGGTGACGCGCACCATGCCGGCCCCAGACTCGCCTGTCACCGTAATCGATGCCATCTCCTCCTGGGCCTTTTTCATATTGGCCTGCATCTCTTGCGCCTGCTTCATCAGCTGGCCAATGCCACCTTTCATCAATGCTCTCCGTCCTTCCTAGTCAGACTGCGGCGGATTAATCAACTCGATCGAATCGGTCTTGAGTTCCGCCCCAAACATGTTCTTCAATGTCTGCACATTCGGATCGGCTTCGAGCGACAGCCTGGCCGCCTCGAGGCGTTCATCCGCCATGCGTGTTTCTTCCTGAACCGGCGTTTCGCCCGCATCGGCACTCAGCGTGATTTCGACCGATAATTTCTCGCCGAAATGCGCCGACAAAGCGCCGGCCAGTGAATCCTTGCGCTGCTTGGTGAGCAGCGACTCCGAGCGCGGATCAAGACCCAGCTGGATCGTGTTGCCCTCACGCGCGAGCAACGCACAATTGCCGGCCAACAGGCGCACGGCGCCCTGCAGACCCAGCTCGACAACCAGTGAGCTCCAATCGGGGTCTGTCCAGGTATGGCTGGTGGCCACCCGCTCAGGCGCTGGCTTGAGTGGCTGGGCCTTCACGGCTGCGGGCGCCGTCTTTGCACGAGCTGGCTTGGCCGGACTTGCTGCACGCTCGCCGCCTTCGCCGATAGCGCCTGGCACTTCGGCGGCCGCAGCCGGTCGAAACGCAAGCATTCGTAACAACACCATTTCTGCCCCACTGCGCGGGTCCGGTGCCAGGTGCAGATCACGGCGCCCCAAAATAGCGACCTGGTAGAAGAGCTGCACGTCAGCTGCCGGCAGGACTTCTGACAGTTCGGCGTATTCCTGTTCGTTCAGATCATCTTCGCTGTCGCAGGTGCCGACGACCTGGTAAACAGCGATCCGCTGCAGGTCACGTGCAAGATCTTCGAGCAGGCGCGAGTAGTTCGGAAACTGTTCGTCGATCTCCCGGATAGCATCGATGATGCCTTTGGCATCGTTGGCACCAAGGAGACGCAACAGGCGGACCACGTGATCGCGATCGATGGTCCCCAACATTTTTGCTACCTGCGCCTCCTCCAGCGCACCGCCGCAGTAAGCGATCGCCTGGTCGAGCAGGCTCAACGCGTCACGCATACTGCCATCAGCGGCGCGGGCGATCGTCGCGAGTGCTGCAGTCTCGGCGCCAATCGATTCGGCTTCGCAGATGTAGGCGAGGCGATCCGATATCAGGCGCGGCGTCATGCGTTTCAGGTTGAATTGCAGGCAGCGCGACAGGACCGTAACCGGCAGTTTCTGTGGATCGGTTGTTGCCAGGAGGAATTTGACATGCGGCGGTGGCTCTTCCAGCGTCTTCAGCAACGCATTGAACGAGCTCTTTGACAGCATGTGAACTTCGTCGATCAGGTACACCTTGTAGCGCCCACGGGCCGGTGCGTACTGCACGTTATCAAGCAGGTCGCGAGTGTCGTCTACTTTCGTTTTGGACGCGGCGTCAACCTCGATCAGGTCGACAAAGCGCCCCTCATCGATTTCGACGCATGCGCTGCACTCGCCACAGGGCTCCGAAGTAACGCCCTTTTCGCAATTGAGGGCCTTGGCCAGGATGCGCGCGATCGTGGTCTTGCCAACACCACGGGTGCCCGTGAACAGGTAGGCATGGTGCAAACGCCCGGAATCCAGCGCATTGATCAGGGCCTGGAGCACGTGCTCCTGGCCAACGGTATCCGCAAAGTCTTTGGGCCGCCATTTGCGGGCCAGGACGAGATAACTCATAGATGATCAGCTGCCTGTGGGGCCGGTTCCGAACGGATCAGAGCCTAGTGTAACGTAAGTGGCCCGCGCCAGCCGCTTCCCGGCACCCGGTATCACCGCTACCGTTGCTCCCTTCCGGGCCTGGCGGAGTTCACGGCTGACCGTCGCGGAAAAGCCGACGCGGACCGGCGGCGATTATCGCCGCTGGTCGGCTTCAATACAACGGCAGCCTGACGATGCTGCTTCTTAGCCCCAGAGGTGCCGGTCTTTCTCGATCACCTGCGCGGAAGACCCCACGATGAGCGGATCGGGACCACGCACGACGTGCTCATTCTTGCCGGGGTAATCGAGCTGCGAGAGGAAATGCTGCATACAGTTGAGGCGAGCGCGTTTCTTGTCGTCCGATTTGACGATCGTCCAGGGAGAGTCAGCCGTATCCGTGTAAAAGAACATGGCTTCTTTCGCTTCCGTGTATTCATCCCATTTTCCCTGGGACTCCTGGTCGATTGGGCTCAGCTTCCACTGTTTCAGCGGGTCACCGGTCCGCGCGTTAAAACGCCGTTCCTGCTCTTCATGGGTGACCGAGAACCAGTACTTGAACAGCCGGATCCCCGAGCGCACGAGCATACGCTCGAGCTCCGGTACCTGGCGCATGAATTCGAGGTACTGCAGGGAATCGCAGAAACCCATGACGCGCTCAACGCCCGCCCGGTTGTACCAGGAGCGATCGAACAGCACCATCTCGCCCTTGGTCGGCAAGTGGCTGATATACCGTTGAAAATACCACTGGCCCTGCTCGTGTTCGGTCGGTTTTTCCAAAGCGACGACCCGCGCGGCACGAGGGTTCAAATGCTCCATGAAGCGCTTGATCGTGCCACCCTTACCCGCAGCGTCACGCCCCTCGAAAATGACGATCAGGCGCTGGCCGGTTTCTTTGACCCAGCTCTGCACCTTGAGCAACTCGACCTGCAGCTCTTCCTTGTGCTGCTCATAGACAGACTTGCGAATGCGCGTCTTGTACGGGTACTTGCCCTCACGGAACAGGTCCCGGATCTGTTCCGGGCTGTGGCGCATCTCGCCGAACACGTGCGACGGCGACGCTTTCTTCTCTACCGGCATCTTCGATGCCTCTGGTGCCGACTTGCCCTGGTCCATGTCAACGACGGTGTCCATTCGGCTGGTTTTCTGGTCAGTCATGAGTGCACTCGCTTGGGTCAATATTAGTTCGGAATTTTGAACTGATAGAAACCGTGTGAAAATAAGGAATTCACCCTATTGCCAGAGATTCAGGAAATCAATGAAAAAGGGGCCGCTTGGCCCCTTTTCCGGTCTTTCAGAGCTGCATGCTAGGTCGCGGAGGCTGCCGCGATACTGCCAATCGAAGCGTCCAGCGTCGCATCAAACTCTGCTTCGCTTTGCTGAGCACTCAGACCTTCCGACAAAGCGCGTGAGAAGCTCGCAACCATGCCATGCTGGCGAGACAGGCGGTCGTTCGCCTCCTCCCTCGAGTAGCCGCCCGAAAGCGCCACAACGCGGGCTACGTTCGGGTGTGCGACGAAATCGGCATACAAATCGTCTTTCTCCGGCAGCGTCAGCTTGAGCATCACGATTTCATCAGCGCCAAGGCTGTCCAGGTGCGCCTTGATATGCGCGTGCAGGATATCCTCGGCCGCAGCCTTATTCGGGCAGTGAATGTCGACTTCCGGCTCGATGATGGGCACCAGTCCGGCCGCGACGATGTGGCGACCGATCTCGAACTGCTGATCGACAACCGCCTTGATGCCGGCTTCATTGGCTTCCTTGATGACCGAACGCATTTTCGTGCCGAAAATTCCCGCGGCCACCGCTTTCTGCAGCAGTGCATCGAGGTCAGGCATGGGTTTCATGACCTGCGCACCATCGACGACATCGGCCAGGCCCTTGTCGACCTTGAGGAACGGCACGACATTCTTGACGTTCCACAGATAGCCTGCCGTCGACTGTCCCTCGACCTGGCGATCCATCGTGTTCTCAAACAGGATCGCACCCAGAATACGATCACCACCAAACGACGGACTCGTCATGATGCGGGTACGCATGGCATGCACCACGTCAAACATCTCCTCATCGTTCGTCCAGGCATCCGGTGTGACCCCATACAGGCCCAGCGCCTTTGGCGTGCTGCCACCGCTCTGGTCGAGTGCGGCGATGAATCCGGGTGCGTTCTTGATCTTCTTGAGTTGTTCTGCGTTGCTCACGATAGCCTCTGAAATACGGGTTGATGGGTTTGGTGGCGGGATTCTACCGCATTATTCCGCGACGCGGGGAGCACGCGACTATTCACAGTCCGGTGGGCATATTCGCGGTGAGATTGCTGTCGCCGTTGCGACAATCACCTAGCGGCCGAATGCCACTTGTGCCGCTTGGGCACCACGTAGCCGCACTGTACCTGCGTGACCTCGGGCAACGCACCTGGCACCCGCCGGTCCCGCCACAGAGCCGCACTTCTCGAGGCGCCGTAGAAACGTCCGAGTCTCCGGTGTTTATACCTATTTACATGCCCCAGACCGCGTGCAATAACGCCCGCAATCAAAAAGGTACAGTCATTTGACCTTGGGTTCGGTGGGGAACGAAGCATGTCACAAACACAGATTTCCGACGACACCAAGTACTTGTTCAAGCGGGACAAGGTGTGGTGGGTGAAACTCGCAGTACCAAGGCCACTTCGCGACGCGCTGGGCTATGACCTGCGGCGTTCATTACACACAGAAGATATCGAGGCCGCGCGGCGAGCTCGCTGGGAAGCGATCGAGGAGTTCCGTGCCCGGTTCGAAGAAGTTCGTGCTGAAGAAACAGGCGGCTCTGCCACGACTGCCGCCATTCCCATCGAAAAATCGGAGAAGAACATGCAGGCTAAGGAGGGTGCGCGCCAGGTAAACCAGCACATCGTCGAAATCGTCAGCGACTCTGGCGAAGGCGCTCAGAAATGCGGCCAGGTACTTGGACTCGTGAGCGGAAAAATGGGCAACGGTGTCTGGACCGTCGAGATCATTCCGGCCGAAATCCAGCCGCCGGCGCGAGAACGCCAGGGGGCCAGCGGAATTCGTGTTCGCATGGGTTCGGGCTACATGACCAACATGGGCGACGAAGCCGATATCGTCGTCGCGTTCAATGAGCAGGTCCTCTACTCCCGCATCTCGAACCACGCCTACAGGGAAGGTACGGTCGTCCTGCTCGAGAACATGTGGGCGGAAGACCCCGATCCGAGAATCCGCGAGCAATACAAAGAGGCCGTAGCCGACTTCAAGGCGCAAGGGCTCGTTGTCGTCGAACTGCCTATCCAGAAAGAATGCCTCAAACTGGTACCCGATCCCCGCAAGGGAAAGAACATGTTCGTGCTCGGGATGCTCTGCCATATCTATACGCGCGACACGGAAATCGCCAAGAACGAAATCACCAAGATCTTTAAGAAGAAAAGCGACAAGGTCATCAAGATCAACCATGACCTGTTCGACGCCGGCTACGCGTTCGCGAGGGAGAACATCGAGTACGCGTTCGAGATTCCCGCCTCGGAAGAAGGTCGCCTGAAATCGGGAGTCGTAATGAACGGCAATACGGCTGCCGGTCTGGGCGTCATGGCCGCCGGTATCGAACTGGTTGCGATGTATCCCATTACGCCAGCAACCTCGGCGTCGCATTATCTTGCCGAGGACTTCCATTTGACGGGCGGCTTCGTTCACCAGGCCGAGGACGAGATTGCCGCAATCGGTTTTGCCATCGGCGCATCCTATGCGGGCAAGACTGCGTGCACGATTACGTCAGGCCCCGGTATGGCATTGAAGACCGAGATGATCGGTCTTGCCGTCATGGCGGAAGTACCGCTCGTCATCATTAACGTACAACGCGGTGGTCCCTCGACCGGCCTGCCAACCAAGGTTGAACAGGGCGACCTGCTGTCGACACTCTACGGTGTGCCGGGCGATTCACCGAAAATCGTCATGGCGGCGGCCACGATCGCGGAGTGCTTCCACTTCGTTGTCATGGCACGCAGACTTGCCGAGTCGTTCCGCACACCGGTCGTCCTCCTGACAGATGCCAACCTGGCGACGGGCGTTCAGCCGATCGAGCGTCCCGAAGTCACGGAAGAGTGGTTCGCGGCACCGCTGGACCAGTCCGATTGGGACCAGGATGTTGCGCCGTTTGACTGGGACAGCGAAACCGGTCTTTCCGAACGGCCGATTCCGGGTATGCGTGGCGGCGAGTACATACTGACCGGCCTCGCGCACAACCGTAACAGCAAGATCGCTTACGACACGGCCTCCAACCAGGAAGGCATGGATATGCGCAGCCGAAAATTCGCGGCCATGTACGCGACGATGAAACCACCCGAGATTCACGGCGACCCGACCGGTGACCTGCTGATTGTCGGCTGGGGCTCAACATTGGGCGCCATCGAGGAAGCAGTCGACCGGGCCAGGGCTGACGGCCTGAAGGTCTCCTGCGTTCACCTTCGTTTCCTGTCGCCGATGGAACCGGGACTGAAGGAAATCTTTGCGGGCTTCAAGAAGGTAATGACCGTCGAGATCAACTACAGCGACGAACCCGGTTCATCGCCACTTATTGGCCCGGACAACCGTCGCTATTCGCAACTCGCGCTGATCTTGCGGGCGCAAACGCTGATGGACATCGACTGTTGGTCCAAGGTTCCGGGCCACCCGTTGCAACCCGGCACGATTCGCAAGGTCATTGATTCCCGACTCGAAGAGATGGAAGGAGCAGTAGCATGTTCGGCTTAAAAGGTGACTGGTCTCTCGAGGTCAAGGATCGATATTTCACACTGGAAGATTATTCCGGGGCGGAGCCACGATGGTGCACGGGTTGCGGCGACCACGGTATCCTGGCAGCAGTGCACCGCGTATGCCGCGACGCGCAGGTCAAGCCGGAGAAAACGGTAGCCGTATCCGGTATCGGATGTTCGAGCCGCCTGCCGCACTACATGAGCACTTACGGTTTTCACGGCCTGCACGGTCGCGCCCTGCCTGTCGCCTGCGGCATCAAGTCACGGCGTCCCGACCTGGATGTCTGGGTAGCTACCGGCGACGGCGACTGCTTCTCGATTGGCGGCGGCCACTGGCTGCATGCCTTGCGCTACAACATGGACTTGACGCTGCTGGTATTTGACAACGGCATCTACGGTCTGACCAAGAAGCAGACGTCTCCGACGACGCCGCTGAATGTGCCAACCAACACTCATCCGTCCGGTGCGCTGTTGCCCCCGCTGAATCCACTGACTGTGACGCTCGGCGTTACGAATGTCTCATTCGTTGCGCAGATCGTCGATTGGAACGCTCCGCTACGCCACGAAGTCATCAGAATGGCTCACGAGCACAAGGGCACCAGCTTCGTTCGTATTATTCAACGTTGCCCTGTCTACGTGGAATCAATCGGCAAGTCGCTGCAGGACGAGCCCGCACGCATGCAACTGCTGACTCACGAAAACGGCGTGCAGGTTGACGACACCGTCAAGAAGATGTTCCCGAACCATGCGGAGCACGATCCGTCCGACCTCGGTGCGGCGCGCGCGCTGGCCGAAAATGCCGCCGTCTTGCCCTTGGGGATCCTGTATCACAATCCTGATGCGCCGCAGTACAGCATGATGACGACGGCCGGCATGGATATGAGTATCGAGGACAAGCTGGCCGGTATGAACACAGCGCTGGATCACTTTGCCTTGTAATCAGTAATTGCCATCGAGCGGACCGACACGATGAATTCCGTAACGGAAAATAAGCAGGACCAGGGCGACACGGCCGAAACAGGCGCAAGCGACGGCGCCAGCGTGATCGACATACTGCGCCGGTTCCACTACGGCGAACCGGTCGCGAGCGCGAAAACCAGCAGGCCGACGGGCGAAATTCTGCCAGCGTTGCTCAACCCGTATCGGGACGCGTCGGCAATTCGCTACCAATATCCGCTTTACCTGGTACCGGCCGGCGGTGAGCACCATCCTGTGCTGGCCAAACCGGCAAGCGACTACCTGGTTGACACGCTGGCGGAGATGGCGCCGGCCGAGGCCGATGCCAGGATTCTGAAGGACAACCTCCCCTGGATCGAGCGCCATATTCGACAACAGCTGGCAAGCCCGGCTCCTGTCGACGCACGCACGGCCTTTGCGGCGGCGGCCCGGGCAATGCTGGATGAGCTGGATCTGAACAAGAGCAGCCGCGAATCACTGACAGCGGATCTCGAGCGTCTCGAAGACGCCGTCGCCGCAGGCGGGGCGTTCCTGGGCTACGGACCTCATGCTTCGCTGCACCTCATGGCGCACGCGATTCGTCATCGTCATGCGAATCGACGTGACGCGTTCCGCCAGCAACTCAACAAGCTCATACATGGCCTGCGCTCGCTGCTGGAAGTTGAGAAAGCAAAAGCCGTAGAAGCGATCAACGCTGACGGCGCCGCATCTCAATACCTGGATACTGCCGCCTTGTCCGGAATGCTGGGGCAGCGCGCCCACGGATCGATCGAAATGCCGGCCGAGCGGCGCGGTCGCGTGGCAGCGGCACTCGAAGTATTACAGGGCTGGGCTGACGACCCGGTGCTGGTCAGGTTCGTTGGCAAACTGACTGATCCATCGTTGACAGACTTGCCAGATGTCGACGTCATCGACAGCGACATCCCATGCACGGCAGCGGCGGAAGTGTTCACACAAGATGCCCGGGAATTCGCGCGACTCTTCGCCGCAGCGCGCATTGCCACCCTGGAAATTAACGGCAAATACGACCCTGCCATCCACGATTCGTGGTTCGCCAGCTTTGACTGGCAGGCCTTTTCCAACGAGGAAATGCAACTCGTCACGCGGGTTGTTGCGCTGGTATCGGCCGACTATCTTGCCGGTGACGGCCTGCCGTCGTTCTCCCACTTATTGGGCTCACGTCTGCCCGTGCACGTGCTGACATGGGTCCGTGCCTATGACAATCCGGCGGTCCGGCCTGGCGAAGGCCCATTCGATGCCTACCGTTTTGAATTGGCAAACTTCGGCGTTGGCCACCGCCAGGTAGTGGTCGCGCAATCGTCTGCCGCCCGTCATGAGGACCTTCTGTCCGGGTTCTTGTGCGCGCTCGACAGCAACCGCACGAGCGTGCATCTGATCAACCGCGGCACCCAAACCAAAACGGAGAAGCCGCTGCTCGATGCCTGGTTCGTCGCCAGTGCCGCACTCGAAAGTCGCGCCCATCCATTTCTGCTGGTCAACCCGGATGGCGGTGATCACGCCGCAGAACGCGTCAGCTTTGGCGGCAACCCACAGGCCGACAAGGACTGGCCTGTCGAAACACTCGAGTACCGAAGCACTGACGGCGAAACGACCGAGATGGAACTGGCGTTCACGTTTGCTGACTACGCACTGCTGATGCCAGCACTGCGCGAACACTTTCGCGTAGCGCCGGCCGGATTTGAATCGCCGGACCTCGTGACCGTCGACGAGTACCTGAAGGCTGACGACAGTCTCGTGGATCGACTGGTTCCTTTCGTATGGGGCATCGACGGAGACGGCGTCCTGACCCGGCTGATCACGTCACGAGCCCTGATCTTTGCCTGTCGCGATCGCCTGAACTTCTGGCACACACTGCAGGAACTCGCCGGCATCCAGAATTTCTATGTCGACGAAGCGGTCGACCGGATTGTCAAGGAGCAGCAGGCGGCAATCGACGCCGAGCGGGAACAACTCAGGCAAGAACACGAAAAGCAATTGGCAAGCGCCCGTTCGGAAGCGGCCGGTGAAGCAATGGGACAGCTCGTCGATGTGCTCATGGGTGCCGATCTTTCAGGAATGATTGCGGACGGCAGCCAGATCGCGAGCATGCCGGCAACTTCGGTCGGGGAATCGACCGGCGAGCCGACCGACTCCGCCGCTGCACCCGTTACCGAAACCCCGACCGCAGTCGAAGAAGAAGACGACGACGTGAGTTTCGACGAGCCCTGGCTCGACACGGCGATGTGTACAACCTGCGATGACTGCATGGGCATCAACAAGATGATGTTCGCCTATAACGAAGACAAACAGGCGTACATCAAGGACGCCACCGCCGGAACGTTTGCTCAGCTTGTTGCTGCTGCCGAGATCTGCCCCGCCAAGTGCATTCACCCGGGCAAGCCCCTCAACCCAGATGAGCCCGGACTGGACGAACTGATCGCCCGGGCCGCACCGTTCAACTGATGAATAGCCTGCTGCTAGCGCCGACCATCATGGTTGGAATCGGCTTGTTTTTTGGCACGGTTCTGGCGATCGCGCAGCGCTTTCTGAAAGTCGACGAAGACCCCCGCATCGAGGCAACCAACGAACTCCTGCCGGGTACCAACTGTGGTGCCTGCGGCCAGCCGGGCTGTCTTGCATTTGCCGAGAAACTGGTCAGCGGTGACGTTGAACCAGGACAATGCACGGTCAGCACCGACGAGAACCTCGAGCTGATTGCAGAGTATCTGCAGGTCGACGCGGGCCGCGCCGAGAAGCTCGTTGCACGGCTGCGCTGCGGTGGGGGCGGACTGCAAGCCCACCAGATCGCAGAATACCGGGGCTTCGAAGGCTGTCGCGCTGCGGCCATCGTATCGGGCGGTGGCAAGGGATGTTCCTGGGGCTGCCTGGGCCTTGCGGACTGTGAGCGCGCCTGCACCTTCGATGCCATTCACATGAATGCAAACGGGCTGCCGCAGGTTGATACCCAAAAGTGCCGCGCCTGCCCTGATTGTGTCGCCGCCTGCCCGAGGGATCTCTTTGAGCTCGTGCCGCTTAGTCAGAAGCTGTTCGTGCAATGCAGCATTCCATTGGCCGGCGAAGCGGCAACCCGGCTCTGCGCGGTTGCTTGCGACGCCTGTGGCAAGTGCGTTGCTGATGCAGCGCCGGGACTGATACGCATGGAAGGGAACCTGCCCGTGATTGACTATTCCTCTGGTGGCGAAGCAAAACCCGAAGCCGTTTTCCGCTGCGCAACCCGATCGATCGTCTGGCTGGAGCGCGAGCAGTTCCAGGACCAGGAATCCAGAAAAGCGAGGGTTGTCTGATGGCTGGGCTGCGCAGCGTGGCGATTCACTGGTACCGCCGGGTATTCGGCGCGCCCGCGGGATCGGATATCCGCGAGGAAGGATTGACCACTGTACTCGACGGCAGCACCGCCGTTGCGCTTTCCGAATCCGGAATGGCCTGCCACTCGGTAGACTCTGCCGAGGGTCCCCGGGGCCGGGTAGCCGCGGCGACGGGCCTGGCTCTCACCGGCCGTCGCGCGACAGCATCGCTGTCCGGCACCGAGATCGCGGCAGCCCTGGATCTCCTGCATTCCGCGGCCGGCAAACACGCGCCGCTGGTCCTGCATCTCGATGCGCGGGCACTTGTCGCCCACGGTGCCACGCTTGGCAGCGGTCACGAGAGCGTCCATCTCAGCGCAGATTCCGGTTTCTTCATGTTGTTTGCGGCGAACGTGCAGGAGGCCGTGGACTTTTCGCACATCGCGCGGCGCGTCGCGGAAGAATCGCTGGTGCCCGGCATGGTCATCATGGACGGCGAGCAGACTGCCCTCGCCCCACAGAACACGCGCCTGTTGTCGCCGGCGCAGGTGAGGAGCTTCCTGGGATCGGCCAGCGAGCAGATCGAGTCGCCGACGGCCGCCCAGAAACTCATTTTCGGTGAGACCCGGCGACGCGTTCCGGCCTGGCATGATCTCGACGAACCGGCGCTCATCGGTGCCCTCTTCGACAGGGACAGCTTCGCGCTCGGTGCCGCCGCTCGAGGGCCGTTTTTCGATGCCTTTGTCGAGACCTCACTGCTGCAGTCCTTCGAGCAATTTGCCGGCAAAACCGGCCGCCATTACGACCCCATTTCGCGCTACCGGCTGGACAACGCAGATATCGTCCTACTCGCGCAGGGTTCCGCCATCGAGACGGCGCGCGTAGCGGCCGATGTCCTTCGCGAACGCCACAAGATCAAGGCCGGCGTGCTGGGTATCCACGTGCTGCGGCCATTCCCCGCAGCGGCGATTCGCGAAGCCCTGACCGGTTGCGAGCGCGTCTTCGTCCTTGAACGGCAGGTCTCGCCGCTGGCCGGCGAACCGCCGCTATGCCGTGAAATCCGCGCCACGCTCGATGATCTGGAGACTCCAAAACGCCCGGCCTGTTCCCCGGTCATTTACGGTGTTGGCGGCCTGGCGTTGCGCGTTTCCGACCTGCTTGAGCTTGGCACCCGAGCGAGTGCCGCATCCGCGTCGCCCGTGTATCTGGGCCTGGCATTCGATGACGTGGCAGCCGACCAACCGAAACGTGCCGTTATGCTCGATGCACTGCGGCGTGCGTATCCGGGAATCGGCGAACTCGGTATTCGAGCGTCGACGGAACTCCCGGTGCAGCCGCAGCGCGGCACGCTAACGATCGCAATACAAAGGACCGCCGGCAGCGATGAAAAAGCGTTGCTGGGAACAGTCGGCTCTATGCTGCTGCAACTCGACGAGGGTCGTATTCGCAGCCATCCGGCCGTGTCATGGGACCACTGGTCGGGCATCCGCACAGACTGGCTCACCCACGGCGATGATTCCCTGCAGGACCCGGGCAATGATCTTGCCGCCGATATCACGTTGGTCGCGCCCCGGAATGAAGTGTTGCTTGGCCAGGGGCAAAAGGTTTTTCGTCTCCCGCTGGAGACTGACTGCATCGACAGGTCGGAGGTCTTGCTCGGTGCTCTGTTCGGCCTGTTGCAAGGCGCCGGACTAATCGATCACAAACCCCGACGAATTATAGCTGCGCGCAAGACGCTGCTGGAGGGGGTCGACTCGATTCGCCGTGACGCGCTGGTCGCTGCCTTCCAGTCGGGCCTCGAACTGGCCACCGAAATCGAAGGCGATGCGACCGGCGTTGCACCAGGAACGGCGACCTGGGAGGGCGAAACGCCGGCAGCGGTCCGTCACCTCGGGCGCGACGACGATCACTTCGCGAGTCTGCCCCGCTTCTGGGATCAGACGGGCGTGTTGTACCGCGATGCCCGAACCGACCGCCTGACCGCAGACCCGTTCCTGGCAACGGGAACCATGCCGCCCTTGAGTTCCACATTCCACGACACCAGCGGCGGACGCAGCAAGCTGCCGGCGTTCGATCCGTCGCTGTGTACTGGCTGCGGCAAGTGCTGGACACATTGCCCTGACAGTGCGATTGGTGTCGTTGCATCGAAACCGGCGGCACTGATCGATGCCGGAATCAACCGGTCCGGCGCCGACGCCGTGCGACAGGTATCCGGCAAACTCGCAGCACGCATTATCTCGAGCAACCGGAAAGCCGAAAAGGCGGCAGTTACCTTTGGCGAGATGCTCGGCGATGCCTACGACTGGCTCAAGGACAAGATGCCACTGCCTGACGAACGCAAACAGGCAATCGACGATGGCGTCAGGAACATCATCGCCGAGTTGGGCGCACTCCCGGTCGCGGTTACTCAGCCCTTTTTCCATGCCGCAGAAGCTGCAAAGAAGGACAGTGCCGAACTGCTCTCGATCGTAATCAACCCGGAAGCCTGCAAGTCCTGTGGACTTTGTGTCAGCAATTGCGAGCCGGAGGCGCTGCGTGGCGTTCCACAGGATGCTGATGTCCTGCGGAAGGCGCGTGAGCTGTGGTCCGTATTCTCCGCCACGCCCGACACGCTCTCGGAAACACTGGAACGCGTGGCTCAGGACCCGGATGTCGGCCGTATGGCCGCCATCCTCTTGTCCCGCTACTGCCAATTCGCGATGCCCGGGGGAGATCCGGCAGAAGCCGGGTCCGGAGAAAAAATTGCAGTCCGGCTCGCGCTGGCAGCGACGGAGTACCACCAGCAACCGATAGTGCAACGCTTCGCGAAGAACCTCGCAGAAGCCGGAGAGTCACTTTCGTCATTGCTCAACGAGACCCTCTCGGCGACGCTCGCAATTGAGGATTTCGACGCGGTCTCCGAGAAGCTGAGAAACACGTCCAGTCCTCGCGTTGATCTGCAGGACCTCGCGGACAGTGTCGCGGACAACGCCGCCGATCATTCCGTTGATACCGACTACCTCCTCGGGCTGATCGAGCTGGCAAACCGAATCAGGTCTTCGCACCACCAGCTCATGGCAGGAGAGCATGGTCTGGGGCGTGCGCGCTACGGCCTTGCGGTCGCGGGTGGCAGCACAGCAGCCTGGGCCGGTGCATTTCCTCACAACCCGTTCCAGGCGCCAGTGCTCATCGACATGAGCGGCGACGCCGCCCAGTTGTCGGTCGGCCTTATCGAGGGACACCTCGAACAAACCGTGGATTTGATTCGCCTGCTGCGACTCGCACAGTTAGAAGTCGATCGACCGGATGGCGCCGCATGGAAACGTGAGGCACTCAACACCTTGAGCTGGCGGGACCTCGATACCGATGAGTTGGCGCTGTGTCCGCCGCTCATTCTGCTTGGCAGTGACGAAATGCTCGCCGGACAGGGCTTAAGCCAGCTGATCTGGCTCCTGAACTCGGGTCTGCCGGTGAAGGTACTGGTCCTGAGCGCGCTGGACTTTGGACTTGCCAGTACACCGACCAACAACCCGCGAGGAAGTCTCGGGCTGCTCGCCCTGGCGCAGCGCAACGCTTTTGTCGCGCAGACCTCCGTTGCCACCGCCGAACACCTTGGCGAAAGCATGTTACGGGCACTTGCCTGTCAGGGCCCTGCCCTCATCCAGGTCTATACACCAAGCCCAGAGCGACATGGCTTTAAACCATCACACACGCTGGCACAGGCACAGGCCGCCATTGATAGTCGCGCACTGCCGCTGTTCCGTTACGACCCCAACGCCGCGGGCGTGTTCGGTTCACGTATCTCACTGGACGGCAACCCGGAAGATTCCGAAGGCGGAGTGACACTCGCTCACTGGGCGCTGGGACAGGAGCGCTTTGCGTCGAATTTCGAGACGCTGAAATCCGACGCAGCCACGCCAGTTGAACTGCGCGAATGGTTGCTACTTGACGCAAAAGGACGCAAAGGAAAGTGCCCGTACGTCACGACACTTGACGAAGACAAAGAGCAACGTCACGCGGTATCACCGGCGCTGGCTGATGCCACGGCGGCGTGCCTCGCGAACTGGCAAACCCTGCAGGAACTCGCTGGCATCGTCACCCCGTTTACAGAACGGCTGGAGCAGGAAATCCGTGCCGCTCTTGCCGCCGATCACAAGTCCGAGCTCGATGCGCAGAAGAAAAACTTCGACGCTGAAATACGCCAGATCAAGGAACAGACCCAGGCCGAGATAGCGAGCAAAATTCGCAGCCGACTGTTGCAGCTGGCGGCGCAGAAGCGGGACTGAAAGTGATGAAAGTCTTTCGCCGCTTACGTCGCAACTTTGAACACGGGGTTCATCCTGCGCATCACAAAGAACAGACCGAACACCTGGCAATTCAGCGTGTGCCGTTCGGCAAAGATTACATCATGCCACTCGGCCAGCACATCGGTGTGCCGGCCCGCGCCATCGTCACGGCCGGAGAACGCGTACAGCGTGGCCAGCTGATCGCAGAACCGGGTGGCTTCGTGTCGACGGGCCTGCACAGCCCGGTAACCGGGACGGTCAAGGAGGTCGGCGCCTTTCGCGGTGTCGATGGCCGCTTCGCGCCGGCAATTGCGATCGAAGCTGACCCCTTCGCTACGCAACAGGTTCCTGACGGCAGCGCCCTGGACTGGCAATCAATGTCGCTCGAGGACTTCATCAAAGCCGTGCAAATGGCCGGCATCGTCGGCATGGGGGGAGCGGCCTTCCCGGCTCATGTGAAGCTCTCGGTACCGGATGGTGTCAGAATTCGGCACCTC
Organism: uncultured Gammaproteobacteria bacterium; assembly: GCA_963698415.1. Lineage (GTDB taxonomy): Bacteria > Pseudomonadota > Gammaproteobacteria > Steroidobacterales > Woeseiaceae > UBA1847. The sequence continues at coordinate 5,914 of CAVOQS010000011.1, read as the reverse complement.
CTGATCAACGGAGCCGAATGCGAACCCTACCTGACGACGGATCATCGGCTGATGCTCGAACGGCCGGAAGCCTTGCTCGAGGGCGCAGAAATCATGCGGCAAAAACTCGGTGCCGAGGAAACGGTTATTGGTATCGAAGCGAACAAACCGGATGCGATCGAGACGGTTCGCAAACACATCCGGCCCGGCGATCCGGTGCGTGTTGTGCCGCTTAAAGTCAAATATCCCCAGGGCGCCGAGAAGATGATGATCAAGAGCGTCTTCGGTGTGGAGGTTCCTGCCGGGCAATTGCCGCGCGACGTCGAAGTGAACGTGAACAACGTCGGCACAATTGTCGCGATCGCCGACTATTTCATGCGCGGCATCCCGTTGATCGAACGCATCGTGACAGTCGCCGGTCCAGGCGTAACCTACCCGGCCAACCTGGTCGTTCCACTCGGCACACCGGTGCGCGACGTCGTCAAGTTTTGTGGCGGCCTGAAATCCGGCACCCGCGAGATCATCATGGGCGGCCCGATGATGGGCCGGCCGATCGCCAGCCTCGACGTACCGATTCTGAAAGGTTGCTCGGGCATCCTCGTATTCACCGAGGAACAGACAGCCAGGCGCAAGGAGTATCCGTGCATCCGTTGTGGACGCTGCCTTGAAGCGTGTCCGTACTTTCTTAATCCCTCCCGTCTCGCGCGTCTCTCCAAGGCACGCATGTTCGACGAGATGCGGACCTACAACGTCTTCGACTGCGTCGAATGTGGCTGTTGCACCTTTGCCTGTCCGTCCAATATCCCGATCGTGCAGCTGATTCGCACAGCGAAGGACGACCTGGCCCACCGCAAGGAGCCTGACGCGTGAAAAAACGCGACCCGGACTTGCTGCTCTTCCACGCACCGCTCTTGCGGCAGGGAATGACCACACCGAAAGCCATGCGCGATGTACTGATCGCGCTGGCTCCGGCGACGGTGGCGTCGATGTGGTTTTTTGGGCTCAGCGCGCTCCTGGTTCTGAGCTCGACGATTGCCGGGGCTGTTGCGGCTGAATGGCTGTTCGCTGACAGGCAGGATCGCGGCGAATCTCTGCGAGATGCCAGTGGCCTGTTGACGGGACTGTTGCTTGGCCTGACCCTGCCGCCCGGACTGCCACTGTGGATGGCGTTTCTTGGCGGGTTTGTCGGCATCGCACTGGGCAAGGTCATTTGGGGCGGGCTGGGCCACAACCTGTTCAACCCGGCACTGCTCGGCCGTGCATTTCTGCTCGCCACCTTCCCGATCGCCATGACAACGTGGGTGCCAACCATGGCCGACGGCGGGTTCCTGCAGATCTACCCGGGTAATCTCGCGCTGCCATTCATGCAGGCGCAGGTCGATGCAATGAGTTCCGCCACGCCTCTTGGCATGATGAAATTCTCACAGGAGGTCACTCCCCTTGCCAACCTGATGTTCGGCAAAGTCAGCGGGTCGCTCGGCGAAACCAGTGGTCTTCTGCTGGTGCTCGGTGGCGTCTATCTCTGGCTACGGCGCGACCTCGACTGGCGAATTCCGGTTAGCATTCTGCTGACCGTCGTGATTTTCTCCGCCTGTCTCGGACTGTTTGACGCAGCGCGCTTTCCCACGCCATTGTTCTCGGTCTTTTCGGGCGGCCTGCTGCTCGGCGCAATTTACATGGCGACCGATCCTGTGACCTCGCCGGTCACACCCAGGGGTGCCTGGATCTTCGGTATTGGCACCGGTGTCCTGGTCATGCTGATTCGCGTATTTGGCGGACTGCCAGAAGGCGTGATGTACGCAATCCTGCTCATGAATGCGGCAACCCCGTTAATAGATCGCTACACGCAGCCCAGGGTGTTTGGACGCGGAGGCGACGCGAAATGAACGCCGGCGCCAAAACGCAAGCGGCCAGTCCCAGTTCACTGCGGCTCGTGTTGACGCTCGCGATTGCCGGCCTGATATCCGGTATCGCCATCATCGGCATTTACGAGTCGACACTGCCGACAATCACGGCTAACAAGGCGCGTGAGTTGCGGGAAGCCGTTTTCAAGGTGCTGCCCGGCGTCAGCCAGATGCAGGCACTGGTTGTCAGAGACGGTCAGCTCGTCGCTGTCGTGGCACCGGAAAAGGACGAGCCGGTTGTCTACGGCGGCTACAACAATGCGGCGGAATTTGTGGGTTATGCGATTCCCGCGGCAGGCCCAGGTTTCCAGGACACGATCGCTATCCTGTACGGCTACAATCCTGCGGAAAAACTGGTCGTCGGGATGGAAGTCCTGGAGAGCCGTGAAACACCGGGCCTCGGTGACAAGATCTACAAGGACGCCGAGTTCGTCGGTGGTTTCAGCGCGCTGTCCACCGAACCCGTGATCGTGGCCGTGAAGAAAGGTACCAGCAGCTCTGCCAATGAGATTGACGCGATTACCGGCGCGACTATTTCCTCAAAAGCGGTCGTTCGGATAATCAACGAAGCGCATACGATGTGGGTGAATCAGTTGCCGGCTCCCGGCTCTGAGCCGCCGCTGCAAACAACCGAAACACCGGGCACCGAGGCAGGACAATGAAGAACAACCAGTCCTACGACGAATTCATCAAGGGTGTCTGGCGGGACAACCCCGTATTTGCCCAGGTGCTCGGCATGTGCCCGATGCTCGCAGTCACCAACTCCGCGATTAACGCGGTCGCGATGGGCATGGCGACGTTCTTCGTCCTTGTCGGATCGAGCTTCCTCGTTTCGAGCTTCCGCACATGGATTCCAAAGCAGGTTCGCATTTCCTGCTTCATTATCATTATCGCCACATTTGTGACGATCGCTGACTACACGCTTCTCGCGCTTGTGCCGAAAGTGCATAAGGAGCTGGGTGCGTTCATTCCGCTTATCGTCGCAAACTGCCTGATCCTGGGCCGGCAGGAGGCATTCGCCTCGCGCTATCCAACACGTCTTGCCGTCATGGACGCCATCGGCATGGCCCTTGGCTTCCTGTTGGCGCTCCTCTCGCTCGGTGCCGTGCGGGAAATCCTTGGCGACGGCGCGCTTTTCGGGGTCAAACTGTTTGGTGACAATTTTGAACCCTGGGTCATCATGATCCTGCCGCCGGGCGGCTTCCTCACACTCGGTGTCATCCTGCTGTTCTTCAACTGGATCAAGTTCAAGAAGGACGAGTTCCTCGAAGACGTAGCCGAAGCAGAAAGGAGAGGCAGCTGATGGAAAACCTCCTCTGGATCTTCATAAGTGCCTTGTTGGTCAACAACTTCGTTCTGACTTATTTTCTCGGCCTGTGCCCGTTCCTGGGTGTATCCAACTCCCTGGAGACGTCGGCACGGCTCGGCCTTGCGACAACGTTCGTAATGCTCGTGACCGCCGTATGCGCGTGGGTACTGAACACCTACGTGCTGATACATGCGCCCTACCTCAGGCTGATCTGTTTTATCGTGGTCATTGCCAGTACCGTGCAGTTCATCGAAATGCTGATCAAGAAACTGAGTCCGGCGCTCTTCCGTGCGATGGGGATATTTCTGCCCCTGATCACGACAAATTGCGCGATCCTTGGGCTTGCGATTTTTGCAACCAACCGCGGCTACGGTTTCTGGGAGGGCATCATCTATGCTCTCGGTGCCGGCATTGGATTTACGCTGGCCCTGGTCCTGCTCGCGGGCCTGCGCGAAGAATCTCAACTGTCCAGCATTCCCAAGCTGATCCAGGGCACGGCAATGAACCTGATCATCGCCGGTATCCTGTCGATGGCGTTCATGGGATTTGCCGGCCTGTTCAGTGCGACCTGAGGAATGCTGGAATGCTCACAACCTACATTGTTCCGCTCCTCGCCATCGTCGCCTTGTGCGCTTTCTGGGCGGTCTTCCAGTTGTGGTTGCACAGGCATGATCCTGATGCCGAACAGCGGTCGCTGAAGTGTGGAGGTTGCGGACGCAAGGGCGAGTGCGACGGGAACTGACCGACAGGCCTGGTGTACCATCGATGCCATGAGAATCATCACGACCCTGGCGCTCCTCCTGTCGTTGGCGCTGTTTTGCACACCCGCCAGTTCCCGGCCGACGGCCGAGATCAATATGGTCATGCCGGCGCTGCCACTCGACCAGAAGATCGCCCAACAGATCGCTGACCTGGTTAACGAGGAATCCGGACTAAAGATCAACCTCGTACCGCTGCCCGACGACTCCATGTCCGAACTGGACGCACTCGAGAACGGCTACGCGGACATTGCCTTCTCGCTTAACAACGTCGAGTTTCGCGATAATGTATCCACGGTTATGCCGCTGTATCCCAGCGTTTTACAGGTACTGGCTGATGCCGATCGGCCAGCCAGCAGTCTTCATGAGTTTCTTGCTGATGCCGTCATCATGGCCGGACCGAAGGCATCCGTGTCCCGATCAAGGATAGAGCAACTCATCGGCGGCCTGGAACTCACCGGGGTCGACGTGAAATTCGCCGATTCAATCGATGACGGCCCCGATGTCATCGTCGTTTACGCACCGATCGATCGGCAAAGACTGATCCACGACCCGCTCCTGCAGGGAATGAAGATGTATTCCTTTGGCGATCCGGCCGAGGTCGGGCTTGGCAGCCCCGTCGATCGCGCGGTTCTTTTGAATCCAAGACTCCGTCCCTTTGTCATTCCGGTTGGCACGTTTGGCGACCTCACCCCGGAACCAGTGCTGACCGTCGCCGTTGATACATTGCTCGTAGCCAGGTCGGACATGGACAGCACGGTCATCTACGACCTCTGCCGGGAACTACTGAGATTGCGCCCTGCGCTGTTCAGTGCGCGCCCGGAATTATTTCAGCCCGTCGACGAGAACATCACCCAGTCCAATTTCGCTTTTGGTTGGCACCCCGGCGCACTGGCGTTCCTCAAGCGAGACGAGCCGACGCTGATCGAACGATACTCAGGCGTTGCCGAGGTTGTCGTAACACTGATGGTGGCTATTGTCAGTGCCGGTTTTGCGCTCATCAAGATCTACCGAGTACGCCGGAAGAACCGGCTGGACAAGTTCCTCATCCAGGTCATCGACATTAGAAATTCTGTGACTTCCGAGAGTCCCGGCGCTGAACGCGCCGAGGCGATTGCCAGGATTAGAGCGTTGCAGGATTACGGATTCGAACAACTCGTGAACGAAAAGCTGGCGGCAGACGAAAGCTTCCGCATCTTTATCGAGTTGACGAATGACACGATCGAGTATCTACAGAAAGACGGAGCATAGGTCTTACCGTGGCCAGTCAACCTTGAACAGAGTTCAACAGCGCCGTCAGACGCTCGAGACTCTCTTTCGGCCAAACCTCTTTGCTTACGTAGTATTCCTCGACAGCCAGCGCGTCCTCAGGCAATACCAACCAGGGCTGTTTTGACGACGTGTAGATGTGGACGTCAGGCGGCAGTCTCCCGGGATCATCAAGCGTTCCCACGCGAATAAACCGAATCCGCGCGCCGATGCCACCACTAAAAAACCAGGTAATAGCTCCACACGGCGACCTGGCATTTCGGGCAACGGGAAATTCTCTGGTTCGCGCCGCTTGGCGATGGCACTTCCACATCGACGACATCTCCCTGGAGAAGATGTACCCGGTCCGCCTCGACGAGCGCATTGACCGCGAAGGCCGAGCCATTCTGGCGCTGGCACCAGCTGCAGTGGCAGCAGTGCACGATGAGCGGAGAGGGAGGAATGGTCGCTTCGCGACCCGGCCTGCGGCTGCGCCGCTGCGCCCGTCGAACCGCGTTCTCATCTTCCACCACGTTCGGCGAGAAATCAAAAATGGGGCCACAAGGGCCACGTTTTGAGTGTCTGGCGGAGAGGGGGGGATGGCCGCTTCGCGGCGCCGAAGGCGACTGCGTCGCTGCTCGGCTCGAACAGGGTTCTCATCCGCAACCCCACTCGGCCGGAAAACAAAAAGGCCCCGCAAGGGGGCCTTTTTGTTG
>CAVOQS010000010.1:0-6780 GCA_963698415.1 uncultured Gammaproteobacteria bacterium | reverse complement strand
GATTGCCGAAATGTATGCGTTGCAGGGAGAGGTCGACAAGGCCTTCGAGTGGCTCGAAACGGGCTACGAGTATCGCGACGGCGGACTGACCTACCTGCTCGGCGACCGGTTCCTGGAGTCGCTGCACGACGATCCTCGCTGGCGGCCGTTGCTCGAAAAAATGAACCTGCTCGAATACTGGGACGCGATGCCGGGCCGCTAGTCAGGCCAGCCTTTCCCTGAGTTCCTGCCGGAATCGGCGGCTTACCGGTACCCTGGCGTCGGTTCGCAGGCGCGCTTCGCCGTCACCCGTATCGAATGCGACGATCTCTGCCACCCGGTCGAGATTCACGATGGCGCTGCGGTGCACGCGCTGGAAGCCGAGCGGCAACAGGCGTTCGTCGATACGGGTCATCGTCTCGCGCAAGGGGTACACCCGGTCGCCGACATGCAGGTTGACGTAATTGCCGCTCGACTCGATCCAGTCGATCTCGTCGATGCGGACCAGGAACTCGCGCCCCAGTTTCTTGACCAGGAAGCGGTCCGAGATGCCGGCCGCGGGCACCTCATCCTGCTCTTCCCCGAGAAAGCCGGCTTCGCCCTGCAGGCGGCGCAGGATGAAGCGATAGAGATACACAAGGACCACCAGCATCAGGTAGGCACGAAAGTCCTTGAGATACTCGTAGATAAATTCCGAGAACCAATTAGCCCAGTGGTAGCTACCCAGGTTGGGTGAGGCCGCGTATATCAACACCCGGCTCCAGTACATCAGGACGACGTGGCACAACGAGAAGACGACGCTGAAAAGTGCATGCGCGGCCGTGGTGTGTCGCCAATTGCTGGCGTGGATCGTGAAGCGGTGGTCGAACCACAGGAACATCGGGATACACAGGACAAATGCGATATGGCTGGTGCCCTCGAGCACCACCGGTTCCAGTGCGCCAACCGGGTTGCCGTAACGCCCGCTTTCAATCAGTTCCAGGCCCACGTTGGCCAGGAAGCCGACCAGCGCGATGCCCAGCATCATGGCCGTTTCCCACCAACGTCGCTTTGCCAGGTAGCGCTCGAGTGTCATAGCGCAATCCTAACCTGTGAGTGCGTATGACGACGACATTTCGTCACTCACCGCCCGCCATTCGTCACAAATGCCCTGCGGTTTGTCCCTCTACGGTGTTGACCTGGCTCAGATTCTCGCAAGGTATGATCCATCCGCACACCCGAGGAAGCTCCATGAGCCAAACCCGCCGCTACGATATCGACGCCTTGCGTGTATTCGCATTCAGCCTGCTGATCCTCTACCACGTGGCCATGTTCTATGTGGCGGACTGGGGCTGGCACATCAAATCGGCCTACCAGGCCGAATGGCTGCAGTTCCCGATGGTGCTGGTTAACCAGTGGCGCATGCCCCTGCTCTTTATTATCTCCGGGCTCGCCGTGAGTTTTGTCTGGCAACGCTACACGCCGGGGCGATTCGCCCTGCGGCGGATCTACCGCCTGCTGTTGCCGCTGGTCTTCGGTATGGCTTTTGTCATCGCGCCACAGTGCTACTACGAGGCGCTCGGCAAGGGCATTATCGAGCCCGGCTTCGGCAAGTTCATGCTGCAGTATCTGACATTCCAGGATTTTCCGGGTGATGCGTGGGGCGGCGAAGAGATCATCGGCTGGACCTGGAATCACCTCTGGTACCTGGCGTACGTGTTGTTCTACTCGCTTGTACTGATACCGCTTGCCGTACTTTTCGACGGACCGCTAAAGCGCGTGCGCAGCGGCTTCCGCGCCCTGCGTGGCATCTGGATCTGGGCCGTACCTGTCGCGTTGCTCATGATTTACGGCGCATTCGTCTACCCGAAGTTCCCCTACATCAGTCATGCGCTGATCGACGACTGGTATGCGCACGCGATGTACTTCACGTTTTTCCTGATCGGCTACCTGATCGGCCAGGACGAAGGCTTCTGGAGCGAGCTCGAGCGCATGCGCTGGGTGACGCTCGTCTCGGCGATCGTCTTCTTCGTGCTGTTCATGACCCGCGACCTGCTAGTACCGGAAGACTCGTTCGCGCTTGCCGACGAGGTTCGAGCGCTCATCGTCTACAGCAACCGCTGGCTCTGGATCATCGCGATATTCGGCTGGGGACACCGCTTGCTCAATCGTCCCAGCGCCTGGTTGAGCTACGCGACCGGTGCGGTATACCCGTGGTACATCCTGCACCAGACCATCACCATCGTGATCGGCGCCAACCTCGCCAGGTACTCGTTGGGACCTGTCGTTGAACCGGCATTGGTACTTGGCGGGACGATTGCAGGTTGTTTCGTCCTCTACGAGTTCGTCATTCGCCGTGTGCGCGTATTGCAGCCGTTGTTCGGTGTCTCGGTCGGGCGTTAGGCATCACTGATTGCCCCCGCGACGCAGCGCGCCGCTGTCGAGGATCATCTCGAACCCCTGCATGTTGGCAGGAATGACGACCACGCTGCCATCGTTATCGGCAAACCGGAGCAGGGCGGTATTCACCTCGTGTTGCAGGTACTCGGCAGTCAGGCTGCTGTTGATGATGTTGTTGGCCTCGGCGATACCCTTGGCGCGTTCGATCTCGATCTCGGCGTCTTTCTTGGCAATCTCGACCTGCACCTCCTTCGCCTCGAGTCGCTTCTCGGCCTCCACAGCGTCACGAATTGCGGCCTCTATACTGGGGTCCGTATTAAGTGCGCGAACAACCACTCGCGTGACAATGATGTCTCCGGAATCGGATTGATCGAGACGGCCCTGGAGTTCCTGAAGAACCGCGGACTGCAGTGACTCGCGTTGCTTGTGTAATTGCAGGCTGTCGATCTCCGAAACCTGTTCGTAAATCGCAGCACGTGCTTCGCGAAAGAGCAGGCCGTAGGCCGGCATATAAACGCCGTCCGCGCCGCGTGCTGCAGCCGACGCGTATTTGACGAAGAGTTCCGAAATGCGATCGCTCGGCACACGGTAGAACACGGAGACGTCGAGGTCCTTGAGCGACAGGTTGTCGGCGGCCTTCGGCGTCAGGTCGTTAATGTCAATCGCGATTTCCTTCGCACTGAACTCGAGCGAATTCGTCAGGAAAGGCATTTTGAAGTTCAGGCCTTGTCCCTGTTCTTCGTGATTGACTTTACCCAGTGTACGTTCAACGGCAACGTTGCCGGTCTCAACCGTGTACGCGCTCATGAAAAGGATGCCGCCGAGAATGACGGCGACGACGATCGCTTTGATCTGCATAGTATTTTTCACCCTGATACCTCGCATGTGTCCCACTAGAATAAGGTAGGATATCGGCCATGTCACTGTTCGCCGAACTCAAGCGCCGCAACGTCTTCCGGGTAGGTCTGGCCTACGTTGTGCTCGCGTGGTTGCTGCTGCAGGTTGGTGATACGCTGGCTCCGGCGCTGCACCTGCCCGAGTGGATCAACTCGGCGCTGGCATTTTTCCTGATACTCGGATTCCCGCTGGCGATCTTCTTCGCATGGGCTTTCGAACTGACGCCGGATGGCTTGAAGCTCGAAAAGAACGTCGATCGCGAGACGTCGATTACACCGGTGACCGGGCGCAAGCTGGATCGCACGATAATCGCCATGCTCGTCGCCGCGCTGGCGTACTTCCTGTGGCAGTCACAAAAAGCTCCGGATACCGAGGAAATCGTCGAGACAATCGCCGGGCAGGAGTCCATCGCCGTACTGCCGTTCGAGAACATGAGTTCGGACGCCGAACAGGAGTACTTCTCCGACGGTCTGACCGAAGAACTACTGAACCTGCTCGCCAAGATTCCCGAGCTAAAGGTGACCTCGCGCACGTCCGCATTTTTTTACAAGGATAAGGACATCAAGCTTGCAGATGTCGGCAGGGAACTCGACGTCGATCACATTCTCGAAGGCAGTGTCCGCAAGTCCGGTAAGAAAATTCGCATCACGGCGCAGTTGATCGAAGTCGATACGGACGCGCACTTGTGGTCGAACACATGGGACCGTGATCTCGACGACGTGTTCGTCATCCAGGACGAGATCGCGAAAAAGGTCGTCGACGAGTTGCGCGTGCAGCTGCTGGGTGAATTGCCGCATGCGGTTGCGACGGACGGTGATACTTATTCGCTCTACCTGCAGGCGCGTCACACCATTAATCAGCGCACGTACGAGTCGCTTTTTCGCGGCGAAGAGCTTATCGACGAGGCCATCCGGATCGATCCCGACTATGCACCGGCCTGGGTGCTCAAAGCGCATATTCATTCACAACAAGCCGACATCGGGGCCCGGTTGCCGAAAGAGGCGTTCCCGATGGCGCGTGCTGCCGTCGACAAGGCGTTGGAACTGGATCCTGGCAGCAGTGCCGCCCATGCGCTCTCAGGTGATATCAAGATCTCCTTTGACCGGGACTTTCGGGGGGCGAGGGCCGATTTCGAACACGCCCTGGAACTGGATCCGTTTGATGTCGATGCGTTGTACCAAACGGCTGTGTACTACGCGATGATCGGAGATTTTGAAAAAGCGCTGGAGCTGGCGTTACGAACGTATGAGCGCGATCCGTTGCATATGCCAAATTATTCAACCTTGGGCTATTCCTACAACAACCTCGGTCGCTATGAGGAATCCGAAGCGATCATGAAGAAGCGCATCGAGATCGCTCCGGAGTCTTTCGGCAGCTACTGGTATCTTGCTCATTCCTATGTCGCTCGGGAAAGGTACGAGGAGGCGCTCCAGTTGTTCCAGCAAGAGCGGCTGGATGGCTTCAGGTTTGCCGGCGTCGCGATCGCGAACTATTTGCTGGGCAACCGAGAGGCCTCGGACGAGGCCCTTGCCAGGCTGAAGTCCCAACAAAGCGGCGGCTGGGACTGGCAAGTGGTTGAAGCTCACAGCATGCGGGGTGAAATCGATGAGGCGTTCGACGCCATGGAAGCAGCCTGGGAAAACCGCGATACGGGCCTGCACCTGATCCTCGGTGATTTCTACCTGGAGAATTTGCGCGGCGACCCGCGCTACGAGGCGATGGTCGAGCGCTTGGGTATCCGCGTTTCGGCCGACTAGGGGTTGCTGCCCGTCTCCAGTATTTCGAGCAAAGCTTCGGCACTTCGCAGGCGAGGTCGGCAATCTGTGCGAACGCCCGCGCAAATTATGAGCAGAGTCCGGCGCTTAAAGGGCGCGAACGTCGCTTCCGGCGTACAATGTCGGCTATGCGGGCGTCGGTATTCCTATGAAAAGGCGATTCTTCTCGAAGATATCCGGATTGTCGTCCGAGTTGGTGCGTCGCAAGGTCTACCCGGTTGTTGTCACCTACGCGATCGCGTCGTGGATTCTTCTGCAGGTTGGAGAGGTTACATTCGGCCCCCTCGGTCTGCCGGACTGGGTGATGACAAGCCTTGTGGTCGTGGTGATCGGTGGTTTCCCGGTCGCCGTTATCCTGGCCTGGATGTTCGACATTGCGCCGAAAGGACCCCGGCGGGACGCGTTGGACGAAGCGAACGAAGAGCCCAAGAGACCACCATCCGTTGCCGTGCTTCCTTTTGCAGACATGAGTCCCAATCAGGACCAGGCTTATTTTTGCGAAGGTATTGCGGAGGCGGTGCTCAACGCGCTGGCGCAAATCGAGGCATTGCGCGTGGTGTCCCGAACGTCTTCATTTCGATACAAAAGTTCGAATGAGGATGTCCGTGCATTGGGCAAGGCGCTGGGCGCCAGCGCGGTTCTGGAAGGCAGTGTCCGCAAGGATGGTGACCAGCTCCGGGTTACGGCGCAGCTGATCGACGTCGCTGACGGTTTCCATCTCTGGTCCAAGACCTTTGATCGTCAACTGAAGGACGTCTTCGCCATCCAGGACGAAATAGCGATCAGCATCGGTAAATCTCTCCTGGATATATTGGTGCCCGTTACGGCGACCAGTTGTTGCGATGTGACTGCCTATGAGTTTTACCTGCGGGGACGCCAATTCCTGCACCGGTTTCGCAAGGTCGATCTCGAGCACGCGCGGCAGATGTTCCGTCACGCGATCGATCGAGACCCTGAATTTGCGTCGGCGTGGGCGGGCTATGCTGACACCTACTCCCTGGAAATCATGTATGCGGAACCCGACCCTTCGTTCTGTGACCTCGCGAGCGAGGCGAGCGCCAAGGCGCTTGAACTCGACCCCGAATCCGCGGAGGCTCACGCGTCGGCCGGTCTTGCACATCTTGTTCGCGAGGAATTCATTGACGCGGAACGGGAACTTAGCCAGGCAATCAAGTTGAACCCAAATCTGTTCGAGGCTTACTACTACTTCGCCCGGACGCGGTTTCATCAAGGGGACATGGACGCGTCCGCAGAGTGGTTTGCGAAGGCGGCCGAGGTTAGTCCGGACGATTACCAGTCGAGGTTGTTACGCGTTCAGATCCTGCGAGGGCAGGGCCGGATAGAACTTGCCAAAACCGAGGCCCGCGCCGCAATAGAGGTCGTCGAGAAACACCTCGAGTGGCATCCGGATGACGTGCGGGCGTTGCATCTTGGTGCGGGGTCGCTGATCCTGCTTGGCGAGGAAGGGCGTGCCGACCTGTGGTTGCAGCGTGCGTTACAGGTTGATCCGGACGACCCAATTGTCCTTTATAACATCGCCTGTAACTTTGCGACGATGGGCAGGATCGAGGGCGCCCTCGACTACCTGGAACAGGCCATGGAAAACGGTGCCGTGAGCCTGAATTGGATGAGAAACGACAATGACCTCGATTGTCTGCATGGGCACCCGCGCTACGAGGCCCTGCTGGCACGGTTCTCAGACTAGTGGGAAAAAGCTGGTAATCGGGCGGGGTTCTGTTACAGTCCGCCC
>CAVOQS010000009.1:0-4047 GCA_963698415.1 uncultured Gammaproteobacteria bacterium | reverse complement strand
GGCGCTGTGACGATTCAAGAACCATTCGTAGGGTTGGCCAGGTACCCCGCCACGAGTCGACGGGCGATCGAGTAATTTCGCATCTGCGTGAAATATGTAATTGCCCACGTTGTCGCCGCCTTAAATACTACTGAGACTAACAAGAGCAATAAATACGACAACGCCCAGGAAAAACAGGAAACGCTGTGGATCACTGAATTCAAGCTCTGTGTAGACCGTATTCAGCCACGGGTTCGTCTGGACAACATCGGGGTTTGCCAATACCGCCATGAACGGCATGATTGACGCTATTCCAACCACGTCCAGGAACGCCATGACGAGAATCATCCCAAGCAGCAAGTAGGCCTGCTTCCGCTCCTTCGGGGAAAGAAGTGCAAGTACTTTTCGGATGACATCAAGCATGATCCTGGCTAATTCACTCGGCCTGACGAGCTGGGGTCGGTTACTTCCTTCCTCAGTACCTCTATCTCGGACTCCAGGGCCTTGTACTCTTTTAGCTTGATCTGCAGGTACCTCCGAGTTATTCGTGCCTTGTCCGAAATCCCCCGCGGCGTGAGTTGATAGGCATAAGCCAGCTTGTTGCCACTGTTACGAAAGTTCTCGACTTTGACCAGCCCCTTTTCTACGAGGGCACGCAGGCAATAGTTGGTCTTGCCCAAGCTAACGCCGAGCGCTTTTGGCCAGGTCGCGTTGTGACAGACCCGGGTCGTTCTCGAGTTCGCGCAGGATGCGCAGGCGGATTTCGTCGGTGAGCATTGGAATATGAAAGTTGCGGGCAGGCTCCCGCAGGACGGTGCAGCTCCCTGGCTGACGCCCTGCCTGACTGACCGCAGATAATTAACGTGCGTTCAGTCATTGAACGCACGTTAGGCTATCAGCCATATATGGGTACAGCAAGACAAATCGACTCTTATCTTTCGAGTTCGTCGATGGCGATCTCTGTGCGGGCTGGTTGACCCAATAACTCGAACAGAACAATCACTCGATCGCGCCCTGCGAGAGCCTCGAAAACGCCCTCGATTCCGGCGAATGCACCCGCCTGGATGCGGACGCGGTCGCCCTGTTTCAGGTTGGGTGTTGTAAGTCGGTGGAAACCCGTATCCGGGTCCTCGCGCGCGCGCAGTGCCTCGATCATTCCTTGCGGGACTGGCACGTAGTCGACACTGAACCGGACCAGCTTGCTCACTCCCGCGGTGTTTCGAATGGGAGATATCGACTGCTCTTTATCGCGGACCGAAACGAAGAGATAACGGGGAAAGAGCGGCTCCACGATCTCGACCATCCCCTGCGAACGGCGCCGCCTCAATTTGAGCTTCGGCAGGTACACGGCATAACCCTGCTCCTCGAGCCCGCGCGCCGCTGTTTCTTCCTGCCGTGCCTTGCAATAGACCAGGTACCACTCGTTCATACCAAATAGCGTAACATTCGCACGTGATGTTTGAGACTACTGAATGACGTTCCTGGCACGTCCTTTCTTCGATCTGATATGGCGTACACCGGATCTGCGCCGCGGCTCGCTTGTATGTGTCGCGCTCGCACTCGTTTCCTCGGCTGCTGAGATCGCGGTAGCCCTCTCTCTCGTACCCATTCTGGCCACGCTGGGTGTGGACGCAGGTGACGAGTTCGCAGAATTCGTCGGTCGCGTTCCGCCGGCAGGATGGCTTGTATTATTCGTACTCGCCGCAGGGCTGCGCTCGGCGGTAAATTGGTTGTCGTCAGTTGAAGACCAGCGCAGCACCCAGGAACTGGTTGTTTCGCTCCAGTCTCGCCTCTACCGGGCGATGGCCGCTGCGCACTGGGATGCCGTACGCCGCCTGGCACCGCCGACAATCACCAGCGCGTTGCAGACTCAGACCTATGATGCGGGCCATGGCTTTAGCAGCATGGTCCACCTCATCGCCGCGGTCTTGCTGGTGATCGGCTACCTGGTAGCAGCCGCAATGGTGTTCCCTCTTGTTCTGCCGGTACTGGTTGTGACGCTGGCGGTCATGTGGCTGCTAAACGCAAGACGCAGTAGCCGCGTGCGCGGCCACGCCGAGGACTATGTTGACGCGCAAACGAATTTGCACCAGCGCTACGAGGATTGGGTGGCCATCAGCCGAATCTCGTCACTGGGCATGGACGCCGATAGTCTTGCGGACCGTTTCGAGACCGGCGCCCGCGAGGCCGCCTCTTCTGCGGTCGGTTTCAGCCGCTCGGCGGCGGCGACCCGCGTCAGCTACGACATGGCCCTGGCTGCCGGAATATTCGTTGGTGTGCCGATTGCCTGGTGGCTGGAAACGCCGCCGGCGTTGCTCGTATTTGGCCTGCTGGCATTCGTTCGGATAATGCCGCGAGCGAGTGGTATCCAGACTGGCTACCAGGGCGTCGTCAACGCCGTCGCCCCGCTACAGTCGGTGGAGCGCCTCGCGGCGCAACTCGAAGCTGATACGGTTGCTCCATCCGCCTCAACTACACCGCTGGCCTGGCAATGCGTTCGGCTGTCGGATATCGGAGTCGAGGCCACATTGCGCGAGGGCGGTCGACGCTGGATCCTTAAGGACATAGACCTCGACCTCAAACACGGGGAATGGCTGGCCCTGACCGGGCCCACAGGCTCTGGCAAGACCACGCTTGCCGACGTGATGCTGATGTTGATCCGCGCGGATCACGGAGAAATACATATCGACGACCAGCTCGTCGATGACGCTCTCGCCAGCGCGTGGCGTAGCCAGGCGGGCTATGTGCCCCAGGATGTCGTGCTGTTTGATGCGAGCATTCGAGATAATTTGCGCCTGTATGTGCCCGAGGCGACTGACGCCGAACTACTGGATGCGCTTGAGAAATCGGCTGCCGATTTTGTCACGACGCGCCTGCCGGAGGGGCTGGACACGCGCGCAGGGCCCGGGGGGCGCTGGTTGTCCGGTGGTGAAAGGCAACGCATCGGCATCGCACGTGCGCTGCTACGCAAACCGGGGTTCCTCGTACTGGACGAGCCCACGGCGGCGCTTGATACGGATACGCAGGCCAAACTCATGGAAGCGCTCGAAGGGCTCGAACATACGATGAGCGTTGTGCTTATCACCCACCGGCCGGAGCTGCTGAAGCTCGCGGATAGGGTGATTGAGATTGAGGATGGGGTGATTGTGGATCAGGGTCTCGCGCTCGGTGACCGCTCCTACAAAAAGCGATGAATCTCGGTGTAGCGGTCCAGATCCTCACCGCCGACGACAACCGTATCTCCACAAGTGAGCCACGCGTGTCCCACGACGGCGTCTGGACTGGTCTTCTCGACTCCCAGGTGGATCGTCGAGGCATAGCCTTGCCGTCTAAGAAGAATGCGCGCCGCAATCGCCTGCGGGAAGCAATCGGAGCGCCAGGGGACATTGTTTGCCGCCGCAGCCACGGCGAAACTGACTCTCTTCAGAAAATCCTGCTCCGGCTGCGCATCAGAGGCACCAGCGTCGGTCGACAACCGCTCCGACAGGCGTCTAAACGGGATAAATATGAGCATCAGGCGCGCAACGGCAAGCCAGGTGACGGCGCGTAGAAAAAGCCACTTATCGGCACGGTCGAGCTCGCCGAAACGGACGAGCTTGCCTTTCAATCTCGCGGTACTCATGGCCGGATTATGACCCGACAGGCATAATTCGGCCATGGCAAAGACCCTTGAAGAACATTACAGCTATTTGTCCGATCGCGTGAAGGTCGCGCAGTACCAAGAGGCGATCGATCAGGTCGTACGCCCGGAGCACGTAGTGCTCGATCTTGGTTGTGGCAGCGGGTTATTGGGCCTCATGGCGCTGCGGGCCGGTGCGCACCAGGTGTATTTCGTTGAGCAAGGCTCTGTAATCGAGGTCGCACGGCAGGCCGTGACAAACGCCGGATTCGCCGGGCGAGCCGAGTTCCTTCAGGGAAGCTCCTTCGAACTTGCGCTACCGGAGCGCGTCGACCTGGTCATCTGTGATCATATTGGCTACTTCGGCTTCGACTACGGTGTGTTGGAGTTGCTAGCCGACGCGAGACAACGCTTCCTCAAGCCGGACGGTGCCATCGTACCGGCACAAA